>CP070811.1:4732581-4766148 GCA_020343875.1 Anaerolineales bacterium | reverse complement strand
CATCCGCAATTTCGAAGGGTACATAACCACCTACGCCGAACCCCTGGATTACGATCCTACTGCCATCCGGCACTTGGAAGCCCAGGTAGCCAGGCGGCCCGAACCGGGCCAAGAGGGCGTGTCGGCCCTATTGGAGGGCCGTAAAATGGACATCAAGCCAGAGGGCTTCGATGACATCCATCGCCGGGGACGAGAAGGTGAACATCGACTCAGTGCCGACGTGCAAAAGTGGCAGCCGTATGGCGTGGGTGAAAAGACGTCCCCTGAGTCTGTGGAGGACGCAGAAGCCGCCGGCCTGGCCTCAGAGGAAGAGCCGGCTGAACCGGTCGTAGAGGCTGAGGTAGTGTAGGGCAAACTCCTGTTCCTTGAAGCGCACGCTTCAGTGCGCTGGTTCTATCCCTGCTCGTGTAGGGTGTGTGGTGGGTCTGTTTGGGACACAGGTGCCATAGGCGCGGGTAGGGGCCTCTTGGGCCATATTGGGGACAGACCTGCTGGGAAAAGCAACTAGAGATTGCACTTTGATGCCGAATTCGCTTGCAGGCCTTCTCTAGGCATACATCACAACTCACCTGAGGCTGGCTGCGGCTTTGCTCAATTAAGGGGTGATAATGGATGGGCGCACTCCCATTTTGATAAGGTATAGACGGGTGTGTCCATCTTTCTGGGGCCATCCCATGGTGGCAGCATAGGAAGTTCTATGGCTACCTGGGGGGAGAAATGGAAGATGGAAGATCTGAGCGGCAAGCAGCTTGGCCCCTATCAAGTCGTCGCACCCCTGGGCGAGGGGGGGATGGCAGCAGTCTACAAAGCCTATCAGCCCAGCATGGATCGCTACGTCGCGCTCAAGATTCTCCCCCGCTACTTCGCCAGCGATCCCCAATTCGTGGGCCGCTTCGAACGAGAGGCCAAGGTCATCGCCAAGCTCCAACATCCGCACATTCTTCCAGTGTTTGACTACGGCGAGGAAGATGGTTACACGTACATTGTGATGCCCTTCGTTGAAGGTGGCACACTGGCCGATTCTCTACGAGGCCAACCTCTCACCCTGACGCAGATCCAGCGCGTCATCGCCCAGATAGGTGATGCGCTGGACTACGCCTATTCGCAGGGGGTGGTCCATCGTGACGTCAAGCCAAGCAACGTATTGATTGACCCCAGTGGCAATTGCTTGCTGACAGACTTTGGCATCGCCAAAATAGTAGAAGGGACTGCCCAGATCACCCGCGCCGGCGGAACCTTTGGCACTCCCGCTTACATGTCGCCCGAACAGATCGAGGGTGAAAAACTGGATGGGCGCAGCGATGTCTATTCGCTGGGGGTTGTGCTTTACGAGATGGCCACCAGCAGGCCGCCGTTTCGGGCTGAGACGCCCCCGGCCATTTTTGTCAAACATCTGCTTGATCCCCCACCACCGCCGCGAACGCTGAACCCGGCCTTGCCGGAAGCGGTCGAGCGAGTGACCCTAAAGGCCTTGGCCAAAGATCGAGAAGAGCGCTACGCTACCGCTGGTGATATGGCGCGGGAGCTGTGGGCAGCAACCGGGGCTGCAGCGCTCTCAGTCGACTCTTCAGAAGTTCCAGATGAAGCGGTTGGGGCGGTCATTGTTGGCGAGAAACCGTCAATAACGCGAGCTGAGCCACCCACCCCGGCAACAGGCATAGCAACCCAGAAGACGGTAGCTGGCTTGCCGGCCTTGCCTTTTGCCCTTGGAACCGGGGCCATTTTGGTAGTCTGCTTGATCGCACTGTCCATTATCGGCACTCGGCTTTTTACGGTCATTGAACTGAAGCAGGAGTCGATCAGTGCCACTCAAACATCGCTGGCAGATAGCTTGGCAGTCCAGGGGATAGACCCTCCTGCGCCGCTCCCAACCGCCACTCACACCAGCACCCATACGTCAGTTCCTATGCCCACCGAGCGTGTCGTCGCCCTAACACCTATGGCGCTCCCGGCGACCGATACACCCACCTCAGTTCCGACTGCCGATACTCCAACCCCGCCTTCGACTACGCCCCTGCCCACAGGCAGTGCTCGGGCCACAGCGCTCGCCAATGCCGTCCTCGTATTCGAGGATGATTTCAGCTCGAACGCAAACAATTGGTGGGAAGGCGAGTACTCAGACGAAACAGGTGACAAAGTAGAGCAAATCATTGACGGCAAGTTTCGAAAATCAGTGGTA
The DNA here is from genome assembly GCA_020343875.1 of Anaerolineales bacterium. Taxonomy (GTDB): domain Bacteria; phylum Chloroflexota; class Anaerolineae; order 4572-78; family NAK82. The sequence goes on along the minus strand of CP070811.1, from coordinate 4,763,969 downwards.
TCTAAGCAGTCTGCCTGGAATTGGTCCTGGGTACCTGACTTTTCTGTTAAAGATTTCTGGCTAAGCGTCGAGGTGACCGTTGTTGAAGCCTCCGGCGATCCCGGTGATGCACAGGTTGCCATCACTTTTCGTGAGAATGAGAATGACGAATATTACGAAGTCGAATTTGCCAATGATAATACGTACAGCGTATGGCTAGCCCAAGATGACGATTGGAGCAGGCTTCAAAAGTGGACGCCCAGCGATGCCGTCAAGATGGAGCCAGGCGTGACCAATACCTTTGCCCTCCTGGTAATGGGTTCAAGTTTCACCCTGTATGTCAATGAGCAGGAGTTGAACACGGTGACCGACACCGCTTTAGGCGAAGCTGGCCAGATTAGCCTGACAATTGGTTTGGAGAGGGCAGGCCAAATACTGACTGTTGAGTTTGACAATCTCGTCATCAAAGAATTGCCAGACTAAGTACTTGCCAGTGAATAACGTTGCGTGCTCACTGGCAAATCAGGTGTAAACTGTCTGCGAAGGTATAAGGTCATTTCTGGACAATTAGAAAGTCTTTGGTCAATTCCCCAACCTGCATAGGAGATTTCAGTGACCCAACGCATCCTACCAATTGACACCACCTTCCTGCGCCTGCAAGTTCTCAGCCCGGATGACGTGGGACGCATTCACGAAGCCACCTTAGACCTGATTGAAACTGTCGGGGTGCGCTTTCCATCGGAGCAGGCGCTGGACATCTTGCACGACCACGGAGCCAGCGTCGATCGGGAGAAGCAGATCGCGCGTATACCGGGCCACCTCATCGAAGAGGCGATGAGCAAGGCCCCTGCCGGATATACGCTTTGTGCTCGCGAAAACCCCGACCTGGACTTGCCTCTCGACGGCCGCCATGCCTACCTGGCCGTGGACGGCACCGGCGTGGACGTGCTGGATCCGCACACAGGAGAGAAGCGCGTTTCCAGCAAGGCTGATGTAGCCAATGCCATGCGGGTGGCCGACTATATGGAGGAAATTGCCCTTGTTTGGCCGCCTGTCTCTGCCCAGGATTGCCCTTCCGAAACGCGCGGGCTCCACGAGTTGGATGCTGCCTGGAACAACTTCGCCAAGCACCTACAAACCGAGACTCTCGTCACCGTGCATGAGATGGAAGCTGCCATCGATATGGCAGCAGCCCTGGTGGGGGGACGCGACGAATTGCGGCGGCGGCCTATTCTCTCTATTATGCAATGCACCATCAGCCCACTGGCACACGACGGAGGCAGCATTGACGCCTCGCTGGTCGCCGCCGAGGCGGGACTGCCAGTGGCTTTTATGACCATGGCCAGCTGCGGCTTCAGCGGCCCGGCCGCCCTGGCCGGCAACCTGGTCGTGGGCAATGCCGAGGTCATCTCAGGCCTGGCCCTTATGGAGATGGCTTACCCTGGCTGCCCCGTTTATTACGCAGCCGCCCAGACAGCCATGGACCCGCGCACCGGGGCTTATACGGGCGGTGGCCCAGAGGATTACCTCTTTGGCGCGGCTACCAATCACCTGGCCGACTTTTACAGGATTCCTCTCTCCATGGGTGCCTTCGCTACCGGCTCCAAGCAGCCTGACTGGCAGGCCGCTCTAGACAACGTCTTCGCTGGCATTATGCCTGTCCTCACCGGCGCTGACCTGTTGCAAGGGGCAGGCATGCTTTACGGCTCGCGCATCTTCTCCTATGAGCAACTGCTACTCGACTGTGAGATCTACAGTGCCACGCGCGCGGTGGCCAACGGCATACCGGTCAGCGACGAGACACTGGCATTGGACGTGATCAAGGAGGTGGGTGCGGGAGGCAACTTCATCGCTCACAAGCACACCCGCCAGCACATTACTGACCTCTGGCAGCCCCGCTTTGTTGACCGTCGTCCTTACTCCGCCTGGGAGGCAGACCGCAAAGGTCCACGAGAATGGGCTAACGAAAAGGCACGCTGGATTCTGGAACACCATCAACCTGCTCCATTGGACCCCAAGCTTTCGGCTGAGTTGAGTCGCATCATTTCCTCAGTAGAGAAGCAGTTGGGCCTAAACTGAGATTGCTGAGAGAATTGGCCTGGGGAAAAGGGGCGTTCATGCAACCTCAACTCAAACTGCTCGATGATGCGCTGGTCGAACGCATCATCAGCGAAGGCTTTGATTTGCTTCAAGATCCCGGTGTCAAGGTTTACAGCGACCAGGGATTGACGTTGCTGGCTGATGCGGGAGTCGACGTGGATTTCGGGCTCAGAGTGGCTCGTATCCCACAGTCGCTGGTCGAGAAAGCCCTGGAGACGGCACCTTCAGAGTTTGCGCTGTATGATGGTGACGGGAGCATCGCCGTTCGCTACGGGGGGGACCATGTCCAGTTCGATCCGGGATCTTCCGCCGTGAACATCCTGGATGGCGAGACAGGGGAGCATCGCCAGCCAATCACGGCCGACTACGTGCGCTACGCCCAATTAATCGAGATGTTGCCCGCATATGATGCTATCAGCACTGCCTTCGTCTGCTCCGACGTAGTCGAGCAGGTTGGCGACCTGTATCGCCTCTATTTGACACTGCTGTACAGCAAGAAGCCTGTGGTTACAGGCGCCTTTCGAGTAGATACCTTGCACCTTATGAAAGATCTGCTGGTTGCCGATGCCGGTTGCATGGACAGGTTGGCTGCCAAACCACGGGCCGTCTTCGACGTGTGCCCCTCACCGCCGCTCGTCTGGAGCGAACTCACCTGTCAAAACCTGATAGACTTGGCTGGCTATCGCATCCCAGCGGAGGTTGTTTCAATGCCGCTGGCAGGGTCAACTGCGCCAGTCACGCTGGTAGGTGCCGTGGTACAGCACACTGCCGAGTGTATGAGTGGTGTCGCTGTCCATCAGCTTGCCGGTCCCGGTGCGCCCATTGTGTGGGGAGGGGCGCCGGCCATCACCGATATGCGCTTTGGGTCCACGCCGATGGGAGCTATCGAGACCAGTATGATCGATGCCGCTTGCGCCCAAGTTGGTAAGCGGCTGAACATGCCCACCCATGCCTATCTGTGTGCCAGCGACAGCAAGTTGGTAGATGCCCAGGCGGGCTTCGAATCGGGTATGAGTGCACTGATGGGAGCAATGGCCGGCGTCAACATGATCAGTGGTGCTGGCATGCTAGACTTTCTGCGTGCTCAGTCCTTGGAAAAACTGGTCATAGATGCCGAAATTATTGCCATGGTCAGACGCTTGCTGCGGGGGATCCGAGCTCATGAGCCAGATCTGGGCTCGACTCTGATTCGGAAAGTGGGACATCACGGCGAATTCTTGAGTCAGAAACACACCCGTACTTGGTTTGCCCAAGAGCAGCACATTCCCTCGGGCGTGGTAGATCGGGGCTCGCTGTCTGGCTGGCGAGATGCTGGCAGCAAGACAACCCTGGACCGCGCCCATGACCAGGTGCGGAGTCTACTGGCTGCCTATCAACCCCGGTCACTGCCTGGCGAAGTGCGCCGCACGTTGTACGATATTATGGAGCGCGCTGCTCGTCAGTTTGGTATGGAGCACCTGCCACCGTTACCCGCCGGTTAAGGGTGCGCAACATGATTGGGTAAGTAACAAAAATCAGCAGGGCAAAGGAGAGCAATCAATGTCGCAAGAAGTGTACACCCAACTGAGTATGGCCGTCATTGAGGGAGATGAGGAGCTGGCGGTATCGCTAACCAAGCAGGCACTGGATGAAGGCCTCAATCCGCTAGAAGTGGTCAACCAGGGCCTCACCCCTGGTATGGAGGTAGTGGGTGATAAATTCAGTTGCGGCGAGTTTTTTCTGCCCCACCTGGTGATGGCCGGTAAGGCGATGCAGTCAGCATTGATCTTGCTAGAACCGGCCCTGAAAGCCGGTGGCTTGAGCCGGGAGACGCTGGGGACAGTGGTCTTGGGCACTGTAGCTGGCGATATCCACGAAATCGGAAAATCCTTAGTTGGCATCATGCTGACAGCCAACGGCTTCGTGGTGCACGATCTGGGTGTGGATGTGCCGGTGAGCAAATTTGTGGAGAAAGTCCGTGAGACGGGAGCTAATCTGGTCGGACTGTCGGCCCTGCTAACGACTACCATGGGTGTGCAGCGCAGAGTCATCGAGGAGCTGATCGAAGCTGGCCTGCGCAATAATGTGAAGGTCATGGTCGGCGGCTCTCCGGTCAGTGCGCAGTGGGCCCAGGAAATCGGGGCCGATGGTTACGCTGAAGACGCAACCGGGGCACTGGCGCTTGCGCGACGATTGGTGGTGGCCGGTCCCGGCTGATCAACTGGTCGCCGTGTTTCTAAGATAAAGATAATAGAAATTTTGTTATTGACAAAATGGCTGCGATCTGTTAAAATACAAGGCGATTTCGCAGTCAGGACATGCTCCTGTTTAATAAGAGACTAAGAGATTCCACGGTACGAGGAGGTAAGATCGGTGATTACTGTGACTGAAGCGGCTGCCGAGAAGCTGCAAAAGATCCTGGAAGAGAAAGGCCTGACAGATCACGGGCTGCGTGTCTTTGTGTCGGGCGGTGGGTGCTCCGGGCTGCAATATGGCATGGCGTTCGCCGAGGCGCCAATGGAGGACGACCAAGTCTTTGAGGGTGGTAATATTAAGCTAATTGTAGACTCTGGCAGCTTGATGTATCTGAGGGGCGCTGAGATAGATTATATTGATAGCCTCATGGGGGGCGGATTCCGCATCGAAAATCCCAACGCTATGCAATCGTGCTCTTGCGGTAGTTCATTTCGCACCGAGGCCGGCGAGCGCGGCACTTCTTGCAGGCATTGATACGAAGGTAAGGGTAAGATTTGGGCGAGGCACCCCCGGGGATGCCTCGCCTTTATGTTTCTCTAGTCACGCAGATGAGCAGAGATCGGCCCGGCTAGCATTCCTACCAGCGGGTGCGAGGCCAGCAATAGTCCTGAGCGGAAGGCCCGGCAGGAATAGCCGGTGCTGCGGGCTTGGGTAAGCAGTACGGCATGTAACGTTGGTTGATCAGGGAGGGAGAGGCTGATTGCCATGCTGTGACAGGCTGGTGACCCAGCGAAGTTCAAGCCATGCGGTAGGGTCTGCCGGCTAGGGAGTGACAGCTTCGCCTTCCAGCTAGCAGGGATCAGCGCAGGGAATAGACACCTGATATGCAGCGTCGAGGTGCGAGCGGTCAATGGCCAGGAAAGGCAACACCTAATATGCGATCAATATCTACAAAGCAGGCTTGGCAACCACGATGACGCGGTGTGTATTGTTGGTATACGGCCAGCAGGTAACCATGGTAACGCGTACATCGCTGGTAGACGTGATCCATTGCGCATTTTGCCGTCGCACATCAACAGGTTCGCCCTTCTCCTTAACGATGAGCTTCTGCTCCACGTAGTAGCGATAAGCTGTGTCCCCCACGTACAGAACGATTTCGTCCCCTTCCTGTACGTCTACCAGGTAGCGGAAAACCTCTCCTTTGATGTTATGATGCCCGGACAGCACCGTGTTGCCTGGCTGGCCCGGCAGCGCACTAGTCTCGTGCCAGCCGGCTACATAATCAGCCACGTTCCATACGCTATACTGTCGGCCGTTTTGCTCGACTACAGACCAACCAACGGGCACGACGGGTGTATCTATGCCGACAGATTTGATGACGACCCGGGTGGGGCCGCTGTCAGCGGCGGGGGGCGGCAGCGGTTCTGGGGTAGGGACAGGGGTATTGGTAGGAGGTATGGGTGTGTTGGTGGGAGGAGCGACTGGCTCGGCAGTAGCTTCTCCAATGGCTGTTGCAGTGGGTATCATCCCTTCCAGGGGCGTCTCCGGCAACACCTCGGGTGGCACACCAGCCGGACCTAAGACGTAGGTGGCGGTGGGGGTGGGCAAGGGAGTCGGCGACGGGGTTGGTGATGGTGTGGATGTAGGGGTGGCCGTATCGGTGGGAAGCAAAGGAGATGCTGTCGGCGGTGCCATAGCTACTGGGCTTGGGAGGGCTTGCACCTTGAGCATCTCCCAGCGGGCCTGTGCCTCTTGATAGACCCAAAAGAAACTGATAATCAGCAGGATGATAGCGGTCCAGACCAAACTGGTCGCCAGCACGGCCGCCTGTTCGAGCCAGGCAAGTTGGCGTGAGGGCTTGGCATTCGTTCGCTGCATACTTGAAGTCCACTTCTGTGGAGATAGATCAGGCAGTGTAAAACACTATAATAGGGTGATTGCAGTTTGTCAATCAAACTAAAGTACCATCCACCTGAGTCATAAGGGGCCAGCTCAGGCTGGCCCCAAAGACAGCAAGTGTGAGGCACACGAACAGGTATCACAACTCAATCGACTTGAAAACCAACTTCCAGCAGCGTCTACCGTCAATGGCAACCCTACCGCGTTGCTGGCCAGTGTGTGCAGCCTGCCACTGACGCTCAGGGATGCATCGCCGTACACATGTGAAGGTTCATTGAAGGCGATATCTTCATATCGGGTTTTCTAAGTTCTCTTCCATCCAAATCTCCAGGCCGCGCCACCGAGCAGCAGTAGCAGCAATGCAATGGTGGCCCATACCCGGACATTGTCCAAGATGGCCGTAGACGCGCCAGTGACGGGGACGGCCGGAGCCGGCGGCGTGACACAGGCCAGCCCAACAAGCTGGATGTCATCTACATCATAATCCCCTTCTCCGGAGTCGGCCCACTTTTTCCAGGCGCGAACGAAGACGGTCAATGTGTCGCTTTCGGCAGTGAGTGTGGTAGTGTATGTGTCAAAGCGGAAACTATCTTGAAGCCGCAACTGCTCATCCCAAGGTAGTTCGACCCAGTTTTCTACCTCTTGCCAATCCTGGCCGCCGCTTAGATCGAAACCTACCTGCAGTCGGTAACCATAGCTGGTCTTCTCCACGTCACCAATATTCGTACGCACCAGGCCTCGCATAGAGAAGGTATAGACCTCGCCAGGAATGACCTCCGCTGTCTGGTAGATTCCAAAATAACGATTGGGTTGTACCGCATCTTTGATCTCAATGAGCTGCGTGTGCTCCCCTTCCACCACCACCAGCGGCCAGTCGTCAATGTGGAAGCTAAAGGCGGCATTTCCGTTATGGAAGCCATTCCAGTAGTTACCTAGCTCGTCGGACTGGAAGCCTTCTTCGAAGTTCCCGTTACGCATCACGTTGTGAATCTCAATCACGCACGTGGGCGTTGCCGTAGCTGTGATGGTGACGGTAGGTGTGATGGGAGTGGGAGTGCTGGTCGCCGTAACAGTCCCTGCCTCCGCAGGGGATTCCGTAACTACGGGTGTGCCCGTTGGAGTCGAGGGCGGAGTAGTTGTTAGGGCAGCTATCTCTGTAGGAGCTGCCGTGGTTGGGGGCGGTGTGGTTGCTATGGGTGCTGGCGCGGGCGTCGGGCTGATGATAGGCCATAGATATGTAACAAAAGCCAACAAACACAGCAACAGCAGGAGAATAGATAGAAGTAGCACAAAGAAGACACGGAAGGCTCTTGACGAATTCCTCCAGCGTTCGCTTAGTGTACTCATTGGCAGCACCTCCCGGCGGCTTGGCAGGACCAACTAAGGCTTGCGGTATGGCACGTGTTTAGTATACCACAAATAAGCGGCTTATGTCAATGTTTTGGAAAAGATGTGCGCAATCGTTGAAGTTTCCTCGAATCTGTTGTATAGTGAATATGCCTGGGCTGGTCGTCTGAAGCCAGATTCGAACGGAGAAACTGCTGCTCTTAGGGAAGCATGAGTTCACCCAATCAGCTTCCACAGAGCGCCAGTCGATTCAATGCCATGCTGATAGGCTGATGAGTAGTTCTTATTTTGATCTAATCGTTATCATCGTAAGTTATAATACCTGCGACATGTTGCGTGCCTGCCTGGCTTCAGTGTACGCCGGGCGGGCTTCCTCTGACGCGCAGGTCTGGGTAGTGGACAACGCCTCGTCTGACGGCAGCCCTGATATGGTGCGGGCTGAGTTCCCGCAAACCCATCTGCTGGCCCTTAAGCGAAACTTGGGCTTTGCCGGTGGCAACAATGCCGCATTGCGTGAATTGGGCTTCGGGGCGGCTTCTGATCTCCGTCCCAGCCTTGTTCTCTTCCTCAACCCCGACACTGAGGTGCAAGAGGACGCCTTGGTACAAATGGCCAATGTATTACGCACTGTAGAGCAAGCGGGCGTCGTAGGCGCGAGTCTCGTCTATCCTGAAGGTCGTTTTCAACACAGTGCCTTTCGCTTCCCTACATTGTGGCAAATCTGGTTCGATTTCTTCCCTTGGCCCGCTCGTTTCCTCGACTCATCGCTTAATGGGCGTTATCCATATGCGCTTTATCGGGCCGGCCGTCCCTTTGCTGTGGATCATCCATTGGGTGCGGCCATGATGACTCGGGCTGAAGTTATTCGGCAGGTTGGCTTCATGGACGAAAGATTCTTCATGTATGCTGAAGAGATCGACTGGTGTATTCGGGCCAAAAGATCTGGCTGGGACATTTATTGCGCCCCAAAGGCCCAAATCGTGCACCATGCGGGGGGCAGTACACGCCAGTTCCGGGATGAGATGTTTGTTGCTCTATGGCGCAGCCGGTTCCGCCTGTTCGATAAGCACTATGGACTCGTTTTCAACCAGGCCGCTCGCCTGTTGGTGCGGCTGGGCTTGCGAGCCGAGATGCGCCGAGCCCGCCAATCCCAAAGCCAGGACTCGTTAGAACAGCGGCTGTCTGCCTATCACCAGGTATGGGAGCTGGCTAGCGGCAAGCGATAGATAACGCAAGGCCCCCTTGGAGAATAAAGGGCACAAGCAGATGTTGCAAAGTTTCGAAAGATTGGTATAATCAAGATGACTTTGACATAAAAGTTCCTTGATAATGCCTGCACGTGAAATCTCTGGCGGAATTGGGGGACATGTTGCACCTGTCCCATGAGATTCTTCTCAGGGAGCAACCTGCTCCCAGGTGCTCTGGGTATGACAGGGTAAGCTTATGACACAGGGCCAGATTCTCGTACTGGTGGTTTTGGCGATCATGGTGTGCATCGTGTTTGGGGTTGCAGCTGTCACCATCCGTCCTCTGCTGGTATCTTCCCCTGCTCCTGCTGTCGTCGAACAGCCAGGATCAGATCTTCCCGCCAGCTCTACACTTCCAGCTACTTGGACACCCGTCCCTACTGCCACCTTCAACCCAATTTCCACCGACACACCTTATCCTACTTCAACTTACACTCTTGTGGTGCACGACACGGCTACCCCTACCCCTTCCCAAACACCTGGACCCACATCAACCCCAACCAGCACCCCTACTCCCACAAGAAGGGGTAGCGGTGGTTCTGCCAGGCCGACGTCTCCCCCGCCCACGCCCACCTCGCGCTATCCCTTTAGACTGATTGGGGAGCCTGTGGCTTACGAGACTGATAACCACTTTTTTGTTATATTGGCCAAGGTAACCAGCGGTAACGTTTTGTTGCCTGGCTACCGCATAGTCGGAAACCACCGCCCGACAGGCGCCGGTCATCAGAGTGAACCCTCATGCAATTATCTGTGCAAAGCTAGCGGACCCAAGGGCGCATTTACGGTTCAAGAGGGGAACCTGGTCTTCGAGGCACCCTTCTATGATACTGGCACTTGGTCGCTGGTGCTGTTGGATCCCCAAGGTCGGCAGGCCTCAGAGCTTTTTAAGGTTGAAATCGATGCGGAAGAGAAGATGTGGTTCTACTACCATCTTGGCCAACAGCGGAAAAGTAGTGGCATCAATCAGCCTCTCCGAGATTTTTGGAGAGGCTTCTGTTTAGTTTATCCTGACCGAGCTCTCCACGGGTCGGGGGTTGGGGTGCTTATCTGTGCAACGTATTTACTATTCGAGTCCAAGCTCCGCCAGTAACTTGTGATACGTTCCGGGTTCGTCCTCGAAGATGTACGTGGCCGGGGTAACGACCACGCCGCTGCCGCCGATAGCGCGTAACTGCTCAACGGCCTGCACCAGCCGCTGCTTACGAACGATAATGCTGATGGCGTACCAGTCGCGAGCATTTGGGTCGCGCAAATAGACAGGGCCGATGGTGGGACCTTGTAGGCCAGCCAAATCGGGTTGGGAGAGAACCTTTTGGGCTACGGCTTCCGGGGATATACCCTGAATATTGGCGATAATGGCGTGGAACCCGGTGGCGCGCAGGTGAGCCTCGAAGAATTCTAGGAGCTGTTTGGCGACCGTCAGGACTTGGGCCTGGTTCTTGAGCGCGTAGCGGTTGCCAATGAGACAGGCTTCGGAGTTCAGCAGCGTACCTCCCTCGATCTGCTTCAGGCGATTCTCGCGCAGGGTCGTGCCAGTAGCGGTCAGGTCGGCAATCAGATCTACGTAGCCCATATGCGGGCCGGCTTCCAGCGCGCCCTCGGCCCGGATGAGTTGGTGCGGTTCTATCCCCTGTTCGGCCAAAAATTGGGTGACTAATCCCTCGTACTTTGTGCCAATTCGCAGAGGATGGCCTTGGGTAGCTCGTTGGCGGGCTACCAGGACCAGATCGTCAACCGAGGTCACGGCATCCCATTCGTCGGGGATGGCCAGCACCAACTGGCACCCGCCAAAGCCTAACCTATCGTGCAGCACAATGACTTCGTCGCCATCTCCCCCATACTCGGCGACGCTGTCAAAGCCGGTGATGCCCAAGCTGACATCGCCGTAGCGCACTTTGCGCACGATGTCCGATGATCGCTGAAACCACACCTCTAGCTCCGGGATGGCCGGCATCGCGGCAATGTATTGCCTGGGATTGGGCTGGGTCACGTGTAGTCCGCAATGATCGAGAAACGCCAGGGTTTCTGTTTCCATACGACCTTTGCTGGCTAGAGCCAATCGGATTTTGTGCTGGGTGGCATGAGTGTTTGCAGGCATAGGAATTACTTTCATCTAGGGAATCAGGCTAGCAAGATTGTACATCGTATGACGGGGGGTGTCAATGGGATCCGGGCGCAAGCGGCAGGGGCCAAATCTGAAGAGATTGGGGGTTGAATCTTACGTTAATACCTGGTATACTAGGGTTATGCCGGCAGTGTAGCATCCGTTTTGAGTAGCAGGAGGGCACGATGAGTACATCTACTGTGCAGCCGATGCGGTTCCTGCAACAGGAAAACGCCCGTTTGCAGGATGAGAACAAGGCATTGCAGGAGGAGAATCAGGCACTTCATCGCTACATAGATGCTTTGGAAGACCTTTACTGGGCTGCCCAACGGATTATGTCTGAAGAGAATTTACTGGACTTGCTCGATCAGATCCTCTACAATGCGATGGTTGTTCTCAGGGCAGAGGATGGCTCTTTGTTGCTGTTGGACGAAGAGACTGACGAATTAGTCTTTGCCGTAGTCCACGGTGATATCCAGGGCGAGCTACGAGGCTATCGAATAGGCGGCGACATCGGCATTGCCGGCTGGGTTGCTACCGAAGGCGAACCGCTCATCGTCAATAATCCTCGCCAGGATTGGCGCTTTTCTCCGCAAATTGACGAGGCGTTTGGCTTTGTCACTCGCTCCATTTTATGCGTGCCGATGATTACACGGGGCAAGCTGGTGGGAGTGATAGAGTTGCTTAACAAGTATAACGGAAACAAGTTTATCGAGACCGATGCCACTTTGCTCTCCATCTTGGCTCACGTAGCTGCTACTGCCCTGGATGACATGCGGTCGCGGCTTGAAGTCGAAGAAGCCCAACCTCAGTAGATCCCCAATTGCTCCCAGCCGATCCACAGACCAGGCCGAGCAAATCTGTGCCCGCTGAGCGTGGGCGCATACGGAAATAGTGCATTAGGATTAGGGCCGCCTTGAGAAGCGGCCTTTTGCGACTGGGGACGGGGCTTACCCGGCAGTCTGCCATATTCCCCTCCTTGCGCGCCCGTGTGCACTGGGAAGAGGTGTCCCGTCGTCAAGTTGTATTCTCGTCTCGGACTATGGTATAATTTAGCAGATAGATTTGATTAGTTGGGTTTGCGACAGGAGTAAAGCGATGGCTGGCAAATATCAGGGTCGAGCAGACAAGTCGAGACGTCGGTTTCTGGAAACCGGCCAGTTCTTGACGGGTATGGCGAACAGTCAGTGGATTCTGTCTAATCATGGACAGGTTTGGCGTCCACCGACGGATGTGTTTGAGACAGACGCTAACATTGTGGTCAAAGTCGAGGTGGCCGGCATGGCTGAAGACGACTTTACTATAACCTTTGCCGACCACAATCTGGTTGTTGCTGGCGTCCGTCGCGACCCGTCAGCAAAGCTGGGGTATCACCAGATGGAGATACCCTATGGTGAGTTTCGGACTGAAGTCTACGTGTCCGAGGCAATTGATGTGGATGGTATCGAGGCTTCCTACAGGGATGGCTTTTTGCGGGTGACTCTTCCAAGGGCAAGGGCTCATCGTGTTACCATCAGCCGCGAGTAACCAGCCTGCTGTGGGCGGCCAGACTTCTGGTAATATCACCCGGCGAAGAATGGCCTAAGCTTTACCATAGCTGATAGATTGAAAATGCATGATGCCACAAGGAGACTCTCAAATGCCGACTGTGGGCATGGGTGATCCCGATAAGCAAGTAGCTACAAGTGAAAAGAATGGCTCATCGCCGTCCCCGGCGACCCCGGAGGAACTTCCCATCCTCCCGCTGCGAGGAGTGGTTGTCTATCCCTTGATGGTCCTTCCACTTACAGTGGGCCAGCCCCGCTCCGTGCGGCTGGTTGATGATGTGGTTGTAGGTGATCGGCTAGTCGGTCTGGTTGCGTCGAAGGATCCCGAGATAGACGAGCCAGCCCCTGACGAGGTGTATCAAGTGGGCACAATGGCTCTTATCCACCGGCTCATCAAGTCGCCTGATGGCACCATGCGCATCATTGTGCAAGGCGTGGAGCGCATTCATCTTGACGAATGGGTGACCGATGGGCCTTACCTCAAGGCCAAAGTGTCGGAGATCCCTGATGGCTTGCCCGAAGAGGGGAACGTCGAAGCCGAGGCGCTCATGCGTAACGTGGTGGATCTTTTTGGCCGCCTGGTGGCTTTGGTTCCGCATCTGCCCGATGAGTTGATGATGGCGGCTGCGGGCACCGACGACCCGCGCCAGTTGGTGTATCTGATCGCAACCAGTATGCGTATGGATCTTCAGGATGCGCAAGAGATTCTCGAGCTGAATCAGGTAGTTGACAAGTTGCGTAGACTAACCAACATTCTCACTCGAGAGCTGGAAGTGCTGGAACTGGGCAAGAAGATTCAGAGTGAGGCCCAGTCAGAGATGGAGAAGATGCAGCGCGAGTACTTTCTGCGCGAACAACTTAAGGCTATCCAGCGGGAACTAGGTGAAGGCGATGAGCAGCAGATGGAGATCGACGAGCTGCGCACCAAGATTGCTGAAGCGGGCATGCCTGAGGAGGCGGAGAAAGAAGCATTGCGCGAACTGAGCCGCCTGGAGAAGCTGCCTGCAGCGGCTGCTGAGTATGGGGTGATCCGTACCTACCTGGACTGGTTGACCGCATTGCCATGGGCGGTGACCACTGAAGACGTCCTTGATATCGCCCATGCCCGCCAGGTTCTTGATGAAGATCATTTCGACTTGGATAAGATTAAAGAGCGTATCCTGGAATACCTGTCAGTACGAAAGCTGCGCCTTGAGCGAGTCGCGGAACGAGAGCAGGACGAAGTGTACGTGCAGGACGTTATTCGCCGCGAACGAGAAGGGGTCATCCTCTGCTTTGTGGGACCGCCCGGGGTGGGGAAGACCTCTTTGGGACAGTCCATCGCTCGGGCACTCGGGCGCAAGTTCATCCGCATGAGTCTGGGAGGCGTGCGCGATGAAGCCGAGATTCGCGGCCATCGGCGTACCTACATCGGTGCTATGCCAGGGCGCATCATCCAAACCATCCGGCGTGGCGGAGCCAAGAATCCAGTGATTATGCTGGATGAGGTGGACAAGATTGGAGCCGACTGGCGTGGAGATCCCTCCTCGGCCCTTTTGGAGGTGCTCGACCCAGAGCAAAATCGGGAGTTCCGCGATCATTATCTGGATGTGCCTTTTGATTTGAGTCAGGTGATGTTCATCACCACAGCTAACATCCTGGACACCATCCCTGGGCCCTTGCGCGATCGCATGGAGATCTTGTACCTATCTGGTTATACCGAAGAGGAAAAGGTAAACATTGCTAAGGGATACCTCGTCCCAAGGCAAATCCGGGAGAATGGCTTGCGGGCGTCGGAGATTTCTTTTAGCGATGAGGCACTTCGTACCATCATCCGCGATTACACGCGCGAGGCCGGTGTCCGTAGCCTAGAACGACAGATTGGCGCCGTTTGCCGTAAGGTGGCTACCTCGGTTGCGGAGGGTGATTCCGAGACAGTGGCAGTTGAGCCAGACCAGGTATCTGAATACCTGGGCAAACCTACCTACTTTTTCGAGGCAGCTGAGCGCTGCGACTTGCCCGGCGTTGCTACTGGGCTGTCGGTGACTGCCGTAGGGGGCGATATCTTGTTCATCGAAGCCACTAAAATGCCGGGCCAGAAAGGCCTTACCATCACCGGGCAACTGGGCGACGTGATGAAGGAATCGGCCCAGGCAGCCCTGAGTTACGTCCGCTCGCAGGCGGACAACCTGGGGTTTGACGAAGACTTCTTTAATGTTATCGACATTCACATCCATGTGCCAGCCGGGGCAGTGCCTAAGGATGGCCCCTCAGCGGGAGTGGCCATTGCCACCGCGCTGGCATCGCTGTTGTCTGGGCGCCTGGTCCGGGCCGACGTCGGTATGACTGGGGAGATTACTTTGCGAGGTCAGGTGCTTCCGGTGGGAGGGATCAAAGAGAAGGTACTGGCTGCGCACCGGGCTGGATTGCGCACGGTGGTTATCCCCAAGCGCAACGAGAAAGACCTGGATGACCTGCCACATGATGTGCGTGATGAAATGGAGTTTGCGCTGGTGGATCGGGTGGAGGAAGTCCTAAACATTGCATTGCGTAATGGTCATGTGAGCAACTCACCGGAAAGTGACGCTGAATGACAAACAGGTCCGACACTACATCCAATGATTGCTCCGACAAGGACAGGCTGTTGATTGTGGATGATGATCCTATGACTTGCCAGTTGCTTACGCTTCAACTGGAGATGGAAGGCTATGTGTGTGCCACTCTTTCCGACCCTGAACGAGCCCTTGAGGTTATCTCAACGGAGTCCCCGGCATTGGTCTTGGTTGATTTCTATCTGGGGCGCCAAGATGGCCTTGACTTGCTGCGTACCGTCCGCAACCACAAAGACTACCGGTATCTACCGGTTGTCGTGATGTCGGGAATGGACCACCGACAGGATAGCGAGTTGGCTGGCGCCAACGATTTTGTGCTTAAGCCTTTTAGCCTGCAGGACTTGGTGGCGGTCATCCAGGGAGTATTGGGGCAGCAAGAGGCTTAGTTTCTCGGGGCTGCGCGAGCAAGGCAGAGAGGAGGAGAGTTTCGAAAACACTTCGAAAATTGAATATGAATGGTATTGAGGTGCTTGGTTCTAAGAGGTTGAGAATGTGCAAGTATTGAGTGAGCCCGGGTTCGACGCTGGCGAAGGGTAGCGACCCGAGTGGGGGAATATTCATGCCTTCGTCGAGCTTATTTGGACAGGCGGGCAATGCCAGCCATCGATCTGCTGGAAAACAGGACCGGAATGCCTTTACAGAGGAAGGCTCTACCAAGTGTCGAATGAACCACAGCTGAGAATTGATACCCGGTCGCCAGCTTTGGCCACTCGCAGCAGCCGCACGTTACGGACTATGGTCTCTTAATTGCCCTCAGTGGCTGCCGAGAATGAAGGCAGTCAGTCATTTGCCATTGGGGATTCAACGCTTCGGATGCTCCCAAGCTCCTGGCGTAGCGTCTAAAGGGCGAGGAATGGATACGCCTTGATATTTAAGAAATCTACGGCAGGAGCCTACCCGGGAGCTGACACTGAATTTACCGCAGTTCAGCCAAGTGCGGAGTAGATCTGGAACTTCAAGATCCCGGATCATAATCGAGCG
Source organism: Anaerolineales bacterium (assembly GCA_020343875.1). Lineage (GTDB taxonomy): Bacteria > Chloroflexota > Anaerolineae > 4572-78 > NAK82. The sequence continues at coordinate 4,747,999 of CP070811.1, read as the reverse complement.
GTGGATCATTGTGGCTTGCGCGGGCTAGGTCCCAGGCTAGGTATTGAAGATTTGTAGAGGACCTCATAGGCAGCCACCGTGCCTGTTCATGAAACTAAGTGATAGGGTGTGGAGCTCGCCTTGCGTGTTAGGTACTGTGTCACCCCTCTGCGCTGGGACAGTTTCAGGGAAGTGGCCTGGGAGATAGAAATTTTTGCCCCGATTGAGGTCCCTTTCCTTCCCCCATACCCCTCGCCTGCATGGCTGGGTTTCCTATTGCGCTGCATCACCTGCGGAACCTGGTAACAGCCTCTCTGGAATGGATCGCCTGCACAGTCTGCCTTCCAGTGAAGCGCCTCTCAACTGTAGAATCACTGCTACTACTCAGCCTTTGTGCTCCGCCCGGGCTAGGCAACCGCTGTCTCAGAGTCCAGGTTATTTCTGAGGCAAAGACGTGCGGCAATCCGCCCTTGTCGACGGGCAGGTCCTCAGCCTGGGCTAGTGGCTGAGAATTATTCAAGATCAAACGAGGTATAACATCGTGTCGAATAAACGTCGCTCGGGCCGCGGTGCTAGGCAATGGCGTCGGGTAGACCTGCACTTGCATACTCCCGGCTCCACCGACTTTGCCGAATCTGACGTAACATATCTTGACATCCTACAAAAGGCCGAGAGTTCTGGCCTGGACATAATCGCTTTTACCGACCACAATACTGTGGTTGGCTATGGAGCGATGCAAAAGGAAATTGAAGAATTGAGGCTCCTGAAGCAGCTCAATCGCTTACGCGCCGATGAAAGACGTCGCCTGGATGAATATCAGCGGCTGTTGAGCAAGATTTTGGTGTTGCCCGGCTTTGAACTGACGGCGACCCTGGGCTTTCATGTCTTAGGCATCTTTCCTCCCCATACAACGGTGCGGGAATTGGAGTACATTCTGCTCCGCCTCAATGTGCCGCCCGACAAACTTGATAGAGGTTCTACTGAGGTGGGAGCTACTGTGGACGTGCTGACGGCCTATCGTATCATTAACGAGGCTGGCGGGCTGGTGATTGCTCCCCATGCTAACTCCAGCCATGGGGTTGCGCTGCGGGGTTTCGATTTCGGCGGACAGACGAAGATTGCGTACACTCAAGATCCTCACCTGCACGCGTTGGAAGTGACTGACCTGGAGAGCAAGAGCCGGCGTCGTACCGCGCTGTTCTTCAATGGCACAAAGCCAGAATACCCACGGCGTATGCATTGCATCCAGGGCTCGGATTCTCATCACCTCAGCGGCGACCCTAAAGACAAAAACCGTCTGGGCGTCGGAGGCCGGGTGACAGAGGTGCTACTGAGTGAGGCCTCCTTTGAGGCGTTGCTCGAAGTGTTCGAGGGAGATGACTTCGCCCGTACGCGTCCCTTTCGCCCCACCGAGGCTCCTTTCGACCATGTGCAAGCGGCGCGCGAACAAGGCGCCAGCATTGTCCAATCGTTCCATAAGACCATGGTGCGTCGAGGCGGGCGGCTACATGCTATCATTTGCGATGTGTGTGCCTTTGCCAATACCAACGGCGGCAACATTTACATCGGTGTGTCGCCAAATCCAAAATCGCCACCCGCTGGCCTGGACAATCCGACTGAGGCCATCAGTGCCCTCAAAGTCGAGATTGAGCGCAAGATCACACCACCTTTGAGCGTCTCGATTGATACGTTTGAATCTCAGGAGCGCAAAGTATTGCGGGTGACAGTCTCTACCGGCGACGATCCGCCCTATGCCGTGGATGAGAACAAGATCTATGTGCGTGATGAATCAGAAACCAACATAGCCGTTCGGGACGAAATTGTGGGGCTGGTGGCGAAGAAGCATAAACTGGCTGAACCTCTCTCACCAGTGGAGGAAGCGGTGGAAGAAACTGCTCCTGCCAACGGTCAGGTTGCCCCACCCAGGACTGGGGTAGAAATTGTGATTGTTGAAGAGCGTAAAGGGAACCGCTATTACAGCATGAAAGACCTGCGCAACGGAAACGTGGTTCACAATGTCACTCAACAATCGGCGCGCAAGCTGTGGCAATATGCCATTACTCAGTCTCTTAAACAGGCCGTAAAGCCTGAAAACGTGCAATGGAAGGGAGATATTGGCTTGCTCAAGCGCCTTAAGCGAGCCGGCAAATGGCGCTATGACTTCGTGCAGCGTGATGCGGATGGCACAATCCATGTTTATTACGGTGTCACGGAAGACGGTATCCATGGGCCGTGGAGGCAATTTGTCCAGGAGTGAGCTATGACCCGGGTTGGCATCCTCACCTTGAGTGACCGAGGCGCGGCGGGTGAATACGAAGATCGAAGCGGCCCCGTCATCCAGGAGATGGTTGTGCAGCGTTTGGGGGCCGAGGTGGCTGAATACGCTGTGGTGCCCGATGAATTCAATCGCATCCGGGACACGCTTATCAGTTGGGCCGACCAGCGTCAGCTGGATCTGATTCTCACCACTGGCGGTACCGGTTTTGCCCCGCGTGACGTGACCCCTGAGGCGACCAAAGCCGTCCTCAATCGAGAAGCGCCCGGGCTAATCTTTGCCATGCTACGTGACAGCCTGGCCGCTACGCCACACGCAATGCTCAGCCGTGCGGCGGCTGGCTTGCGAGGCCGGACGCTGATCGTCAACTTGCCGGGCAGCCCCAAGGCCGTTCGTGAGAATCTGGAGAGCATCCTGCCCACCTTGCCTCACGCGCTGGAGCTGCTGCGCGAGGCGCCTGAGGCGGAGACAGGGCATACTTTTAAGGGCTAAATCTTCTGCCCTTTTCGAATCACAAGGTAGAGCGTCAAAATCGGGGCGATGGAGGCCAGCTGAATGGGCGACACCTTGCCAAAGGTCAGGGTAGCTGTGGTGCAGGCTGCCTCAGTCCTCTTTGACCGGGAGGCTAGCTTGCAGAAAGCGTGTCGGCTGATCGCTGAGGCAGCGGCCCAAGGTGCGCAGCTGATCCTCTTTCCCGAAGCTTTCATCCCCGCTTATCCCCGCGGCTTAGGTTTCGGCACCGTGGTCGGCAGTCGGAGCGTATCCGGACGACAGAGCTGGGAGCGTTTCTGGGCTAATTCGGTGGACGTTCCCAGCTCGACCACGGAGACGTTGGGCGCAGCTGCCTGCGAGGCTGGGGCTTATTTGGCAATTGGGGTGGTCGAACGGGATGTTCAGTTCAGCCGGGGCACGCTGTATTGCACGCTGCTGTACTTTGACCCCCAGGGCTGTCTATTGGGTAAACACCGCAAACTGAGGCCCACTGCTGCCGAACGAGTCATCTGGGGCGAGGGAGACGGTAGCACGCTCACCGTGCTTGATACAGAGCTGGGCAGGGTCGGAGGCCTCATCTGCTGGGAGAACTACATGCCATTGGCCCGCATGGCTTTGTATGCTAAAGGCGTTGAACTTTACCTGGCTCCCACTGCTGATGCTCGCGACTCCTGGCAGGCCACTTTGCGGCATATCGCCTGCGAGGGGCGCTGCTTTGTGCTGGGATGCAACCAGTTCGTAACCAGGGCCATGTATCCCGCTGACTTGGTAGACATATCAGACTTGGCTGACGCACCGGGGATCCTGTGCCGGGGAGGTAGCGCTATCGTGTCCCCGTTGGGAGAGTATGTCGCGGGCCCGCTCTACGATGAGGAAGGGGTATTAATGGCTGACCTGGACTTGGCTGAGGTGGCGCGGGGCAAATTTGATTTCGACGTGGTAGGACACTATGCGCGGCCTGATGTTTTTCAATTGACGGTTAACGAGCAGCCAGCACCCCCAATAGTGACAAGACATCTTCCTTGACTTCTTCTTTCCCCAACGCTCTCAGCAGCTACTTCTGGCTTCACCTTATGGCTGAGCAGCAAGCGTTTCAGTGACTCTGCCCCAAATTTGAATGCCCCCGCGCTCAGGGCGGCCGTCCGAGATTTTAGGAGGACTGGTGGGAGCTCCCTCCTAGTTTGCACGGACTTCCCAAAAATCCTGGACGCACCCTCGCTCAGGAGCCCTTTTGCCAGAAAGCAATGGTTACATATATAATGTGAAGTGCTATAGGCTAGAGGACCAGCGAACTGACCACTATACTAGACATGGTGAATGATTTATGCCAGCCGAATTGTTGCCGCTCTTTCCTCTCAACACTGTTCTCTTCCCTAGTATGGTACTACCGCTGCACATCTTTGAGGAGCGGTACAAACTTATGATGAACACCTGCCTGGCGCAAGATAAACCCTTTGGGGTGGTTCTCATCTATTCTGGGTCTGAGGTGGGAGAAGCGGCTATTCCGCACCCCGTTGGCACCGTGGCGCGCATAGCCAAGTGGGAATGGCTGCCCGACGGACGGATGAATGTCCTTACAGTAGGAGACCGTCGGTTTCGAATCGTTGAATATGCTGATGTTGAGTCACCCTACCTGATGGGCTCGATTGAGTACTGGGACGACGAGCCGGCTGACCCTTTTGATGTACCTAACTTGATGAGCACTGTAAGGCATAACTTCATCGATTATCTCACGCTGATTATGTCGCTGGCCGATCAGGCTTTGCCGGTCAGCCAACTTCAGCTACCTAATGACCTCTCTATGTTGTCGTATCACATCGCCTCAAACCTGCAGATTGATGTGAATGAGAAACAAGAGTTACTCGAAGAGCCGTCGGCTGTGGCCCGGTTGCAGCGAGAGCTGACGCTTATGCGGCGTGAGGGTGGTTTCCTGCAACGCTTGGTCAGCTTGCAGGGGAGCGTCCAGGAGGAGGATTTACCCTGGGGTGGGCTGCTCTACACGAACTAACCTGTTCATAGCCGGTGGCAAGGAGAGAGTGATCTATGGGCGTCGAAGACCAGTTGATGGAAGACTTGAAAGAGGCTATGAAAGCAGGTGACCAGAGCCGCAAGGGGACCATCCGTCTGCTCCGGGCTGCCATTAAGGCAGCCGAGATTGAGAAACGATCTGCTTTTATAGAGTCCCGACGTGCAGAGGGTGTTGCCGTAGAGAGTCTCGATCTAGGCGATGCTCAGTTTGCCCTCACCGACCAAGAGGCACTGGGTATCATCCAAAAACAAGCCAAGCAGCGTCGTGATGCCATAGTTGAGTTCCAAAAAGGAGGGCGCAGCGACTTGGTTGCTGTCGAAGAGGCGGAACTGGTCATCATCGAAAGCTACCTGCCTCGCCAGATGACTCGAGATGAAGTGTTGGTTGCCGCCCGTAAAGCTGCCGCTGAGTTGGGTGTATCGGATATGTCCGGCATGGGATCCTTAATGAAGCACCTGATGGCTGAACTGAAAGGCCAAGCCGATGGGCGGTTGGTGAACCAGGCGGTGCGAGAGATATTGAGTGACGGATAGACGGAGAGGCGAAGCATTGCATTGCCTTTACGAGGGTTGAAATTTGACAGACAACCCGCTGAGTAATAGCAGAGTTTTCAAACCCAAAAGCGGCTCGCCTTTGCCCAGTATGGTCCAGCTGCGTACTGTGCTGATGGGGTTGCTCTTTGTGGTGTTGAGCAGCTTGATTTTACTGATGCCGATTCCGCTGGGCGATGGCAGCGAGCAGCTTGAACAAGGGGATGTAGTACAACGCGACATACTAGCACCCCAGCGCATCACCTACGTGAGCGAGATCCAGACTGAAATTGCTCGCAGTCGGGCTGAGATGGCGGTCGCCGAAGTCTACGATCCGCCTGATACGCGTATCGCTCGGGAACAGGTCGCGCGGGCTCGGCAGATCTTCGATTATTTCGACTCCATTCGAGGGGATGTCTATGCTTCCCTGGATGAAAAGCGCGAGTTGATTGCGGCCGTTGATGACCTAACACTGACTGACAGGGTCCTCATTAGCTTGTTGACTGCCGATGGCGAGACTTGGTCGTCGATCAAGGCCGAAACGATGACCGTCCTTGACCAGGCCATGCGTACTGAGATTCGACCCAATCAATTGCCCTCTGCCCGCCGTCGATTGCCTACCTTGATAGGCCTGGACGTGAGCGACGAAATGGCGGCAGTCGTCGTTGCCGTAGTCGAGGATTTGATCCAGCCGAATACCTTCGTTAACGAGGAACGCACCGCTGAAGAGCGACAACTGGCGCGCGAGAGTGTGCAGGCGGTTGTCATCACCTACGAGCAAGACCAGCGAATCCTGCGTGCTGGCGACCTGATTGGACCGGGGGACGTCGAGGCGCTTGAAGCGTTGGGATTGCAGCAGCCAGCCTTTGAGCCATCTGATCTAATAGGCGGCGTGGCCTACGTCACGGTCATTGGATTGCTGATTGGACTCTATACGTTGCGTTTTCGGCCGCGCGCCCTCGATCGGCCGCGCTACTTGGGGCTGCTGTTCTTGCTTTTGCTTTTATTCGTCGGGGCGGTGCGCCTTATGGTGCCCGGGCACACCATTTTGCCCTACCTGTTCCCGATGGCGGCTCTTTCTATTATGTTGGCGGTACTGATTGAGGTGCGACTGAGCATCTTGGTCACGGTTTTCATCGGACTCATCATCGGTTACATTGCGGATGGTTCGCTTGAGTTTGCAGTATATGCAGTCATGGGAGGACTGGTTGGGATCTTCAGCCTGGGACGAGTTGAGAGGGTGAACCGGTTGCTTTGGTCGGGGGTCTACGTGTCGCTGACGAACGTGGCAATTGTGTTGATCTTTCGCCTTCCCAGCAACGGCCTTGACCAGATGGGGGTATTGCAGCTGGTTGGCGCAGGCGTGGCTAATGGAGCTTTTTCGGCTAGCCTGACCTTGATTGGTTTCTTCTTAGTGGGCAATTTATTGGGTGTCACTACCTCTTTACAGCTTCTTGAATTGGCACGCCCAACCCAGCCCTTATTGCGACAACTTTTGCTGCGTGCCCCAGGTACCTATCATCATAGCCTCATGGTCAGCAACTTGGCAGAGCAAGCAGCCGAACGGATCGGTGCTGATGCGCTGCTTACCCGGGTGGGGGCCTATTATCACGACGTGGGCAAGATGCTACGTCCCTACTTCTTTGTCGAAAATCAAATGGACGGCATTAATGTCCAGGACCGACTCGATCCCCGAACCAGTGCACAGATTATCATCAGCCACGTGAAGGATGGGCTTGAGTTGGCAAGAAAATACGGAGTGCCACATGACGTGCGTGCCTTCATACCCGAACATCAAGGGGCAGGCCTGATTAAGTATTTCTATCACCAGGCCCTTGAGCAGGCAGACGATCCTAGCCTGGTAGACGAAGCCGACTTCCGCTACCCGGGGCCCAAGCCTCAGAGCAGAGAGACAGCCATTGTGATGTTGGCCGACAGCTGTGAGGCGGCAGTGCGTGCAGCGCATCCTCCCACAGTCGAGGAGATTGACAAAATTCTGCGTCGCATCATCACTGAAAAATTGACCGGCGGTGAGCTAGATGAGTGCGATTTGACGACGCGTGATTTGGATCAGATCCGCAGCGCGTTTTTGGAAATGCTCCATGGCGTTTTCCACCCCCGCGTCAAGTACCCAGAAGAAGTAAAACAGGAACTTAGCGCCGCAAGCCCGGCTGCTCTCCCTGCCCCCCACTCGATGCCGGTCCCCGCTTCCACTCCTGCTGAGAAGGACTAGAGACCCAATGTCTGTGAGAGCACCCGTCCAGGTGCAAGTTGAGGACACGTTTGTTGCCAGCGTTTCCGCCGATTGGCTTGGCTCGGTCGCGCAGGCAACCCTGGCAGCTGCAGGCCATAGGACGGGCGCATTGACAGTGGTTGTCACCCATGACGAGGTGTTGCGCGCGCTCAATCGAGACTTCCTTGGCATAGATGCGCCCACAGACGTTCTCTCTTTTGGAGGCGAGGCGCCTGATTTCGTGAGTCCGCCAAGCGCTGACGTGTACCTGGGAGACGTGGTGATCGCCTACCCCAAAGCCGAGGCTCAGGCGTCGGCTGCCGGCCATCCCATTGAGGCAGAATTGGCTTTGCTGGTGGTTCACGGAGTGTTGCATCTTTTGGGCTATGACCATATGCGCCCTGAGGACAAAGTGGCGATGTGGGGGCGGCAGGCAGAGATCTTGTCCCAATTAGGACTTGCTCACGTGCAGCCGGCTTAACCACGGGCGTCGTAGCGTGTGGTAGCTTGCCGATGGCCCTTCTGAGCCGCTGCGCCCTTATGACATGACCCATTCTAATTTCTTGACCAGTTTTAGATATGCCTTTTCAGGAATATGGCACGTCCTGCGGACGCAGCGCACCGCGCGTATTCATTTGTCCGTGGCCTTGGTCGTCGTGATCTTGGGGCTTGGGTTGAGGTTAAGCCATATTGAATGGGCCATAATTGCCCTCACCATCGCTTTGGTGCTGGTTGCCGAGGCGTTCAACACAGTGGCTGAGACGGCGGTAGATCTGGCGACGGCGGAATACCATCCTCTGGCCAAGATCGCCAAAGATGTGGCGGCGGGAGCTGTGCTGCTGATGGCTATCGCCGCCGTTATCGTCGGGTTATTGATCTTGGGCCCGCCGCTATGGCGGGCTCTCCTGACTATGCTCTGACAGCTATCCGCGCCAGAGCCGTCTCTTGGTAATGCGCGAGTCTAGCTTGGTCGAGAAGTCCTCCAGGTCTTCCTGCTTTAGATTGTTGATAGCTTCGACCTCGTCTGCCGACAGGTCATAGCCCTGGAGCGCCTGATCGGGATCAGAAAGCAGCAGGGCGCGGAATTCTTCGTCTGTAACCGCCCGACCGATAATAAGAGCAACTGTATCTGGTGCCATCAGAAAACCTATCCTTTCATCCTTGTGGATTTTGAATGCTATGTTCCTTGAGGTGACTCCAAGTCAAGTCCCCACGCGTCAAGTATAGCACAGTTCTGAGCGAGAAAAAAGGCAGACCGGGTTCTTTTAGCTTGGGATGCCTCGTGCCGCTAACCAGTCATCGGCTTGTTGTCCCAGAGCATGCCCCTGCATACTGATCTCCTGCTTCGGGTGGGTTGCCAGGTAGTGGCCCGCCTCACGCAGCAGCCAGGCGCGCTCCACAGCACGGCAGCGTACTTGGGCCAGCGAGACTGCCTGCTGATAGAGATCAATCACCTGGTCGGCTGGCACATCACGATGCCTGGCGATGCGGGCCAGCTGGAGCTGGGCAGGGCCCAGCCAGTCAGGAGCGCCACCTTTATCAACAGCTGCTTGTGCCATTCGCGCCCAGTGGCTGGCTTCCTCCCACTTGCGTGAGTCTTTGTTGAGTTCGGCTTCGGTGAGTGCCACCTGCCCCAGCCGATAGCAGATCTCTGAGCGCTGCCACGGAATGTTCTGGGTGAGGCTTAATTCGTGGGCTTCACTCAGGCAAGCCCGCGCCTGGCTAAGCTGATGCTGCCGCAAATAGCTGCCTCCCAGCCCTGTCAGTCCCACAATCAACTCGTCGTAGTGGTCGTGTTCTCGCATCAATGCCACGCTTGCCTTCAGCACCGAGATAGCAAGCTCGTCACGGCCCAGGTCGAAGTGGATGTTGCGTCCCAGCCAGAGTTGAATGTATGCCTTCCCTAGCTCGTCGCCTGCCACCAGGTTTTGCCCCGCTTCTTCGATGAGCCGCTGGCCAGTCTCGTAATCACCCAGGTAGCAATAGACGTCGGCCTGATCGAGTTGGACGTAACTGATACCATACTGCCAGCCAGCGGCACGTCCGACGCGCAGGGCGCCTTCACTGGCTTCCAAGGCTCTCTCAAATTCTCCGCGCCTGAATTGCACGGTTGCAATATTGGCCAGGCATTCCGCTTCCCGATCTTTGGCACCGGCTTCGCGTCGTATCTCAAGCACGCGCAGGAAGCCATCCAGGGCTTTGTCCAACTCACCTTGGTAAAGCAGCCATGCAACAGCCATGGTGTTCAGCGCCCGCGCGACCGCCAACCGGTCGCGGCGCTGTTCTGCCAGGTCGTGGGCTTGCTGGAGGTACGCCATCGAGCGTTCCACATCTCCCACCATCTGGCAAGCGACGCCCAACTGTACCAATGACATGTTCAGCTCTGCCGGGTGGTTATGTCTCGAGGCGATGGTAAAAGCTTGGTGGGCGGCACTCAGCGACTCTTCGTTGCGCATTTCATAGTGATGCACATCGGCCAGCAGGCAATACGCCTCAGCCTCGGCCCGGGTATCTTGATACGTTTGGGCCAGGCTAAGAGTGCGAGCCAGGTCGGCCTCGGCCAGTTCGTAGTTCCCGTTCAGTCGGTGCAAGATGCTGCGCTTAAGGTGCATCTGCAAAGCGCTAGTCCAATTGGTCTCAATTGACACAGATGCTAGATAATCTTCTACCTGCTGGTAATAGCGGAGGGCCTCGTCGTTCGCATATACTTCCTGGGCTTGCACCCCGGCCAGCAGGGCGTAATTCAGGGCTCTTTCCCATTTCTCACTCAGATCGAAATGGTAGGCCAGAGTGCCATAGTGCTCTTCTAGATGGTCAGCGTAAGTGGTTTCCATACATTCGCCCACCCGCCGATGCAACTCGCGGCGACGGGCAAAGGGAAGGCTGGCATATGCCACATCTCGAGTGAGGGCGTGTTTAAAAAGGTATACCAGATCGGGCTCAGGGCGATCCAGGCGTGTCAAGTCCAGGGGGCGAATCAGTTCATTAAGTCGTTCCTGCATTTCTAGATCGGACATGGGATAGGGATAGATCCCGCGCAGGACGACGTAGGGGAAGCGTCGGTCAACCACAGAGGCAACTTGCACCAGATCCCGGCTGGGGGCCTCTAGTTTGTCTATTCGAGCCATCAGCAAATCTTGCAATGTGTCAGGAATGGTGATGGCACTTGGGCTGCCCGCCAGCCGGTAGTGCCCGTTTTCCGGTACCAGAGTGCCGCTGGCGATGAAGCTTCTGAGGACTTCCTCGACAAAAAGAGGATTGCCCTGAGTCTTGTCGTAGATTTCTTGCTCCACCCTCTGCGGCAGGTTTACCTTGCCCAAGATTGCGCGCACTAGCTGGGTGCTTTGGTGTGGCTGAAGCTCGTCCAAGATGCGCCAGGTACAATACATCGAGGAAAGTACGTCTAAACCCAGATCCTCGCGAGGACGGAAGCAGACGCACAACAGCAATGGCGCTTGTGAAATATGCTCGCCGACATAGTCGATGAGTTCCAGCGACGGTTGGTCAGCCCAATGCAAGTCTTCAAAGAGAACCAGCAGTGGCTGGCGATGAGCGCGAGCCACAAGCAAATTCAGCGTCACTTCGAGAAGTTTGCGGCGCCGGTCGGCGGCATCCAGCCTAGAGAGTAGAGGTGTTTCGGGGGAGCGAAGACCTAAGATGGGGGCAAGTACCTCAATCCAGGCAGATACATGGGGTGCTTCCTGGGCAATGGTCGCTTTTGTCTTCTGCCAGCGTTGCTCAGCGTTGTCGGCTTCACCAAATCCGAAAAAGGCATGCCAAAAGTTGGTCCAGAGATGGTATGGGGAGTTGCTGCCGTGGGAGAGGGCCTGTCCTACGAAGCCGTCGCCGCCGTGGTCGACCCAATGCCGCACCACCTCTTCTACTAAGCGGGTTTTGCCCACGCCGGCTTGCCCCTCAATGGCAATGATCTGGCCGGTTCCTTCCAGGGCTTGGTCGGCGGCGCGTGTCAGTAGGGCTACTTCATCGTCACGGCCTACGATGTGCCAGCGACTGGAAAGGTAGCGGGCTACTAACCCCGTCTCACTCGGACGCTCATCCAGCAGCCGATAGACAATGACTGGCTCTGACTTGCCCTTCACACGCATAGGCGGCAACGTCTCAAATTCGAACTGGCGGGCGGTGCGATCCCGGGTGTAGGTGTCCACCAGCACCTCCCCCGCTGGACAAGCCGCTGTGAGGCGAGCTGACAGGTTGACCTCGTCACCGATGACCGTGTATTCCATGCGCCTTGGCGACCCGATGGTGGCGGCGAAGACGATGCCAGAGGCTACACCGATGCGCTGCCGGGTGATAAAGGCAGGTCGATGGGGGTCCCGCTGCAAATCCAACGCGCAACGCAGTCCGCGCGTTGGATCGTCGGCATGTTTGTCGGGTGCCCCGAACAGGATGTGCAGGCTGGTTCCTTTGTCATCTGCCATCATGTGAATCAGCCGTCCTTGGTAACGATCCACGATGGAACTCGCCCAGCGGTAGTATGTCTGGGTAAGCTCTCCTACATCAGTCCTCTTTAAGTCCAGCCCGTCGAAATAAACGAAGATATTGGTGACACGTCGGTAGTCGCCGGGCAGGTCGCCTTGAGCCATAAGAAGCCGATCGTAGATGGATCGGGGCAGATAAGGGGCCAGGCCGTGCAAAATACGCTCTAGAGCTGCTGCATCCAGTCCGACCAGGGGGTCGGCATATGGGGGTATCAGAGCGAAATCACTCTCCAAGGGAGGCATCACGCGGTATTCAAGATAGGCAACCGAATCGCCACGGTATTCAACCCGATCCTCGGGCGGGAGCAGGGTTTCGGGCAGCAATGACAAAGCGCTGGGGGCCAGTACCACCTGACTACGCTGTGCATGCTGTTCCGCAGTAGCAGCATCCTCGAGGGCTTGCCCCAACAATACCGACTCCATGCTGCTGTGCTCGTCACCCACGGCCAGGAAGATGCACCGCCCGTAGCCGACTCCGATTTTCACGCTCACGAGAAATGATTCGTTCTCAACCTGGACCTCGGCGAACGGATAAATGGCCCGTTGCATGGCATATGCGCATGCCAGGGCACTGGTCACTACCTCGGAAGGAGACAAATCCGGGGGGCGTTCAAAGCAGGCAGTCAGGGCATCACCGCTGAAGTGGGTAACAATGCCGCCACGCTGCTGAATTGGCGTCATCATAGCTGAGAAAGCCCGATTGATGATGCGGTTGAGTTCCTCAGCGCCGCGCGCCTCGCCTTGGCGAGCTTGGTCACGCATAATACGCGCCAATCGTTCGGCCATGGGGGTAAAGCCGGCCACATCGGCGAAAATGACTGCCCCCTCGGAGACGAACGCGTCACCCGGCTTGGGCAGATGATCACTGACGATATCTTGCACTACGTGGTCGGGTACGAAAGCGGCCACCGCTTGCACAAGTTCGGGTTGGATGGACAAGTGGGTTACCTCTGTAGTTGGCGTAGGCGCCTGGTCGGATTATAGCAGAAGTTCGGAAATTTTTGAAGTATGGCCGGTATCGACTAATCCCACGAGAGATGCCTTAGCGCCCCGCGAGGCAAAGTTTCACTCTGCGAAGATTTATTGTAAAATAAGGCCAGATACGAAAGATAGCCTGGAAAAGATAAACGTGGCGGCTGAAGCCAGAACGTACGGGGGGCATTCCCCCCGCCAGCACTTTAATATGTGGACTTGGGTACGCGCTCAAGTAGATAAGGCCAGCTACCGGCCCCGCTCGGTGCCTGGGATCATCGTGCGTCGCTTGACTGAGAGCGACACCGTATACTACGTGCTCAAGAATCCCGGCTTGGGAACCTATCTGAAGTTAGAAGAACAGGATTACGTCCTCTGGAGTTGGATGGACGGCTCGCGTACCGTCAAGGACTTGGTGGTGGCCTACTTCGAACGGTACAAGGCCTTTGCTTTTGGGCGGGTCACGGCGCTGGTAGAGGAGTTGCGGACCGAGGGTTTCCTGACCGATAGGCCGGTGGATGTGTTCCATCAAGTATCGGGGCAACTCGCGGAGCGGGATTGGGGCCATCGTTGGCGGCGATTGGCCCGCGCCTTTTTGCAGCAGGAGTTTTATCTAAAGGGCGTGGATCGGTATGTAACGTTGGCCTATCAACTGGGCGGGCGGATCTTCTTCTTCAAACCGGTTTTGGGGCTGCTGACACTGCTGGCTTTGATGGGCTCGGTTGCCTTTTGGCTCCTGTTGCGACGTGGAACGTACGCTATCCTGACTCCCGATGATTCTAGTGTGTTGGGCTATGTTGCGGGCTTACTGACGCTGCTCTTGATCAGTATGCTCCTGATTTTCATCCACGAGGCGGCCCACGCGCTGGCTACCAAGCACTTTGGCCGGGAGGTGCGCCGCGGCGGGGTGATGATTTATTATGGTATGCCCGCTTTCTTCGTGGATACGGTGGACATCTGGCTAGAACCTAAGGGGCGACGCATTGCCGTATCGTGGGCCGGGCCGCATTCAGAATTGATCGTGGCTGGACTGTGTAGTTTGCTGGCGATATGGGTCTCAGATTCTGCCAGCCTGTTAGGGGCGTTGCTCTTCAAGGTAGCCTTCCTGGGTTATCTGAGCCTTTTCGTCAACCTCAATCCACTCCTGGAGCTGGATGGCTATTTCATCCTGAGCGACTGGTTGGGGATCCCCATGCTGCGCCAGCGATCGTTCGCCTTTATCCGGCAGGAATTACCAGGCAAGGTGCTGGCTTTGCTTGGTCCGGGCTTGCGCGCCTTCTTGGTTGGCACTCAGCCGGAGGATGCCGAGGCGGAGACGCAGGGCGCGGTGACGTTCAGTCGAGATGAGACCATCTTCACCGTGTTCGGCGGGTTGGCGGCGATCTATACAGTCTACGCGCTGTGGGTAGCGGTGTATTTCTGGCAGACGCGAATCTCGAGCGTGCTGCTGAATTTGTGGATCAGAGAGCCGGCGCTGATCTTCAAGCCTTTGGTAGCTTTGCTGGTAACATTGGTGATCGTACCAGTCATTATGACCTTGGGTGCTATGCTGTGGAGCGGGAGCCGCTGGCTGGTTAGCTGGTTGGAGCGACGCCATTTCTTTGCGCGAGAGGGCAACGTTGCGCTGGTAGTGGCAATTATGTTGGGCTTGGTGCTGCTAGCACCTGTGCTGTTCGGCGGCACAACGCGGCAGACACTGTTGACGGCCACTCCGTTGCTCCTGGCTTCACTGTCTGTGTGGACCTTGATACTCACCCTGCGACAGTACGCCGGGGCTGAATTCCAGGCGACTTTTTTAGGGCTGATTCTGGCTGCTGCCCTTTTGCTTATGGGGTCGCTTCTGCGCGGATTGTATCTGGTGCCGGCATTGGGGCCTGTGCGCGATCTAATAGTTGATATGGCCTTGCTCTTTGAGCAAGTGGCTTCCGTGGGCCTGCTGGCAGCTGGCATTGGGTCGCTGATAGGTGTAGACCTGCGACGAGGGCCGGCCTGGGAACGGGCGGCACTCTTTGGCATTCTGGCCTTGGCCTTTGTGGTTGTGTTACCCGTGGCCCGCTGGACAGCTGGCTGGCGGCTTGTCGAAGCGATCCCGGCGGTTGCCTCAGCCTATTTCACCCTGGTCTTCTTAGCCCTGATCTTGCCGACCCTGACAGCCTATGCCAGGACGCACTTCTTCATCCCGTGGATCACCCTGGTACTGGGGGCAGGGGGCTTGGGCGTGCTGAACATGGCCCGCATGGCTCCGGGCTGGGTGGCGGGAACCACAACCGATAGCTGGCTGGGATTGGCCGCCGCCGCGCTGTGGGGAATAGGAGGGCTGACCTATGCCACGGCTGGAGGGCGGCTGCGCTTTCCTGGGCTCCATTGGAGTCATGACGTAGCCTTTTCAGAGGAGGAACGATTGCGGGT
>CP070811.1:4719774-4732481 GCA_020343875.1 Anaerolineales bacterium | reverse complement strand
AGGGGGTAATCAGGTTTGCCTGGGAAGTCAGCCCTTCTACGTACTCAATGGCCGCTTTCTGGTTGATGACCTGCAGATGTTCGCGCAGGCTCTTGCCGCCCACAGTCAGGCCTGTTTCCAGAATAAACTGGGTGTTGTGGAGGGTTAGGCTGCTGCCCGCAATGGCATTAGAGTTGTAAACCCACTCTACCGTCAGGCGCTGTTTGAGGTGCCTGACGGCCTCGGCCGGCAGTGGATGCAGAGCATCAAGTTGCGCTTTCTTTCGGTCCAAGCGGGCCAGCAACCGGGGCTCAATCATCGGGGGCACCTCCAGTCAAATATCGGGTTTAACCAATTCCAGTATACCCGATATCAGTGCCCCTGTCAAGGCTAGGCGTACCCCTTTTTTTCCAGGTATCCCATTATCTTGGCAAAGCTCTCTTCGATGGCCTCCTCGGCCGTGTTGACGGCGATCTCCGGCGTCAGGGGCGCCTCGTAGGGGTCGGACACGCCGGTAAATTCGGGGATCTCACCCGCCAGTGCCTTGACGTACAAGCCTTTCACATCCCGGCGCATACACTCTTCAAGGGTGCAGTCCACGAAGACCTCGATAAAATTGGTCACTTCGGTGCGCACCCAGTCGCGGGTAGCTCGGTAAGGGGAGATGAAGGAAGCTAACACGCCCACGCCGTTGCGTGAGAGCAGCTTGGCCACAAAGGTGACTCGCTGGATGTTCTTATCGCGGTCCTCTTTGCTAAAGCCCAGGTCCGCGGTGAGGCTCTTGCGCACGACGTCGCCATCAAGGCGCTCGACACGCACTCCACGCGTTTTCAATTCCTCTTCAATCAATTTAGCCAGGGCCGTTTTACCTGCCCCCGACAGTCCGGTGAACCACAGCACGAAGCCGTCCTTTTCGTTCGTCATTTTGCCATGATGCCTGAGGGTTGTCATAACTGAATTATTCGTCCTTGCATATCTTCTGGGATTGCTTGCCCCATCAGGTGGAGCACGGTGGGTGCAAAGTCCATGAGTTGTGTTCCGCTCAGCTGCTGACCGGCCAGGTTTCGCCTGGGATCGCGGTAAATGATCATGCCATCCTGGGCGTGATTGGCGTCGTCAGGACCGGTGTCGTTCTCAAAAGTATAGATGCCCTCGAAGCCAAAGCTGCCCACCGCTCGCCAGTGCAGGTCACCCAGATAGACGATCAAATCCGGGGCAATCTTGCGCACTCGCCGATAGATGGCTTCGGGCCGGTAGCAGGTCGTCTTGAGAGGGTTTCCCTGGTGGTCGGGGATAGCCTCAATAGCAGCCGCAAGCTTATCTCTTACTCTTTCGTAATCGGGTTGGGGGATGAGCCCCTGCGACTCACGCCCCTGGACGTTGAGGAAGAGTCGGGCGTAGTAACCTCCCGCACCCCAGGCGGTGGTCTTTTCCCAATCCACCTCCACCTTCTCGAAGGGGATCGGCCGGTTGCCCTCGCGCATTGGCGCCTCTTTCAATACCAGGTACCCTTCGCGACGTAGCCACTCGTTGATGCATATGCCGCCATCCATCTTCTTGGCCCCATGGTCTGAAACGACCATAACAACTGTATCGTCGTCCAGCGCTGACAGCATTTCACCCAATTCCTGGTCGATGTACTTGTAGTAGTCTTTGATCGCGTCTTGATATGGATTGCCCGGTGCATACTTGGGGTGAGCCGGGTCCATATACTGCCAAAGCCCGTGCTGAATACGGTCCACGCCCATCTCGACAAACATAAAGAAGTCCCAGGGTTTGTTCTTGAGTAAGTGTTTCAGGACGATGAACCGTTTCTCGGTCATTTCGTAAATCTGCTGGATGAGATACTCTTTGTTTTCGGTCCGAAACTGATGTACGTCTACGTCGTACTCACGCCCGCCCAGCAGTTGGCCAATTTCGTAGCGAAGCTCGTGAGGGTAGGTGTACTGTCGCTGGACGCTGGGCGTGAGGAAACTGCTGATCAGGTATCCATTGACCGGTTTTACCGGGTAGGTTTGGGGCACGCCGACTACAATCACCTGTTTGCCCGCATCGCCCAGCAGCTCCCATACGCGCGGTTCCTTGACGGCTGAGCCTGTGGCGATGCTCATATTCTCGTAGCTGTAGTCAGCCCGGTTGCGAAAGCCGTAAAAGCCGAGAACGCCAGGGTCCTTGCCGCTGACCATAGAGCTCCAGGCGGGCACCGTAATGCAAGGCGTGCAACTGGAGAGGGGCCCATAGGCCCCTGATTCCATCAACTGCCGAAAGTTGGGCAACTCGTCGCGCCATCGTTCGAAGACCAGCACCGGGTCACCGCAGTCGAGCCCGACAGCAAAGACTTTGCGTTCCTTCTTGCGGCGCAGTAACCGAAGCGGATTGCGCATGAGGCTATTCTGCCTGCTGAGACTTCTTGGACCGGACTCCATCTCTTAGTATCTTGGAAACCTCTGGCCGGGTAAATTCTTCCGGCAGCATCTCGCCTCGCTCCAGCATCTCTCGTACCTGGGTGCCACTCAGGTTGATCCAATCTTCTTTGCTGTGCGGGCAGGTCTTGGCTGAGACGATGCTACCACACTTTCGGCAGTAGAAGGTGTAATCGAAGAATAGGGGGGTGATGCCGATTTCCTCCGGCTCGAACTCGTCGAAGATGAGTTGGGCGTCGTAGGTGCCATAATAGTTGCCGACCCCGGCGTGGTCGCGCCCCACGATGAAGTGCGTGCAGCCGTAGTTCTTGCGGGCCAGGGCGTGGAAGATGGCCTCGCGAGGGCCAGCATAGCGCATAGCGGCCGGAAAGACGCCCAGCAGCACCCGCTCAGCCGGGTAATAGTCACGCAAGAGGGCCTGGTAGCTTTCCATGCGGACATCGGCGGGGATGTCATCGGCCTTGGTCTCGCCCACCAGCGGGTGCAAAAAGAGGCCATCCGTGATTTCTAGGGCGGTCTTTTGTATATACTCGTGAGCGCGATGGATGGGGTTGCGTGTCTGGAAGCCCACGATGCGTCGCCACCCACGGCGCGCGAACATGCGCCGGGTTTGAGCCGGCGTGTGTCGGAATTCGGGAAATTCACGTGGCTGTGGCCAATTCAGAAGCCAGATCTCACCCCCCAAGAGCGTGTCACCGTGACGGTGGAGACGCGCTACACCGGGGTGCGCTTCGTCTTCGGTGCGATAGACTTCCCGGGCCTCCCGAGCTGTGTCACGCCGATACTTCTCTGCGACGGCCATAATCGCCAGGGGCTGATTACCTTGCCAGAGCGTGATATCTTGCCCTGCCCGGATGCTGATTGCCTCGTCGTGGGTTAGGGCCAGCGTCACCGGAATCGACCACACCAACCCACTATGTAAGCGCATCTCCCGGACCACCCGATCGTAATCCTCTTGCACCATGAAGCCGGCCAAAGGGCTGAAAACGCCGCTAGCCAATAGTTCCAGGTCCGAGATATTCATCAAGGAGGTGACTTGCAGTCCTTTCAGCGTTTGAGCTCGAGCCAGGGCTTCTTCTCTTTCCTGGCCAGTCAGAACCCGGTTGACTAGTTCACCGCCGTGAGCTTTAATCCCGCCGATGGGGAATTCTTCGTGGGGAGTATCCATTTTCTTGTGTTAGCCCTCTTCACGTTGCAGGTGTTCTTTGATGTCAGGCGTGCCCAGTCGCGCTGGGATCACAAAATTCGGACCCGGACTCCTCGAAGCCGAACCGGGTCGTAGACTGCGATTAGGATACTAGCATAGTTGTCCCTGCATGGCAATAATTGGCTGCTCTTAAGATAAACTAGGCTTGAGTTTGTGTTCCAAGCTCATCGGGTGTATATTTTTGTTGCCCTCTTCGCATGGGCTATGCTATTCTCAATGCCTGGCGCAGCGAAGCGACAATCAGCCCATAGACCATGCTTAAAGGAGTAAGATGCTTTAGATGTCAACCAGCCCAGATATTGTGTTTATTGTGCTCGACACCCACCGTGCGGATCGCATGTCCTGCTATGGATATCCACGTGACACGACCCCGCATATTGACGAATTTGCCCAAAGCGCGACATTGTTTGAGCATGCCATTGTGCCTGCCCAGTGGACAATTCCGGCTCACGCCTCGCTGTTCACCGGCGAGTATCCCACCACCCATATGACCACCCAAATCCACGATCGGCTGCTGAAAGACCAGGTGACTCTGGCTGAGTTGCTGAAAGGCAGCGGCTACGCCACGGTAGGCTTCTGCAACAATCCGTTGTTGGGTGTGGTGGAGAATGGCCTTGACCGTGGATTTGAGGAGTTCTACAACTACGGGGGCGCCGTGCCCAACCCGCCCGACATCTCCATGTCGCGCCCCAAGTTGCTGGGCCGGCTCTTAGAAACCTACATCCGCCTGATGCGTCGCGTCACGGTTCCCATTCAGAATCAGTTCGCTCACAACAATCTGTTGTTGCGCATTGCTCTGAATCCCTTCCTGGCTGCTATCTGGCAGCGGCGCGCAAATTTCAAGGGGAAGACGGTCCAGTCACTGCGTGACGTAGTCGGCTACATGCGAATCCGCCGGAACGCCGGGCCGCGCCGTCCCCTGTTTACTTTCATCAACTTAATGGAAACTCACCTGCCGTACTGGCCGCCGCCACGCTTTGTCCGGAAATTTGCCCCGTATTTTCAGCAAGACCGTGAAGCGCGCGACTTCATGCGCCATTACAATCTGCAGCATTATCGCTGGATGATACCTCTCACCGAACCACTCAGTGAAGTCGCTGATCGCACACTCAATGACTTTCACGATGCCGAAGTGGCCTACCAGGATCAATTGCTAGGGCGGCTGTTGGGCTATTTGAACCAGCCAGAGGTGCGCGACAATACCATGGTCGTCATCACCTCGGATCACGGTGAAGGGATGAACAACCATGACTTCGTAGGACATTCGCTGGTGGCCTACGATGATCTGGTGCGTGTGCCGCTCATCATTCGCTATCCCAAGCTATATCCAGCTGACAGGCGAGTCTCGATTCCTGTCTCAACCCGGCGCCTGTTTCACTCGGTGCTGGAAGCGGCGGGGGTTTCCCCCAACGGGAACGGCGCCAGTGGTCGCGGCGCGCCGATCGACGTAGAAGGATTAAGTCTGACACGCTCGATTGATGGCCCCGACCCAGAGCGCGAGACAGTTTTCGCTGAGGCTTATACGCCGGATACCTTGCTGGCCCTGATGGAGAATATGGACCCGGCTGCCATTGATACCTTTCGCTGCCGCGCCATGCGGCGTGCCGTTTATCGGGGCCGCTATAAGCTGATTTCGGTCGCCGATGAGCCAGATGAACTGTTTGATGTGGTGGATGATCCGGGCGAAACCCGCAACCTGCTCGAGAGCAATCGGGGCGAAGCGGCTCAACTCGAAAGCATCTTGTCCAACTTTGTGGAACAGGCCCAGCAGCGTCGACCGGGCAACTGGGAGGCATCTCGCCAAGTGAGCCTGGACGATGAGGCCCTGGTGGATCGCCTGCGTGCGCTGGGCTACTTGGAATAGGTATTTTTTCGTCACGTTCTGATACGCAGTACGCAATACAGAGGGTGTATTGCGTACTGCGTATTACATAAGGCTCAAAGTAGCAAGCGATCAGAATGCGTAGATGGTCACGCCTAAGACATTCGCTGCAGCCCAATTTCCCCTTTGTTGACCTCTTTTCCTCCATCCCGACTGTAAATTACGCCAGAATGGCCAGGGTGGGGATGGCCCTCGTATTGCTGGTTGGAGCGGCACTGCGCCTTTTTGCCCTCGATCGGGTTCCGCCTGGCCTATCTCACGATGAGGCATATAACGGCATCACGGCCCTGGAAGTATGGCTGCTTGGTCGCCGTGACATATTCTTTGATATCTACAACGGCATCGAGCCCTTGATCGTCTATTGGCAGGCTTTCTACCTGAGGCTGTTTGGTATCAGACCGGTGGCCATGCGCCTGGTGAACGTGACCGCTGGCCTGTTGACCATCCCCCTGACTTACGCGCTGGCTCACCGCCTGCTGGCTCACCTTGGATCTCGATCAGCCCGATGGGGGGCATTACTGGCTGCCTTGGGAATCAGCCTCTCGTTTTGGGCGGTCTTTGTCAGCCGCCTGGCATTGCGCGCAGTGACACTTCCCCTACTGGAATTACCTGCCCTGTATTGCCTATGGCGGGGATTAACCGGCCAGGGGGTGCAAGAGGGTGGCAGGTTGTCTGCCAGGCTTGACGCGCGGCAACGCGCTCGCTCTTTGACCTATCTGGCACTGGGGGGAGCTTGGCTGGGAGCGGCGATGTATACCTATCTTTCCAGTCGCTTCTTGCCCTTTGTCCCTCTGCTCTTCTTCGCTTATTGGCTGCTGCGAGGCCAGGTGCGGCGAGAGCATTGGCTGGGTATGGTTCTTTTCTCTGCCACCTGGGGGCTGGTTTTTGCACCTCTCGGCCTCTATTATCTGAAGCACCCTCACTTATTCGGAATGCGGGCAGGACAGGTGCTCAATCTTCCCCTGGCGCTGGCGGGCAACCCGCGCCCGCTTCTAACCGACACGTTGCGTACGCTAGGGATGTTCAGCCTGGTAGGTGCCGACACCAGTCGTTATGGCCTGGCCGGCCGGTCTCTCTTCGATCCAGTGGGAGCTATTCTGTTTCACATCGGGCTCCTGGTGTCGGTGGTTCGTCTGCGGCGGCCCGCCCGACAGTCTGCTCCTTACGCTTTTCTGCTCGTGTGGTGGTTGGTGATGCTGGTCCCTGATTTCATCACCGGTGAGAGTCCTCACTTTTTGAGGACCATCGGCGCCTTGCCGCCCACTTATATCTTCTGGGCATTGGGTATTTTGAGCGTAGGGACTTGGCTGGCAACGCGTATCCCCGCCGCGTTGCAGCGACTGGCTTTGGCCGTGCTGGTCCTGTACTTACTGGCCAGCGGTTGGTTCACTGTACGTGACTATTTTGGACGCTGGGCGGCCGATAGCCAGGCGCGTGCCATCTACGGCGCCGACTTCACTGAAGTCGCCCGCTACCTGGCAACAGCCGACCTGGAAGGGCCAGTTGCTCTGTCTGCCGCCTATTATCGCGATTGGGATCGCTTCCGTCTTGACCTGCAGATGAATCATAACCCTCCCTTTGTGGTCTGGTTCGATGGCCAACAGACGTTCTTGCTGCCACCACCTGGGCTCAATACGGAGCCGACTTATGTCTTTCCTCGCTCTGCGCCGCCCCACCCGCGCTGGTTGGACTTTCTACAGCTTCAGGCTCAGGGAGCTGAAATGTCTGTCTATCGGCTGAGGCCCCAGGCGCTGAGTGTCTTTGATACCTCCCTGAGTGCGATAGCCAACGGCGACCTGCCTCATGCGGGGGCGGACTCGCAGCCGGGGACTGTGCAGCTGATGGGTTACCAGCTCGAAGGCGAGACCCGGGCTGGCCAAACGTTGCGCCTGCTGCTTCACTGGCAGCCGTTGCGCGACGTGCCTGGCGATCCTGACTACGCCTTTTTTGCCCATTTGCGCGATCGGCGTGGCTATACGTGGGCTCAGGCCGATGCCAATGGCTATGCGGTGGTAGATTGGCAGCCCGGGGTGCAGGTTCTGCAATGGCTTGAACTGCCACTCCCTCCCGATCTGCCGCTCCTGCCGTATACCCTGGTGGCTGGCCTGGAAGACCGGAGCAGCGGTCAACCTATCGCGCCACCCGTTGAGTTGCGTGGCATCACCCCGGCTGTCGCCACCACACCCCCCTTACCCGACGAGTTCCCTGTTCCCAATCCCGGTGACATAGCTGCCGGGGATCTGTTCACGTTGCGAGGTCACTCCTTGGCCCCCAGGTTTTTGCAGCCGGGCGGCTCGACCCACCTGGCCCTCTTCTGGCAGACACAGGCAGCGCCAGGCGCTGACTACACGCTGTCACTTTGGCTAATCCCTGAGTCGGGTGAACAAATCACCCTGTCCGATCGGCAGCCGTTAGATGGCGATTATCCTACCAGTGGCTGGCAGGCCCGCCAATGGGTACGCGACCGTTTCGACATAACGCTGCCGCCCGATTTGCCAAGCGGGTTGTATCAGGTGTTTGTTGGCTGGCGCGATCCGCTGGGAGGATGGTTGCTGGTTGGCGAACAGCCTGGAATCCCGTTAGGTGAGATATTTATTGCCGATCAGTGAATAATAGACGCTCGATGAGAAATGGAATATAATGGTGATGGAGGCTTGCTATGTATATTTTGGTGACCAATGACGATGGCATTGACTCGCCTGCCTTAATGCCGCTCAAACAGGCGTTGGATCAAGTGGCTGAGACTGTTGTTTTCGCACCCGATCGAAATTGGTCGGCAGCCGGCCATCCCAAGACAATGCATAAACCCCTGCGTGCCGATCTCAGAAAGCTGCCAGACGGTTCGCAGGGGTTCTGTTCCAGCGGCGCGCCGTCTGATTGCGTGGCGTTGGCGCATCTGGGCGTCGTTGAGCGGAAGCTGGATCTCGTTGTCTCCGGTATCAACATGGGGGCCAACCTGGGCTACGATGTCTTCTACTCCGGCACAGTGGCCGCCGCGGTTGAAGGCGTGGTGAATGGCATCCCGGCCATAGCCGTCTCCATCAACTCGTTTGAGCCAACAGACTACCGTGGCCCGGCCAATTTTGCGGCTCGGTTGGTGCAGTATGTGGCTCGCCACGGCTTGCCAGCCGACTTGTTTCTTAACGTCAACTTTCCAGCTGTCCCCTGGGATGATGTGAAGGGCGTGGCCATCACCCGGCTGGGAAGGCGCGTGTATCGAGACGAGTTGGTCTCTCGCCTCGATCCACGCGAACGCTCCTACTACTGGATTGGTGGGGAACCGCTTGGGGGGGTGCCTGACATAGGTACCGATATCTGGGCTGTGGCCAATGGTTACGTGTCCGTAACGCCGGTTTACCTGGACATGACGGCCTACCATTTCCGCGAAGACCTGCGCCGTTGGGACATCCAATTGTCATAGAGCGCGTGTTGCTTAATCTCTTAGATCTAATGCGAGGGCGAGGGGTGGAGTTTAAGACGTTTTCTCATCGCAGTGGCTTGATAGGCCTGGCCATGGTCGGTGGCCTGGCGGCGGTGGCAGTTGGCCTGGGTGGCGCGCTCGTGTCTAGAGGTGAGGTGTCTTTGGATCGGCCCCTGCCGCCATTGGTCTCGGGCTTGGGCGTTGCTTTGTTGTTGGACCTGGTATTGCTGGGTCTGTTGCTTTACTGGTCTATCGCTGCCCTGCGGCTGCGTTACCGGCTGGATCGCAATGGACTGGTGATTTGCTGGGGAGCCTCCAGGTTGGTGGTACCAATCGAACGTATCCAGGCAGTTGTACCGGGTAACCAGATCAGGGCTGGAGCGGCCGGGTGGCGTGCTTTCCGGGGGGTAGGTTGGGCAGGATTGCGGGCCGGGCGTGCCCGGCTGGCCGATGACAGATTAGCCCGAGTGTATACGACTGCATCTCTGGCCCACAGCACTGTACTCTTCACTCCGGATTACGCCTATGTGGTATCGCCTCGTGATCCGGGCGCCTTCGTTAAAGCTTGGCAGGTGCGGCGTCCCCTGGGGCCGACACAATTCTGGCAGGAAGAGGAACAGCGGGCTTGGCTTTTGGATTTGCCTCTTTGGCATGACCGGCCAGCCTGGGCACTGATCGGACTTGGCTTGCTGGCCAATCTGGCCCTGCACAGTTACCTGGCCTTAGTCTTTGAGCAGTTGCCGGCAGTGCTCACGTTTCACTTTGATCTACTGGGGCAGGCCGACCGCATCGCCAGCCGGACTGAGATTTTGAGGCTGCCTCAGGTGGCTTCACTGATGCTGGTTCTGGACCTGGCTCTGGGCTTTGCTGTCTATGGCCGGCAGCGCATGGCAGCTTACCTGCTTTGGGGCGGTGGACTGATCCTTCAATTGCTGGTCTGGGGCGCAGTGATTACGATCATCGGATAGCCGGAATTGATCGGCCTCAGGTTGCTTTTAGGGTTCGTTCTGAGTAGCTGCATCGGCTTTGCAGGCTATCGAAGAGACTCGCTCACCCCCAGTGGGGCCGTGGGCGCCGTTGTTGTTGGCTCGCTCACCGTTGGCTTGGGCGGGTGGGCTTGGGGATTAATGCTGGTTGCCTTTTTTGTATCCTCTAGCTTGCTCTCCCATTACCGCCGGGCCGACAAATCAGGTGTAAGCGACAAATTCTCCAAAGGCCACCGACGTGACTTGGGCCAGGCGCTGGCCAACGGCGGTCTGGGTGTGCTGCTGGCTTTGTTCTATCGTCTTTCGCCACATCCTGCCATATTGGCTGCCTTTGTCGGCGCCATGGCAACTGTCAGCGCCGACACCTGGGCCACAGAAATCGGCATCCTCAGTCGGCAGGCTCCACGTCTGGTCACCACACTCCGGACTGTGCCCCCTGGCACCTCGGGAGGCATCACTCGCGGCGGGTCACTGGCGGCGCTGGCGGGTGGGCTGTTCATCGGCATATGCGCTATCGTCTTTGTCTCGGCTGAACGCTTGGCCAGCGGCCAATCGGCTGCTTTAGGGATATGGTGGTCTGGATTGCCGATTGCGGGGATCAGTGGGCTAGTTGGGGCATTCTTCGACAGCTTGCTGGGCGCCACCGCGCAACGCATATACTACTGCCAGGCGTGTCAGACACAGACCGAACAGGCCATACATCGTTGCGGCTCCCCGGCATATCCCCAGCGGGGGTGGCGCTGGTTGAACAACGACATGGTCAATTTCGTCAGCTCCGGCGTTGGAGCTCTGGTAGCGGCTGGGTTGACCATTTGGCTGGTGTAGCAGGGATCGATTGCGGCTGTTTGTCCGGAAGTTGAGGTCTTTCCTTTGGCCAATGAGTACTATATGGCCAGCGCCCCCACGCGTCCAAAGTGTGATATAATCGTTTTAAAAGTAATTGCCTTGTTGCTTCTTAGGCAAATGCTCTAAGGCGGTTTGTAACCGCCGTCTGGAGTAGAAGCCAGGCTCTGTGCGGCAAAAGTCAAGGATTGCAAACCCTCTCCGAGTTTAGCCTGAGTAGTAACATGGCCTTTGTGTAAATCCAGGAGCCGACGATGCCTGATTTGGTTGGACACACGTTAGGCCAGTACCGTGTTGTCGAGCAGGTCGGCTTGGGTGGCATGGCAACGGTCTTCAAGGCCTACCAGCCTGCCCTCGACCGCTACGTGGCCATCAAAGTCCTCCCCGCGTACTACGCTCACGAGCCCGGCTTTGCCGAGCGGTTTACCCGTGAAGCCAAGGCCGTGGCCAAGCTCACCCACCCCCACGTGCTGCCCATTTATGACTTTGGCCAGGAAAAGGACCAGAGCTACATCGTTATGCAATACGTAGAGGCTGGCACCCTCAAGGATATGCTAGGACAGCCCATCAACCTGGTGAAAGCCGCCCACATTATCGAGCAAATTGCCGAAGCCCTGGACTATGCCCATGATCGCGGAATCATTCACCGAGATGTGAAACCCTCGAACGTACTGATGGACCGGGGAAGCTGGGCGCTTCTGAGTGACTTTGGCCTGGCCAAGATGGTCGAAGGATCGGTGCAACTTACCGGTTCAGGCGTGGGCGTCGGCACACCCGCCTATATGGCCCCGGAGCAGGGGCAGGGCCTCAAGGTGAATCCGCGGGCTGACATCTATTCGTTGGGCATCGTCCTGTACGAGATGGTCACCGGGCGAGTTCCTTTTGAGGCTGAGACGCCTATGGCCGTCGTAGTGAAGCATATCACCGAACCGCTCCCCCTCCCTCGCACGCTGAACCCCGATGTGCCCGAATCAGTCGAGCGAATCATTATGAAGGCGTTGGCCAAGAATCCGGATGATCGCTACGAAACAGCCGGGAAAATGGCTGCTGCCTTGCGCAAGGTTGTGGCCGGGCTCGACACAGAGGTCGTGGAGGCGGTACCAGCATCGCCCACAGTCGTACCCAAAGCAGACGAGGCACGTACCCTCCTTGAAGAAGGCGGCCCAACGCAGGTTATGCCGCCGCCTGAAGCTCCGCCAGCGCCAAAGCGGAAGGGCCTGCCGGTTTGGGCTGCGGCCGCGGCTGTTGTCTTGTTGTTGATCCTGCTGGTGGGCCTCTTCGGCCTGGCTCGCCGGGCTCGTATCCAGCGCATCCGGTCTGCTAGAGCCACCCAGACAGCCGTCGCCCAACTTGCAGCGACTGAGATGCCATCCAGTTCCAGCCAGGGAGCTGCTGCACCGACCGAGCCTTCGCCTGTGGCATCTCCCCAGGTAGAAGCGTCGCCCCCCAGCCCGGCGGACCCAGTTATCGAGAAAGCACTGGCGTTTATGGAACAGTATCCTCCCCTCTTTGAAGATGATTTCCAAGACCCTGACTCAGGATGGCGCCTGGTCAACAATCAGGGGGGGCAACAGGGGTCCTACCAAGATGGCGCTTATGTGGTGCGGGTACCTGAAATCGTGGGGCAGGAGAGTGCCGCCAGTCTCTTGCCGCCGCTCGACACGCCACTGGCCGACTTCATCTTGCAAGCGGACTTGCTTACCCTGGAGGGAGGCCCGGGTGCAAATTGGTCCGCTTTTTTCCGCGCACAACCCGAAGCCAGCCTCTACGCCGCACTGAGCACGCGACCCCGTGGATTCGGTATCGGGCTGGTTGACTCTGGCAAGGAGAAGGTGCTGACCAGAGGACTGGCTCCGAATTACCAGCCTTCTGAAGTGGCCCAAGTGATGTTAGTCGCCATGGGGCCGAATGTAGCCCTGTATCTCGACGGTGAGCGGCTCGGGCTGGGCCGTACCGAGCTGACACG
>CP070811.1:4714562-4719674 GCA_020343875.1 Anaerolineales bacterium | reverse complement strand
GAAGGAGATGTACTCCTTCGAAGACCGGGATGGCAGCCACATCAGCCTGCGCCCGGAGTTCACAGCCGGCATTATGCGGGCCTATATTGAAAACGGCATGCACGTGCTCCCCACGCCGGTAAAAGTGTGGACCACCGGGCCCCTCTTCCGGCACGAGAGACCACAAGCAGGGCGCTATCGGCAGCATTCCCAGTTCGACATCGAAGTTGTCGGCGAGCAGGATCCAGCGGTGGACGTGGAGGTCATCAATGTGGCCTGGTACCTGTTCCGCGATTTGGGGTTTGCCGGGCTGCGGCTGCACGTGAACTCGACTGGTTGCCCGGCCTGCAAGCCGGACTACGTGGCCAAGCTGGTAGACTACTTCACGCCACGGGTCGGCAAGCTACCCGAAGTGGACCAGATGCGCCTGCGCAAGAACCCGCTGCGTATCCTGGACAGCAAAGAGGAAATCACCCAGCCTCTGCTGGAGACGGCGCCTCACATCGTGGATCACCTTTGTGCCGAGTGCGCCGACCACTTCGCCCGCTTGCGTGCCTACCTGGACGAGTTGCGCCGGCCCTACCGGGTAGACTATCGCATCGTGCGCGGGCTGGACTACTACACCAAAACCGTGTTCGAGATCAAAGCCGATGGCTTGGGCGCCCAGGATACGATTTGCGGCGGCGGTCGCTACGATGGGCTGATTGAGGAGTTGGGCGGACGCCCTACCCCGGGCATCGGCTTTGGCTCCGGCTTGGAACGGATTGCCCTGGCCATGCAGCAGATTGGACTGGACGTGCCCGAGGAAACCAGGCCGCAAGTCGCCATCGCCTATCTGGGCGAATCCGCTAAGCTGGCAGCCATCCGGCTGGTAGAAGAACTGCG
The DNA here is from genome assembly GCA_020343875.1 of Anaerolineales bacterium. Lineage (GTDB taxonomy): Bacteria > Chloroflexota > Anaerolineae > 4572-78 > NAK82. Next base: position 4,718,810 of record CP070811.1, on the reverse strand, counting down.
CGACGCCAAAATCGGCGCTCTGCTGGCCTTCGGCGACCGCAGCCTCAAGTCGCAACTCAAAAGCGCTCACCGGGCGGAGGTGTCCTTCACGCTCATCCTGGGCGAAGAGGAGTTGAAGGTCAGTAAAGCCACCGTCCGCGATATGGCCAGCAGTCGGCAAGTCGAGGTCCCCCTGCACGCTCTGTTAGAATGGCTGCAAGACAGCCTCAACAGGCAGGCCGAAACAAAAAGCGAGCTCCAGCCATGATCTCCCAACCTCTAACAGCAAAGGACAAACACGGCTCTTCTTCGGTAAACAAACAGACTTTCAAGTACATCGGTTTGCTTTACCACCCCAAGATCCCCCACTCGCAGGACTTGGCCGCGGAGATGTTAGAATTTCTGGAAGGATTGGGCATATCAGCCTGGATCGGGTCGGGCTGGGACGAGGCAGCCGTAGCTGGACAAGCCGCTCATCTGGAGATGCTGGTGACCCTGGGGGGCGACGGCAGCATGCTGCGCGCCGCCCGAATGGCCTCGCGGCATGGCATCCCGATCCTGGGAGTCAACCTGGGTCGACTGGGCTTCTTGGCGGAGGTCCAGCCTGCTGAGTGGGTGGCCCGCTTCCACCAGGTACTGACCGGGGACTATTGGGTGGAAGAGCGCATGATGGTGCACGCCGAGTGCTGGCGCGAGCAGGAGACGCTGGGCAAATACGAAGCCCTCAACGACGTGGTAGTCAGCCGGGGATCGCTGGCCCGGGTGGTGCGCCTGTCTACCTACATTGATGGTGGCTATCTTACCACCTACGTTGCCGATGGGCTTATCCTGTCCACCGCCACCGGCTCTACCGCTTACGCACTGGCTGCGGGCGGCCCCATCGTGCCGCCTGAACTGAAGAATATGCTGCTCATCCCCCTGGCTCCTCACCTAAGTCTAGAGCGGGCCATTGTTTTGTCCAAGGGGAGCCTGGTACGTGTCAAAGTACACACCGATCATACCGCCATACTGACCGTGGATGGTCAAACCGAGGTTGAGCTGGCCGACGGGGATTGGGTTCAAGTCGTGGCCAGCCCCCGCGTTGGCCGCTTTATACGCCTGCAAGACCGGGCCTATTTCTATCGCACGCTGATGCAACGCCTGGGCCTGCCTTTCTTAGAACCGGAAGAAGCTTAGATGAGCAAAACCATGCCTGCAAGCCCTCATGAAGAGGCTGGAACCGTCGCCTTCTGCTATCGCCACCCGGACACCGAGACCGGCCTGCGCTGTAACCGGTGCAACAAGCCCATCTGCACCAAGTGTGCCATCCGCACCGACGTGGGCTTCCGCTGCCCCGACTGTGTGCGCCAGCAGCAAGACAAGTTTTACACCGGTGGCCGGCTGGACTACGTGATTGCCATCGTCATTGCCCTACCGCTTTCTCTGATCGCGGCTGCGGTTTTCACCTTCATCATCGCCGGTATCGGTTTCTTCTCCTGGATCATCAGCTTCATCGCCGCCCCGGCCGCCGGTGGGCTAATTGCCGAGGCGGTACGCCGGGCGGTGGGCCGGCGTCGCTCGCGTCACCTGAACAGCGTGGTGGCGGCCTGCCTGGTGCTGGGCGTGGCCCCCTTCCTGTTGATCATGCTGCTGGGCGGAAATTGGTTCGGCCTGATCGTGCCTGGCATTCTCCTCTTCTTCGGTGTGGGGACCATCATGGCCCGGCTACGCTGAGACATTGACACAAATGTTCTGTTGTGCTATAAAGTAGGTTGCCGCAAATGGTGAACTGATGTCCCATTTGAGACGCATCAGAGATCCTCAAGTCATATCGTAAAGAAATACACCAAGTAAGGTGACACTTGCTAGCCGAACTGACCATCACAAACTTTGCGATCATTGACGAACTGCGCCTGCGTTTTACCCCTGGCTTCAACGTGCTCACCGGCGAGACTGGCGCAGGCAAGTCTATCATCATCGACGCGGTAAGCCTGCTGTTGGGCGGCCGGGCCGACACATCCATGATCCGGTCTGGCTCCCAAAGAGCCTTTGTGGAGGGCCTCTTCCGGCTGGATGAGCACCTGTGGGCCCAAATCCAGCCCATCGTGGAGCGCGAGGGCTTGGAAGGTGATGCACCCGACACCCTCATTTTGGGGCGTGAGATTCGGGCTACCGGCCGCAGCTACTGCCGAGTCAACGGGCGCACCGTTAACCTGTCCCTGCTGGAAGAGATCAGCCAGCCGCTGGTGGACATCCACGGCCAGAGTGAACATCTCAGCCTGCTGCGGGTACGGGCCCACCAACGTTTTCTAGACCGATTCGGCGGCCTGGACGCGCAGCGGGAAGCCGTAACGCAGCAGATCCGAAAGCTGCAGGCCGTCCGCAAGGAGCTGGTCGCCCTGTTGCGCGACGAGCAGGAACTGGCACGCAGGGTAGACCAGCTCACGTATCAAGTGGAAGAGATTGACGCCGCCCGGCTCCAAGTCGGCGAGGAAGAAGAACTGACTGCCGAACGTAATCGGTTGGCGAATGCGGAGCAGCTCAGTCAAGGGGCTGGTGAGGCCTACGCCGCTCTATATGAAGGTAGCGAAGAACAACTGTCGGCGGCCGATCTGCTGGGGCAGGCCGTACGCGCTCTAAATCAGCTGCGCAAGGTGGATCCCAGCCTGAAAGAACAGGAGCAGGTGGCCGAGACGCTAGCCATCCAGGTGGACGACCTGGCTCGCACCCTGCGTGATTACCAGGAGAGCATCGAATTCAGCCCGGCGCGCCTGGCTCAGGTCGAAGAACGCTTAGGACTGATCTACAGCCTCAAACGTAAGTACGGCCATTCCATCCCAGAAATCCTGGCCTTCGGCGAGCGGGCGCAGGCCGAACTTGAGAAGATCACCCACAGCGAGGAACGTATTGAGACGCTGCGAGAAGAGGAAGAAGATCTACGCCAGGCCATCGGCCGTGCGGCAGCCGATCTCTCCCAGGCGCGGCGAGAAGCCGGCCAGCGCCTGGGCACACAGGTCGAAGCGCAACTTGACAATCTGAACATGGAAGGAGCCCAATTTGGGGTGGATCTGTCTTGGATCGAAGACCCCAACGGCGTCTATGTGGATGACAAGGTGCTGGCCTGTGACGAAGGGGGAATCGACCGGGCGGAGTTCCTCATAGCACCTAATGTGGGAGAGGGTCTGAAACCACTGGTAAAGGTTGCTTCAGGTGGGGAGACCAGTCGGCTGATGCTGGCCCTCAAGACTGTCCTCTCAGCCGCTGACGAAACACCTACCCTCATTTTCGACGAAATCGACCAAGGCATCGGCGGGCGGGTGGGAGGCGTTGTGGGGTACAAACTCTGGGGACTCACCCAGGCGGACGGCCTGCAACACCAGGTTTTGTGCGTGACCCACCTGCCTCAAATCGCTGGGTATGCCGACACCCATTTCCACGTTGAGAAAGGGATCAGCCAGCAACGAACTACCACCCGGGCCCGAATTCTGGATGGGGCTGATCGTGTGGAAGAATTGGCCATGATGCTGGGCACCCCCAGCGACGGCACACGGCGCAGCGCGCAAGAAATCTTGGAAGAAGCGGCTGCCGCCAGATCTGATGGTCCTCGTCAAGACTCTGGTTGACAGGACCCTGTCTTTGTGATAGACTATTGCCGCTTGACAAGCCAAAGCGTCGACCAGGACGAGTAGGCGTTAGAACCTGCTGCTGATAGAGAGGGGAGGTCAGGCCCCAGGGTAGAGGCGGGGTGGACTGAAAGCCTCCCTCAGTAGCTCTCGCCGAAAACCCCCTGAGAGTGGACCTTGGAACGCCGAGTTGGGCCACCGGATGGCACATGCGTCATAGCCGGAGTCCAACCGCCTAGTATGAGGTCACGGCTGGCCCCGTTACAGGCTAGGAGAGATGAACACAGCCCTCCAGAAGAGGGGGAGCTGCGTTCAACCTGGGTGGAACCGCGTGAGCCGCGCCTCTCGCCCCAGTGGGTGAGAGGCATTTTGCTGCCCTGAAAGTCTGGAGGAACTGGAATATGGTTGAGAAATATGAAGAGAGCGACCTTTACAAAATCCGTCATTCTGCCGCCCACATAATGGCACAGGCTGTGTTGGAGATGTTCCCAAGAGGGAAGATCGCCATTGGCCCGCCCATCGAGGATGGCTTTTACTACGACTTTGATCTACCCCGCCCGCTTGCTCCTGAGGACCTGGAGGCCATCGAGCGCCGCATGCGGGAGATCATCGCCGGCGACTACGAGTTTAAGCGGCGTGAGCTATCGGCCCAGGAAGCCCGGGAACT
>CP070811.1:4710327-4714462 GCA_020343875.1 Anaerolineales bacterium | reverse complement strand
CCGCTGTTACACAATAAAACACATTTGGCGTACCAAAACTGGCTTTTTGGTGCTACAATAGAGGCATTGCAACAAACCAAGGACGCAAAATGGAACAACGCAAACTGACAATCGAGGCGCTGGGCGCGCTGGTGCGGACAAACAGCGTGAGCCGCATCCAGATCTACCGCGCGCCGGGCGGTGGCTGGAGAGTGTACGCGGCACACGCAGACAGAGGCACAGAGCCAGTTTTGAGCACGCGGCGCGGTGAGGTGAGGACTTTTAAGACGCTCGATGCCTTGATTTCAGAGGTGCAAGAAACGGGTTATGAAGGCGCAATCTCTGTTGATCCTGCACACACAAAAAGCTGAAGGGTGTTGGGGTATGGGGCAAAGCCCCATGTCACCCTCACTGCAGCGGATGGCTGGTGGAGGGCGGCAGTAGCGCCGGCAAAGTGGCGTGCTACACCGCCGGCCGGCGCGCAACGCGCGCTGCGACAGCTGGCGCACGCAGCGCTGGCCTGCACGGGTGATCGAGTGCGGCCCGGGCCTGTGCCCGCTGCTACGTCTGTCGCGCCCTGTTCGACAAGGGGCGCCGGTGCGCCAGCCCAGCACCGCCGCCGCCGAGGCCTTCGAGCGCCAGCTGGCGCAGCGCGCAAAACTTGATAACCGCCCTTATCAAGACGCTGGAAACGAGAAAACCCAGCGCGCTAAAAGCGCGCCGGGTCCGTACCGGGTCAAGCAAAGCTCAACCCTACTAGCTCACCTTCTCAGGCTCGCGAATGCAGCGCCAACTGCATCACCGGCTATTGCCCGTGACTTCGCCATCTCCCGATGACTTCCAGATACCAATCCCCGTTTCCGGGGGCCAAACTTTCCACTTCATAAAATCGCTCCAGGCTTTCATACCGTCAGGGTTGCCCCATCAGTTCTCTTCTCCACCGCGCCAGTCAGCAGGTCCGAGGCTCTTACTCACCCAGTCTCCCTCTCCTCCTCTATTGTCATCCGTGCCACCGGATGACGAGGTAGGAGATTCCCAAGTTAGATCAACGCTACTTCGTTTGATTAGCAGTCGGCTCAAAATCATGTCTTCGCATACGCTTACCGTGGATTAAATCCACGTTTCGGGGGCTAAGGGTTCCGGAATGCTCCCCTACCAGACAGATTCATCATCGCACACTAGCATACAGCTGCATCACCAAACTCACACACTGCTCCCTCAGCGGGGCTACAGAATTACTCGCTTAAGCTATCCATCGAGCCGCTACCGTTAGACCCTCACGGGTGGGTAGTATTCGCAACATGCTTTCGCATGCGCTAGGTCCCAACACCTCCAGCGTTAGCCTTGGTGTCCTCGCACGTTACCGTGCGCTCAGAAGCCTTCGAGCGGTGCAAGTGTCGCAAGGGTTGTCCCCAGGGTTGTGCCCCTTTTTGCGCCACCGGCCGGACTGAGTACCGGCTTTCGCGATTGACCAGGATGTGCGGGCATTTCCTCCCGCACCCCGTTTCCTTGTCGCCCAAACCTGGAAAAACCAGTTATACCTCCTTTCTTGAAAAGCGGATTGGGTAGAAAGAGGGATTACACCTCTAGCCCCCGTCGTAGTCGCAACAGCCCTATTAGAGGCATGCGACTTCAGCGATCCGAGGGGTGGCGCCCCTCGGCGAAGTGGTCAGACTTGGCGATCCGACGGCCGCAGAGTAGCACTGCTGCGGTGCCGTGTCAAGCGTGTGCAAAATCGTGGAACCCTACTTTGTTGTGTGGTATCCTCCTACCATGTCCCATCGCACCCTACTCACGACCGCACCCGTCGATTGTCTCGTGTACGAGACAACCAACGTGCGCTCTGCCCTGGTGGCCGCCGCCGATGCCGTGCGGGTACACCCTCACGCCATCTGCGTCCAAGAGCCCCGCGAGCGCATCCACAACATGCTCACCAAGTTCGTGCTCAGATACCCCGAACTGCTGCGCAACAAAGACTATGCGTACCGCCACCGGCGCGCTGGCGGCGTCACGCACAAGCTGATCATCTACCACCCGCCCGGCGAAAAAACGCGCTCAATCGTGATCCTGATGGCGTCAGCGCCAGACGAGCACGAGAAATGGCAAGATGTGCGCGAGCGCAAAACGCGACTCAAAGCCTACGATTACGAATTAGTGCGCGTGACGAAAGAGGGGCAGAAAAACCCGTCGTGGACGTGGCGCATTGTCGGCACAAAATATGACGCTACTGCTGACGCTATCAAGATCGCTATTAAATTCGGCAACACCAAAGCCTTGAAAGACATTATCGAAGGCACGCGCAAATGGGCCGGGTTTCATGAAGTCAGAAACCAGCATTACAAGCTGGGTGTTTTCATGCGCAGAGAGTGGGAAAAATCCGGCAGCAAAGCCGACCCGCCGGCCTGGCCTAGACTGCCCTACGTCACCCGCAGAAATGCAGCGCGCACGCCCGAGAAGCGGGCGGCGGTGAAGGAAAAAGACGCGGCGCGGCGGGCAGCGAAAAAGGCTATTATCAGCGGTGAAGATGCGGCTAAAGAAGGAGCAGAAAAATGAAACGCACAGCAGAAGAAATAATGCAGTCTGCGCATGCGAGGGTGGCTCAAATAGTTGCATCAGCAGAGCAGAAGGCGGCGGAGCAGCCGCGCCAGATGTTTCTGCCTGGTCTTGAGGACTTCATGCGCGCGATGCCGAATCACATAGCGCGCTCAAGCCTTTTTGCACCCGTCGCACGAGGGCGGCGGCGGCTGCACGATGGCACGGTGCTAGAGAGCCGGGCAGATGCCGAGATCCGCTACAGCGGGCGCCAGCTCGACGAAGCGCAGGCGGACGTATGGATGCAAGCCATGCAAGAGGCGCAGCGGCGGCCGCTGGGCGAGCCTGTCACCATCAACCGCCTAGCTTTCTTGCGAGCGATCGGGCGAGCAGATAGTGGGCAGAACTACCAGTGGCTGCACCGGACGATGCAAGACCTTGCCTTCGGTATGCTCGTGATCGAGGTCAAGAAGTCCGACGGCAGAACGAAGCTGTCTATAGGCAAGACCCGCGCCTTGCATCTGATCGCTGGCTTCGACTACGACGACCAGACCGAGACCTACACGCTGATGATCGACCCGCGCTGGCACGCGATGTATGGCAACCGTGAGTTTGCCCTGGTTGATTGGGACAAGCGCTTGCAGATGGGCCGCGGCCACGACATGGCCAAGAGCTTGCAGCGCTTAGTAGCCACATCAGCGGACAAAGTGCAGCGGTACAGCCTTGAGTATCTGAAGGCCCGTGCGCAGTCAGAGGGGCGCATGCGTGACTTTCGCGCCGCGCTCGAAGCGGGCATGCGCGAGCTGGAGCGCATGGGCATCATCAGCGGAGCGCGCATCGAAACGAGCACGCGAGGCATCGAGCAGGTGGTGTGGACAAGGCTGTAAAAGTTGTCCACAGGCTCCGATGTAGCGTCGCGCCCCTTCCGATGTAGCGTCGCGCTTTTCCGATGTAGCGTCGCGCTTTTCCGATGTAGCGTCGCGCCCCCCCCCCCTGCAACCCCTTGATTTACCAAGGTTTTTCGGGCCCTTTTTCGCTTCTACCTTTCTTCTACCTTTCTTCTACCAAGGCGCTCGCGCACGCACGCGCGTAGGCACACGCGAGCACACGCACACACGCGATGCGCAGCAGCACGCCGAGTCCCTATAAGTGCCCCCCGCAGAGGCGGGGGGAAGGAAGCGCCTACGGCGCCCCCCGCTGCGCGACACCACCGCTGCAATCGCGCGGGCACGCGCTCAAACACCGCAACTGCGCTCACAGTGCTGGACCAAACAGCCGGTCTAACAGTCCGGTATCGACCTTTAGCGGCCACGATCAGAGCCACCGCACACCACCACCAAACGCGCTAAACGGGCGCCTGGGCGGTTTTCGAGGGCTCAGGCATACCCAAGCCAGTCTCGGGCCTGAAAAGCGCGCGTGCAGGGGCTTTTAGAGCCACCGCCGCCGACCAGGTGACGCCGGGGCGCACCAGGTCAGACTTGGGGCCGCCGCTGTTACACAATAAAACACATTTGGCGTACCAAAACTGGCTTTTTGGTGCTACAATAGAGGCATTGCAACAAACCAAGGACGCAAAATGGAACAACGCAAACTGACAATCGAGGCGCTGGGCGCGCTGGTGCGG
>CP070811.1:4707627-4710227 GCA_020343875.1 Anaerolineales bacterium | reverse complement strand
TGAGCGGCGCGTTGGGCCTGCTGGTCGATGGACCAGTTGTACCACTGCTCACCGCCAAAGCGCGCAGGGGTGCGGTCCAGCCAGGTGTGGCGGGCGACGACGGTGGTGCGCATCGCGACGGGGAAGAAGGGGATCTCCCCTTGCGGGCCAAAGAACATCTCTTCGATCTGGCGATACAGCTCGATGCGACGCTGGGGATCGGGCTCCTGGCGTGCCTGGACGATGAGGTCGTCGGTCTCGTTGCAGGTGCGCTTTTCGCGGCTGACCTGCTTGCACCAGAGCACATCGCCCACCCAGTTGTTTTCGTCGGCATAATCGGAAGCCCAACCCAGTGGCCACATATGGGGAGCCCGGTCATCTGGTGCGTCCGGCTCGGTAGCGCCCAGGAGATCACCGAATGCCATCTCCTTGGTCAGGACGCGGTTGGGGCTGCAGCCCAGGTGCTCGATCCACTGCGCTCGAGCAAACTTGGCCAGCAATTCCTTGTTCTCACTATAGCCTGCCAGGGTCACAGGTGGCAGGCCCTGGCAGGCAGGATAACCGGCCTCGGCCAGTTGCTGGCGAGCGAAATCGGGGTCAAAGCCAAGCCCCACCTGATCGATGGGGGGGGCGCCAAAGATGCCCGGGGGGGCAAAGTGGATCATGGGCAGACCCTGGCCCTGCAGCACCTCGGCGACATAGGTCTCGCGGTCAAAGGCAGCGCTGAAGGCGCGGCGCACGCGGGGATCGTCGAAGGGAGGCTTGGTCATACGGAAGCTAATGTAGGTCACGGCCAGGTCTGGGATCAGGTCGGTTTCGTCAGGGAACTGCTCCAGATGGGCTTGCACCTGGTCGGGAGGGATGTAGGAATAGTCCACCTGATCCTCCAGCCACAGGGAGTAGCCAGACTCATAATCGGGGACGACGGTGATCGTGAACCGTTCGATGTTGCCAGTGCCGTACAGATCCTGAGGCAGGAGAGGGTTGCGCAGGAAGGTGCGGCTAATGTCCTGTTTCCATTCGTGTAGCACAAAGCGGCCATTGGTGACGATGTGATCGGGCTCGATCCACGCTTTGCCGTGGGCTTCGATCGCCCAATGGGGCACGGCAGCCAGGGTCCACATGGGCGTCATGGACAGGAAGTAGCTGGCAGGGAACTCAAGCTCGATGACGAGGGTATCGTGGGCAGAGGCGTGCACGCCAATGGCGTCCCACAGCTGAGGAGGGATCCGATCAGGGTCGTCGGCAAAGAGGACGTCGGAGCAGCCTTTGAGCAGCGGGGCGATGACGGTGCTATAGTAGGCACCGGTGTGGGGATCGCAGGCGCGCTTGATGCCATAGACAAAGTCGTGAGCGGAGAGGAAACGGGGCTGACCCTGGGCGTCCAACTCCTGGGTGGTCTTGCCGGTATCCGGGTCGTGCTTGACCCAGGGGATGTCGGTGCGAATGGAAAAGGTGTAAATCAGGCCATCGTCACTGACGTGCCACCCGGTGGCAGCCTCGGGGACGATCTGAGTGGTTTCCAGGTCGTAATTGGTCAGATGGAGGAACAGGCTCTCGATGGCATCGATGGAGGTGATGTCGAAAGCGACTTGTGGGTCCAGGGTGGGGAGGTCGAACTTGTCCCAGCTGGATAAGGTCACCGACTCCTGGGCCTTACCCCGACAACCGCTCAACAGCATGATGCCAGCCATCAGAGCAAGAACAACTTGTATTAGCCTTTCTGTGGGCATAGAGGCATCCTTGTGACTCAGGCGTTATAACAAGTGTGGCTGGTCACAGCACCTCTACCTTTCACCCCGCTCAGGGATGTCGGTAAAGAGGGCTGCATCCAGGATTGGTAGCCTCCTTGGGTAAACCTTGACCGAAAAAACCAGTCTATTGTGGTATTGACCCGTGCCTGGCCTTCAACCGCAGGCGGAAGGAAGCCAACTGATCGCTCACATTCACAAGGAGGGACTCCTTGAACAGGCCTCTCTTAGCTTTGGGCTGTTTAAGCAGTTGCTGCGCCCGTGTAACTTCTATCAGCTCTTTATGATGCTCTTGGTTTATTTGCCACATTGCGCGGTCTATCATCGTATCATCCTTTCGCTAGTGTGGAAAAAAAGGTGGAGCACACCATCGAAACCAATGTCCGAAATGGTGATCTCCGCTAGTTCCCTATCTATCCGCCACCCTGTCATTATTGTACTCGCAAACACGCCTGTTGTAATCGGAAAAATGCCTATTTCATATACGCAAAATGTTGTATTGGGGATACGGGAAATGTTAGTCTTGGACCTAAAGCAAGGGGATGGCGATCTCTTGGGAGGAGTATGCTAAACACGGTTCTGTAATTGGACAAGACACGGATTGGTTATGCGGAAAAGGGAACACGTTTTGGGTAGTTCTTCTACGTGTTGATTGTATGGCATCTATGACAAATGTGGTATGGGGCGAACGTCTGGTAGAGAGTCGGCGGGTGCCGGATGTACAGGTCTGGCTACTACTGAGCGGCGCGTTGGGCCTGCTGGTCGATGGACCAGTTGTACCACTGCTCACCGCCAAAGCGCGCAGGGGTGCGGTCCAGCCAGGTGTGGCGGGCGACGACGGTGGTGCGCATCGCGACGGGGAAGAAGGGG
>CP070811.1:4702082-4707527 GCA_020343875.1 Anaerolineales bacterium | reverse complement strand
ACCTTGGGGCTGCGCGACTGGCCGACCAGCAATGTACCCCCAAATGTCATCGGCGACGAATCGGAGACCATTGGCCGCGTGGCCGCGGTTGACATCGTGCAGGGACAACCTATTTTGCGCGGCATGCTGGCCGAGATGGGTGCGGCCGGCCAGGCGGCCCTGCTTATCCCCGATGGCCGCGTTGCGGTGGCCTTCCCCATCAGCAAGCAGTCCAGCGTGGCCTACGCTATCCAGCCTGGGGATTACGTGGACGTGCTCATCGTGGCTTCTTTTATCGATATGGACCAGGAGTTCCAGTCCAAACTCCCTAACCTCATCTCCTTCCTCTTTCCCCAGCCAGTTGGCGAGGATGGAAGTTTGTTGACCTATGGGTTTACGGAACCGACCGACGAAGGGCGCTTTGAGATCCCTCAAGGGCTGCCCCCCGAGATACCGGGCGCGATTATCTACCCCCGGGAGCCTCAGCGGCCACGGCGGGTGGCTCAGCTGACCGTGCCGGCGGCCAAGGTGTTGCGGGTGGGCCCCTGGATTGATCTTCCAGCAGACCAGCCACCTCCCACTGAGGAGGGCCAGCCGCCCCCGCCGCCGCCTCCGCCCGATATTGTGACTTTGGCTGTGGAGCCGCAAGACGCGCTGGTCTTGCTCTGGGCCAGACAATCGGAGATGTACATGGAGCTGGCTTTGCGTGCCCCCGGCTCTGAAGTAGCGCGCTATGGGCCGGAAGCAGTTACCCTGGAATACGTTTTGACCCGCTTCAACATCAGGGTGCCGCCTGAGTTGGAATACGGCTTCGCCCGCGAGGCCTTCACAGCAGGCGGCGTTACGCCTGGGGAGACCGCTGCGCCGGAGGCAGGCGCGCAGTAGTTGATGTACTATTATAGGTGATATTGGACAACAACACTTTTTCTGGGCTACCAAGATGACGGTCTTCGCTTCGTGGGGAGACACCTGAGGTAAGTACCTGGGGGCGCAAGGTCCATCTGTCTGGATAGAGCCTGGTTCGCAGTACAGTCTGTTTAGGGAGTAGGCAGATTCTCAATGGCACAATCGAGTCAGCCGAGTGGGGAACAAAGGAAAATTCGCGTTCTCATTGTAGATGATATCCCTGAGACGCGCGAGAACTTGCGCAAGTTGCTCTTTTTTGAGTCGGATATTGAAGTAGTGGGGGCTGCTACCAGCGGCGAGGAAGGCATCACCATGGCTGGCGAACTGAAGCCAGACATCGTGTTGATGGATATCAATATGCCGGGCATTGATGGCATCACCGCCAGTGAGGCCATCACCCAGCAGGTGCCTTTCACCCAAATCGTTATGATGTCGGTGCAGGGAGAGGCTGACTACTTGCGACGCTCGATGCTGGCTGGTGCCCGTGAGTTCCTCATCAAGCCCTTCTCCAGTGACGAGCTGGTCAGCAGCATTCGCCGCGTGTACGGCTTGCGCCGGGAAATGCCACAGGCGCCGCCGCCTGCAGCTGTGGTTGAAGCAGAGCGCGCCTCAGAAGAGTTGGGGAAAGTCATTGCGGTGTTCAGCCCCAAAGGCGGCGTCGGTTGTAGCACGGTGGCCATCAATTTGGCCATTGCCTTGCATCGTAGGGGCGCAGGCCAGGTTGCCCTGGTGGACGGCAGCCTGCAATTTGGCGACGTGGCCGTGTTACTGAATATACAGGCCAGCCGGACGCTGGCTGACTTGGCTCCGCACATTGACGAGTTGGACCACGATTTGCTTAACCATGTGATGCTGGCCCACGAATCTGGGATTAAGGCTTTGCTGGCGCCACCCCGCCCTGAGATGGCCGACTTGGTGGCACCTGGCATCTTGAGCACAATCCTGGACAAGCTACGCCACCTGTACGACTACATTGTCGTAGATACCGCCAGCACTCTGGCCGATACTACTCTCACGGTCCTGGATATGGCCGAACGCGTCATCCTGATTGCCACCCCCGACATCCCGGCCATCAAGAACGCCAAGCTCTTTTTTGAGGTTACGGAAGCTCTGGAGTATCCCTCCGGTAAGACCATTCTTATCCTGAACAAGTCTGGCCGCCACGCCAATATTCGCGCCGACGACATCGAGGCCAGCATCAAACACCCGGTGGCTGCCCAGCTGCCCCTGGATCAGCAGACTACCACGGCAGCCGCCAACCAGGGCGTGCCTTATATGATGTCTGCACCAAGCACTCCGCTGGCGCAAGCGATGATGGCCCTGGGACGCCACGTGATCAGCACTCTGACCGAAAAGGCCGAGGCTGGAGAAGAGCTGAGTAAAGCGGTATCAAGCCGCCTGTTTAGATAGCGCATAACTAGTCAGGAGATTGAGCGATGTCACTTTTGAAGCGTATTGAACAAGGACAACAAGTTGGTGAACCATCTTCCCGGTTAGAGGAACTTCGTGTGCGACGGGCACCGGCCACGCGTGAGCGAGATACCTTCTTTGAGCTCAAGGAGCGGATCCAGGATAAGCTGATCGCCGAGTTGGACCCGCAGATGGATATCTCCCAAACCGACGAAGTACGCCGTACCATCGAAGACATGTATGACCAGATCCTGAGCCAGGAAGGTACCATTCTGACCCGTCAGGAGCGACAGCGTCTTTTTGAGCAAATCGTGGCTGAAATACTGGGCTTTGGCCCCCTGGAGCCACTGCTGGCTGACGAGTCGGTGACTGAAATCATGGTCAATGGGGGCCAAAAAATCTTTATCGAACGCAAGGGCAAGATTGAAAAAGTCAGCCTCACCTTCGAAAGTGACGATCACCTGATGCGTATTATCGATCGCATCGTGTCTCCGTTGGGACGGCGAATTGACGAGTCTTCGCCCTACGTAGATGCCCGTTTGCCAGATGGCTCGCGCGTCAACGCTATCATCCCTCCCCTGGCTCTCAACGGTCCAACTCTTACCATTCGAAAGTTCTCCAAAACTCCCCTAACCATAGACGACCTGATCCGCTTTGGATCCATTACCCCGGAGTCGGTAGAGTTTCTCAAGGCATGTGTCATTGCCCGGCTGAATGTGGTCGTCTCGGGCGGCACTGGTTCTGGTAAGACGACCTTGCTCAATATCTTGTCCGGCTTCATCCCTGACGATGAGCGGATCATTACCGTGGAAAACGCAGCCGAGCTGCAACTCCGGCAGGAACACGTCGTCACCCTCGAGTCACGCCCTCCCAATATCGAAGGCAAGGGTGAAGTCACCATTCGTGACTTGGTGATCAACTGCTTGCGTATGCGCCCCGACCGCATCGTGGTGGGCGAGTGCCGTGGCGGTGAGGCTCTCGACATGCTCCAGGCCATGAACACCGGTCATGATGGCAGCCTGACCACCGCCCACGCCAACTCCCCACGCGATACCCTGTCGCGTCTAGAGACGATGTGCCTGATGGCTGGCATGGACTTGCCAGTGCGTGCCATTCGCGAACAGATCGCATCTGCGGTAGACTTGATCGTCCAAGAAGAACGTATGCGCGACGGAAGCCGCAAAGTCGTCAACATCACCGAAGTGCAGGGCATGGAAGGTGACGTGATCGTGATGTCCGACATCTTTGCGTTTGAACAGCAGGGGTTCGAAGGGGGACGAGTTATTGGGCGCTTGAAGCCGACTGGGATTCGCCCCAAGTTCGTTGATCGGCTCGAAGCGGCCAACATCCACCTGCCAGCGGGCATTTTTGGCGTCGGCCCCAGGGGCTTCTGAGTATTGGATCGATAGGAGGTCGGGCAAGCAGGCGACTTTTCCTCTCTGAGGAGTCTGTTCCATGACGGGAACAGGGGCTCCGGCAATTGTTGAGAATTCGAGGAGGTGAGGATATGAGTCCCATCCTTGTGATAGGTATCGCCATCTTAGCCTTTGGTGTGATTATGGGGATATTCTTCGTAATCGCGCGGATGCTGGGAGGCCCCGACAGTGCCATCGAGGAGCGCCTGGACCAATTCGTATCCAGGGAGGTGGAAGACAGGCCCAAGGAAAAGGCCGAGCGGGCTTCTTCTGTATTCCTCGAGAGCATTGACGAGGCAGTAGCCGAGAGGGGCTTTGCGCGAAGACTCAGCACCGAACTGGCGCGCGCCAACCTCAAGCTAACCCCTGGCGAATACATGATCCTGACCGTGACCAGTATTTTGGGCACCGGCCTTGTGGCCTATGTCATCATGCACCGCAATTTGATCATGACCTTTGGCGGCCTGGTGTTGGGGTTCTTCTTGCCACGTTTTTATGTGAAATATCGCCAGGGCAAGCGGCTGAAGGAATTCAACGGTCAGCTTGGGGATGCCATCAACCTGCTGGCCAATGGTTTGCGCTCTGGATACAGCCTGCTGCAGGCCATGGATGCAGTAGCCAAGGAGATGCCGCCGCCTATGTCTGAGGAATTTCAGCGGGTGGTGCGTGAGATTGGGCTGGGCCTATCGAATGAACGGGCGATGAACAATATGCTGCGCCGCATCCCCTCCGACGACCTGGATTTGATGATCACTGCCGTCAACGTACAACATGAAGTGGGTGGTAACCTGGCTGAGATCCTGGAGACGATCAGCCATACCATCCGAGAACGTATTCGCATCAAGGGGGAGATCAAGGTCCTTACCGCGCAGGGGATGATTTCAGGCTATGTGATCTCTTTTCTGCCCGTAGGGCTGGGTCTAATCCTATACGCGATGAACCCTGAGTATATAGGACGCATGTTCGAGGTGCCGTGTGGCTGGGCCATGATTGCCACTGGCACCATTTCGACGACGATTGGGTATATTGCCATCCGTAAGATCGTGAATATCGAGGTGTAGAACCCGCAGGTTGAATTGGGCCTGGGCAAGGGTTGAGAGGAGGGTGAAAAGATGTCACTGACGCTGATTTTGATCGCCGCGGCGGCGGTGATGGGAGTCGGTATGGTGAGCCTGATCTTTGTCGGATTAAGATCCGATGAGGCGGCCGATGAGGTGTCCATCCGCCTGGAAGAATTTGCCTCCCGCGCGACCCCTATCACTTTGGAAGAGATTGAGCTTTCGCAGCCTTTTTCGGAGCGCGTGGCCAAGCCCATTCTCATGGGCGCAGCTAGTGTCGTCACCCGCTTTGCGCCAGCCTACGCTCTCGAAAACGCCCGCCATAAGCTAGAACTGGCCGGGCGCCCCAACAACTGGGGACCTACCGAGTTCTTTGGCTTCCGAGCCGTGGCCTCAGTGTTGTTGGCCGTGTTCGCTTTTTTGCTGATGAGTGTGGCGGGTCAGCCCATGACCAACCGCATCATTGGCCTTCTTGTGGGCTTGGCTTTGGGCTATTTGTTGCCGGCCCTATGGCTTGGCAGCAAGATTCGGCGTCGCCAGGATGAGGTAATTAAGGCGTTGCCCGATGCGCTGGATTTGCTCACCATCTGTGTCGAGGCGGGCCTGGGCTTTGATGCGGCTATGTCGAAGGTCGCAGAGAAGTGGGATAATGAGTTGTCCTCCGCCTTCAATCGCGT
>CP070811.1:4693932-4701982 GCA_020343875.1 Anaerolineales bacterium | reverse complement strand
CAAAGGGGAACGGCAATCAGACCTACGATCACGAACTTGAGGGCGGTTGGGATATCTATCTTTAGCCCAAGCGAATGCAAAAGCAACAGGATGGTTTGATGAATAATGTAGGCCGTATAGACGTTTGCCGCCATGGATCGCGCCAGGGGGCCGGCCTTGCTCAGCCTTTCCCTGAAGAAGTAGAGCAGAAAGACTACGACTGCTACTAGCATAGCAGATTCCCATATACTGTAGGCAACGGATTGCCAGTGGGGTCCGCCCAAGAACTTCGCTAAGTTCTCATCACCCTCTAGAACGCCTCCCAAGACGCTTATGACGAAGAACAACAGGAATATGAATATGGCTGCAAACCCCCAGCGGCGAGCTTGTGCCCGCGGCAGTCGCCCGAACCAATCCCCCCGGTATGCCAGAATACCCACAAAGAAGGAGAACACGTAGTGGGCGAAGTGCCCTGGCTGGACCTCTAGAAACCAGACACCCACCGGGAACCTTAATCGCACGGCGTAACTGACCGCGCCCAGAACTACGATACTGAGAAGTAAGGCCACATCTGGGGGAAACCTGTCGCGGTAAACCTGAAATGGACTGTTCTCCCCGTTTCGGCCGGCAATCGCCTTGTAAACCACATAGACCAGGGCCAAGATCAGAAGCGCCTGGAGGAACCAAAGATGTCCTGCTTCGTAACCGAGGCTGACGTGGAACGGAACGCCATAGGCGAATTTGCCTAAGATGAATTGATTGATATTGACGATTAGCGTTGTATAGACGAGTAAAGGAATGCCCAATCGGATCAGCCGGTCCACCAAGAACGTCCCGGCCCCCTTTCTCTCCAGCGATCGAGGTGTGAAGTACCCGGCCAGAAGAAAGAAGGCGGACATGAAATAGGACTGATTGACGGCATTGAAGATCGTAAAAATAATGGGGCTGATTTCGTCGACACCGGGGTCCATAATACCCCAGCTCCCTGCCCCACCATAGGCCAGCGCGTCGTGGTGAAGGATGACCAGGATCGTCAGATAGATCCTGAGATTATCCAAGAAGAACAGCCTGGTCCGCGGTTTGACACTTACCTGCTGGGTCATCTAGCGCTCCTTCTTCAAGTAGTCACGGCCGTTGGGGCTGGTGACGTAGCGTGACGCTTTACACCTGGCTCCGGGCTGCAGCGCGCCGGTTTGTCTACTCCAGTCCAGTGCCAATTCTGGTGAGAGTCCGGTCTCCGACCTTCGATCAGGTCCTGCTGCTCCGGAGTGTCCACCATGGCTGCTTGGGCTGGGTTCGTCGGAGTCGATTGCACCTGATACAAAGCTCCTGTGCCCCATGTTTCAGCAGGGTATGGCACCGCACGCGTGGCTGCTTGATCTGCTAACCGCTGTGCAGTATAATCGCTGGGCTTTAGGACCATCATCCTGTGAGGGGGCACTGAGCCAATGGAATTCTATCCGTATCGTGATACCTGGGATGAGGATGACCCCCATGCCAACTTCAAGGCCGAGGTCGCCATACACAGTGTTATGGACCCGTTGCCAACGCTTGAAAACCTAAGCCGGGCGACGGGCATTCCCGTGCCGTGTCTGATCCGCTACGTGCTGGTCAAATATGCCACTTCCGGGGCCGACGCTCTGATAGCCATGACCCCGATTGTGTTGCAACAGATGGAGCAACACGTGCAACGGGCCGAAGCCGCCGGAACGGTTCAGGCTCGCCTGGACGCCTACGAGGCCTTGCGCCAGATAATTGCCTGGCTGATAGCAGGGGAGAGCGAGTGATGTGTTGATAACCCCGACCCAGCGGCGGCGTCCCTGGGTGAACCAGCCCATTTATGTGTCTGCGGTGCCAGGAAGGAGTGATGGCCGAGACACGGGCTGAAAGACGATCTGACTGATTCAGGCTCACAAGCTGTTTGCTGTAGCTGCTATTGTCTGGAAAACTCCTGCAGCAACTGCCACATAATCTCCAGTTCTTGGACAGCAGTGAAGGGTTGCTCCTGGATGGCTGTAGTGACCGTATCTAGCTGCTCCTCAATCTCAGCCAACGCCGCCCGCTCTCCAGACGGAACCACAGACCTCAGTCGTCGCAGGGGCTGTCGAGCGTCCTCCAGGGCAAGTAGCGCCTGTCCGGCGTCATTGTCTGATAAGTGCAGGCGGGCCTTCAGCGTGGCTTGCTGCATTTCCACCAGGGACGTCCGGCGCTGCAGCGTGGCGATTTCGGCTTCAGGTACGGCTATGGATTGCTCTACTTCGGCTATAGCGGCGTCCAGGGTGTCCAAGTCCCGCTCCAAGTTGGCCAGGGCCTGGCCCTGAGCTTCAAGATCTGCTTTCAACTCGACCTGGGTTGCACTCTGAGTCGATAGCATCTCCTCGTTTTGAGCGAGCATATTCTCCAGCTCGCTGCGGGCCTCGCGGTTGGCAGCCAGGTCAGCTTCCAGTTGTGCTATGCGCTGGCTTTGATCGGCAAGCCGAGCCTCCAAGTCATCTTGAAACCCTGACTGGCTGTTCCGCAGTTGCTCGATGGCCAGCCGATTGTTTTGCACCGGGATTACCAAATAACGATAGACATAGGGCGTGGCATAGTAGATGAGTGCCGTGAGGGCAGCTACCAAAAGGCCAAACACCACCAAGCGCAAGCAGCCTCCCAGAAAGCGTCCTAAACCTTGCCTGAAAGAGGGCGTCGTGGTCGTTTGTTGACTCATTTGTTCACCTCGCTTCAACTCATAGAACTTCACAAATGAGGCGCGCTGATCACGGCCTGGGCGTTGGCGTGCGCGTCGCTCTAGGCGTACGCGTGGCTGTGGGCGTTGCCTCGGCGGTGTCGGCCGTTTCCAGTGTGGGGGAAGGTGTAGCCGTGGCAGCCGCTGGTGTCGTGGGAACAGGAGCGCCTTGCGTAGTCAGCAGTAACTCCCTGAGCCCGGACAAGAAGGTGTCAAAACGAACCGCGGCCGCCCGAACCTGCTCCACCGCCTCCTGAGTTTGTGACACATCCCCTTCCAGGTTTGCCACCTGCGCTTCCAGCGTGGCCAGTGATTGTTCCAGCGTGCGGAGGTCGGCCTCGGCGCTTTGCAGGCGACCGCTCAAGGCCTCAACTTGATTAAGGCGATTTCGCAGCTCTCCAATCTCATCATTCAACACCTGGTCCTGACCCTCCAAAGCTGACACCTGGTCTCCCAGTTGCAGCAGGCGGGGGTGGGTGGCCAGGTCCAGGGTGCGGTTGATACTCTGCAACACGAGCAACGCCAGCAGCGCACCGCCTAGCATGCCTACCAGAGTCAGCAGCAGCTGGCGCAGACAGCCAGAGAAGGCAGGTCGAGGGCCGGGTGCTGGCGGTGGGCTTACTGGCTGGCCCGTCTCCTTCGCTTCAGTCCTAGACGCACCTGGCGGTGCGGAGATGAGCTCTGGCTCAGGCGGGGCGACAGGCTCCACTGCCGGCTCCTCTTTCAGTTCGCTGCTGTGTGCGCTGAGCGGCTCTGCGGGCTCCTGGGCACGCATATCCATCTCCATTTCCGTCACTTCGGTGCCTTCCACAGATACGAGGACTTCCTCAGCGCCTAAAACAGCCGCTTCGTCGGGAAGTGACACGCGGACTCGGTCGGCGAACCGGTGGTACATGCTTTCGGAAATGCCTGGCACAGCCGTGACTTCTATCGGTTCCTCAAAGGGATGAACTTCGTCCCGAAAACGAACAATTCGCGTTGCCAGCTTGGGGCCGATACCGGGCAAGGTCGCCAGGGTCTTCTCATCGGCCCGATTCAGGTCGATCAAGGTAGCTGACTCAAAACCATTGGTCATCGACATGGCTCCTTTCTAACCGCAAACAGCCGGTCAGGTTAAGGCTGATGCCGGTTGTCATAGGGATCGACAGATCCCAAATCATCAATAGCCAGGGCCACTTGGGTGTTGCCTTTTGCCTCAGTGCCAAATCAAGTATACCACGCCAGCAAAGTATCTTCAAGCACAATAATTCTGGCCCGTTATTTTGCAGGATAAGTAGGGGCGAACAGCACTGTCCGCCCCTGGTAGGAACAATACTAGAAATGGGGATGCGGGTTATCCGCCTCTTCCGCGATGGGCCGCGATGCTGACCAATGTTCAGCAATTTTGCCGGGCGACCCCGACGCACAGTCATCGAAACGGAAGATATCGAAGTTGTAGCCCCAGCCTATGCACGCCTGTCAGAGTTTCTTTAAGGTCCAGCCGCTTGACCTTTCCAAAGTTATCTGATACTATGTTTGCATATTATAGACAATATATTTGCAAAAAGTGGTCATATCCAGTTAATGGACGCCAATTACTGAATGTTTATCGGAAATCCGCAAGAAAGCGTGGCCTTACAGAGGCAGATGGGTTTCGAAGAAAGTAAAAGACCCGTAAATGCGTTGGGTTGGTCAAGAATACACATTGAGAGAGAGTATAAGAATACTGTAAGTTGGATACCTAGCCAGAGGAGTGAAATTCGATGAAACTACGGAGTCTATTCTTAATGATTAGTGGATTACTGGTCCTGGTGAATCCGACGCCGAGCGTAGCCCTGGCACACCAACCGTACTGCGAAAATGCTGACCTGACAGCGAGCGATCCGTGGCAGGTACCGGACGCTACCATCTCCTACGCCTACTTCGGAAACCTGTATCCAGAGCCAGACGTCGATTACTTCACCTTCGAGGCATCTGGTGGTCAGGAGGTACTGTTGAGCCTGAGCATCCCGGCGATCGACGGGCAGGAGAACTTCGCCCCGGCTATGGCAGTCTTCGGACCCGGCCTGGACACAGACATGCTGTCGGCGCTCCCAGAGCGTGTGACTGTGCCGAAGGGCCAAGGCGGGATGCTTGTACCGCTGGGTGACGAACCGGAGTACTGGTATGAACCATTTGGCAAACGCTATTACTGGAACTGGGAGAATTACTTCTTCAAAGCCCCGGAGGATGCTGCCTATACGGTTGTTCTCTGGCACCCTGAGCAACAATTAGGTCGCTATTCATTTGTCATTGGTTCAGAAGAGATATTTGGTGGAGACCAGGAATGCATGGCATCAATGGACGCCTACTGGACACCGCTAGTTGCCGGAGAGAACCCATATCGTGACACGGTGATTGCTGCCGACGCTCATACGCACGCCGACGGGACGATGCACGACCACAGCGATCTGTTGGAAGCGAGTGCAGGCCCGGCACCTTTTGTGGATTTGCAGGTGATTCCACTGGATGATGGCGGCTACAATGTACGCGTTCAGACGTTGAACTTCACCTTCGCTCCGCACCATGTCGGCAGGGAGCCGGCGGCTGGCGAAGGGCATGCGCACCTATACATTGATGGTGTAAAGATAGCCCGCATTTACGGGGAGTGGTATCACCTCGAATCACTCCCAGAGGATGCAGAGATGATCACCGTAGGTTTATATGCGAACAACCACCAACCGCTAGCCATAGACGGGGTGAAGATCACCGACACGGTGATGATTGCTGATATAATGGCGATGGAGCCGACCATTGTCGACATTGCCGTGGCAGACGATCGCTTTGAATCGTTTGTGGCAGCTTTGGCAGCTGCTGACCTGGTCGATACCCTTCAGGGCGAGGGTCCCTTCACCGTCTTCGCCCCCACCGACGAAGCGTTTGAAGCCCTACCCGAGGGAACATTAGACGCGTTGCTGGAAGACAAGGTTGCTCTTACCGACTTGCTGCTGTACCACGTTATTCCGGGTAAGGTTTTGGCGGCCGATGGGGTTATACTCGACGAAGCTGGTACGCTCCAAGGCGAGAGAGTGGCAGTTACCGTTGAGGGCGATAAAGTGAAGGTGAATGAGTCTCAGATCATCATCCCAGACATCGAAGGTTCCAACGGTGTAATCCATGGTGTTGACGCGGTCTTGATACCTAAGGGTAAATAGACAAGTAGTCATTCTCGGTGGGTAGTTCGTCCAGTGAGAGGGTAAAAGGGAGCGTGGCAATGAAAACGATACTCAGGTGGCTTGGAAGGATTGCGTTGGGCGCAGTTGCCCTGCTTGGCGTGTTGGTACTGATATTGCTGGGGATTGGCTTGTACGACAGTCAGAGCGGGGAGCGGACAGTTGACAATATCAACATCGAATACACCACAGCCGATGGGCAGACGTTGACTGGCTACCTCTCAACGCCTGATACCCCCGGCCCGCATCCCGCGGTGTTGCTCATTCATGAATGGTGGGGGCTCAATCATGGCATCACGGTCCTGGCGGATGCGTTGGCGGGTGAGGGATATGTGGTGTTTGCGCCTGACGTCTATCGGGGCAAATTGGCACAGACCATTCCCTATGCGCTCTGGCTGCGTTTGGGGACGCCAACGGAGCAGGTGTATGTCGATGTGGATAGCGCGTTGACGTGGCTGAGGTCCCGCGATGATGTAGATGGCCGGCGGGTGGCCTCGATGGGATTCTGTTTTGGCGGCGGTCATTCACTGCAATTGGGGATGCGCCAATCCGAGAATATCGCTTTGACCATCATCTATTACGGCGCGCTGGTTACTGAGCCCGACCTGTTGCGCCCATTGGTAGATGCGCAGCCAGTGTTGGGCATTTTTGGCGAGGAAGATCGATCCATTCCGACCCAGGATGTGTTGGAATTTGAGGCCGCGCTCAACAGTTTGAACATCGAGAATGAGATCGCCATCTATCCGGGCGTGGGGCATGCGTTTTTGAACGAGGACAACTACGACCAGCCGGGTGCGGCCGGCGACGCGTGGCAACAGACGCTAGCTTTTTTGGCCCAGAATTTCGGCGACTGACAGCGACAAAGACACCCACAATCGATCTCTTCGAAATCACCCGGATACGTAGGTCACGGCATTAATCCCCTGGGCTGTGGGCATGAGAGGTCGCCAGGCCAGTGTTTCCAGAGATGCCGCCAGCAGTTGGCCGTTGGACAGCACAGCCAACAGTTTATCCTCAACTTGGACGAAGCGCTCAACCATATGCTCCGGCCAAAGTGCCTGCAAGCCGGTCATAATTGGCCGCCATGTTTTTCCTCCGTCCACGCTTTCCTCAATTCGGCCGTTGTAGTCTACGGAGTCAGCCGGACCCAAAATCAGATGGCCGGGCATGACGGGATCGATCCATACCGCTCGACAGTAGCACCGATATAGCAACTCCCAAGTAGTTCCGGCATCACTGGAATAGTATAGGCCACCTCCGGTCGGAGCAAAGACTTGGTCTGGCGAAGTGGGATGAATGACAACCGAATGAACGTCAGGATGAATGAAGCCCTCCGGAATGGGCGCGTGGGGATCTCCACTGCTGCCTCGCACCAGATGCCAGGACCCGCCCCGATCATCGGAGTGCAGCAAACCACCCACTTCAACGGCTGCGTAGGCGCGTATGTCCCCAAACGCGAAGCCACGCACACAGCCGGCCTGGGGGGAATAAGGCAGATACCACCCGTATCGCTCGCGCAAACCCACTACCTGCGGACACTCCTGCCAAGTTTCACCTCCGTCGCGAGAGACGAAGATGGCGGCCGGCTCGGTGCCGGCCAAGGCGAGCTCTGGATGGTCCGGATGACATGCCAGCCAACGAATAAGGCGGTGTGTCAAGCCGGCATTCGCCTCCCGCCACGTCTGGCCCAGGTCAGGTGAGCGGAAGATACCGTCCGTTGTGCCGGCCAGAAGGTAGCGATCCCCACGTGCCACACTTGTGAAGTGGTGCCCCGTCAGCGCCTCGCCATCCTCTTGCCAGGCATCTGTTTCGGGTTCACATTCGAAGATGGACAAGCCACGGGCCTTCGCAACAACAAGAAGCAGATTACTCATCACAACCTCCCTTTCAGCCCTGATGCTATCACCACAGCATTTTACTATTTGGCCTGACCCTAAAGATATTCACAACATACCGAGCCCCAATCTCAAGGTGTCAGGCTGCGGTTTGCACTAGCATATCAGAAATCAGTGACATTGGCTATGTATCTGGATACATAGGACATAATTTGAGATACATTTTTTATGATCATCACAAGATACGTGACAGGCTCTAGGCCACGTTATTGAGCCCTGCCTGATACAAGGATAGAATGCTGCGTTTATGAGGCGGT
>CP070811.1:4682972-4693832 GCA_020343875.1 Anaerolineales bacterium | reverse complement strand
GATCGCATGGTCATGGGCACCACCTATTTCGAGCTGACGGAGTTATCGGCCGATCCTTCGGCGCCGGGCAGCAACCGAGGTCGTCTTTACGTGAAGGACAATGGCAGCGGTAAGACTCAGCTGTGCGTGCGCTTTCCTACGGGGGCGGTGCAGGTGATCGCGACGGAGCCTTAGGGCCAAGGGGGGCGGCGGGTGGTTGTGGAGGGGCGAGGCTGGGAGTGGGCCACCTGCCCAGTGGGTGCTAACCTATGCCGCGCCCCAGGTGCAGTGGCCATACTGGCCGGGCAGCGAAAGGCGGCAGGACGTTCCTGGTGGCGCCTTAGACCCATGAGTTCTGCTTCGAACACCTCAGGCAGGACAGGTCTTGGTTGCGGCAGGAAAATGTGATATAATTTTTTCAGCCGAGTAGCGGAAGCCGGATGGCAATTGTGGGATTGGGGGTCTGCACGAATGGGCGCCATCACCATTTCCCGACAAATGGGCAGTCGAGGGGACGAACTGGCCTTACAGGTGGCCCAGCGACTGGGCTGGCGGCGGGTCTGTCGCGACCTGATCAACCAGGCTGCGCTGGCGGCTGGGGTGCCGCAGGTGGCGCTGGCTGAGATTGACGAGTTAGGCTTCCTGGGCTTGCGCCCATCAACCAAGGAGTGGCAGGCCTACCAGAGCCAGGTGAAACGTATTATCCGGGATTTGGCCGATCAGGGGGACGTGGTCATCGTCGGCCGGGGCAGCCAGATGGTGCTGCGTGGTCGCCCTGACGTGCTGCACGTGCGGGTGGTGGCTCCCTTTGAAGCTCGGGTGGCTCAACTGCAGGAGGAGAGGCAGGTCTCGGCGGAATCAGCGTGTGCCTGCCTGGAAGCCAGTGACAAAGCCCGCACCCGCTACTTGCGGCGAAGCCACGCCGCCCGCCTGAACGATCCGACCTTATATCACCTGACCCTCAATACCGGCTTCTTGAGTCTATCCCAGGCGGTGGACCTGATCATCCAGGCCTTCCAGGCGTGGGTGGGTCTACCATCAGATGCCTTGAAGTCAACCTAGACCAAGCCCCGCACAGGCGGGACCAAGCCCCGCACAAGCGGGACCAAGCCCCGCACAAGCGGGACCAAGCCCCGCACAAGCGGGACCAAGCCCCGCACAGGCGGGACCAAGCCCCGCACAGGCGGGACCAAGCCCCGCACGGGCGGGACCAAGCCCCGCACAGGCGGGACCAGGCCCCGCACAGGCGGGACGAAGCAGGCCTATGACAGAGGACGGCGAAACTCAAGCCGAAGTTGCGTTTGCTCACCCCAGCGAAGCGGCGTTTGCCCGCATTCTCGACTTCTACCAGGTGGCGTGGGAGTATGAGCCGAGAACCTTTGAGCTGAGATGGGACGACGAGGGGAATGTGAGCGAGGCTTTCAGTCCCGACTTCTATCTGCCTGAGCAAGACCTGTACATTGAGCTGACCACCATGGAGCAGAGGTTGATTACCAAGAAACATCGCAAGCTGCGCCGTCTGCGGGAGCTGTATCCGGAGGTGAATATCAAGCTCTTGAATCGATCCGACTTCAAGCAGATGATGTTCAAGTATGGGCTGGATGAGGGTGACTCGCTGATCGGGCAGTAACAGGTTGAGTGCTTTAGCCAGGAGAGCGCGATGGACTCGATAGTATCCTCGTCTTGGCCGGGCGACATTGGCCCCATATTCCTGACCGAAGAACAAATCCAGCGGCGCGTGGCCGAGTTGGGGGCTCAGATCAGCCAGGATTATGCCGGCCAGGATCTGGTGGTGGTGGGAGTCCTGAAAGGGGTGCTATTCTTCATGGCTGACTTGCTGCGGGCCATGGCCATACCGGTGGCAGTCGACTTCCTGGCCATCGCCCGCTACGGTCCCACCGATGAGACCCATGGGGTCGTCCGCCTGACCAAAGACCTCAACGAGACGGTGGCCGGTCGGCACGTCCTTTTCGTCGAGGACATCATTGACACCGGCCTTACCACCAACTTTATTATGCGTGCCCTGCGCCTGCACGAGCCCTTGAGCCTGAAAGCGTGCGCCTTCCTGAATCGGACCCGCCGCCGCCTGATTGACATAGACCTGGCCTATGTGGGCTTCGACATCCCCGATTTTTACGTGGTGGGATACGGCCTCGACTATCGAGAGCGCTACCGGAATCTGCCGTACCTGGTGGTGTTTGACCCAGACCAGGCGGCCGAGGGATAAAAAAAGCCCCGGCCCAACCATATGCCAGGGCTACCTCTTTCTAGCCTCTTCCAAAGACGTAGAAAGGGCCCCAAGTAACCTTTCAAGTTGTCGAGTTTCCGGTAGCTTACTTACTTTTGAGCGTCCTCAGAAGCATCTTCGTTCAACTTCTGATTGGTCTCGCGACTGACCAGCTCAATTGCTGGTTTCCCGGTGTTGGTGCCACCTTTCGGCCAGCTCACGGTTTTTTCCTGGCGTCAGGACTTCCCCGCTTGTTGAATGGAGATAATCTTCAGCTACGTTCCGCTCGAATTCTTGTCCAATTCCTCGGAACCCTTTCCGACTTTATCTTACCATACTTATGTGGCGGTGTCAATTGAGGAATTGGGAGATTGACCTTAAAGTTTTGGGCGGCCTTGGGCGCCCCCAGCGGGTTTTGATTTATCCACCCGCGTTGGCTGGGGCCAAGGGGGTCCATTCGTCGCTCTGCTCGGCCTGGGCGGGCCAATTCTCCTTCCCGCTCCAGCTCTCAATCGAAATAGCGATCACTGAGGTGTGCCTTAGCTCCTGGTCCGTGATGGGGCGATACGCCTGCCCGGCCTGCATACCGGGGAAGTATTTCTCGATCAGCCCGTAGAGCGCCCGCCGTTTCTCCTGGGAATCTTGGATGATACGAGCCGTGCCAAAGACAATCACGCTGGCGTATTGGAGTGAAAACTCCATGGCCAGGTTGGACGGCAGGAATCGCCCCCACTCACTGGCTTCAAAACAGACTCGCTGGTGGCGTTCGATGTTGGCCCGCACTCGACCTACCCGGTTGGAATGGAAGAAGATCTGGTGCCCTTGCTGGTCATACCAGAAGGTGCTGGGGGTGATGAACGGCTGATCGTCCCAGCGGCTGGCAACGTGCCCGATGGGGGCGCGCTGCAAGAAGTCCCGTATCCAGGCCTCGTCGCGCTCGTATTCGGGCAGGCGCGACATGTTAGGCGGCGCTTGGGTCAAATCGTATCTTTCGTCTGGCATGGGGTTGCTCCGTCCAGGAAAATTGCCTGGGGCACAATCAACTCTCGCCTGTCCCGCATACGGGGCAGGAGGGCATTCGCCTCAGAGTCAGAGAATGGAACTGCATCTCTTCTCCGTCGAATAGGAGCAGCCTGCCTTTCAGGGTAGAACCCACACCGACCAGGTGTTTGAGGACTTCCATGGCCTGAATGCAGCCGATGATGCCCGGCGTCACGCCGACCACCGGGAAGAGTTCTTTGGGCGGCGACTCGGGAATCAGGCACTTCAGGCAGGGCGTCTCGGGCGAATGCACAAAGGTCACCTGGCCTGTCATGCCCCATATGGCACCATGCACCAGGGGAATCTTATGCGCTACGCAGTAGGCATTCAGCACATATCGGGTCTCAAAGTTGTCCAGGCAGTCCACGATGATGTCAGGCCGGCCGGCCAGCCTATCAATACTGTCTGCGTCAATATAATCCGAGGATGCCACCACGTTCAGCTGGGGGTTCAAGGCCCTGAGAGTCTTTTCTGCAGACACGCTCTTCAGCTCCCCCACCCTCTGGTCGGAATGGAGTATCTGCCGATTGAGATTAGAGAGCTCCAGCCTGTCTGCGTCGCTTATCCTGAGTTCCCCCACCCCGGCTACCGCCAGGTAAATGGATACCGGGCTGCCGAGGCCACCGGCCCCTGCAATGAACACCCGGGAGGCTTTGAGTCTGGCCTGACCCTCTCCCGCCCAGCCTTGTATCATCATTTGTCGGTTATAGCGAGTCAAATCGTACTCTGTCAGGTCAACCATATTGCCCCCCCATCTGAATTGTGTGTTTTTTCAATGTTCGCCCAGCGCAGGGCGAGTGTCTACCCCGGCGGCGAAGGACGTCCAACCGTCTGAAGGCCGGTACCCTGTGTGGCAGGGATAGAGCCCGTGAGTTCTCTAGCCGCAGACGCCATTTGCCCCGCCTGCCGGTGTAGCGGGCTGGGCTCCCCTAGGTTAGCACCCATAGGTTAGCACCCACTGGGCTGGGGAAGTAGGCCCGCACCTGCGACATATGGGACAGGTGCTAGAGGGCTGCCTCAAGCAGTTCTCCCAAGAGCAGGCCGATGATCTCAGCGGCAGTTCTGAGGGCAGCCTTGGGGATCTTCTTGGCCCACTCCTGCAAGGTTTTCACCTCTTCGGCGGTCAGCAGGCCCTGATACTGTTTGGCGTCCAGCCACTCCTCCCAGTCCACGTCATCGCGGGCCAACACCTGGTCGCTCACCCACCACACCAGGCGGCGGCTGGTCACCCGCCAGCGTTCACCCCGCCAGACTACCCAGTTGTTCCAATCGGCGTGCCAGCCACCTTTTTTCCACAACTCCACCAAGCCTTGCTCGGCCAGGCGACTCAGCTCCCCGCTGTAGCGATCCAATGAGCCGATTTCGCTGGTGTCAAAACGCTGGCCTGGTAGCCGGCCCTGTATCTCACCCAGGCAGAGGATGGTAGCGGCAGTGCGCGCCCGGGCATCCAGATGACGCCATAGATCGGCAAAGTGATCTTCGGTTTGTTTGTAGAAGTTCAGTGCGGCCCGGTAGTAGCGGCTTCTGCCGTTCTTCTTGTTGGCAGCATCCGCCTCCGGAGAGGTGATCTCGTTGTACAGCGCCGCGGCGGCGGCCTGGAGCAGAAACGGATGGCCGCCGGCCATGGCATACAAGAAGTCCCGGTCCCGAGCGCTGAAGGCCACGCCCGTCCCCTGCAGGGCCTTTTGCAGCAGGTCCTCCACATCGTCGTCGTCGAAAGGCCGCAGGTTAACCTCAATGAAGCCGTTGAAGAAGGGGGAGCCGAAGGGGTTGAGCTCCTCGCTGTGGCGGTTCATGTCGGCCACCGAGAGGCGAGCCGCAGTGACCAGGGCCAGCCCGCTGAAGCGGGTGGCCAGCGAGCGTAGCGCGCCAAAGAACTCGGCGGTGTTGAAGCCGGCGTGGGGTAGCAGGGTGTCGAATTCGTCTACCAGCAAGGCCACCCACCAGCCGCGCTTGGTGACCGCCTTGAACACGCGCTCCAGCGCATAGCTGCCGAACTCGTGTCGACTGCCTGCCCAATTCACCACCTGGCGCACCTGAGGGTCCGGGCAAGAGGTCCACACATGGGCCAGGATTTGCTGCCAGAATCCAGCCGGTGTGAAGCTACCAGGCAGCAGGTGGCAGTCCTGGAAGACGAAGATGGTCCGGGCGGCTTTGGGGCCCAGCCGGGCGTGACACGCCTCATCCTCGGCCAGATATCTCAGGAGCGAGCTCTTGCCGACGTTGGGAGCGCCGACGACACCCGTGTTCTGGCCAGTAGCAATCCGGGACAGGACGGCTTGAATCTCCTCCTGCCGCCCGACAAAACGATCGGGTGGCACCGGGCCTGGGTAGTAAAAGGGGTTGAGCGCGGATTCTGACATATTGCCCTCCTTTGGGTTAGCACCCCCTGGGTTGGTGATCGGATCTCCTTGTTTACATAATAGACAGATCGATGAATTTGAAGAGGAATAAACCGGGCTGCAAGTGAGGAGCCAACAATAGGTTAGCACCCATAGGTTAGCACCCACTGGGCTGGGCAAGTCCCCTTGGGGGAAAAGCGGCCCCTGCACTTGCCCTGCACTTGCCCTGCACTTGCCCTGCGGCAAGCACGGGCGGCAAGCACGGGCGGCAAGCAGGGGCGGCAAGCAGGGGCGGCAGTCCAGGGAGGCAAGCCCTCGCTGAGCACCACAGGATCATCTGCTTTCCCCGAAGTACCCCGTAGGGGGTGGGTAACTAACTTCGACTTGAAGGCTGAGAATGCTCCCCTCAGAGGGGGTTAAGGTTCATCCTCGCTGATATTACCCGATTGGCTTTAAAGGTTCAGGGCCACGCTTTAACTGGCCCCCGCTACCTGGGCCGGTATGCGGCTGGGGCGTTGCCTGAGCATATGGCTAGGGTGCGGGCGTCGGCTGGACGACTTGAACGACGATGCTGACCAGCTGGCTGGCGTTCCCCTCCGAGTCAAAGGCTTTGACGCTCAGAGTGTGTTCGCCGGCTTCGCTGGCCGTCCAGCGCTGTGTTAAGGAGTAAGGGGATAACGGGGCGCCGTCAGGCGTCTCATCTGCGGTGTACGAGGTACCGTCCACCAGCAGCTCCACTCGAACCACGCCATTATCATCGATGGCAGTAGTGACCACATCAACCTGCGCGCCCTGTTCTGCAATAAAGCCACTGGTGGGTGAGTTGATGATCACGGCCGGGGATGGATGTGGCCTTTCTCCAAGCAGCGACCCCAAGAATAGGCCGCCCCCAAACAGGATGAGTGCCAGCAGGGCCACCACGGCCCACCCCCAGAGGGGGAGCAGCTTGTAAGGCGCTGATGCGACCTCCTGCAGGCGGCGTGCCACGGTCTGCAACGTCTTTCTCTCCTGTTCCAGCTGATCCCTCAAATCGGCCACTTGGGCATCCAGTGTCTTCTTCTGATCCACTAAATCAGTCGCATCCTGACCGGCCACCGCCAGGTGCAGGTAGCGGCTGGCTTCTTTGTAGTCGGGTTGCTCGTATATCACGTCGGCCAGCGCCCGGCGGGCCAAAGTCCACTGTTTCTGTTCCACCGCGCCCAGGCCTGCCGTGTAGCGCTGCTTGAGCCGCTGTTGCTTACGGGCCTGCTCCAGGGCCTCTTTCCAGCGCGCGTCGTCGGGGTCCAGGGCGACCATCCGCTCGTAGATGCTGATCGCCGCTTTCCAGTCACGAGCTTGGGTGGCCTCCTCGCCGCGTTGGACCAGGCTGTCCAGTTCCAGCTGCCGCTGGCGAGCTTCCGCGTCCTGCACTTTTTCTTGCACGCCGGCTTGCTTGTAAGCGGCTATGGCGGCCTGATAGTCGTCAGCCTCGAAAGCCAAGTCGCCGCGCCCCTCGTGAACGGCAGCCCATCGTTCTCGGGCCACTCGCTCGCGGGGAGAAACCTCCAGGACCCGTTCATAGGTGGCCAGGGCTTCATCCTCAGCGCCTTCCTTTTCCAGCGATGCGCCGTGCTGCATCAGGGTGCGCACCAACTCGTAGCGGGCGGCCTGGGGATCGTATTCGTAGGCCCATTCCAATTCATCCAGCGCCGTGAGCAAATCACCCTGTTCCCTGAGACAGATGCCCAACAACATGTGGGCTTTGAAATGGTTGGGGTTGGCCGCCACGGCCCGGTGCAACTGGGTGACCGCTGAGGGCAAGTCCTTGTGGCGATAGGAAGTGTGTCCCCTCTGATAATGTTGGTCAGCCAGGGGGATGACGTGATCCAGCTCGTCCCGCACCCTGGTCAGGGGCTTGTTCTTGGCCACCCAGAGACGCATCAACTCGATGAAGAAGCGGTAGCCACTGTCTACCCGGCGCAGCATCTCCCAGTTCATCAACGTGCGGGGGGCCAGTTGCAGCTCGCTGATGAGGATGCGGATGCCATGCTGTTGCAGGATCTCGCCGATCTGATCCTCACTGAGCGTCTGTCCCTGGGCAGTGCCTTCGGCAATGGCAGAAAAGACAATCCGTTCGGCGGGGGGCAGGCCGTCCCACACCCACTCGAAGGCGTTGTTGCCTGCCTCCAATACCTGGGGCACCACCGCGTCCACGTCGGCCTTGCTCACCTGCGGCACGCCCTGTACATCGTCTTTCCATGCCCGGTTGAAGAGCAAAAAGCAGACCAGTTGCGTGAAATAGGGGTGGCCAGCCGTGAATTCCAATATGCGAGTTACCGCCGGCGAGGTGTAGCGTAGACCTTCTTGCTCGGCCTGATAGATCAGCGAGCGGGCCTCGTTCTCCTTGAGCACCGACACCCTCTGATAGCGCGCGGTGCGGAAGGCGGCTCGAAAGTCGGTGGAGAGGTCCTCCGTCTTGCGGCCGACCACGATCACAAAGCCCAGGCGCTTCTCGCGGGCCATCAATTCGCGCAGGTAGGGGAAGAACGCGCCGGTGGCAGCGGTGGGCGGCAATTCCTCCCGGATTCCCAGGGCCAGCACGTCGAACTCGTCAAAAAGAAAGACCAGCCGGCGGGCAGGCTCATCCCTGCTCAGAGCCCGGTAGACGGCCGGCAGGAAACCAACCCGGAAGTAATTGCCGTGGTCGTCAAAGCGATCCCGCTCTGGTGGCTCCAGGCCCAACTCCGAGGCGACGTTGTCGGCCAGCTCGGCCAGCACTTCACCCAGCGGCTGGCGAGCGCGATCCATCAGGTCCAGATATACCGGAACAAAGCCGCTCTCCGGCAGGCGCCGCCGCAGCTGCAGCAGAATTGAGGTCTTGCCAATCCGCCGCTGACCAAAGAGGACCACCGCGTTCTGGTGCGGCGAACGCAACTCGGTCTGTACCAGACTGAGGATGTCCTCCCGCCCAAAGAAGGCTTCCGGGCCATCCAGTGCGCTGCCGGCGATGTAGGGGTTGAGCGGCTTATGTCCGTTGCCAACCAATAGTCTTCTCCTGTATGCCCAAATAGGTGCGCATCAGTGGAGGAGGCGATTCACGCTTCTTCCAGCCAGCAGCGTCAACCATTCAGAGGGCCGGCGCTTCTGGCCAAAATCCCAGTCTCGCCACGCCATCCAGACTGAGTCCGGGATAACCCGCCCCAGCTCATCGCCCTTGGCTTCTACAATGTGTGCCATGTGGCGCAGGCGGGAGTCGTCCTGGAGCCAGGGAAACTGGGCCAGGACATCCAGCACGTGCAAGATGTCATACCAAACCATGGGCGCCTTGAGCTTGGCGAAGTCGGTGCCCATGGCGAACAGGTACGGACGACGCTCTTTGCGTTCGTCCCACAGGTCCAGAACCGTCTCGGCGCCAGTGCGAGCTGGCTGGGCATCGCGCCACTGCGCGGACTGAGCCAGGGCTTTCAACATGACCAGGTTTGCGTACGGGCACGGGTCAGTCTTTCGACCCGGTCCCCGGAACCTGCCCAAATTCGAGGAAGCCACACAGGGCCAGCCGTCCTGTGTAATCAAGCCGGCCAGGTGATCAAGGGCAGCCCGCACACGAGCATCTTGGCCCAGGCCAAACTTGATCAGCGCATAAATCACCAGAGGCGCGTCGCACAGCATCCACGCCCACTGATCCTGCCCGGCGCCACCGTAGCGGGGGTGGATGTTGACCAGCACCTGGAAAGGACCTTCAGGGGATTGGTGGGCCATGATCCTGTCGACCAGTCGATCCATGCCCGGGTCACCAGCCCGCAACCCCAGGTCAGCCAGGAAGGTCAGCTTGTGAATGGGGTGCCCGGCCTGCTTGTGGCTTTTCAGCAGGGAGCCCGGCCACGCCTGGACGTCCCTCACCAGGTCCTGGATTTGAGGATGGGCCAGCATCGTCTCGCGGGCCGCGCTTACTGGCGGGTCATCTTCCGCCTGGCCCAGCAGGTCCAACCGGGTCCGGTATTGGACCCAGGGGGGACCCTCCAGCAGCCAGGCGGTCAATTCTTCACGCATGCTTGTCTCGATATCCGGTCAGAGAATACGGGCAGCCCGTGCTTGCCGCCCGTGCTTGCCGCAGGGCAAGTGCAGGGCAAGTGCAGGGCAAGTGCAGGGCAACCCCTATCGGGTCTTGGTCCAGTGCAACGCACTTATAGGACTGCTTGGCCTACGCTGACCGCGCATTTCTGGGAGTTGCCATCCGGTGGTTTGTCACGCAGTGAGGTGTGTTGCACTTTGGGTGCTGTTAAGAGTGGGTGCCCGTTAGTGCTTTGTCAAGGTTCGATTGGTAGGCAATCCTGACACCCATGGCGTCGGACTCTACCCCTCCAATCACCTTTGACAAAGTACTAGCTGCCACTGAGCAGTAGCTAGGGCTCAGGGTAGTAGCCTGCACCCAAGATTATACCAGAATCGTAGAATTGGCAACTGTGCTGCCTCGTCCCAAACACCTTAGCTCCCCAGGCCCTTCAGCAGCGCACCAACCCCGTAAGCCACACCAGCCGCCAATCCGCCCACCAGCAGCATCTCTATCCCGCTCTTGAACGGGTTTTGATGGGTGACCAGGACTTTGGCGACTCCTAGCCCAAACAGCGCCAGCCCCGAGAGGGCCAATGAGACGGGGAACGCGATCTCCGGCGAGATGGGGACTGTCATGCCAACCAGGTAGATCAGCAAGGGCACTGCCCCGGCTACGATGAATGCGATCAAAGTGGCCACGCCGTTGAGGATGGGGTTGCCCTCATCTTTCAGCATGCCCAGCTCATCGATCATCATGGCGTCCACCCAACGCTCTTCGTCACGGGTGAGGATGTCCAACAGCTGCCCGGCTTCCTCTTCCGAATATCCCTTCTGCCGATAGAGGTGGTACAGCTCCGCCCTTTCCCCCTCCGGGAAATGCTTGATCTCCCAGAACTCGCGCTGGCGTTCCTTCTCATAGTATTCCTGCTCGCTTTTGGACGAGAGATATGCGCCGGTGGCCATGGAGAACCCGTCGGCCAGCAGGTTGGCCAGCCCCAAGATGAGGATGATGCCGGTTCCCAGCTCGGCCCCGGCTACCCCGCTGACCACCGCAAAGGTGGTGATAATGCCGTCCAGGCCGCCGTAGACCAGGTCGCCGATGTATTGGGAGCCTGCTCCACCATGTTCTTCCATGGCCTGGTGGGCGACACGGGCGATTCGCTCCGGGTCGTGGGCGGACGCCGATGCGCCTCGGTCACGTTGGGCATACGCTTTGCGAGCGTCATCCAGTCGCTTCAT
>CP070811.1:4680142-4682872 GCA_020343875.1 Anaerolineales bacterium | reverse complement strand
GCAGTTGAGCCAGCATGAAGCGCCCGTTATCATCCGAGCCCACCTTACCCATAAAATCAACTTGAGCGCCCAGGCCGGCCAAGGCGCGAGAGAAGATTGCCGACGAGCTACCTAAGGCCCGAGAAAAGCCGGTACAAGTCAACTCCTGCCCGAGCGCCGGGAGCGACGGCAAGCCGCTGACAATCAGATCAACGTTTAACTCGCCGATAACCAGGATTTTCTTCGACATAACCCCACCTATAGCTTGACAACCGCATCCAGGTGACGGGGAGAATCTGGGTTCAAGCCTTTGCCTAGCGCCCGGTGATAGGCGAACAGTTGGAGAACCGGCAGGTAAAGAGGCAGGCGTGCCAATTCTGCAAGCTGGGACTCAAAACAGACCAGGTGATCGGCCCAGCCCAGCCCAGCCCCATCCTCAGCCAGGACCAAGATCCTGGCCCCCAGGTCATTCATTTCACGCAGCACGGCCGCCTCCGCCTCGCGTGCCACATCTGAGAGAAGCCCCACCACCAGGGTCCCCTGATCTACCATCGATTTCGGGCCGTGCCGGAACTCCAAAAAATGGTAGGCTTCAGAGGTAGTGAGCGACATCTCCTTGAGTTTAAGCATGGCCTCGCAGGCCAGGCCGTAGCGAGGGCCGGAGCCGAGGAAGAATACCTGGGCAATACCTGAGTCCTCTCCCAAGGTTCGAGCCAGGGCCTGGCTGTGTTGCATCAAGCGCTCTCCCATAGGCGGCAGGGCAGAGAGCTTCTCCAGGTAGCCCGGCTGTCCGCCAGCCAGGGCAGCCAATGCTATGCAGCCAACCAGCATGCTGGAGAAGGAGCGGGTCTGGGCCACGCTCTGCTCATGGCCCTCGGGTGAGACCAACGTCCATAAACTGCGCTCTGCCAGGGGCGTGCCCGTGTAACAGGTCACAGCGGCGATTGGAGCGGCGTACCGCTGAGCCAGGTGATCGGCAGCGCGAAGCGTTTCGGTGGTTGTGCCGGATCGTGATAAGGCGACCCCGCTGATCTGGTAATGGGCAGGGATCCAGGTTTCCGGCAAAAGAAAGAGCTCAGCAGCCGGGACACCCCGGGCTGCCTGGCCAGCCAGCGTTTGCAGGACGGCAGCAGCGGTCATAGAAAGATAATGGGTCGAGCCGCAGCCGAAGAAAAGCGTCAGCCCATCCTTGCCCCGGGCGAAGAATGTGTCCCAGGCTTGCGCCTGTTCGCGCACTGCGTCCAGGACAGCCGCCCAGGCATCAGGCTGAGTCTGAATCTCTTGTAGGGTAAACATACCAGGTGTGGTCATCGTCATCTCCCAGTCTTCTATACCAGGTTTTAGAAGTTTTGGCACATGATCTTGCCAGCAAAAGCATCATTGGAAACTTTCGAAACTTCCCTCCGACTAACTGCTAGCGCCCCCGTTGCTGCACCCTTCCTACAAGGCAACAGCCTTGATTCCGGTCAAGTCACAGAAGGCGATCAGGTCCTCATATAGGTGGCTCCCGTAGCCCAAAACAGCATATTCATTGTTCCAGGCTTCAAGCAAGGCATCCATATCGCAATGCGCGGTCACGAACGCATGCGGCCAGAAGGGTATGCCACACTCCAGCTTACGCGCTTGAAGCTGGTCGGGAGAGGGCTCAAAAACCGTGCAACGGGCGATGATCATCTCGAACTGGCCATCATTGCGTCCCAGGCGGGCCAGCACGCCCTGGCCCGGCTTGCAGACCAGTTGGACGGACAGGCCACCCGCTTCGCCTTCGGTGGGAATCCCGTGCTCGGCAAATTTAGCCGGTCCCAGCTGACCAGCCAGAGAGGGAGGGCAGGCGCCATCGCCAATAATCTTGATCTCGTGGTTGGATTTGTCAATGTGCTGCAAGTCTCCATAGTACACGCGTTCCTGGCTCAGGTCTGTGAGCAACTTGGCGACCATGGCCGTATTGAAATCGGACAGCGTCGAGGTGCCTACGCCATCCTCCAACATCATGCTCTGGGCAAAAGAGGTGGCACTGTAGTCATCCCCCATGCCTGGGAAGGACTGGATGGTGTAAAACTCGAACCCTTCGCGAGCCACGGTCTTCTTGATGGCCAGATAGAGGCGGATGGAACGGTCTGACATCTCATCCTCAGGCACCTTATCTTCAAATAGGGTCTGAATACGTTTTCGCGCCTCCTTCACTTCCTGAGCTGGGATGCCTTTGGCAGTTTCGACCAATTCGGTGACGTCTCTGGAATCGATATCCACCCCAAAGGTCTTCATCCATTGGGAAGGGTCCGCCACACCACAGGTTTGCCCCATGCCACGCCCGCCAAAAGCCCCGATGGTGCTCATATTGAGCTTATTCTTCATGTGGGTGGCACGACAGTAGGAGACAATGCGGCCAATCTCCTGGGGATCCTGATAGCTGCCATACACAAACCGGTGCTTCAGACCGATCTCCTTCATAGCGCCCTGCAACACCAGGCCGCCCACCGGCCGCCAGCCTTGCGAACCCGGCACCGTCCAGATGAGGATACCTTTGCCAGTGAAGGAAAAATCGCGCAAGGCTCCGATCATATGAGCAGCCCATACCCAGGTGCCAGAGAAAAGGACCACGGCATCCAGGTCATCCATCTTTTTGAACTTGGCAAAACATTCTCTGGCCTCGCGCTTGCTGGCCAGAATGATGTCGTGCTCCACAAGCTCAAGGCCCGCATCTCGAAGCGCATTCTTCGCATTAGCGATGAGTTGATCGTCAATAAATGG
>CP070811.1:4676810-4680042 GCA_020343875.1 Anaerolineales bacterium | reverse complement strand
AGCACACCCATGGCACAACGGGCCAGCACCTGGTGCCTCACCATCCGCAAAGGCCCTAAGGTCGGCAGCACCTATCCGCTGCATGGTGGAACCATCACCATTGGCCGCCAGGCCGGCAACCACATTATCATTGATGATCCTAAGGTTTCGCGCCACCATGCTCGACTCACCTGGCAAGGCAGCACCTTCTTAATAGAAGACTTGGGTAGTGCCAATGGCGTCTGGGTCAACAATGCCCGCATCACCCAGTCCACGGCCCTGCGCACCGGCGACGTCATTGGCCTAAGCCAGGAGGTGTTGCTGGTTTTCAGCGACCAACCCCAAGCTGACGAAACGATGTATGACGCGGCCGCCCGCTCAGGTCCGGCTCCAGTCATGGTGCCCCCTTCGCCGCAGAGCACAGCGCCGGCCACGCGCAGCGGCCAAGGTTGGTTAGCCTTCGGCCTGGGAGGGGTGATGGCTATCCTGGCCATGGTGGCGCTGGCTGTTGTGGGGCTTGCCATTTACCTGCTGGTGCTAAGACCAGAGCCTACTCTCGAACCGCAGATGGCCATGACTTCGTTGGCGCCAGCTCCCACTGCCACGCCGTATCCCACCTATACGCCCGTTCCGGCCGAGGCACCCACGGCCACT
This sequence comes from Anaerolineales bacterium, assembly GCA_020343875.1. Lineage (GTDB taxonomy): Bacteria > Chloroflexota > Anaerolineae > 4572-78 > NAK82. Next base: position 4,679,409 of record CP070811.1, on the reverse strand, counting down.
CCCTATCCCACCTATACGCCTGTCCCGACCGAGGCACCCACAGCCACTCCCTATCCCACCTATACGCTCTACCCCACCGCTACCCCCAGGCCCGCCCCGGCTCAAGCCCAACCTCCGCAGCCGACCACTACGCTGGTTCCGACTGCCACCACCCTACCACCCTACACAGTCACGCTGGGGAGGAATGTGGTATACGAGCCCTGGGGCAGGCCAGCAAACCCGGATGGTTGCAACGGCCCCTATGACGACGAAAGTCCCGTCAGGCGTTTCACGGTGGAGGTCATTCTGACCAACAACTCGAACCGCTTCATCCCAGACCACTGGAGTCCAGTCTTTATCTCAGCCAGTGGCAATCCCTTGCCCACCTGCATCTGGTACTATAACAACACCACAGTCCAACCGGGCGAGATCATCGACGTGACTTTTGCTACCCACACGGAAGCTAATGACTGGGTGAAAGCTCTGGTATTCGACGAACTGAATTATACCTTGACGGTTTGCCTTGGCCCTTCAGGGCAGGCGGTGCCCTGTCAATAGCGAAGCGGAAGTTTGTAGGGCCACGTACTACGCCAAAGGCCCGCCCAGTGAGTCCTTCGACGAGGTGCATTTATGTATGACTTGTTGATTCAAAACACACACGTTTTGCACGTCTCCCACGGCAGCGAGATACGCGTGCTGCGCGACCACGATATTGCCATCCAGGCGAATCGCATCAGCGCTGTTGAGCCAGTAGGGACTATCCAGCCCAGTGACGCCCGCCAGATCATCCAGGCAGACGGCAAGCTGGCCATGCCTGGACTGATCAACACGCACTCTCATGTCCCCATGGTCATTTTTCGGGGGCTGGCTGAGGACGTTTCACTGGAAAAGTGGTTCAACGAGTACATGTGGCCTCTAGAAAGCAATCTGCAGGAGGAGGACGTTTATTGGGGGATGCTGTTGGGGCTGGCCGAGATGATCGAAGCAGGTGTTACCAGCGTTGCTGACCATTACTTCTATATGGACCAAGCGGCCAGAGCAGTGCAGGAAGCTGGAACCCGGGCCGCTCTGGGCTGGGTGGTTTTTGGGAATCAAGGCCAAGCCATGCTGGACCGGACCACCCAATTCATCGAGCGCTGGCAAGGAGCAGCTGGCGGGCGTATTACAGCCTGGCTGGCTCCTCACGCCCCCTACACTTGCGACGACGACTTTCTGAGCGCTTCAGCCCAGCGTGCGCGAGACCTGGGAGTGGGAATTCATATCCACGTGGCCGAGACGGCTGCGCAAACCCAGGCCAGCTTGGAAAAACGGGGCATTACCCCTATCCGCGTCTTGGAGGAAACGGGGGTGCTGGAGCGCCCCACTATCCTGGCCCACGCCATCGGCGCTACTCCCTCTGATATTCAATTGCTGGCCGAACGACCGGCTGGCGTGGCTCACGCACCCAAGACATATCTGAAGCTGGCCATGGGTAGCGCGCCAGTCGTCGCCTTCCGTGAAGCGGGTGTGCCGGTCGGCCTGGCCACGGACGGCGCGGTGAGCAACAACACTCTCGACATATGGGAGAGTATGCGCCTCATGGCAATGACCCAGAAGCAAGCTCAAGCCTCGCCTGAGATGATGACTATCGCGCAGGTACTCCATATTGCCACCCGGAGTAGTGCCAGGGTCGTGGGCCTGGCCGATCAGATTGGCGCTGTCGAACCCGGCTATCTGGCCGATCTCATCCTGGTGGACATGGGAGGGGCCCATGTGCAGCCGCTGCACAGCATCACCGCCAGCTTGATCTACGCCACCCGCGCCAGCGACGTGCAGACAGTTATCGTAGACGGCAAAGTCATTATGCGTGACCGAAAACTGCTCACCCTAAATAAGGAGGAGATCATCCAACAGGTTAGCCAGGCGATGCGCCGCCTGGCCCGGCGAGTTCCAAGCCAACGCATTCAGGTGTATAATCCATAAACAACCACCAGAGAATCAGGAAATCGGAGACCAGCGCAATCAGTAGGCTTCTTGATGCCCACTTCTCAAGCAACCTGATTCCTCACTTCAAAGAACAAGGCATAGGCAACTGATCATTCATCCCGAAGTTCAAGCCGCACTTGAAGCCGGGCAGCCGGTGGTAGCACTGGAGAGCACCCTCATCACGCATGGCCTGCCCCGCCCCAAGAATCTGGAAGTGGCGCGGGCGATGGAGGCAACCATCCGCGAATCAGGCGCAGTCCCAGCCACCGTCGCCATCCTGAGCGGGCAGATCACAGTCGGGCTAACTGATGATCAACTGGCCTACCTGGCTGAATCGGATAACGTCCGCAAGTGTAGTCGGCGCGACCTGCCCATCGTGCTAGGGCGTGGTGGGGACGGCGCCACCACAGTCGCCGGCACCATGATGGTGGCCCATAGGGCCGGTATCCAGATCTTCGCCACCGGTGGGATCGGGGGTGTGCACCGGGGCCATCCCTTCGACGTAAGCGCCGATCTTCTTGAGCTAGGCCGCACGCCGGTGACGGTGGTCTGCGCCGGTGCCAAGGCCATCCTGGATCTACCACTCACCCTGGAAATCCTGGAGACCCAAGGTGTGCCTGTCCTCGGCTACGGGACCGAGGAATTCCCCGCCTTT
>CP070811.1:4596204-4676710 GCA_020343875.1 Anaerolineales bacterium | reverse complement strand
TGGGCAACGAAAGACCAGTGATATTGTGCTTTTGTAACTCGAGCCGGATGATGTCAGGCTTGCCGATAAGCTGCACTTGAAAGCCAAAGTCACGCGCGGCCCACACCGCGCCGTGTACGGTGATCTCGGGGGCATAATCGCCGCCCATGGCATCCAACGCAACCTCCACCCTGTTCACCCCCTTCCTATTGACGCCTGATTATAGCACACGCCAAGGCCTGTCACAATCGGAAAACCCTACCCGAACCTATCCTGTAAATCGGCCTCACTATAGCACAGGGGCAGGTCTAAGTCAATGCAACCCCAAACCCTTACAAACATAGAAAGAGACGGCCCAACAAATGAGCCGCCCCTTGGCAAAATATTTTGAAAACTTGAGTCTTATAGCCTTCCAGGCAGTGCCACCTGCGCCTCATCCAAGAGGTCTGGGGGCAAAAAGCTAGCTCTGACTGGCTTCAGCCATCAGGCCGGCCTGAATTCCACGGTGGCGGTGCCAATCCCATCCAGATAGACTTCCACTTCCACACCCGCACCGTCAAGGATCACCCGATAAGTGCCGGCATTCAGGCCGCCAACGTCACAGGCTCCCTTTCCATGTTCCAGCTTGGTACCGGTGACGCAAATCGCCTCGTAGCCACCGGGAGCGGTCACCCGTATCTTGTTGCCGATAGCACCTGTTCGCACCACCAAGATGGAGAACGCACCAACTGGCTCTGTACCGCTGGTATTCTCGACCACCTCGCCAACCCACCCGGCTGGTGATACGCGCAAATCGGTGGACACCGACTTCCATTTGAACTCAACCAACGCCCGATGACCAGGTTTCAAGTTGGCCTTGACAACTCTTGACGGCTCACCTTTAATCCAGACCTCATAATCGCCTCCCGGAATATCGCGGAAGGCAAAAGTCGGCACCCAGCTATATTCGTAGTACACACCTGTATATCCCTGCGCCACAAATCCGTCCGCCGACCGGATCATCACGTCCAGGCCCTCTTTGTCGTGCGTCATGACCAGCAACGTGGTGATTTCGTCCGGATCGGGGCCATGGGCCGATTGTGAGCCAACCCACTGTGGTGCTGAGCGTATGACAACTGGCTCACCGCTGGTGGGCAGGCCAGGCTCTCTATAGGGCGCTTCGTATTCAGGGGGTGGTACAGGCGCCGTACCAGGCATCGCTCCTGCCGCGGCCGGTGCATAAGCGCCTGGGATGACGAGGCGTTGCCCCCCGTGAAGGAGCGACGCATTGGACAGGTTATTCGCCTGCAGGATGGCTTGCTGGCTCTGTCCATAGCGCAAAGCAATGGCTGCCAGCGTATCCTCAGGGCCTACTGTATGATACCCCCGGTCGCCAGGGAACTCAGACCCAGGAGGACCACCTTTGTCACCAGAAGGCCCGGAAGGCGGTTGGGCCACACCGCCCGGTGGTATGCACAATCGCTGCCCCTCGCGGATGAAGTCGCTGTACAGACTGTTTGCCTGCATCAGCGTGTTGGCAGTTGTGCCATGCCGCCATGCAATACCCGACAAGGTGTCGCCCTGTTGCACCAAGTAGTCATTGGCACATTGGTCTTTGCCATAAGCCGTTCCCGATGATTGCTTTCCAGGAACATCTAGCACCTGGCCCACGTAAAGGAAGTCGGTGTTGCTCAATTTATTGGCGGCAGCCAACGCCGATACCGTGGTCCCATAGCGGAATGCAATTGATGTAAGTGTCTCTCCCGAGGCAACCACATGCCGTCCACCTTGTTCGGGGCGACCGGATGAGGGGATAATCAGCCGCTGGCCCACATAGACAAAATCAGGGTTTTTCAGGTCATTGGCAGCCACAATGGCTTCCACTGTCACCCCATAGCGGCTGGCAATAAGCGACAGCGTCTCTCCCCATTGTACGATATGAACCGTTTCGCCCGATGCTCCCGGTGCAGCCCATGCCCCCACCGGGAACAGCATGCTCGCCACGAGCACAACGCCAAGAACACGAATGAACAGGCCTGACATCCTGCACCTCCTCAACGGCAAATCTCCACACATAACAGCAAGCAGCAAGGCACGATGTACTCCTAGCCCCCAGGACTAGTAGTTCCTCCTCACAGAGCCACAAGATATTGAATTTTTATGTCACGTCTCGCTTACATAATACACTATTATTCGATATATGTCAAGTATCTGGGATGAGTTGTGGGCTGCTGTAGAGTCGATTTTAAAGTTCGCATCGGGCCCTGGCGGCCAGACACCAGTCCAGGTTGACAAAACTGGCAGATGGTGTAGCATAACTCAGCGTGCCCACACGGGTGTTATGGAGGCCAAGTGACCAGAGACAGCAAAGTTTGGCGAAACCGAAGCATTTGGCTCATTACGCTGGGCGGCTTCGCACTCAGGTTATACCGATTGGGTGCGGACAGCCTGTGGTATGACGAGACAGTCAGCGCCTTCCTGGCTGCAAAGAGCATCCCCAGCCTCATTGCCCACACGGCTGGCGACATCCACCCCCCAGGCTACTATCTGCTGCTCCATGCCTGGACCCGCCTGGCCGGTGATACAGAGTTTGCGCTGGCTTTTCTGTCTCTCGTTTTCGGAGTGCTGCTCATTCCGCTCAGTTACGTGCTGGCCCACCGTTTGATGAGTGGGGGTGTCGCATTTTGGTCCGCCTTATTGGTGGCCACCTCACCCTACAACCTGTGGTACTCACAAGAAGCCCGCATGTACACTTTGGGCGCAGCCCTGGGCTTGGTGGCTTTGTGGTATGCGCTCAAGGTATCTTGTTCTGAGGCAAGGGTAGGACACGGTGACGCCCCGACCTACCTTTACGTCATCGGCTACACCCTGGCCGCCACTGCGGGGCTGTACGTGCTCTATTATTTTGCCTTCCTACTGGTGGCGCTGAATACAGTCATGATTGGAGCTCTTTTCTTGAGCCGCAGATTCTTCAGACTACGGATCTGGCTAACGGCCCAGACCGCCGTACTGGCCCTCTATCTCCCTTGGCTGCCCATTGCCTGGCGCCAGGTGACCAATCCACCAGTCCCCCCCTGGCGAGGCTTCACCCCCCTGCATACTGTTCTACTTGACTCGTGGACCGCCCTTTCGTTGGGGCAATCAGCACAGCCCAACCAAGTGTGGCCCGTTCTCATAATCGTTGGAGTCTTGTTCCTGTTGGGGCTCCAACCTCAAATCCGCCAACACTTTCAACCTCCAATCACCAGTCGCCATACTTCATTCTTGCTGGTTGTCTACACCTTTGGCCCTTTGGCTCTTATCTACCTGGCTTCACTGCTTGTGCCTCTCTACCATGTACGCTATCTTTTTACCTGCGCGCCACCCTTTTACATCTTGCTGGGATCAGGGCTGGCCCGAGTGGCTCGTCGTGCCCGGCCTCTGGCGATTGCGGCCGCCCTGATTGTGTTGGCTGGATCAGCTTTTAGCATCCGTGAGCTGTATACCAATCCTCGTTATGCCGCCGACGACTTCCGGGCTGCCGTTGGCTTCATCGCTGAGCGGTGGCGCCCAGGGGACGTTATCCTCATCAACGCAGGTTACGCCTACCCCGGCTTCTTGTATTATTACGCGGGCCCCGTCGCTGATCGTGTCCGCCTGGTCGACTTCCAGCTTCCCGGTGACTCGGCTGGCCTATGGCTCGACTATCCGCTACTACTAAGTACCGGGACGATTGATGGAAACCCCCATCTCGGCTGGGGGGACCCCGACTCGGACTTCTATGCTACCACCCAGGCCAGTACCGCCACCGCCCTGACACGCATCACCCATACCTTCCCTCGCCTCTGGATGCTCCGCATCTACGACACTGTCACTGATCCGCAGGGATTCATCCGCGATTGGCTGACGCTCAACACGACACCCTTTGAAGACCATCTCTTCAGCGGCCAATCCTTTATGCGCGTGCAGGGTTTTATGTCAACCAGCCAGCCGCCTCCGCTCCAGCCAAGCCAGGTGGCCTTGGAAGGTGGGATTACCTTGATAGGTTGGGATGTGAAATCCGCTTCAAGCCAGAAGGCGGGCACACCGCTGGACGTGGTGCTCTGGTGGCAGGCGGACGCCGCCTCCAGCACAGATACCCCTTACGCAGCCTCCCTCAAGCTATGGGGGACAGAGAGTCAGGAGTCGGAAAGCGAACTGTATCTGGCTGCCCAGCAGGATGAGTGGCCGGTGGGCAGCCTGCTTCTCACCCCGGACTGGCCGCCCGAAGGTGTTATTCGTCACCCGATGCGGCTGTGGCTGCCATCTGACCTGCCTCCTGGTCATTACTGGCTCAACATTGAGCTCTACGACCCGACCACCGTGCAGCCCCTCCCCCGCCGTGATGGCCAGGGACATACTATCCCCCTGGGTATGGTGACTGTAACGTCAAAGCTATAGCTTTGACGCGCACGCCAGCGGCGTGTATAATCACCCTGCATAGTAATAGATCGGGTGTGTCCCACATTTTCGGAAGATGGTACGAACCTGGGCGAGATTCCCCGCCGTGCTTTCTCAATACTTGGGAGCCACTCTGATAGATCTGCAGTTTTCTGGATTTACTGAGGAGCAGACTGTGTCTGACCCAATTCAAATTGAGACTCTCATCCCGCAGCCTTTACCGGACTTGCGACGCGTATCATTGATACTGCGAGTATCGGGGCTGCCTGCTTATGGACACAGCAATGTTTCCAATCCCATTCACTTTTACGATATGCCACAACTAACAGAAAGCACCCCGGGGGGAAAATCGACCCAGTCACCCTCCACCGCCAACCCTAGTCTGTTTCCAGACGCAGGGCCACCTCAAGAAGCGCCAGTTGACAATCACCCAACACTCAGCGATGACCGACCTCCCAGCCCATATCCTGATGTGACGCTGAGCATACTCGACCGGCACGGGCATGAGATTGCCACCACCTTCATCGTCGAGCACAAAGAGCCCGAATTGGACTTCACTCTCCACTTGCGCACTTTTGAGTCCGGCGCCACCTATATAGCCCGCGCAGAGATGACCCGGAACGACGAGGTCCTGCAAACAGTCCAAGTTCCTTTTGAACTTAGATGAAAGGGTTTGGATATGGGTGACCTGTCTAGCCTGGTTCCGTCCTGGACTAATCTGCTCATCATTCCTGGCATTGTTGCTGGCTTTACCGTTCACGAACTGGCTCATACCTTGACTGCCTATCTACTGGGCGATCTGTCACAAGTGGAGCGAGGTCGTATTACGCTCAATCCCCTTCGCCACATCTCCTGGTTTGGCACCCTGACTTTTGTCTTCTTCGGTTTTGGCTGGGCCCGGCCAGTCCAGGTAGATTCAAGGCCCTTTAAGCGCCGCTATCCTGGCCTGTTCCTGGTCGCCATTGCGGGTGCGCTGGCCAACTTAGTGCTGGCCGGCTTCATACTCGTCCTTACCCTGATGCTTGTCCTGCTGGTAGCCATCTTCAGCCAACAAAGCCCATCACAAGTCCTGAGCCTCCTGCTTGACGTCGAACCTGTCGCCAGGCCCAACATCGTCGCCTGGGCAGCCGCCTTCACCACGTATCCTATCTATGCCAATCTGGCTTTAGCCTTTTTCAACTTACTTCCATTTCCCACCCTCGACGGGTTCACCGCTCTTGCAAGCCTGATAGCTATGCTGCGCAGCCAGCAGGACCCACAGGCAGAAACACGCGCCAGTCAGCGACCAGCCCGCCCTGCGCGACACACCCCCTCTGAGCCACGCTCCCAACGACGACCAGCCGATATCCATTTTGACCTCGGCGCGGAATATCATGCTGCGGGCAACTACGAAGACGCAATTGCCCGCTATCGCCAGGCTCTTGGCAGCGACCGTCGCTATGGCCCTGCTTACGTGAATCTGGGCCTGGCTTATCTGGCCCTGGACCAGCGTGGCCGTGCAATCCAAGCCTTCCGGGGTGCCACTCAGTTCGCGGCTGACGAGAAGTCACGGAATGAGGCCTGGGCACAGCTCCACAAGCTGAGTGAATTTCGTCCCCCGGCTGCCGAAGACACGCCTTCAACCAGACAGCCTGAACCCCCTTATCCATCACACGAGACCGGCCCCTGGACCAATACCAGCCCTAGCCCCAACTGGCTGGCTTTTGGCTTGAGCAGCCTGCTAACTCTGACCAGCGCGGGATGTGTGTACATCTATCTGGTGATCGGTCTGGTCCGTTATCTATCTTGAGGAATGACAATACAACATAGGAGTCGAGCATGGACCCCCAAGCCAAAAAGACAACACTTCGCATGATCACTCACGGCCTATACCTGCTGACCATCAAACACCAGGGAGGCTTCAACGCCAGCACTGTAAGTTGGCTTAGCCAGGCCAGTTTTCATCCCCCCCTGGTGATGTTGGGCGTAAAGGCTGATACCCTGACCTATGCTATGGTCGAAGGGAGCGGTCAGTTTGCCATTAACCTGCTGGCTGCGGACCAGACTGAAATGGCACAGACATTCTTTAGGCAGGCCGAGCTTGAGGGAGACAAGTTGAGTGGATTTACCTTCGTACCGGGGCCGGTCACAGGTGCACCAATCTTTTTGGACGCCCCGGCCTGGTTCGAATGCCAGGTGACCGATATGGTCAAACGTGGCGATCACACAGTTGTGGTAGCAGAAGTGATTGAGGCCGGCGTGCACGATCCCAAGGCCACGTCCCTGTCCCTGCGCGACACCCCATGGCATTACGGCGGCTGACAGGTACAGATAGTATCCTGGAATTGCGCAGGGAAAATCCACAAACAGAGAAAGTCCTCTCCCTTCTCGGGGTCACTGTGAACGACCAGGTCGATCTGCCAGAGCGTTTTGTTCAAATGGGCGGGCCATGAACTCTGCTGATATCGATCGTCGCCTTCACGACACATTGTGGCGAGTCTACCGCCGCCCTCAACCACCTACTCCTCCTCACGGTGCTTCCAACCTGCCTTGGGACGATCCCGACTTCAGTGAACGCATGTTGCGCGAGCACTTGGATCAAACTCACGGCGCAGCCAGTCGCAGGCAAGTAGAAGTCGTACGTCAGGTCGACTGGCTATGGGATAGGCTATTACTACGCGAAGAGAACCGGGTTCTAGACGTGACCTGTGGGCCAGGATTGTACGCCGTGCAACTGGCCCGGCGCGGCTGTAGCGTGCACGGCATCGACTTTAGCCCTGCCTCGATCCGTCATGCCCGCCAAATAGCCGCCGAAGCAGGCGTCGCTGAGCGCTGTATTTTTGAACTGAACGACGCCCGGGCAATGGACATACCCCCTGGCAGCTTCGACGCAGCTCTTTTTCTGTACGGTCAGTTGGCCGTCTTCAGCCCTGCCGAAGCCGCCGATCTGCTCCACCGCTGCGCCAAGGCCTTGAAACCTAGCAGCCACCTGGTTGTCGAGCTGCTCGACTTCGATAAAATCGACAAAACGGACCACACATGGTGGTTCACTGATCGCGCTGGTCTATGGGGAGACTTCGCTTTCCTACACCTTGGCGAGCGTCACTGGTTCTCCAAAGAAAACCTCTCCCTTGAGCAATTCCACATTATCAATCTCCAGACGGGTGATCTCCATGAATACGCGCTCACCGACCAGGCATACCCTACCCAGATCATGGTGGATATGCTGCACCAAGCTGGCTTCGGCCACGTAGAGACATACCCAGCCTGGGATGGCCTGGACCTGTACGACGCTGAGGAATGGACGATCTACCTGGCCCAAAATGGCGACCACAGCGCCCAGCGCGGAAGAAACACCTCAACCTCTTGACAGCCCTACGATGTGTGCTAAACTGAACTATGTACGCGCGGATCCGTGCCCCAAGCTGGGCAACACTCAAAGAAGGAGACAGGCAATGGCTGCAAAAAAGATTTTGATGCTCGTCGGCGACTTTGTAGAAGACTACGAAGTTATGGTACCCTTCCAGGCTCTGCAAATGGTAGGTCATCAAGTCGATGCTGTCTGCCCGGACAAGAAGTCAGGAGACCAGGTACGCACCGCCATCCATGACTTCGAGGGAGATCAGACTTACAGCGAGAAGCGAGGCCACAATTTCACCCTGAACGTGACCTTCGCCGAGGCGAAGGCCGAGGCCTACGATGCCTTGGTCATACCCGGAGGCAGGGCGCCCGAGTACATCCGCCTCAACCAGAGAGTGTTGGAAATGGTGCGACATTTTATGCAGGCCGGCAAGCCCATCGCCGCCATCTGCCACGGCCCGCAGGTGCTGGCTGCCGCCGGTGTGCTAGGCGGAAGATCTTGCTCCGCCTACCCGGCCGTTGGGCCCGACGTAAACAGTGCCGGCGGCACCTGGGTGGACGTCGGCTTTGACAAAGCCCACACGGATGGTAACTTGGTCTCCGCCGCCGCCTGGCCCGCCCACCCCGACTGGCTGGCCCAATTCCTAGAAGTGTTGGGCACCAAGATTGAGCCATAGCGAAGACGCACGCAGGCATACGCGTGCCCCGATGCGCTGCCCAGTCCATGGAAAGAGCCCCTCGGCGCGAGCGAGGGGCTCTTCTAGCAGGCCCTGGAAAGCTTATCAGCTGGAGCCAACCTTATGCTTCACATCTCACCTGACACGCATCGCGCCCGTAATATCCTCGCCCCACACCCCGGTAGGTGAAGCCTAGTCTCTTCAACTCATCCGGTTCGTAAAGATTGCGACCGCCCACGATGAAGGGCTGGCGTACCACCTTCCTGATTCTGGCCATGTCTAAATGCTTCAACACATTCCAATCGCTGCAGACCACAGTTACATCGCAACCTCCGGCCAGATCAGCAAAGCAAGCGCCTGTAACCAGGCCCACATAGCCGACGCCAATTACAGTAATGTTATGCAGGGCCCCTACCCGATTTTCTCCACTAGAGCCCCACTTGGCATTGCGTTTTCAGGCCCATCCGTGTATATTCATATCGGTTCGATGCTCAGGGATCCATTTTATGCGTTCGACTTGACTCTGCAAGTGAGTGGCGGGCGAGAGGGTACGTCCCCAAGAATGGGGAAGCACAGGGATGAGCGGGGGGATTCCCCCGTATCCTCCCCAGTGTGTCCCAGTTTCCCAAAAATCTGGGGCACTCCCCAGACGAGATTTTTGAGCCTCCGCCAAACAAAGAGACATTCTGATAACATAAGTTCGTTTTGATGCATGACGCAAAGGGTGAAGTCTATGACACAGGCAAAGGTTGCAATTGTCACCGCCGCAGGTCACGGTATAGGCGCGGCTTGTGCTCGCGAACTTGCCAAGCATGGCTACTTCGTGGCACTCTTGTCCCCGTCCGACAGCGCTACTGGCCTGGCTACTGAACTGGGTGGCATCGGTTGCCGGGGTTCAGTGACCGCCGTCCGGGATCTAGAGATGCTCGTCGAACTGACGTTGAACACTTACGGCCGGATTGACGCCCTGGTCAACAACACTGGCCATCCACCCAAAGGGGATTTACTTGATATCTCAGACCAGCAGTGGATGGAAGGAATCGACCTGATCTTGTTCAGTGTCATCCGCATGGCCCGGCTAGTCACCCCGGCTATGATGAAACAAGGGGGCGGAGCCATAGTCAATATCTCCACCTTTTCAGCATTCGAACCATCCCTTTCTTTTCCGGTCTCATCTACCTTGCGAGCAGCTCTGGGCAGTTTCGTCAAGCTGTACGCGGATCAATATGCCAGGCATAACATTCGGATAAATAACGTTTTGCCGGGTTATGTGGACACTTACGAGATAGACGAAACGACACGGGCGTCAATACCTATGCAGAGACGCGGTCAGGCCAGCGAGGTGGCCAAGGCGGTGGCCTTCTTGATTTCATCTGAAGCGAGTTACATCACCGGACAAAACATTCGGGTTGATGGAGGCCTGACACGCTCAGTCTAAGGGAAGCGACCTAGCCCGTGCGGACGCGTTGGCGCCACACTCAGGCCGTGGAGAAACGCGCCGCTAGAAGCGGAGTGAGCGCGTTGTTTTCAAACAGACTTGCGGATTATCAGTAATATGCTGACGCGAATCTTTCCCTTCTCGCCCGCTGGAAAAGGTAGCAATGTCTGATCATCGACCGCTCATAGAGCGTATGCACGCTCTGGTACAGAAGTGGGAAGCAGTGTCCGATCGACGCTCGATCTTTTTGAGCTGTTACTTGCTGATGACCCGTAACATGGCAGCAGCCGTTGATGCAGATGAGTTCACCAATTCGGCGTGGGTGAGTACGCTGATACATCGATTTGCTGATTACTACTTTGATGCCCTGGAAGCGTATGAGCGGGATAGCCCCGCCACGCAGGCTGTGTGGCGTCAGGTACACGATGCAGCCAGCAACCCGGAGACACTGGTTCTGCAAAACCTCCAGCTGGGCATCAACGCGCACATCAACTACGATCTGGTACTGACGCTGGTGGATATGCTGGAGCCGGAGTGGGCAGCCCTTTCAGACAGGGGGCGTAACGAGCGATATGCTGACTACTGTTACGTGAATCAGATTATTGGCCGGACTGTTGATATAGTCCAGGATACGGTGGTGGAACGCCTGGCACCCAAACTAGATATCGCAGATAAGATGCTTGGTCCGATCGATGAATGGATAGTTTCACAGCTACTGACGAGTTGGCGGGACGAGGTATGGAGCCAAGGGGTGCGCCTGATACAATTGTCCAAACCAAGCGAACGTGAGACACTACGCCAGCAGATTGAAACCACCGCGCTCAAGCGCGCCAAAACCATACTGCTCAAAAATACTCCTTTCATCAATCGCTGATCTTGAACTAAACTTCAATCAGGATGGCGCGCTAGAAGTAAGTCAGTCCTTTTCATAAAGGCCCGTTGGAATATTATCTGGTGCGACTGCCTATGGTATCGTAGGAAAGCAGGCTGCGACCAGAACCACAGCGACACGTTTCACTGCTTAGATCACCGAAGATTTCGCGACAACTGATTATCTGGGCATGTGGGGGTTGCTAGCCTCTGCGAACAGTCACCCCCGAAGTAACCATCGCGGCGAGACTGAGAGAGATGTAACGCCCGCCAGCCATATCGACTAAGATTCATCCTCAATTCCAGCCGCCGGCTAGCCCAGCGTCTGAAATTGCACGTCTGGCCACCTCCTGACCAATCTCAACCGCGTAATTGGTCCCCCGGTCCCATGGATAAACCTGACTCATGCTGGCCCAATACAGGCCGGGAATGGGCGTTGCCAGATCGGGGATGTTATGGGAGTGATTCACAGGGGGCACCGGCTGGGCATACTTTTCACGAAAGAGCCAACTCGTCCGCACCCAATCAGGCTCGAAATCCGGGTTGAAGCGAGACAACGTGGGCAAAAAACGCGTCAATAGCTCTTGCTGCGACAGACTGAAATACTCATGGTCCGGCTTCAGATAATCCCCGCAGTAGATCAGGTGATCGCCACCATAATGCTTGGACTCAACGTAATTCGTATGCTCAACCAGGGCCAAAAAGGGGAAGCCCTCTCCCTTGGGCAAGTTGATCCAATAGTGTCCCTCGGTTAATTGGTGCTTAAGCGCCAGGATCAGCACCACCGCCCCCATGGACTTGAGCCGCTTCAGCCCTTCCAGGTAATCAGATGGAAGCTCAGGCGCCAGCCGAGAAAGCAATCCAGGCGAAACGGTAGCGATGACCCGGTCAAAGACCTCGTCCCCGGATGCCGCTCGCAGAACGAGGCCACCCGCCGCCGCCTGTATCGCGTGAACGGGAGCATTGAGCCGTATGTCAGCGCCCCCGCTTCGGGCCCGGTCGGCCAGCGCATCGGAGAATGCCTGGAACCCGCCCACGAAGTAGCCCAAGCGAGGCGTGCGTTTGTGGAGGCGCGCCCACATCCAGGCCATGTTCACCTCCCGGTGATAATCACCGAACTTGCCAACCAGTAACGGCTCCCAAAGAATCTGGTAAGCGCGCCGCCCCAGCCAGCGGGTGAGCCATTCGTGGGCCGTGTACTTCTCCAACGACCACCAGTTGCGGGCGAGGCGCAGATAGATGGCGACCGGTCCACCACGGATCTTGTCAACCAGGGACAGATGGGGAAAGAGGGCCGCCCGCAAGTAACTGTCAAATGGGTAAGCCTTGCCCTTGTGCCAGATGGAGGTAATTGGTCGGGGAAAAAAGAGCTTCTCCTCCTGGCCGATCTCTTTGATCAGGTTGATAACCTCGTCATCGGAGGCAAACCAGTGGTGATAGAAGCGCTCCAAGGACCATTCCCAGCCTTGGTCCTTGAAGCCAGACGCCAACCCGCCGGTCTTATCCGCCGCCTCAAAAACGACGACGCGGTGCCCCACTTTGGTCAGCTCGTAGGCTGCGGTGAGGCCAGCAACACCAGCCCCAATAATTGCGATATTCAAAGTGATCCCCTTTCTCTGAACGAAATTACTCAACCACAAGGTTTACCCGCAGGATAGACGCCGCAGCCACGCCACATAGTCCAGGGGTCCAGGAGGGCAGGCCAATCGCGACCATTTCTCAGCAATGACTATAGACTTCAATCCATTATAATGCACGGTATTCCTGAGGCAAATCTTCAGAGGCAAGGATACCTCTTGCGGCCGCTTATGCCCTTGCCCGCGACCGAAGGGGGCTGTCCCCAAAGATCTAATTTGCCGAATGCCCAGCTCGCCCGAACTGCTCATGAGCGCATCTCAAGAATCCTGGACACACCCGCTGCTCGTTTCCAAATTGAAATACTGTGGTATAATAGGGGCAGGCCATTTAGGAGGCAAGGTAATGGGGAAAAAGACGCAAATCGGTGGCATTATGCACAGCGACGGGCTGGCAATGATTGGAGCGTTGGCCATGCCCTCCCGCCCAGGCATAGCCGGGAAAATCCTTTCCACAATGGGGGATAATGAAGTAAACGTCCAGTTTATCGTGCAGATGGTAGACACGGATGGCAACGATCACGTGGTCTTTTGTGTGGACCGGAAAGAGCTAGATAGAGTGCTCGAGCTGCTGGCTGGGATTAAAGAGGCGGTATCTGCCCAGGACATCGTTCACGACGCGTCGGTGGGCCTGGTCAGCATATTTGGACCAGATTTTCGCCAGCGCCCCGGTATCGCTGGAGAGATGTTCGCGGCGCTAGGTCAGGCTGACATCAACATCCAGGCCATCAGCACGTCTATTTCCACCATCTCGTGCGTCATCCAAGCTACCCAAGTGCCAGAAGCAGTCAAGACATTGCAGAACACGTTTGAAATGCCATGAGCCTAATTCGACGGTAGACGGCAGCCAGCAGACAGAGAACACAAGGCAACTTCTTGCTATCTATCAATTCCCCGCTGTCTACACCTGTCCCTCTCCTTTGGGTGTAGTGGTCTACCGTTTGCGGCCAACTTTCTTCGACTATCAAGACTGTAACTCGTCTCGTACCGTCTGGTAGAGCGCATCCGCTTTCAGCTGGCGCAAGGTATAGCAAGGAGCGTCCAGCTCATCAGCCAGGGCCTTCGCCAGCCCCCGATCAAAGGAGATATGCTCCATATTAATGACCACCGAGCGGACACCGGCAGCCCGAATGACCGAGGCCACCCGGTGCGCCTCTTCTTGGGCCGGCAGATCCGTGATGGATACATTGCCAGCCCCGTCCGTCAAGAGAATCATCAACGGCATCACCTCTGGGTTGAGACGTAAGTGCTGGGTAAAGACCCGATAGGCCAGTAACAGACCAGCCGAAAGAGGAGTCTTACCGCCAACTGGCACGTCGGCCAAGGCCTTCTTAGCCAACTCTACACTCGAGGTTGGCAGAAGCACCAGACGTGCCTCTTCTCGTTGGAATACTACCAGCCCCACCTGATCACGGCGCTGATAAGCGTCCATCAACAGCGACATAATCGCGCCTTTGGTCGCCTCCATGCGCTCGGCGGCAGCCATACTCCAACTGGCATCTACCACAAATAAGATGAGGTTGGCCGCGCGACGAACCCGCACCTTCTTCTGTAGGTCATCGGTTCTAATGGCAAAGGCAGTCTCCGTGCGTTCGCGCTGAATCTGAAACGGGGCAGCCGCGCGGATAGTCGCATCGAAGGCTATGTCATGCGTTTTACCGTGGGCTGGCCGGGCCTGGATATAGCGCCCCCGCTTGCGATCAGTGCGGGTGGAACTTCGCTTACCAGCCTGGCTACGAGTCAGCTTATCCAGAGGTGTTTGCAACCGCTTGGGCTGGAAGTCAAGGCCAACATCCACCGGCCTTTCCGGCACCTTATTGTCATTGTCAGAGGCTTTGAGACTCTGATCCTGGGGCGGGGAGCCCACCGGCGGTGGAGCGGTCGTTTGCTGCTGGTCTATCTCGTCACCGTCGTTTTTTTTTCCTCTGGGCTGGATGGTGTCTCACCAGAGGCTTGCATCTCAGGTGTCTGGTCGGCCGCTTCTTGGCGCACCTGGTCCAGCCGCTCGGCCAGTTCCTGGAATTGGACTTCCGTATCCTGGAAAGGTTGACGCTTGAGACGATGCGGCAGAGCTAATTCGGCCGCCACCAGAATATCCTCATCGGTGACGTAGGTACGCCGGTTGAAGGCCGCGTGGGCGATGGCAGCCTTGAGGATTACGATATCCGCCCTATGCCCATCAACCTGCATCCCACTGGTTAATCCGGCGATGGTAAACATGTCACGCTGACTATATGTAACCTCATCCAACATCTTGCGCGCGTCCGCGATATCCTGTGACAATTCGTGCTCTCTGGGTTGCCAATCAGCGTAGAAGCCGCCAGGATCACGCTCAAACAGAACCGTGCGTTCCAAGATGCTCACCCGAGCATGGGGATTATGGATGCCCCGGATGTCAACGCATAGGGCAAATCGATCCAGCAACTGAGGGCGCAGATCTCCCTCCTCAGGGTTCATAGTGCCCACCAAAATGAAACGGGCTGGATGCGAAAAGGAGATGCCCTCGCGCTCTACCACGTTGACCCCCATCGCCGCAGAGTCCAATAGAAGGTCTACCACGTGGTCGTCTAGCAGGTTGACCTCGTCAACATAGAGCAGGCCGCGGTTGGCTGAAGCCAACACCCCTGGCTCAAAGTGGCGCTCGCCCTTCTTTATAGCCAGCTCAATATCCAGGGTGCCAACCACACGATCCTCAGTGGCACTCACCGGTAAGTCCACAAAGCGAGTGCGATACAAGGTGACAGGTAGTTCTTCGCCCTGATTTACCCGCTCCCGACAGTTGTCGCACTGCCGGTCCGGGCGACGGGGGTGGCAGCCAAAGGGGCAATCAGCCACTACTGCAATCTCGGGCAATAAGGCAGCCAGGGCCCGGGCCGCCGTACTCTTGGCGGTGCCTCGCTCACCACGAATCAGCACCCCGCCAATTTGGGGGCTGATTGCGTTTAGAATTAAGGCCATCTTCATCCGTTCCTGGCCCACAATGGCTGTAAAGGGAAAAATCGAAGGCATCCGTTCATCTCTCCAAAACGATTTTTTTAATCTGGTAGGTAATATTATATCCACTCCCCCCAAAAAGGCAAAGGGTCGTCAAGCCCTGAGCCTGCCGGACCGCAGCAGGCGCCACAAGCGCTTGGGGCGATATAGCCTGTTGCGCAGGATGAACCACAGAGCGGCCACAATGCCTCCCACTTCCCACACCCAAAGCTCCGGCCGCCGTGTAAAGGCATGCCAATAGGCTTGCCGGATGTCACCCTGCTCACTGCCAGCTTTCTGCCAGATGTGGAAACGCCAACCCCGCAGAGGCCAGAACAGAGTATCCTGAAAATACCAGAGGCGGTCAACCAGGATATGGCCGTTGAAGGCCAGCACGTAAGGCCACCAACCGGTCTTCTTCCACAGCATCACAAGCATCACCAATAAGTGAAGCAACAATGTATGACCGAAGAGCACCGCCGCTTTGTAGCGACGATAAAAGTAAAGAGCCGCAAGCGGCTTGTCAATCAAGTCCGATCCCATCGCGGCCAGGGCAATCAGACGGTAGTCAGCTCTTCGCAGCGTGGGTATCCATTTCCGGGCCAGATCAAAGGCGATCAGCGTGTAGGTAATATGACTCTGAGGAAGCACCGTTGTTCTCGACGTCTCATCTTATGAGCAGGCTTACCCTTCGCCGATCCTGGCGCTCATTCCGTGGATAGGCGTTTTGAGCAAACCATAGGCCCGGCTGGAATTAAGCGTACAATCCAGAGGGCGGTTTAGCCCGCTCTCGGCGCTAAGAGCAGGCCTAATGGCGGACGAAACAAGGTTGAAATGCTTGGCCAAGGCCAGGCCAAGTGCATAGCGATGGGTTACTTCCGGCCCGGCGAGGTGAAGTAGGCCCCGATGGTCAAGCGTAGCCAGTTCCAGCAAGGCGCCCGCCAGGTCGTCGCTCCAGATCGGGCAGCGCAACTCATCCGTGAACAAGTCACGCCGCTCCCCACGACGCAACGCGTCCACGATCCAGATCACGTGCTTGCCCATCGGTTCCAGCGTCAGAATGAGGGAAGTGCGAACAATGACCAGATCGGTCTCCAAGGCCAACAGTAAGACTTCCATGTCGGCTTTGGCCTGACCATAAGCCATAACGGGGCTGGTAGGCTCATCTTCCGTGTAATTTCCCTGTGTGCCGTCAAAGACCAGATCGGTGGAAAGAACAATACAGCGCGCCCCGACCTCAGCGGCAGCCTCGGCCACGTGTCTTCCACCATCTACGACAGCAGCTTGGAAGTCAGCATCTGAAGAGAACTTTGCCCGGTCATGGGCACTGTGGGCAGCATGAATAACAGCGTCGGGACGCAGTTGCGCCATCAGGCGGTGAACGCCCTGAGCATCGATTATGTCGAGTTTATGCCAGGTTTCATTGAAAAGCTGTCGAGGGCGCGTGAAAAAGGTGGCATGCACAGCTGCCCGGCCTTTGGCAGCCGCGACCACCTGTTGTCCCAGTTCGCCACTGCCACCAATCACCAGTACCCTGTTGTTGCGGGTGCCACCTAAACCAAAATCACGCCTCATCCGGCGCCACTTCCCGAAGCACCTCTTGTTCCAGTCGCGCTAACGCGGCCTGAGCTGCAGCTTGGGCTGCGGCCTGCTTGCTGTGTCCTTGGCCAAACCCATAGGCCTCCCTTCCAATCATAGCCACCAACGTAAAAACTTTGGCATGGTCGGGTCCCCGCTCGCCAACTGTTCGATAGGTGGGCGTGATCCGCCGGTATTTCTGGCTCAGTTCCTGAAGGGCGCTCTTGGCATCTTTGTCGGCTGCGTCCTCCAAGATTTGAGGTAAGGCCAGTCCAACGGACTGGATGACAAAGGCTTTGGCCACTTCCAGCCCTTGGTCCAGGTAGAGCGCACCCACCAAAGCCTCGTAGCAATCACATAGAATTGCCGGACGCGCCCGCCCACCGTTCTCCAATTCGCCTCGCCCCAGGAAAATGTGCTGGCCAAGCCCTATTCGTGACGCAAAGTCAGCCAGCGTCTCAGTTCGTACCAAGGCGGCTCTCAGGCTGGTGAGCTGGCCCTCGCTCATTTCAGGGCAACGGTGGTAGAGATACTCGGCAGTCACAAAATCTAGCACCGCGTCACCCAAGAACTCGAGCCGTTCATTGTCCTCAAAGGGAAAATCGGTGTTCTCATTGACGTACGAGCGGTGAGTCAGAGCGCGCTGTAGTAGGGTCTTATCGCGGAAGGAGAGGCCCAAGCTGGCCTCAGCAGCAGGTAGTTCGCCCATTGGCATATCCCATCCTTGCTAGGATTATCCGTATGGCGAACTGAGGGAGCCGAAAGAATCGAGCAATTCTCCATTCCTTCGGCGCCATCAGTTCTGTGATTAAGAATCATAATAGGATTGATATTTTATCCTATGCCGCCAATATGTGCAAATACAGCATGGGCAAGGCTCTCAGGATCACCAGCCAACAGTTAAGCCATACTTCTCGTCGAAAGCAAGGGATATCCAATGTGGTTGCTGGTCTTGCCTGAATCTATTCTATCTTCCTCAATTCGCCAGCAGCTGGCCCTACTTCTGCCAGGAGATCACGCGCTCGTCCACGCCGTGGTACTGCAAGTTGAGCTGGGCCTGCACCTCGTCCGGGAAGAGCGGGCGTTGATTGCTTCCGTCGGCAGCCATAAGCCAGACTTGCCATCCACCGGTGCGATCGGCCAGAAAGGCAATCTGCGACCCATCCGGCGACCAGGCCGGTGATTTGGGTTGGTTGATGTCACTTAAGAGCATGCGTTCGCCCGTGCCATCCAGGTTGATCACCCACAGGCTGCCGGGGGCGCCGTGTTGGGTGTCCTCCCAGCGGGTGAAGGCCACCTGCTGTCCGTCGGGTGAGAGGGCGGGGTCCATGCCGGTGGTCAGGTAGCGCGGCCGGGTCTGCCCCAGGCCGCCTGCCTCGAGCGCGTAGATGGGGCCCCCGCTGACCGTCTGCAGGACCTGGGCGCCCTGCGGACCCTGGGCGGCTGCCTCGGGGGCAAACAGCATGCCAGCTTGGTAAACAATCAAGCTGGGTCGACCACTCAACACCCGATCAGGCAAGCCCTCCAGCCAACCCAAGAGGGTGGCCACCTCACTGCGCATCATGGCCCCTTCGGCAGCCATCTCGATCAGGTCTGCCGCTCGCTCAAAATCCCGTGCTGCCAAAGTATGGCCAATTGCCTCATCCATTAGTTCATCTTGTGCACACCACTCGCTGGCTCTGCGGTGCAAGACTGGCACCCAGTCAGGATGCATCTGATGCAGACGCGCGCGCAGGAAATCGGAAAAAAGGCGGTGATAGCGATACCATCGCTGCCGGTCGTCCAGCGGGGCCACGAACAAGTTAGCGTGTTCCAACCTATCCAGCATTGCCTGTCCATTTGTGACCGATTCAGCTACACTTTCGGCCACACCCCACTGGTCTAGCTCCGCACCCTCGCCGGTGGCGGCATCGCACAGGGGGCCGGTCATACGACCCAAAATCGAGGTCTGCAACAAGAAGTTCTGGGCACTCTCGACCTGACGCGCAAGAACCTCCTCCACCAGATAGTCCAGGACATAGTGCTGGCTAACGAGGAACGCAGCCACAAGACTGGGAGTATCTTCATGATCTTGCATAGAGAGCGCCGCCAAATGCAATCCGGCTATCCAGCCCTCGGTACGAACCTCCAGGGAAGCCACGTGATCTGTCCCAAGTCCCAAGTCCATTACCTCATTCAGGAAGGCTGCCACTTCGTCGGGCGTGAAGCGCAGGTCGGCAGCACGCAACTCTACGAGTTGTCTGCCAGCACGCAGACGGGACAGCGGCAGGGCAGGGTCGGTCCGGCTGGCGATGACCAGGTGCATTTGGGGCGGCAGGTGGTCCAGCAGAAATGTAAGCGCATTGTCAATGGATTGGGTTTCGATGAAATGGTAATCATCTAGAAACACCAGCCCACAGGGCGTCCCAATCCCGACTTTGGCTGCTTTCCATGGATCAGGCTGTAAGCCAATCCTAGAGATAATTAGATTCTCCCCCACACCTAGAACGAGACGTGCCCTCACAATTTCATAGATCCCGCTCAGGGCTGGATAAGTATAGAATGCCAGCCTATCACTGGCAATCGACTCTGGTGACAATGTGCACAAATGCTCTGATAGCGGCTTCTCAAAGGAGTCTTGGGGAAAGCCCCGACGCGTCAGTTGGAGCTAGATTGCAGCAGCGGGCTGCGATGTGGTATAATAACTCAGCCATTTGCACCCTATCGGGGAGAATGCTGGCGTAGGAGATGCCCGATGCCCAAGTTGACAGTGGAACTGACCTGGCATGAATGGGAATTTCTGGAAGGGGTAGCCCAAGCTGAAGAGATTTCGCTTGAGGAAGTGGTGCGGCGGGCACTAGACGTGTATCTGGCCCAGGAGCGCGTGCGTTCAAGTGAGCAGCAAGACTCCACAGTGGTGGCTACGCGTGGTCATCTATTAGGTCCAGACGAAGTTATGGACCTGGACTTGTAGCTCGTTCAGGTACTTACCTCAGTCAGCCTTCGTGGGTATATAATCCCCCTCCACCCACTCTTCGCCAGTCGGGCCCACTTCTTTCTTCCAGATAGGTACGATCTGCTTGAGTCGGTCAATAGCATAGCGGCATGCCTCAAAACAGCCTTCATGCCGGTGACCACTGGATACGGCAATCACGACTGCCACCTCGCCCACTTCCAGGTGCCCAATGCGTTGTACGATGGTCATGTCCACAACGGACGGCCACCTGGCACGCGCTTCCTCGGCCACCTGGCGCATTTTGGTCGTAGCCATTTCTTCGTAGGCTTCATACATCAGGTGAGCTACTTCCTTGCCATCCGATACATTACGCACCACGCCGGCGAAAGTCGCCACCGCTCCGGTATGTGGGCGGATAACCGTTCGTGCCACTTCGTCAATAGAGAGCGGGTCAAATGTAACCCGAAACGAGTCTCTCCCGCCGCTGACCGGTGGGAAGATTGCCACCTCGTCCCCATCCTCCAGCCGGCTATCGGGCGTGCTAAATTCCTGGTTAACGGTAATAACTGCGCGCGATGTCAGTTCGGAAAGACGCGGAAACTCAGCATAGAGGATGTCCAGCAAATCCTTGACGCTCGCCCCGTCGTTCAGCTCGCGCTCTAGCTTTCCAGCCCCAGCAATTTCCCGCAATTGCGCGAAGAGTTTAAGCGTTACTTTCATCATCACCGCCTCAAATGCGCCAACGCGCAGTCCAGTTCCCACCAAGTTGTTCATTTCGTGCGACTAACGATGCACGCGGTAGGCCGTCTGCTATGCCCCGACCCACTCCCCTATCTTGCCCCCGCTCTTTCGCACCAACCGCACAGCCTCCAGTCGCATGCCCCGGTCCACCGCTTTGCACATATCGTAAATCGTCAACCCGGCCAGGGCCACGCCGGTGAGAGCTTCCATCTCCACCCCGGTCTTGCCTGTGGTTCGTACCGTAACGGTGATGTCAATGGCAGCCAGGTCATGCTCTTCATCTGGCCCCTGCGACTCAAATTCCACACCAACGTGGGTCAGCAACAGAGGATGGCACATAGGAATGAGTTCGTGAGTTCGCTTGGCCGCCATGACCCCGGCCACCTGGGCCACAGCCAAAACGTCTCCCTTGGGCAGACCCCCCTCCTGGATGAGCGTCAGCGTTTCAGGCTGCATCAAAACACGCCCCTTGGCAATCGCTTCACGCTGGGTATCTGCTTTGTGTCCCACGTCTACCATGCGGGCGCGGCCTTGCTCGTCAATGTGGCTCAATTTCATTTCCTTCACCTGGGCAGCGATTATAACATAACCGACGCATTCCTTCAAATGAAAATCGCCACTCACCTCAGCCCTATCCCACATGACTTAAATGGGCATTGGAATGGCCTGGCAACTAACTGGCCAACCGGCCTTGCCCAAAGCTCTCAAGGTTGGGTGCTACGAAACCAGGATATTACGTCCCCTTCGAACACGTAGGCGAGCAGGCATTGGCCAGCCAATACCAGGCGGGAGGTGTACTTTCCGTTGAACAAGCTCCGGGCGTCGCTCGCCAGCCAGGCTCCTTGGGGGATATGCCTCACGGGTTATGAATCACCAACGCCGCCGCTGGCCTGCCAGCGCCGTAGGTGCCACAGGCAGGCTGATCCTGCAATCCCATTACGGCTGGGTGTCCGGCAAGATCACTGCATCATCTGTCAGGCGCGACCCATCGGGTGTGAAAGCAGGCAATCGCTCGCCGGTGGCCGGATGGTACAGACCTACCAGGTAACGGTCGCCAGCGAGTACCGGGCGACTGTCTTGCACAATCTCCTCCGGCCGCCACCCGCTCGTCGGGTAGTGGTTTGCCACCGGCTGGCTATCGGCCTGGCCAATTAGCTCTCCACCAGCGCCCAGGCTATGCACGAAGACCGTATAGTCTGCGCCTAGCGGGCCTGTCGCCTGCCAGTAAAGCGTAAGTCTCGTTTGAGGCGTAAGTCTCAACTCAGGGGCCAATCTGGTTTCAGTCAGAAGATAAGCCAACAACCGAAGTTCACCCTCCAAGCCTGGCACCTTGAAACGCACATCCACCGGACTCGGCTTATGAGATGACCAATACGCATCCCCAACCCCGTCTGGCTGGGTGATCAAGCCCTCACCGTAGGGGTTTATGAGGTACAGCCCATCGGGACCGAAATCACCCAGCGGCAGCAGGCTGGCCTGTCGCTCGACCTGCCAGCGCTCGTGCTCCTCCCATCGCTCTCGGTCCAGAGGCGCTTCACCAGGATGTATCACCAGGTAGCGCACGCCGGCAGCGCCCAACGTTCGCACGGCTTCAAGTGCCCTCTCCCCGGGAAAGTCCGCCATAACCTGGCCCAACGCCATCTGGCCTGCGGGCGTAAAACCGCTATAACCATTCACCAACCCCCACCAACCCAGGGTGCTGGCGTATAGTCGCTTGGTCTCCGGAAACTCTGGGGCTGGCGCCACATGCATCGGCAGTTCCACCACCGCCCACTCTCCTGGCTCCTGAAGCGACACCTCCCGCAAGGCATAGTAGACGGGCGGCAGCTCGTCCCTGGCCCCAACGCGTGCCAGCGGCAGTGGGGCGGCGAAAGACTCTGCAAATAGTAGCAAGAAAAGCAGGCTATAGACGGCAGGCGCCCTCCATCCGGAGCGGCGCCGAGAAGCGCGTGGAACAACTTCCTGCTGTCTACGGTCTGCCGCCCATCCTCCGCCACGCAACCAGGCAGCCCCATAACCTGCCAGGGCGGCCAGGGCGAAGGTAGCCGGGATGACCCAACGCGGCGGCACGCGCACCACTGTCAGCGCTGGCAGCAAGCGGGTCAGAGCTTGGTATGGCCCCCCGAAGGTCAGGGCCAGCGAAGTAACCAAAATCACTCCCAGCCCAATGATTTTCCCGCGCCTGGCGCCCCGCAGGCGGAGCGAAGCCACTGTCAGCCCTATCAAAGCCAGCAGCGGGCCAACGATGCCCGGGAAAAGCGCGTTCTCTTCGGTGAAGCCGGGACGTTCCGCAAATTTCCGCATTAACGGGCCGGCGATACGCAAGTAGGAAGGGGCTATCAGGTAATCAGTGGGCCAGGCAGCAAACGAGGCAGCCAGTGACACCGGACGTGCTGCCTGCAATTCGGGCAGAACCTCCAGGTACGGCAACGCCAAGAGGGTTGTAAATCCAGCCACGAGCACCACAGCGCCAATCAGCCCCCAGCCCCTTCCTGCAACTACCTTTGGACTCGAACGGGCCAGCAACCAGACCAACACGTATAGCCCCAAAACCAGGCCGCTGAAAACCGCCAAATACCAACTGGCCAGGATTTGCAGGCTGGTAAAAATGACAAAGGATGAGAGCTGGAGGGTGAAAGATGAAATCCGGCCCTTTTGCTGCGTAGCCCCCGTTCTTCCTGTCCCATGTTCTGTACTCCGCAATCCTTGACTCAGCAAACGGTCCAGCGCCAGCAAGCTGAAGGGAAGCCATTGAACAGTCAGCAGTTGCAAGTGGGCGATGGACGCCAGCCGGTAGGGAGCAAAAGCGAAAGCCAAGCCAGCCAGCAAGGCGGGTCCCCGGCGACCCGTCCAGAACAGGGTCAGCAGATACATCCCCAGCCCGGCCAGCGGAAAGCTCAACAGCAGACCCAGATTATAACCCAGCACCGGCTCACCGCTGACCCATGTCAGCGGCAGCACCAGCATCGCTGTGGAGAGCAAATGCTCTGAGTAAGCCAACGTATTGGGCAAAGGATAGAAGATGTTGGCGTCGAACAAATGGAGCGGATCGGTCAGCAGCGCATGGGCATCCCAGGCTAGGATCCAGGTGTTGAGCAGTGGGTCACCAATATCTCCTGGCACCGAAGAAGTCAGATGCAACCACAGCGGATGGGTGATGATGAGCGTGAGGCAGAGATATAGAGTCAGGATCAACAGCGTGAAAACCAGGCCTCGTCGCAAGCTGTGGTCCTTCAACTGCCGACCGCTGGCCCCTCCCTGCGTCAATCTGACTTCCGCCTCCCTGCGCTCTAAACCCTTCCCTCTGCTGTCTGTCATCAGTCGCCTGCTACCTGCAACCTGATCGCATCCTCGGGAACAAGCCGGCCGCTTGAGTCAGTCACCGACAGCCGCATTAGGCTGGCTGGATCGTACAAACCGACGACTAGGGCCGCCGTCGACTCTGTTATTGCGACTGCGCGCGAATCTTCAATAATCTGACCAATTCGCCAGGTATGCGTAGGATAGAGCCCGTTCAGTGGCTCCCCGTCGAACTGCTCCAACATCTCTCCGCCCGCTCCCAGTGCGTGAACGAAGACAACATACCGCTCTGCCACTGGGGAGTCGGCCCGCCAATAGAGAGTGAGCGTAGGGGGATCAGCTGCGCTCAGCGTATATCCCAGGAGCGTAATCTTATCGTCCAGGCGGTAATCGAGCCTGCGCGGCACGTTACGCTCGGACAACGGTCGGGGCGCCGAGAGCCATACGTAGGCCAGCGGTAGAGCATCCCCAAAGGCACCGATCGCGGAGCACCCGTCGCAGCCAGTCACCGGCAACCGCTGCCCATTCTGGTCATCATAGAGGCCAACCGTCAGCATGTAGCGAATAGGCGGCAGACCGGCCTCCAACGTCACACTCATCGGGTTGCGCAGGTAGAGCGAGGGCGGCCAGTGGGAGGTAGGAATGTCCTCTGGGTTCAGCTCGTCGGCACCAGCGTAAGTGTTCCCATCCGGCGCATCGAGGTGGACAAAGACGCTATAGTCAGTCACCAACGGCTCCAGCGCCCGCCAGTAGAGCACAATCGGCAATGTGCTTCCGGCCTCGGCCTGGATTGTAGGAAGCAACGAATCACTTGTCGTCTCTCCGTCCCCCCAGCCTCCAGCGGGGAGGTCAAAAGCCAGCAGGCGAATTTGATCGCCAAAATCGGCCCGCAAAGTGTGTTGCGCACCGTAGGCCACATCCGGCGGCGACTGAACCTGGAACCAACTGGCCATGGGGCGTGTGACCACCAGTCCGACCACCAGGCCAGTGCCGATCACTGCGGCCTGTAAAATTGAGAGTGTGAGGCCTTGGACAGCTGCCAGTCTTCCAGCCGTCCAAGCCTCCCATCCCCCAGTCCTCCGGTTCAGGGGCCGGCCTAGGACCCAGCCAAGAAGAATCACCATCGATACAAGCGAAATAACCGTCGCCGCCCGCCGGAGGGGAGTAGGAAAGAGGCGCAAACCGACCTGGTATTCGCCGGCCGGAAGCTGAACACGGATGAGGCCATCCGGCTGAGTGATCTGGACATTGTCGAGCTGGCGCGCTTCGCTCCCCTCCACTAGCGCCACCCGCCAGCCGGGCCAGTACAGCGCGCGGAAAGTAGCTATGAACGGCACCGGGCTGCTGACGGCCACCCGTGTCTCGCGCGCCGTATGGCTCAGCGTGGTAGCAGTCGCTCCCACGGGTAGAGAGGTTGGTTCCAACTTGCCAGGCAGCCGGCCGGCCGCGTAGTCAGTGCCGAGGGCCCCAGGAGATGGATAGCGATTCGCCCAGCGGGGCAGAAATTCGCCGGTGCTGGTGGTGCCAATGGCCCCCGATTGGGCCTCATAGGCCAGCACCTCGGCCGGGGTAGGCGTGCCCCAGGGGATGAACTGGACCGGGTAGAGATAGAAAAGATTGGCAGCCAGCGTAAAGAACAGGCCAACCCCCAATATCCTCAGGTCCCCTCGGCCCGCCCCCAGCCTCTCAGACAGATGCAAAGCCGCCCCAGATAGCACCGCCGCACTCAGAAGCGCTGGCCCTAGCAGCCGCCAGGGAAACTCAGCCAGTTCCAGCAAAGGAACTTTCTCCCAGATCAACCGCGAATAGGGCAAGGTCAGAAAGGCGGCCAACAGCAGGGCAACAGTAAAGAACAGCGCGTGACCTGCCGCAGACCCCCAACGCCGATCAGCCTTCAGGTACCTGGGCCCGGCGCCCAGGCCCCAGCGCTGCGCAATTCGCAACACGCCATAAGCTACCAGGCCTAGCACGCCCAGGGCAGCCAACACCATCTGCGGCAGTCCCAGGCTCAGCGGATAGTAGGGATTGATAGCCGACAGGTCCAGGGGCCGAGGCAAGGCCACCAACTCAGTCAGGTCGATGAAATTATGCCGGAAATCGAAAAAACCGCTGGTGATGCCCGCCAGGCGGATCAAGTCTCGCTCGCCAAAGGCCGGCAGCCAGAAGAAGGCCGACAGGCCCAGGCCCAGGCCGATAGCAACGGCTAAATTCAAGAAATCAGGTATCAGCGCATCGGGCAACCTCGGTTCCTGACTCCCCAGTGTACCGCTTTCCCTGCCTTCCACTCGCTCGATTTCCTGGTCCCTCGACGCCCTGAGTCGGTGAGTCGCCTGGTTCTTGGTCCGCCGATTCTCCACCCACAAAAAGACCAAATATGCCCCAAAGAACGGCGCAAAGATCATGGCACTGATGTTGTGGCTCAGCAGTAGCCCGGCCAGCGATAGCGCTGCTAGCGGCAAATATCCAGAGCGCCGGTCACTGACCAGGCCTCGAAAGGACCACAGGATAAGGGGATAGAAAGCCAGACCGCAGAATTGGCCGTAATTCCCCTGGATGTACGCCTCTCGCAGGCGGTAAGGAGCGTAGAGATAGACAGCGGCCGCCAGCAACCCCGCCCGCGGACCGAACAGGTCTCGTGCGAAGAGGTACATCCCCAGGCTGTAGAGACTCATCATCAGTACCAGGGCCCCCTTCATCGCGGTGTCAAGGGGCAAGCCGGTCAGATGAATGGCCTGGGTCACGAAATACAGTAGAGGTGGGGCGTAGTGAAAAAGAGGCATCCCATAGCCATAGGCCAGATCCGGCGCCCAACGGGGATAGAGAATTCCGTCCTTCCAGGCTTGATTCAGTTCTGCTTGGCGCATCAGGTGTACCGGGCCATCTGCCGTATTGGGCAGCCCGGAATGAGCCACTAGCGGGAAAATGGCGAACAGGGCCAGGATCAGTGCCACCACCAGCCCAGGATCCACAGAAATTGAGAACTGACTTACTGCCCTGTCTCTTAAGCGCATCTTCACCCAAAGTTATTGCCAAGACGTTGCTTTGTGATTACAATACCCGCACTATGACCAGGCAAGCTAAGTCTTATATCGTCATCTGCCAGTGATCGGTCGGCGCGCCACAAAAGGGTGAGCACGGGCCCGGCAAGGACCCAATCGTAGCCCAGCAGCCGGGAAAGGGCCACCGATCCACACCCAGTCGGAGGCTGACAGAGCCCTAACAATGCATATAGGCAGCACGGCAGAGAAAAATGCATCTTGGTCGGGATGGATTGATCGCTTGGCCGGCTGACTTGCTGGCTTGCTGGGCGATCTGAGCGGACGAATTCCAGCGTAAGGTCATCCCACGCACTTTGTATCGGCGTCCGTCAAGTCTGGCGGGCTGCGCTCATTATAGTCACCCATGAGAGACTAGTCAAAGGGTATCCAGATTGCCCACAGATATTACCATTGTGTTGCCCACTTTCAATGAACGTGATAACATTGTCACTCTCATCCAACGAGGCTTAACAAGCCTGTCCGATTACGAAGTTGAGATGCTGGTGGTGGACGACGACTCTCCAGACGGAACCTGGCGGGTAGTGTCCAAGTTGGCTGAACAAGACTCGCGGGTGCGCCTCATCCGACGCACCGAGGAGCGGGGCCTGACCACCGCCATCGCCACGGGCATTGCCCACGCCAAGGGAGGCTGGATCGGCTGGATGGATTGCGACCTCTCCATGCCCCCCGAAGACTTGCCTCGTCTGGCCGCCGCCCTGGCCGACGGAGCAGACCTGGCCGTCGGTTCCCGCTTTATCAACGGCGGGAGCGATATAGGTCACTCATGGGTGGGCAAAGCCTTCAGCTGGACCATCAACATGACAGCCTCGCTGCTACTCGAGCGGCACATCAGGGATTACACCAGCGGCTTCATCCTGGCCCGGCGCCAAGTCTTCGACCAGATCCACCTGCAAGGCGACTACGGTGAATACTGTATAGACCTGCTCTATCGCGCAGCCCGCGCTGGCTTTCGCGTGAAGGAAATTCCATACCAATTGGTACCGCGCAAAACAGGCGAGTCGAAAACAGCCACCAACTCACTCGGGCTTGTCACACGCGGTTGGAACTATGTGCTCGCCATAGCAAGGCTACGGCTGGCCAAACACAGCTGATAAGGAGCCACCACAAATGCTGAAACCGGCTGAACTCAAACCTGAAGACCTGGGTGACGCGGCGAAGGTCATCCCAGGTCGCGATCCGGAATTGCGCGTCAGCATTCCCCGCATACCCGTCAGCGAGACCAATTTGCAGTCACGCGTTATCCCCGTCTGTGAGCCGACACTGGGCGAAAACGAGGCCAAGTACGTCTTGGATTGCATCGAGAGCAACTGGATCTCGTCGGCTGGCAAGTACATCCCGCGCTTCGAAGAAGCCTTTGCCGCAGCCAGCGATGCACACTATGGCATTGCCTGCGCTAACGGCACGGTGGCTTTGCACCTGGCTCTGGCCACGCTGGGCATTGGTCCCGGCGACGAGGTGATCTTGCCCACCTTCACCATGATCGCCACCATCAATGCCGTAACCTACACTGGCGCCACGCCAGTGCTGGTGGACTCAGAGCCCGCCACCTGGAACATGGACCTGAACCAGGTCGCCGACAAGATCACACCTCGCACGCGCGCCGTGATGCCGGTTCACACCTATGGCCACCCAGTCGATATGGATCCCCTCGTGGAACTCGCGGAACGACACGGCTTCTACGTCGTTGAAGATGCTGCGGAGGCCCACGGAGCAGAATACAGAGGGCGTAGGGCCGGCTCGCTGGGACACGCTGCCTGTTTCAGCTTCTACGCCAACAAGATCATCACCACCGGCGAGGGGGGGATGATCACCACCAATGACCCCGACATTTATCGGCTAGCCAGCAATCTGCGTGACCACGCCTTCTCGGAAGAGCGTCATTTCTGGCACAAATACCTGGGCTTCAACTACCGGATGACCAACTTGCAGGCCGCGGTGGGCCTGGCCCAAACCGAGCAGATGGCCGGCTTCGTGCAGGCCAGGCGAGCCAATGCCGCCCGGTACACCGCCTCCCTGCGGGAAATACCCGGCATTGTCACACCACCCGAGATGGAGTGGGCCAAAAACGTCTTCTGGATGTATTCCATCTTGGTGGAAGACGAATTCGGCATGACCCGCGACCAGTTGAGGGCCTATCTGGCAGAACGCGGTATCGAGACCCGCACCTTCTTTATCCCGATGCACTTTCAGCCTATCTATTATCAGGCATTTAAGGGGCAACGCTATCCGGTGGCCGAGATGCTGTGCCAGAGAGGCTTCTACCTGCCGTCGGCATCGTCGCTGACCCCTCACCAGATTGATTACATCTTGGATGTGGTACGAGGCGCACGGCGACATGCAGCAGCATCGGCAAGTTGAGCTGGCAAGCTTATCTTCTGGCCCATCGAAAGGGCCACTGGCAGGTTGATCGTCGATGGAACGGCCTGAATATCAAAAGTTGTACGAGCTGGAAGACTCGTACTGGTGGTTTGTTGGCCGACGGCAACTGGTGAAAGCCCTGATTGAGCAATGGATGCTGCCCGGCCTGGTAGGGTCCATACTGGACGTGGGATGCGGCACTGGCGGCAACCTGACATTTCTGGAGCCATGGGGGGTTGCGGCCGGCATTGACATCAGCCCACTGGCCTTGGATTTCGCCCGCCGCCGGAGCATACCTCGATTGGCCCAGGCTTCAGCTATGGCACTGCCCTATGCCAACTCCAGCTTCGGCCTAGTGACTGTGTTTGACCTGTTGTACCACCGCTGGGTCACCAACGACAATCGCGTCCTCCAGGAATGTCACCGGGTGCTGCGACCAGGTGGCTGGTTGTTGGTCATGGACTCAGCCTTGCCGGCTCTATGGAGTCGCCACGACGAGATTTTTTATGCCCGGCAGCGCTATACGCTGGAAGAGATGTGCCAGATGGTGAGCGGGGCAGGTTTCAGGCTGTACAAATTCTCATACGCCAATACCCTGCTTTTGCCAATGACGGCGGCCGTCCGCTGGCTGGCACGTCGCTTGCCTGCTGCAAGTAGCGCCGAGATGCACCCGCTTCCCTCCTGGCTGAACCAGCTGCTTGCCGGTGCGCTAAGCCTGGAGGCCTGGTGGCTGCGCCGGGGCGCCTTTCCCGCCGGCAGTAGCGTGTTCTGCCTGGCCCAGAAACCGCCAACGGAATACGCAGACCGCAATGGGTGAAACTCAATCCAGAACACAGTAGCCCATATAGCATCTATAGTTTCACGAGGGTAGAGTTGTTTATGAACGGTGAACACGCCCGCCAGTCAGGGCGAAAGAAGTGGCCTCGCCTCCTGATCCTGTGGCTAATAGGGGCCTTCTTTGCCTATCGCTGGTGGACGCTGGGCGGCCTGTTTCACGCCACGGCTGCACTGGCTTCGTGGCTGACCGCTGCAGCAGGGCTGGTGAGGCTGCCCCGCTACAAGACCTTGCTCAGCATCAGACAGCAAACACTGATCCTGAACCTGGGCATCAGCCTGGTCTTCCTCGACCTGGTATTCGGCCAGATCGAATGGGCCTCAATGCTGGGTGCGTTCGCAAAAGCCAACTACTGGACGCTGCCGCCGGCTATGGGACTGGTGGTCCTTAGCCTCTTTCTGCGGACCTGGCGATGGCAGTGGCTGTTGCGAGCGGTAGGACAGGTGCCTTTCGGACCCGCCTTCCGGGCCACCAACATCGGCATCGGGGCCAACATGGTGTTGCCAGCCCGGGCAGGCGAATTCTTGCGCGCCTACGCCTTGGGCCGGGCCACCCACAGCTCCAAGACGGCGATCTTTGCCACCTTAGTCGTGGAGCGTATCTTCGACGGCTTGACCATCCTGCTCTCCTTGGTGGGAGTGGTCCTTCTGGGTGTGCGGTCGCCAGAGGTGAAGCGCATTGGTGTCGTAGGTGGAGTCTTCTACGCGGGTGCCCTGGTCGGAGTATCTCTCTTCTACTTCCGGCAGGCGTGGTTTGCCTCTCTGGCCGAACGCCTGCTGCCAGAGAACTGGGCCAGCCGCGCCCTGAACCTGTTGAACGCCTTCGCCGATGGCCTGCACGTGCTGCGCGACGGCCGGCAACTGCTGATCGTATCGCTGCAATCACTCTTAATCTGGTTCGTCCTCGGCTGGTCCTTCTACCCGGTCATGCTGGCCTTTGACTTCGGCCCGCCGATGCCCCTTTTTGCGCCATTCTTGCTGTTACCCTTGCTGGCTCTGGGTCTCACCATTCCCGGCGCGCCCGGAGGGGTGGGAATCATTCAGTATATGGGCGTGCTGGCGCTGCGGCTCAGCTTTGCGGCGGCCGGCGATGGGCTGGCTGCTGACTTCCCTGAGCAAGCGGCCGCCTTTTCGCTGCTAATGCATTTTTCACAGGCGGCACCCGAGGTGGCGTTGGGCGCCTGGGCCTTCCTGGCCGAGGGACTGACGTGGGGTGAGGTCGAAGAGGGAAGAGAGGCAATAGGAAGCGAAAGAGAATAAGGTCACCACCAACGAGTCTCAAATTTGGTGATAAGCTCTGGCGGACCGCTTTCGGTGACGATCACCTCCTGTTCCACACAAGCACCACCCAGGCCTGGAACGAAGATCCCCGGCTCGATGCAAAGAACCATGCCAGGCTCCAATCGTATCTCAACCCCCCGGCGCAGTTGTGGCCCTTCCACGGTTTCCAGCCCAATGCCGTGCCCAACAAAGCCAGGCAGATTATCGCCAAAGCCCGCCTCATCCAAAACCCTACAGCCTACCTGGTACACAGATCCCGCCTTGACACCAGCTCGTGCTGTGTCCACCGCTCGCTCAGTTGCCAGAAGCGCTGCCCCGAACAGCTTTCGGGCCACAGGGCTCGGGCTGCCGCAAGCGGTTGTACGCAGCACGTCAAAGCCGTAGCCCTGATAAGCACCGATGATGTCCAACGTCACAATGTCCCCCAGTTCCAGCGCCCTACCCGTTGCCTGGGGCCAGCGACTGGG
Source organism: Anaerolineales bacterium (assembly GCA_020343875.1). Lineage (GTDB taxonomy): Bacteria > Chloroflexota > Anaerolineae > 4572-78 > NAK82. The sequence goes on along the minus strand of CP070811.1, from coordinate 4,644,849 downwards.
CCATGCAGACCAGGCCCCCGAATGGACCCGCAAATAGCGCACGAAGTCAGCGCCAGCGGCCAGTGCCGCCCCGGTCCCTGCCGCGCATACCTGACGTTCCGTAACCCCTGGCTGAATCGCCTCCAATGCCGCCCGCAATCCAGCTCCCGCCACTTCAGCCGCCCGGCGCAGTAAAGCTTGCTCGGCCTGGCTCTTCACCAGGCGTTGCTGTGCCACAAGCCGTTCGTCAGGGCACAGGTCAAGGTCAGGTGCTCCATCCAGCAACTCACCCAAGAAGGCCAGCGGCAAAATATCTTCTCCCACCAGCCCCATTTGGGCCGAGACCAGACCCAGATCGTGCAGCGCGGCCCCTGTCCCTGCAGGCAGGTTCGGAGCGATACGAACATCGTCAGAAACGATCAGGTCATCTCGATAGAAAGCCCCATCGACCAACAGGGTGGTCGGCCCTTCAACGGGCAGGATCAGGACCCCATGCCCCAGGCCCCGAGTCACCCCATCGAACTCCGTCGGCGGGAATGGGGGAAAGTGATTGGTAAGATAGGCCAGTGAGCCAGGCCGGTCGTAAAAAGCTCGCCCGATGACCATCACCCCGGCATAGCCGGCAGCGGCGGCAAGTTCCCGGGTCTGCGCCTGCCGGGCCAGAAATTCCGCACGTGAAATGCCGTGCTCCTCCCCCAAAGCCTTGCCTCCTGATAGAATCCGGGGCTCCCTCACGGTCACATCCGTGTCAGCCCTTGCCCAAATCCAGGCGGAACCCGTACCCCCGCACCGTGACTACATACTCGTGGCCCGGTTCCATCTCGCTCAGGCGCTGGCGCAGCCGCCGCACCAGGGCATCAATAGCATCGTCGCTGACCCCTGACGGTTCCACACCGGGCCAGACAGACAAGATGACCTCCTGCCGGCTATAAACCCGTCCTGGTTCCTCCGCCAGCAGCGCCAGGAAATCGTATTGAGCTATAGACAGAGGTGGTACCAACTCCCGCCCGCCTACTAGCACCCGTCGCTCGGCTCGATCCAAGCTCAGGCCCGGGCCCGGCCGCCCCGGTAGGGGTGCAGTTGCCTCGCTATCTACAAAAGTCAGCTCCAGGCCGGGTGCGACTTGAATCCGGTCTCCATCCTCCAAGGGTCGCGGCTGAGCCACCCGCTGGCCGCCGACGAAAACACCATTCTTGCTGCCCATATCCTCCAGCACGTAATGATTCCCCTCTATCCGGATAAGGGCATGCGTGCGTGAGACCCACCGCGAGTCAAGTCGCACATCGCAGTCTGGTGCACGGCCTATTGTCATCGTGGCTCGATTCAAGACCCATTGATCTTTAATCAGGTCACCGTCTTGCCACACCAGTAAGCCCGGTTCACGTCCGAGTTCATTCATCTCAAACGCACCTCCGCTTGACAGAACATCAGGGTACTGGTACATTTCAGGTGTAGAGAGTTGTGCATATACGCCTCAGATGCTTATGCTTCACACTTCGAGTTCTAACCAGGTTTCGTAACTTGACCGGCCACCTTGAACCCGGTACCACCTTGTACCAGCGATATCGAATTATTGGCCTCATCGGCAGCGGTGGAATGGGAGCCGTATACCTGGCCGACGATAACCGGCTGGACGGCCGTCGCTGCGCCGTTAAAGAGACGCGGCTCCTGCCTGGTCTGAGCGATCGGGCAGTACAGGCCATGCGTGACCAATTTCACCGGGAAGCCAGCACCCTGGCCCGGCTGGATCATCCCAATCTGCCCAAGGTAAGCGACTATTTTTCCGCGGGCGACCGCGACTACCTGGTGATGGACTATGTCTCCGGTCCAGACTTACATCAGATGGCAGCCGACGCCCACCGCCAAGATCGTTTTTTGGGTGAGGCTAAGGTAATGGACTGGGCAACCCAACTTTGCGACGCCCTAAGCTACCTACACAACCAAAAACCCCCTGTGCTACACCGGGACGTTAAACCAGCCAACATCAAGCTTACTCCTGAAGGCCGGGTGAAGCTGGTAGACTTTGGCCTGGTCAAACCGTTGGACCCCGACGACCCCCAGACCATGACTGGTCTGCATGGGGTTGGTAGCCTGCCCTACACCCCTATGGAACAATATGTAGACGAAATCGGCCACACCGACCCCCGCTCGGATTTGTACGCACTGGGGGCCACTCTGTACCACCTGCTGACCGGGCAGGCGCCACCCAGCGCCCAGGCTCGCTTTCTGAACCCCAGCGTCCTTATCCCGCCCCGGCGCATCAACCCGGCACTCGCACCTGCCCTTGAAGAGAGCATTCTCTTGGCAATGGCGCTGCACCCGCATGAACGCCCCACCAGCATCGGCGAGTGGCAGGCCGCGCTTACCGGCAAACCTGGACCTATCGCTCCCCCAGGTGCACCAGCCACAGTATCTTGGAATGCTGGCTGGCGCGTGATCTTCGGCCAAAACTTGTGGCTCATCGGCATCGCACTGGCTTTGCTGAGCCTGGCTCTGGCCATGACCCTCGGCCTCATTGGGCCGATCTAGCCCGACTCCCTGGCTAATGCCTATCGTCAGGATCCAGCGGCCGCTCCAGCACCAACGAAGCCAATCCTGACAGAAAGGCCAGGGCTGCCACCGTAAGACGCCCCACAACCAACCTAGATGCTACTTCTGGAACCAGCCACAGCTCCGGGCGCAGCCAGCCCGTGCCATACAGCAGATAGCCAGCCAGCCCTCCAATAAGCACCAGCAGCCCCAGCCGCACTTGCCTTGAGGCGGACCGTCCGGTTCGCTGTCGTACGCTGAAGCCAGTGACTCCAGCCAGCAGCGTCGCGCTCAGCGCAGCCAGCAAGTCCAGCCCGTCCACCGCCCGCAGCCCCCCGCTCTCGTCCTTTTCCCCAGTTTCCCCTTCCGGAACCAAGGGGGGTGCTGCTGTGGGCGTTGGGGTAGGCACAGGCACAGAGGTGGCGGTGGGAGTTGACGTAGCACTCGGCGTGGCACTCGGAAGTGCGGTCGGGGTGGGTGTAGATGTCGGGGAAGGCGTAGGCGTCGTGGTCGGCGTGGGGGTGGGTGGAGCAGCGATCGTCACCGGCAGAGGGCGCTGACTGCTCGCCCCCCCGCTTTCGGCTATGATCTCCACCCGACCCGGGTCAGGCAGGCTGAAGCTCGCCTCTGCCACCCCATCCATCGTCGCAGCGGTAACTGATACCAGTGACCCACCTCCGTTCCGGTAGATGGCCACGAAGGTGACGGTCGTACCATCAGGCACCGGGTGGCCGTTGCGGTCAAGTACTGGGCCGGCGCCTACCCGCACTGTCGCCGGCGGCAACAGGGTCTCAGGTAGCTCTTCCAGCAGCCTCACGGCCAAGGCTTGATCTGGATCGGGCGAGAGCTGAATGCCCAGATCGTAACCCACCCCCTCCACATTCACCGGCGACGCTCCGTCAGCCGTCACTTCCCCAAAAAGAGCGCGTACGATTGTCTCAACAAACGGCTCGGTTTTGCTATAAATGCAGAAGTAGGCGTCCAGCTTGCTGATCTCCGTCGTGTCCAGGTAGTAGGGCGCATTCAGGCCCAGCACCACCAACCGCTTGTCGAATAGAACAGGCGCCCCCTGAGCCAAAAAGAGTTTCATCGCATCGGATTCGGGATAGCGCGCGGTGTTCAAGTCCAGCGTGACGAAGATGATCCAATCCGCGGCCTGGACACGGGCCAAGACTTCCTCGGCTGGCACATAATCCTCGCCCGCCACCCTGTCTGGAAGCGCTGGCTCCTCGGCTAGCAGATTCAATGGGCCGGTCAGCAACGACTTGAGCTGAGCAAAAGTGAGCGAACTGATCCGCTCGGGCGACACTTGTCCCGTGCCGTCCGGCCCATACAGACGCAGTATAGTCTGCTGCACCGCATCCACAGGCACCGCGTTGTAGATTGGGCAATCATAGCAATCGCGCACCTCTCTGACGTCGCTGATGATCAGCAAAGTCTCGTCCAGGCGAGGTGGAGCTGGCAGCGCCGCGGTCCAAGATGTTCCTGCTCGGCCATCAGGGTAGATCTGCGTCAATGCCCGTCGAGCAATTTCATTTACCACCTCTCGCCCGCCGCCAGCGACGGCCATTGCCGCCTCGGGATCCACCAACACCGAACCCTGGGTCGGGTCAGGATGCAGTTTGAGCTTCAGGCGCAGAATCCGACCAGCCGCCTCATCCACGCGGGCAGCAAAGGTTAGGTTGGTACGGTACTCATTTCTAAAGAAGAGAATGGTGTCTTTGATATTCTCGAACTGATCCGGCCAATAGTTGTTCAGGTCAAATTGAGCCAGGATGAGCAAGTCGTTGCCGGCCAAAAATGCCTCTTTGGCAATACGTCGATGGGGGTAGGTGCTGAGCGTCGGATCGAAGTATTTACGAACAGCGGGCACACCCAACGCGTCACTGACGATGAGCCCCCCTCGGTCCTGCCACGGGATGAACTCCGACAGGCTCAACATCGTGGCCATGCCTTCGGGGTCAAAGCTGAAGGGCGCGGTGAATTGGCGGATGTCTCCCTGAAAACCACGATAGCGGATGTGGCTGGACATAAGCGTATCGGTGACACCTGTCCCCTCATCCCCGTCGCTCAGATCAGTGATTTGGAAGAAAGGAGCCAGCTCGATGCGGCGTAACTCGCTGAAAGACTTGTCCACGGTGGCCACTTCGTCGTCGGGCAAGCGGTCGCTGCCACCGTGGCCCGGGAAGTGCTTGGCCACAGTAGCGACTTGGCCCTTGCTACCCCGATGGACGCCGCGAATATAGGCCCGCCCCATGGTCCCTACCCAGAAGGGGTCGCCCCCAAAAGCCCTTATGCCGATGTCTCCTCGCGCGGTGGGGCGTGGGTCGTTGAGCACATCCACGGTGGGGCCCAGTAGCAAGTTGATCCCCATCGCCGAGAGCTCCCGACCCACGATCTCCCCGATCGCTTCGGCATTGGCTGGATCCCATGTGGCGCCGATGGACATCGGGCTGGGCAAAGGCGTAGCGCCACCCGTGATGCGGGTATAGGGCCAGCCATCGCCCTCATGATCTATGGCCACCAGCAGGGGGACCGGCGCGGACGTGCCTGCTTGCGGGCGGGGGCCCGCCAGCGCCAGGCCCTGCAACTGGTTAGCCAGCTGAGCCACCTGCCGTGGCGTGGTATGGTCGTTGCTGAAGTTTTGGTTGGCGGCCAGCAGCACGACGCCGCCGATCTTGTACTCGACGACAAGTTCAGCAATGCTAGAATTATCCTCCGCATTGGGGCCGACGAAGGGCACGATGAAAATCTGTCCTACCCGTTCCTCCACCGTCATGCCGGCCAGTATCTCTGCCACTGGATCAGCCTGGGCTGACGACGGAACGGGCATCAGCATCAGCAAGATGCACAGAATTAGAAAAACCGACAAGTAACGTCGCAAAATCTGTCACCTAAAGAATCAGACTTTTGGAGCCGCTGCGTATATTACCTCAAAAGTGTGCAGCTAACAAAGTATACGCCGCTCGGGCTATGGGAACGGGAAGCACGCGCACCGGTCTGACTATGTGTACCTATGGCACAGGGCAGGGTACTTTCAGCATATTATGCCAGAAGGAAATCGACTTGACCCCCAGGGGGCGCTCAACCAACGAATGGGGCGTCAGCTAGGGCGAGGGGCAAGCAAAAGGTCTGCGTGGGTTTCCGGAGATCAACGTTGCCGGCAGATGGCTCACCCGATTCAAATAACGGATGTCCAGGCAGCCATTAGAGTGGAAATCAACCCGTGAGACAGCCGTATTGTAATGGTAGTAGAAGATTTGATCGTCCGGCAACTGGTTGGATAGCGCCTTCAGAAAAGCATCCATGAAATCGACGTGAGATACAATCACAATTCGTTCACCATTGCTGGCGGTAGCCAATTCTCGAACCGCCTCAGCCACCTTGCCAGCCCGCCGGTGGCAGGCCGGCCAGTCTTCATAACCCCCGTCCCACCATCCCTGTTCCTGAATCCCCTCTGGCAGGACATAGGAAGGGAAAGTTGTCCGCATTTCCGCCCGGGTCTTGCCAGGATACCCAATTGGACCACGCCCGTCTCCGTGATCAAAGAAGATACCTCCCCTTTCGTGTAGATCGGTCCAGACTTTGGGCGCCAGTCCCAATGCCTGCCCGATGGGCTCAGCAGTCTGCAGGGCGCGCCACATAGGGCTGCAATAAATACGGGTAATGCCATAGCCCTTTTGATCACGCTCACGGCCTGTGTTGCCTGCAGGCTCCAGTTCTGTCCCAGTGGCCAGATGCTGGGCAAGGACTTGCGCCTGTTGCTTGCCCAACTCTGTTAGAGGAGGATCGGAGACCCGATTCCTTTGATCAGTCAGCGCATTGTTGGTTGATTGGCCATGACGAATCATATACAATTGCATTTGGCGAAGCCTGTCTCACCTCTTTCTACATTGTTGAAGCCAAGTAGTCATCTGGCCCAGTTTACACTGAGTATGGTCACCACGCAAGTACCCGCAAGCCAAAGACTTGAACTTAACCTAATTCGGTCAGTTAGGCCTTGACCTCCGGAAACGATTCGGCCTAGAGATTCTCTCACAAATACGTCGCCGAGATTTGCCACCCAGTGCGAAACGAATTATCCTGCTGTAATTAATCTGACCACACTGCATTTAAAGCTTGTCTTCAGGTTTCTAGAGGAGCAAAGCCGCGTCATAAATCCCCCAGGAGCTTGTTCATTGAACCCATATAATGGCAGCCACCACTCAACCTATCATGAATCATTACCATTGCGGCGGGTTGCGCAGACCTGGTGGCCACTGGCCGCCAGTTGGCTGCTAATGGGTGCCGAACTCCCGGCCATAAGCGCCATCGTGGCCCGGCTGGCCGAACCCAAGATCCATCTGGCGGCCTACGGCGGGGTTGTCTTTCCCCTGGCGCTGCTTGTCGAGTCGCCCATCATTATGCTGCTGGCGGCTTCAACCGCTCTCAGCAAGGACTGGGACTCGTACCTCAAGTTGCGTCGCTTTATGATGCGCGCGGGGGCTCTGTTGACCACACTCCACGTGCTGGTTGCTTTTACGCCACTTTACTACGTGGTCGTGGCAGAAGTGATCGGAGCACCACCGGAGATTCTCGAGCCAGCCCGGGTAGGCTTGATGATTATGACACCTTGGACGTGGGCTATCGCCTACCGGCGCTTCAACCAGGGCGTGCTGATCCGCTTCGGTCACTCACGAGCAGTGGGCTTGGGGACGATACTCCGGCTGGGCGCCGATGGCGTGGTACTGACCGTGGGCTATCTGCAAGGTACCATCCCTGGCATTGTGGTTGCCACCAGCACCGTCATTGCCGGGGTCATCATTGAGGCAATCTATTCAGGCTTGTGCGTGCGTCCTGTGCTCCGAAATCAACTCAAGCGGGCGGCACCTATCGAGTCGCCGCTGACCTTCACCGATCTGATGGCCTTTTACATCCCCCTGGCTATGACCTCGCTGCTGAACTTACTGGTGCAACCTATCGGCAGTGCAGCGTTGAGTCGTATGCCCCAGGCGCTGGAATCCCTCGCGGTGTGGCCGATTGTCTCTGGGCTGATCTTCATGCATCGCAGCCTGGGTATTGCCTACAACGAAGTTGTGGTTGCGCTCCTGGACGAGCCTAAGTCGACTCACAGCCTACACCGCTTTGCCACCTGGTTGAGCATACTGACAACCCTCTTGCTACTGGCCATAGCCAGCACACCGCTGTCAATCATGTGGTTTAAGCATCTTTCGGCGCTGACACCGCAACTGGCCACCATGGCGCATCTAAGTCTATGGATCGCTCTGCCGATACCAGGACTGAACGCGCTCCAAAGCTGGTATCAGGGCGCGATTATGCACAAGCGCCGCACTCGCGCCATCACCGAGGCAGTTGCCATCTTCTTGCTCGCCAGCAGTGCAATTCTTGCGGCCGGGGTAGGCTGGGGACAGGTAACTGGACTTTTCATCGGCATGGCAGGCTTTGGCATTGGAAGCCTGGCCCAGACGGCCTGGCTGTGGTATCGCAGCCGGCCCGTCCTGCGAGACCTGCGGGCTCGGGACGCACAGGCTATGCCCCTTCAAGCCATCTCCTCCCCGATCACCAGCAAGTAGCATACCCCTTATCCGAGAATTGGCAGTGGCAATCAGGTATGTTAAAATGAGTAGCTATAGGTGTCAGCAGTTGGGGAAGGATAGCCAGGAGACGTAGAGAAACAGTGCCATGAAGGATTCACACAATTGGGCCAGCCCCCTCTACCGCAGGGCCCGAATGCTGCGCTATATCTTGCCCATCACTGCTTTCTTGCTGGTCGTGGTCCACCAGTCTCTGGTCCACACCTGGCTCAGCCCAACCCCATGGTTCCAGCATTTCTTGTGGCAGGTGTTGCCCTATGGGACAATCGGCCCACTCGTAATTTGGCTTGCCCTGGGCTGGTTCGCTCGATGGGTCCGAAAGCGTGATGAAGCCAGGGCCCATCTCCATTCCCTGTACCAGATAAGCCGCCAGGCAGCCAGGGCCACCGACATGGAGGCGCTGATTAACATTACCCTGGAAATGCCTGAGCAGATTGTCCAGCCGGTGGGCACCAGCTTGATTCTGCGTGAACAGCCCGAGGGGCCATGGACGTTGGCGGGTACCCGCGGCCTGCGCGCAGAGGAGAGAGAAATTCTGGCGGCGCGGCTGGTCATTGCGGGCAGTGAGCTGTACTGTGGCAGGTGTGAGTCTTTGGAAGCCACAGCCCATCAAGACTGCCCCATGCAATTCCACCTGCCCCAGACACATTTGCAGCCAACAGCCAACTCTGTGATCTGTCTGCCCCTGTCCACCGAACGTCCCCCCCTGGCACTGCTCAACGTGTATTTGTTCACGCAGCAGGACCTGTCCGCCAGCACACGCCAGGTGCTGGAGTCGATGGCATCTGTGTTGTCAGTGGCCCTGGATCACGCTCGCCTGAGAGCACGAGAGTTGCAGATGCTGCACCGTATGGAACAGGCTGCGAGCCTGCGGGAGGGGCTGAGGGTAACCCTGGAGCACATCTTGGCGGACGTAGCCGTGGCGCAGCACGCTCAGGCAGGCGGCATATTTCTGACGTCAAGAGAACGCGATAGACCAGCATTAGTTCCCATTGCCGCCTGGCCTGAGAAGGAACCCCTCCCTCACCTCGTTTTTCCGGCCCAGCAGGCACTAGTCGATGCTGATACAGTCACCACCACCAGTTCTCAAAACGCAGAACACCTGATTTCTATTCCCCTGACGGCAGAAGGACTCGCCACGGGAGCTCTGGTGCTAGCTGGCCCACATCCCTTCACCTCTGCCCAGCGAGCTTTCCTGAAAGTGGCTTCTAGTATGATAGCTCTGATGATTCGCAACAGCCAGCTTTACTCTGAGCTCGAAAACCAGGCCATACTCGAAGAGCGCAACCGGCTGGCCCGAGAGCTTCACGATGGTCTGGCGCAGTCGCTTGGCTTCCTCAACTTCAAGATTCAGCAAGTAGATCGCCTCTTGGCCCGCGAACAACGGGGCGAAGCTCAGGCGATGCTCCAGGAGATGAGGGAAGCCGTTCAGGACCTGTATGCTGAGGCGAGGCTGACCATCCAGGACTTGCGCTGGTTCCCGGAGAATGGAGGGAGCTTGCTCGCAAGCCTGCATGAATACGTACTGGCTTTTGGCAACCGTACCGGGCTGGATGTCTCTCTGGTTGTGGAGGGCGAGCCATGTCTGCAACCCCAAGATGAAGTTCATCTGTTCCGCATTGTCCAGGAAGCCCTGGCCAATGTACACCAGCACGCTCAAGCCCAACACGCCTGGGTTCGGTTGCGGGCCGGGCCAGAAGAGACTGTCTTGGACGTAGAAGATGACGGGAGGGGCATATCGCCGGAAGCATATGATCGGGACACGGTCTCGCCAGATGCCCTCAAACACTTTGGCTTGCGCATCCTGCAAGAACGAGCCGAAGCAATGGGCGGCCAATTGTCTGTACATTCCGTGCCCGGCCAGGGCACCCGCTTGCAGGTCAGGGCAGGTATCTCAAATCCCATAGTTACTTATCCTCTGGATACTGCGCCCTCCTTAGATGCTACGCAGCCACCAGGCACTGCACCGAAAGGCAAGTGAGAAATGGCATTCATTCGCCTGTTGATTGTAGACAATCATACCCTATTCCGCCAGGGATTGGTCAGCTTATTGCATAGCGAACCTGAATTAGAGGTAATCGGCGAGGCAGCCAGCGGGGAAGAGGCCCTGCAGCTGGTCCCCAAACTGCGACCAGACGTGGTGTTGATGGACGTGAAGATGCCAGGGATTGGCGGGGTTGAAGCCACGCGACGCTTGGTAGAACGCATGCCCCAGACCCGCATCTTGATGCTCACCGTCTCCGAAGAGGAAGAAAACCTCTTTGCCGCTATCCAGGCTGGGGCGCGGGGATACATTCTCAAGAATGCCGATGCTGATGAGCTTCTGGAGGCCATAAGTCGTGTACATGCTGGCGAGGCCATGATCTCGCCAGCCATGACCTTCCGCCTGATGAAAGCCCTGCGCAGTGGAGGAGTCCTGGCCCCCCCACCTGAATTGCCCTTGACCTCCCGAGAACAGGATGTGTTCGATTTGCTGGCCCGGGGCGCCAGCAACCGTCAGATTGCCGAAGCGCTGACGATCACTGAAAACACCGTCAAGACCCACGTACGCAGCATCCTCGAAAAACTGGAATTGCGCAATCGTAGCGAAGTGGCCGCCTACGCACGACGCCTCTTTTCCTAAGTCCCTCTCCCCAAACGACCACCTCTCATCTCACCCATTAGGGTGATCGGTGTCACCCTGACTTCATCCTTTGCCTGTCTGTAAATCACCCACCAAATCGCCTCTCGAAGGATGGACAAAATAGATATATAAGGTAAAATATATCTGTAAGAGAAAAACGAAGCAGGGGATTGGCGGCAGATCCCCTATTTTCCCTCCTCCCTGCTTGATGGAGGCAACCTGTGAGCCAAAAGCACATAATGATCCTGTCACAATACCCGCTGTTTGACCAAGGTCTCCGGGCTGCATTGGGCCAGCACCCTGCTGTAGAGATTGTAGGTGTGTACCGCGACTTGGATTCGGCTTATTCCCAGGCCAAATCCCTGCGCCCCCACGTTCTGTTGCTCATTGCAGGGCCAGAGATTGTCCGCAGCAGCACCTTTCGCCTGCTGGAGGAAGTCTGCTCCTCAATCATTCGCATCAGCCCTACCGACGGAACAATGCGGGTGTACCGTCGGCATCAGGTGGACCAGGCCACAGTAGACGACTTGATGACAGCTATCCAGGCAACTGCCATCCAGTGGCAGGCGGGGGAGGGTACAGACACTGAGCCGTCGGAAAGTGTTTCTAAGTAACAGAAGATTAACCCAACGCGACCAAGGAGAGTTAATATGAGACATTTCATCATTGTCGCCGTGCTGGTTGCCATTGTCACCGCAATAGTGACCTTCGGATTGGAAAGCGCACAGTTGTTGCCCCCCGTCGCAAGTGCAGAAGGCCAGCAAGTAGATCGCCTGTTTGGGTTGCATATCCAGGTTATTGCCTTTCTATTCTCCTTAATCGTAGTATTTATGGTATATAGCATCGTCGTCTTCCGACGCAAACGTGGGGACACCGGCGACGGCGCTAACATCCACGGGAACACGAAATTGGAGATAGCCTGGACCGTAGCCCCCCTGGCTGCCGTGCTTTTCTTCTCCTTTCTGGGCGCCCGGCAGCTGGCCGACATCACCGCAGCCAGCCCCGACGAAATGGTGATCGAAGTCACGGCTCAACAATTTGCGTGGCGCTTCGACTACCCTGAATACGGCATCAGTTCGGCGGAGTTGAACCTGCCACAAGGCCGCCAGATCCTCTTCAAGCTTACGGCCACCGACGTGATCCATTCCTTTTGGGTGCCTGAGTTTCGGGTAAAGCAAGACGCTGTGCCCGGCAAGACCACAACCTTGCGGGTCACACCCACGGAGACAGGCCAATATAAAATCCGCTGTGCCGAACTGTGCGGCACTGGGCACCACAGTATGCTGGCAACGGTGAACGTTATGCAGCCAGCTGACTTTGAGGCATGGGTTGCCCAGCAGACAGCTCCCCAGCCGTCAGCGACGGGTTCCGAGTTGGGCGCTCAGATTGCCCAGCTGCAGGGTTGCATCGGCTGTCACTCTGTCGATGGTAGCCAGCGGGTCGGGCCAACTTGGCTAGGCCTGTACGGTACGCAAGAGGCCTTGGAGGACGGCAGCAGCGTCTTGGTGGATGAAGAATATCTGCAGCAGTCAATCCTTGACCCGGCGGCTCAGATCACCAAAGGGTTTCCCAATGTGATGCCGCCGACCTACAAAGACTCTCTGTCCCAAGAAGAAGTTGCAGCACTGGTTGAGTACATCAAGAGTCTCGGAGAAGAGTAACGCCCAAGAGTCAACCTGTTAGATTATCCAACTGGTTGACTTGTTAAGTTACCGACTTGTTGATTTGCTAACAGTAAGGAGGAGCGTATGAGAACAGTTCTCGCGCTAGGAATTGTCAAAGGGCTCATCGCCCAAATCATCGGCACAGCCCTTGGTATGGGTTTGGTGATAGTCATCCGGCTACTCGGAGGGCGGCCAGCCTGGGAGGCCGAGCCCATTGTCGTGGTAGGTGCCTTGGTCGGAGCTATTGGTCTTCTAATAGGCGCTGGTGTCTTCAGTGATTGGTTCAAATGGACGCGGGGGGAAGAAACGCCAATGCGTCACGGCCCGCCTGAAGGCAAGCCTGCCTGGACCCGCTATTTTGGGGTGGACTACAGTCACAAGGTGATCGGCGTCCAATATACAGTCACCGGCATCCTGTTGCTACTGGTAGCCGGTTCACTGGCCATGGTTTTCCGGCTTGAGCTGGCCCATTCCGGTATCCAGTTCCTGGATGCCGCTACCTATAACACGTACATGAGCGCTCATGGTATCGTCATGATTGCCTCCATCCTGCTTGGGGTTGGCGGCATGGCTAACTATCTGGTACCCCTGATGATTGGGGCTTCGGATATGGCCTTTCCTCGCCTGAATGCTCTGGGCTATTGGGTCAACGTCCCGGGTGCATTGTTGGTCCTTGCCGGTATGGTGGTCGGCGGCTGGAACACTGGCTGGACCGGCTATCCGCCCCTCAGCGCTCAGGCACCAATGGGAGTACAACTCTTCTTCCTGGGCGTTTACTTCATCGGCCTGTCCTCCATCCTGGGGGCAGTCAACTTGATCGTCACCACTCTGCGCATGCGCGCTCCGGGCATGACCTTGTTCCGCATGCCCATCTTTGTATGGGCTATGTTGGCCACCTCAATCATCCAGCTGACCGCCACCCAGCTGATTGGCCTTTCATTCTTGATGGTGGTAGTGCAGCGCTTGCTGGGTATGGGCTTCTTCGATCCCAGTCTGACCAATGAGGCCATCATTTTGGGCTCAACACCAGGGGCGCCCGTTTTGTTCCAGCACCTCTTCTGGTTTTACTCGCATCCGGCGGTTTATGTCTTCGTGTTGCCGGGACTGGGTATCATCAGCGAATTACTGCCGGTATTCGCCCGCAAACCGCTCTTCGGCTACAAGTGGATCGCTATGTCCAGCATGGCCATCGCTCTGGTCGGGTTCCTGGTTTGGGGACATCATATGTTTGTTGCTGGCATCGAATCGAGCCTGCGGGTGCCCATGATGTTCAGCACCATGTTGGTTGCCGTGCCCACCGGGGTCAAGTTCTTCAGTTGGGTGGCGACTATCTGGCAGGGAAAGCTTTCCTTCCCCACCCCTATGCTCTTCGTGCTGGCCGCCATCTCCGTTTTCCTGATTGGTGGTCTCAGTGGTCCCCCTAATGCAACCGTGAGCACCGACATGTTCCTGCACGACACCTACTGGGTGGTTGGACACTTCCACGCCACCATGTTCGGCGGCTTCGTCTTCCCCTTCTTTGCGGCGGTCTACTACTGGTTCCCAAAGGTGACCGGGCGCAAATACAACGAGACTTTGGGCAAGCTGCACTTCTGGCTCATGACTCCTGGCTTCTGGCTCCAGAGCCTTGGGCAGATGCGAATTGGGCTGCTGGGCATGCGACGACGCATCGTTGACTACGACCCGGCTCTGGGCATCGACACCGGCCAATTGTTGATCACCATCGCCGGCTTCGTGATCGCGTTCTCGGTACTGATTATGCTCTACAATCTGATCACCAGCGCACGATCACAAGAGGTAGCCGAATCCAATCCCTGGAGATCCCGCTCACCGGAATGGCAGATTCCCTCCCCTATCCCGGAGGAAAGCTATGCCAGGCCCGTCGTCATCGTGGGTGAGCCCTACGATTATGGTCTGCCCGGCTCGGTGTACGCCAGAATGAGCCCGGTCGGTGCATCTGGTGCGCCTGAATAAACATATGTTACGCTTTACATCCCACGCATTACGTTTGACAGGAGATAGCCTATGATAAGCATCACTCAAGCCAGCCTGGTTTTAACCGGACTTTCGATACTGGTGGGAATTCTTATGTTGGGAGGCAGCTTGGCCTTCTTCGGCATAATCGTTCGACGAGAATACCCCCTTGACATCCCAGAAAGGGAAATAGAAGAACCGGCTATGGATCCGGCTCTGTTGGCCAAGCGCACTTCTGCCTATCGCCTGGGAGCGATCATATTGGCTGGCCTGGCCGTGTTGACCGCCGTGGAGTACGTGGTAGGTGTTGCCTGGTCTTCGGTGGTTATCTTGCTCATCCTTGGCTTGTTCAAGGCGGGGCTGATTGTGCAATACTTTATGCACGTAACCCGTGTTTGGTCTGAGGAGAGACACTAATGAGCGCCATCACATCAACCCTTGAAGCATATCAGCAACAACTCCGCAGCAACCGCCTGGGATTATGGTTGTTCTTCATCTCCGAGGCCTTCCTATTCGGTGGTTTGCTGGCGGCTCGATTTTACCTTTGGGGTAACAGTCGCCCTGATCTGGATCAGGCCCTGGGCCTGACCATCACCGCCGTCCTGCTCATCAGCAGTTTCTTCATGAACCGGGCAGAGACGGCCATCGCGCACGACGACCGCAAGACCTTCCTCGAAAGCCTTTTGGTCACGGCTATCCTGGGCGTTATTTTCCTGATCGGCGTAGTAGGTTTTGAATGGAGCGGGCACATCAAGCCATGGCACGGAGCCTACGGCGCGGTGCTCTACGGGATGACAGGTATGCATGCTCTGCACGTGTTGAGCGGCATTATCTTTATCCTCATCGTCTGGAACAATGGTCGCAAAGGGCATTATTCAGGCGAGCGACACTGGGGTGTTGAGGCCTGCGCCATCTACTGGCACTACGTAGACCTGGTCTGGGTTTTCTTCTACCCGGCCCTATATCTGATAGGCACCGTGGTACACTAATTCTTGGGGTAGGAGATCGAGATTGGCAAACTTCTCAGTCGCCGAATCTCGCATCTGCACTCGCTGATTGTTGGATGATTGCATGGACCCGTTATTGAACGCGCTGCTGCTTTCCTGGGACTGGCGCGTGGAAGTAATAGTAATCTTGCTCCTGACCGGGAGTGTCTATAGCCGGGGCTGGTGGCGCCTGCGTCGTAGAGGGACCCCCTCGCACCGCCTGGCCACTGGATGGCGGCTGGCGGCCTACCTGGGTGGTCTGGCAGCCCTTGGCTTGGCACTGATTTCGCCAATCGACGTGTTGGGAGGGCAACTCTTCCTGATGCATATGATCCAGCACTTGCTGTTGGTTATGATTGCCCCACCTCTATTGCTGATCGCCAATCCACTGCCCTTCTTTATGTGGGGGCTGTCGGTCAGAGCTCGTCGCGCCCTGGGGCAATTGTTCAACAGCGGCTCCGCCTTTCGGCGCGCCTTGCGCACCTTGACTGCCCCTGGCATGGTTTGGATGCTTTTCGTCGCCTTTTTCCTGGGATGGCATGACCCCAATGCATACAACGCAGCCTTGCGAAGTGACCTGATCCACGACCTGGAGCACGTGACATTTTTCGGCTCGTCCATGCTTTACTGGTGGCAGGTGACCGGTGCTGGCCCGCGTTTGCGATCGCTCTCGCATGGCGTGCGCATCGCATTTCTGCTGCTCACAGTACCCGTCAACGCAGCGGCTGGGATCGCTATTGCCTTTGCCAGCCAACCGATCTATACTTACTACACTACGGTTCCCCGCTTATTGGGGATGTCGGTGATGCAGGATCAGATGATCGGAGGCGTGATCATGTGGATCCCCGGCAGCATGATGTACCTGTTGGCTGCCCTGATCCTCATCTCTGGCCTGATGCGGGCAGATGACAACAGGCACTCGCTGTCCGAACCAGTATGGGCTACGGATGAAGGAATGGTAGCTCCCGGATGGGAAACATGAGACTTCATCGCACATGTAAGGGATACAGGCTGGCCCAGTCTGGATGGCCTGGTCAGAGCCGACATCGGAGACTCCCTGGCTCTGCCTGCCAGGACAAATGGGACAGTCCATGTCGGACAATCTCACATCTGACCAGGTTGGGCCGAAAGGCGTTAAGACATCTGGCGGGGCTGGCTCTGGCTCTGCCCTTCATCTTGGGGGGAGCTCCAGGCACCGCCCAGGCTCACGGCGGCGGCACGCCGCAACTGGTCAACGCCCCAGCAGGACCATACCAGGTTTCTGTCTGGACACAGCCTGACTCGATTCGGGCAGGCCAGAAATTACACATCAGCGTCGCCGTCTCCGAATCCTCCAACCAGGCGGAAACCAGCAATCTTGTGCTGGATGCAACGGTACATGTGCAGCTAGTACATCTCACCCCAACCAGTGAAACGCTAGCCGCCTTTGCTACTCACGAGAACGCGGTGAACAAACTCTTCTACGAGACAGACCTGGATGTGCCGACCGAAGGTGAATGGCAGGTGCTGGTGGAAGTGGAAGGGCCAGCTGGCGCCGGCAGCGCAGACTTCCATATGGAGGCATTGCCATCTTCCGCCTCCAATACTCTGGTTAGGCGCTGGCCCCTTTGGGGCGGAGCAGGCCTGGCCCTCTTGGCTGTGGGCTGGTCGGTCTATGCGTTCCGTGCACGCAGGAATCTACCATCTCCGACCACCATCACCACCCTGCACGCTGATCGGGCCCCAGCCGCCGACGTTCATGGAGAACCATGAGAATGGTCACGACCAAAAGCGGTCGACTGTCTGACCAACCTGGCTCGTTATCTCAGGCCGGGTTGTCATTGCTCAGCACTCTGTTCAACCGCCAATGGTGGTGGGTCACGCTAGTGGTTCTGCTGGGGATGGCGGTGCTGGCCCGATTAGGCGTCTGGCAGCTGGATCGGCTGGATCAACGCCGGGCGCGCAACGCCGAGCTTATCCAACAACTGGCGCTCCCCCCTTTGTCTCTGGGCGCTGAGCCTCTGCCACAAGACCTGAGAAGCCTCAAGAACCGCCGGGCCACCGCTCGCGGCGAATTTGACTTCTCCCATCAAATTGCGCTAATGCACCAAAATCAGGCCAACGCACCAGGCATTCATCTAATTGCGCCGCTGGTCATCGAAGGTGGTGCTCAGGCAGTGCTGGTTGACCGGGGCTGGCTCCCAAGTGAGCAGGCAGCCCCGGAAAAGTGGTCACAGTTCGATGAATCCGGCCCGGAAAATGTGACTGGCTTCATTCAGCTGACGCAAACTCTGCCCGCAAGCACCCAGGGCGTCGCTCGGAATATTCCGGTTGAGCCCCGGACCGAATGGTATCGGGTCGACGTCGAGGCTGTCCAAGCGCAGATGCCGTATGACCTGCTGCCATTCTACCTCCTCCAATCACCAACGGGTGACGAGGCGGGGGGGTTGCCCTATCGAGCCAAGCCTGAATTTGATCTGTCCGAAGGGCCACACCTGGGCTATGCCATCCAATGGTTCATCTTTGCCTTGATTCTAGGGGCGATATACGTCCGCTACGTCAGCAAAAAGGAGACTCAATGAGCACACTCAAGCCCCGAACCTATCCACCCGTTGAACTACTTCCTAATGAGCTTGCCAGGCCGGAGGCCATGCGGCTGGGCGCTACGTCCGCCAGCGTAGCCCGGCCCGAAACCTCCCTTCTGAAAGCGCTGCCGGTACTCTTTAAATTCCGGGTCGTAACCCTACTTCTATTCGCAGCGGTGGGGGGAGCATTTCTGGGGGCGAGTGGCTGGCCGGGGGCCGGCAGGCTGGTGGTGCTGCTGATCACCGGCGGGTTGGCAGCCTCAGGCGCATCCGCTCTCAACCAATATATCGAAAGAGAAGCCGATGCAATGATGCACCGCACTCGCAAGCGCCCGCTGGTCACTGGTGCCATCCCCCGGCCAGGTTGGGTGCCCTACGTAGCCGGACTGATGATCGCCCTGCCTTCGCTGGCAGTGTTGCCCTCTAATCCCGCCATGGCCTTCTTCTTGTTCATCGGCGCAGCCATCTACGTCGGCATCTACACCGTCTGGCTCAAACCGCGCACCCTGCTCAACATCGTAATCGGCGGCGCGGCCGGCAGTGCAGCGGTGCTGAGTGGCAGCGCGGCGGTTGGAGCCTGGAACGATCCAGGCGCTGTAGTGCTGGCCTTGCTGGTCTTCCTATGGACGCCCAGCCATTTCTGGAGCCTGGCCACCGTTTATCGGAACGACTATGCCCGAGGCGGGATTCCCATGCTACCTGTGCAAACCGGGCCCCGCCAGTCAGCCATTTGGGTATTCATCCACACCGGGACTACTGCCCTGGCAGCCCTGTTGCTGGCCGCGCATCCTGCCTTGGGCTGGCTTTATTTCGTTCCTGTGGGTATTGCCAGCATCGACCTGATGGTCCGCAACATCCATCTGTTGATACACCCAGGAGGCAAACAGGCTCTTTCTCTATTCAAGGCCTCCAACCTGTACCTGGCTCTGGTTCTGCTTATGATTTGCGTGGACGTCATGGTATAATGATACGTAGCAGGTAGAACGTGAAGTTTTAACGCACATCATGCCTCACGTTTTACGTCTTTCCTTTTTGGGTTCTGCGTTTCATCTCATTACCCTGTTCCGTCCGCTACCTCGGACCGCTTCCAGGAGGTTCCCATGGCTATCTCAACCATTGACCGAAGATCTGGAGTGTCGGGGCGCTCGCTAATGCCCAGTCTGGCCGTATCAGCCCTGATCACTACTATCCTGTTGATTACTATGGGGAGCATCGTCCGCGTCACCGGGCACGGCCTGGGTTGCCCCGACTGGCCACTCTGTTACGGGCGGGTGATCCCTCCCGGCCTGACCGGCGCCTGGGTGGAATTCAGCCACCGCTTGCTGGGAGCCGCCGCGGGCGCACAAATTGTCCTCCTGGCTGTGCTGGCCTGGCGTGAGAACCGAGATCGGCCGTGGGTTTTCTGGCCAGCCGTGGCAGCATTTGCCCTACTAATTGTCCAGGTTTCGCTGGGAGGCTTGCACGTAATCTTTGAAATCCCCCCTGTGACGGGCTGGATACACACCGGCGTGGCTATGCTGATCGTGGGGCTGGTAGCGCTCCAATTGGGGGGTACTCTGCCGGCGATCCAGCCACTAAGAGAAACGGCCATTTTC
Source organism: Anaerolineales bacterium (assembly GCA_020343875.1). Taxonomy (GTDB): domain Bacteria; phylum Chloroflexota; class Anaerolineae; order 4572-78; family NAK82. Next base: position 4,625,341 of record CP070811.1, on the reverse strand, counting down.
CGCAACCGACGCTTCACCGCCTGGCTTTCCGTGACCACGGGCGTCACCTATCTCCTGCTGTTGACCGGCTCATATGTGACCCGCAGCGGCGCTTCGCTGGCCTGTCCTTCGTTTCCCTTTTGCGGCTCCGAAACGTCGGCCTTACGCCGTCTGATCGACATCCAGATGCTACATCGCTATACAGCCTACTGCGTGGCCACCCTAAGCCTGGTGTTGGTTATTTGGTTGTTGACCCGGGTGCAAGACCAACGGCTAAAGCGTTTCGCTTACGTGGTAGGCGCTTTGATAGTGGTCCAACTAGGCCTGGGCGCAAGCAACGTCCTGCTGCACTTACCGATGTGGTCCCGAGTGCTGCACCTGGCCGTAGCCGCCACCTTCTGGGCCAGCCTGGCCATACTATGGAACCTGGGCCGCCCCCAGCCACAATAGTTGGCGCGATTTCCCAATCCTGAGGCTAAGAAGTCTTCACCAACAGGCCGCCCAGCCCCAGAGCGGCTACGTCGGCGCGCTCCAGCCGATCCCCAAGCAGGAGATGCGGCAAAACGATATCCACCACGTTGTAGCTCAGGCCCCGTGCACAGCCGGGAGCGCAGAGCACTGGCGTGTTCGGAAAATAAGCCAGCGACAGCAGATTGCCTGGCTCTACGGGAGCTCCGTGCACCACCACCTCTGCCCCCGCCTCCCGCAACGCTCGAGGGGTAACGTCGTCTTCGTCCATAATCGAGGTCTGGCCAGCTACGATAAGCAAGTCGGCATCGGCGGCCAGACGCTTGGCCGCCTGGCGAATCGCGGCTACTTCCTGCGGAACTGCCTCGATCCAGACCAACGCGGCCCCCAGGCGTTCCAGCCGGGTACGGGTGGGGGGCACGAAATCGGCGTACACCTTTTCGTGAGCGGCGGACTCGCCTGTCAACAGCAAGGCCGCCCGACGCCCCACAGGCAAGGGCCGCAGCTCCACGATGCCGGGTCGAGGACGAGCCACTGCCAATGCCCGCTCCAAGTCATCACGCGGGACCGCGTAGGGGATGATCTTAAGGGTAGCCACCTGGGCTGTACTTTGCCTGGGACCGACGACCGTCCCAGGTGGAACGGTGGCCAGCGTGATACCGGGAATTATGTTAAGCTCAAGCAGCCGGTCAGCGTCTACCTTCAGCAGCCCATCCACCTTAGCGGCCAGATTCACCCGCCCACCCGTCACCCGCGTCTGGCGTAAGTCGTCGGTCTGCAGAGCAGCGGCCAAAGCCAGCGCCGCCTCATCCTCAAGCACATCATCCTCGTGGAGAACAGCCACCATCACCTTAGAATGACCCAGTTGTGCCAGTCGTTCAACGTTTTCCTCTTTTAGCAGCGTACCCTTTTTTAGAACCCTGCGCCCTTCGTTGTCCGCCACATTGTGAGCCAATATCGTCCCTCTCGCAGCCGAAACCGCTCGCTCTTCCAGTCGCATCAATTACCTCCCCTATGCTCCCCAGGCCGCTTCATGGGTCCCTTTACGCACACACAAAGGGTAGCAGCTCTTATAAGAAGAAACACCCCCAAACGCACTACACCCCCCATCCAACCTGAGAGACGCACTTGTTCAACTCGTGCACAAAGGTTGCGGCGCCCATTTGACCAACGTATGTTTTACACAGCCCCATCACCCCAACTCCCCCATCGGGACCCGGATGTCCTCTAAGCGCACCTCGGTTAATCCTTCCAATTCGGTCTTCACTCGATCTCCCTTATGGTTTGCCGCTCTCATCCAAGCGCTACTCAAGCTCTTTCGTCTCGGGCTGAGGGGGCTGGTCTGCCTCCACGCTCTCCAGGGCCAGCAATTCCCGGTAGGCCAGCGTCCACACGCTGGACTTGAACACCTCGACCAGGCCTCCCAGGAACAGCAATGGCAACGCAACCACCACAATAAAGATCGGAATGCCCACGACGGCCCCTAGGATCCACGGTACTGCACCCTCAAAGGCCTGGCTGGCCAGCCCGCCAGCCAAGAGCGCCGGCAAACCGCCCGCCAATACCCCCAAGGCCAGCAGCAAGAGCATGACAATGAACATCGCGATTGCGATACCGATACTTACACCGACCATCAACAACCACATAACCACCACGTCCTTCAGGTTTCGCCGCACCACAGAGTAGCCCCGGCGAATCGATTCGACTACCCCCAACCCCTCCAGGACGCAAGCTCGGTAGAAGAACTTCATCAACAAGGTAAGTACCACGATCACGACGATGAGCAGCAGAATGAGCAAGAAGGCCAGACCAATAGTGCCAACAATGCCGATGGCCCGAACCGGCGTATCCATGAATAGCAGCACTGGGGCAGCCACCACAAGAAGCAGTACCAAAAACACCAGGATGGTTGGCAGGACAATCAGCAAGTTCATCAAGAAGAGCCGCCATGCGGCACGCGACCAGCCCATCCTGAAACCCTGGCCTATGCTGCGCCGTTCGCCCGTCTCTTCGTAGTCATCCACCAAACGAATCAGTGCCGTCTCTGCCACGTAGCGGGCCACCGCCGACACTACAATCAGAAGGAGGATCAAGCATGCCAGCCCGACACCGATAGCAATCAAAGTGCCTACGATTGCCTCTGGAACGACCGGCATAGGAAAGATTTCATCCAGTGTGCCCTCCGGTATGGAGAAATCTCTAAGGAATGCATTACCATCGAAGCGCCCCTGAGCTCCGCCGTTACCGCCGCCGCCACCTGTGGTCAGCGCCAGGATAATGCCAAACACCCATAGCACCCGGTAGCGCCAGGTGATCTCCAGAGCCCGTTTCAAAACTTTGAAATGATCCATTTTGCTTACCTCCTTAAGCAACATCAAAGCTGCTGGCGCCGATGACGAACCCACCAGCTGGCCAGCCAGCTCCAATACAGCAGGCCGATCACGACCAGGGATAGCAGATTCAAAACAGCGCCCCAGCCCAGCGGCCCTCCATAACTCAGCAATCCTCCTGCGATCCGGCGCATATCGTTCAGACCTGAACCTGACAGGCTGAAGAGATCAACTTCCGCTGACACTGGCGTCAGGACAGGAAGCAACCACGCCGCAGCTTCGCCTCCCAGGCCCATTTGCAGTGCGATTAGGGTCGCTCCGCTCACAACCAGCACGGCCTGGGCGATGGCCCAGGCGGCGAGCAGGCCCAGTGGGGTTAGCCGCCATGCCATCTCTAACGCCCGGTACCAAGCAGGCCGCTCCGGTCGGCGCGGCAGCCGCAAGCCCACCTGCGCTATGAAGTGCTCCGGAGGCGACAGGTCGCTCGTTGCAGGGCTTTCCAGCAGCAGCGCCGACAGTTGTCGCAGACCCTCTAACGCTGCGCGGCACACCTCACAGCCTTCCAAGTGGGCTTCCACCTGGCGGACTTGGCGCCTTCCCAACTCACCGTCATGGTACGCCCCCAGCCAGGCTATCACGTGCTCGCTCATATTGCCTCCAGGTAAAAGGCCAGGGACTCGCGCAGACACTTGCGAGCATAGTTCAGGCGCGACATCACTGTGCCAATGGGGATCTCTAGCGTCTCGGCAATCTCTCGATAAGAGAGGCCCTCGTACTCTCGTAGCACCAGCACCGTCCGGCTGCCCGGCGCCAGCGCCAACACCGCCCGTCGTACTTGCTCGCCCCGTTCTTCCTCCTCTACCCTCTCCTGTGGGCCTTTGGCAGAGGAAGCCAGGGACAGCTCATCCAGGCCGATCGTGGGCCGTTCGCGCCGCAGCACATCCAACGCCACATTGGTAGCAATGCGATACAGCCAATTACGAAAGGGGGAACGGGGCCGGAACTTAGGCAAGTGCCGCCAGGCCCGGATGAAGGCCTCCTGGGCCGCGTCCTCTGCCAAATGCGCGTCGCCACACATCCGATACACGACGTTGACAACCCCCTCCCGATGGCGGCGGATCAGTTCACCGAAGGCCCTCCGGTCTCCCCTTTGAGCCTGTGTGATCAGTTCGAGTTCGGTTTCCTCCGAAGGCCATGATCGGCTGTTCACCACACTGACCGCCTTTTCTACCCTTATAACGTGGCTGCTCCTCGTTTTATTCGGTCGGGTTCCATTGCCCCTTTTGCGGCTCAGGCCAAACCGCCGCCACAAGGCCTAAATACGTTGGAAAACCTACGCAGGCTGGCGATATACATCCTATGATAACAGATTTGGTTGCTGAGATCAACGCCTTTTAGCGAGATGTTTTCATCGCTAATAAAACGGACCCCCATGGTTTTGGAAGGCCATGGAGGTCCAGAATCAACCGCTTATTCATTGCGAACCTTGCTACATAATCACCAGCGCTACCCCGAACCCGCTTAGAGATTCTGCCGGATCACAAAAACCGCCATAGCGCATTCGCGCTACTCACCCATCCGGCCGCCGTCACAAACCCCTGCACAGGGTAACAACTGGTACTCAGAGACTTCTTAAGCTCAGACAAAAGCGCGCAATGCGGCCAGGAGCGCTTCAAACTCTTCACGACAATCTCGGCACCGCTCGAGATGGTCCTTGACCAGTGGCATTGCCTCAGCTGGTGCTTTACCCACCAGTTCCATCTCAACAAATCGGTCCAGTTGCTCAAAGCACTCGTCGCACCCAATCTCATCTGGGCGGGTGGTCATGATTCCACGCACCAACTGTCTGAGCTTCTGCGCTTCCAACTTGGCTGTCTCCTCTGAGCGTGTGCGGAAAACCGCGCTTACGATCTTTCTAAGCATATTAGAACCCGAGCTTCATCGGTATTGCTGCGTGGAGGATGTCATCTTTACTTGCTTGAACCTGTCAACAGATTAGACGTTTTGAGGCGCTCAGCTCTTACCCCGCCTCCAGCTCAAAAGCAGACAACACTTCCTGTGCGGATAACCCTTCGTCCAGCAAGCAAGCCTGAAGTCGCCAGCGCGCATCGTACAAAAGCTTGTAGAGCGCGTTCCGGTTGGTATCCATACGATCGGCTATCTCCTGCAGGGACATCCCGCGCAACACAGCCTGCATGGCCTGGCGTTGCTTGTCGGTCAACTCCTCACCTATCAGCTGGCGCAGCCTGTCCAAGATTGCCCGTTGCATTACCTGCTGTTCTGGACCAATCGACGGATCGGACAGCTCTCTGGGTATAAAGTCGGTATCGCCTTCTTCAGACTCCATCAACTCATTCAGCGACACATCACGCCAGCGGCGGCGGCGCAGTTCGGTGAACGCCACGCGCACAGCAATCTTGTTTGCCCAGGTAGTAAAGCGGCTCTCCCCCCGAAACGTGTGCAGACCCTTGAGAATTCTCAGCAGCGCATCCTGTGCGAAGTCTTGTAAGTCTGAGTCCTTTACCTTTGGCCAATCCGCCAGCGCGTAGCTCAATCCACGTACGAGTACGGCCCGTAAATCTTCCAGCGCCGCGTCCTGCTGGGGACCTGATTGCCCCAAGGCCACTATCCATTCTTCGTTGCTGCGCTCAGACAAAAGGATCTCCTGTTCCAAGAACAATCTCCGCACGAAGGGCGCCGGCCCTCCCCAGGCCAAGATACTACCTCCGGAATAGAAACAATTCTACCACAGGCCCAATCAGATGTCCAGAACTTTCGAAAGTCTCAGAAATTCTCAACATGGCAGCGAATGTGTTGAAACCACCGCTTCGTTCGAGTTGAACACTCGGTGCATTACCCACGTTGCGCGTATAAGTGAGCCGTGATATGATTGAGGCGCCTAGCCCTTAGACTCCCAACCGAACCGGTACTCACCCCAGTTGGGGGAAAAGATATGACGATGACTGAGTCATATACTCCCCTGGAAAAGAGGGGGACCGACCCAACCAAAGAACTGGCCGCTCTCAATGCCATTGCTGCGGTCGCCAGCCGCTCCTTGGACCTGCAAGAGATCCTGAACGACGCCCTGGAAAAGACACTGGAGGTCCTAGATACCGATGCTGGGGGCGTGTATCTACTGGATCAAGAAACCGGCGCAATAACCATTGCCATTCATCGCGGGCTTAAGCCCGAGTCTATCAAGCAACTACACGAACTGCAGCTGGAGGAAGGGTTCTCCGGACACGTTGCCAAGTTTGGCCAGCCCCTGGTAGTTAGGGACATCTCCACCCATCAACGCCTGAGCGGAATAGCCGCCCACGAAGAAGGTTTTCGCTCCCTGGTCAGTGCCCCTCTGAGTTCAAAGGGGAAGGTACTCGGCAGGCTATTCACTGTGAGCCGCGGCTATCGCCAGTTTGCCAACCCGGACGTCCAGTTGCTGACCTACATCGGGCACCAGGTTGGTGTAGCCGTCGAGAACGCAGGACTCTTTGAGGCCGAGAAACGGCGAGCAGAGCAATTTCGAGCGATTAGCGAGGTCGGCCGTCAAATCATCTCCATCCTCGATGTTGACCAGTTGCTGAAAGAAATCGTACGTCGGGTGAGAGAGATTCTGGGGTACTACCTGGTTGGCATCGGCCTGATTGTGGGCGATGAAGTGATTATAAAGACCGGGGCTGGCCCATACTGGGAAACCAGCCGCCAACCTTTGAGCTTCAGGATAGGCCAAGAGGGCATTGTCGGCCGGGTAGCCGGCACTGGTCAGCCCCTGTTGGCGCCCGACGTGACTCAGGAACCAAACTATTACCACGTGCCGCAGATCACCGAAACCCGCTCTGAGTTGGCCGTTCCCTTGAGAACCAAGGATAAGGTCATCGGCGTTCTTGATATTCAGAGCAGGCGTTTGGATGCCTTCGATGACAATGACGTGGTGGTGCTTCAATCCCTGGCCAACCAGGCTGCGATGGCCATCGAAAACGCTCGCCTCTTCGAGGACAAGCAGAAGCAAACTGAGCAAGTCTCCCTCATTAATGAGGTCGGACGCCGTCTCACTGCTATCCTGGCCGTTGATGAGCTGCTGAAGCAGATGATCCAGTTGATACAGGCGACTATGGGATACCACAGGGTTAGCATTGGCCTCATCGAAGGCAACGACCTCGTTTTCAAAGCGGCGCTCGGGCCCGGCTGGGAATCCCTGGAGGGTCGGCATATGCGCCTTAAGGTGGGTAGAGATGGGGTCACCGGTTGGGTAGCCAGCACTGGCCGACCGCTCCTGGTGCCCGACGTCAGCCAAGAGCCGCGCTTCGTCCCCACGCCGGTGTCACCCCCATCTCAGTCTGAATTGGCCGTACCTCTCAAGACGAAGGATACCGTCATCGGTGTGCTGAATGTGGAAAGTATCCAACTAGACGCCTTTGACCAGAGCGATACGGTGGTGCTCCAGTCCCTGGCCACCCAGGCCGCCATGGCCATCGAAAACGCACGCCTCTTCGAGGCCGAGCAGAGACAGGCAGAGCAATTCCGCCTCATCAATGAGGTGGGACGCCGCATGACCTCCATCCTGGATATTGATGAACTACTGAACCAGATAGCCAAAATGATCCAGGAGACATTCGGTTACTATCGGGTGGAATTCGGACTTATTGAAGGTGACCAGGTAGTCACATTGACAACGGCTGCCCGAGATTGGGAAGGCGTGCATGAGGCTATTCAGCCCAAGACCAGGCAGCCAGGAATCACCGACTGGTCCGCCAGCAGCGGCCAACATTTCTTGACGACGGATGTGCACCAGGAGCCACGCTACGTCCAGCTAGGTGAGAGCGAGACCCGTTTAGAACTGGCGGTACCCATCACAGCCAAAGGAAAGGTTATCGCCGTGCTCAATATCGAGAGTGACCAGCTAGATGCTTTCAACGAGCGAGATGTCGTGGTGCTTCAATCCCTGGCCAACCAGATGTCGGTGGCTATCGAGAATGCCCGCCTCTACCGGCAGGCCCAGCAGTTGGCGGTGATGGAGGAACGTCAGCGCCTGGCGCGGGACCTACATGACTCGGTGACCCAGTCCCTGTATGGTATGGCGCTGTACTCTGAGGCAGCGGCAGGGCAACTCTCATTGGGGGCCTTAGATCGCGTCGCTAGGCATCTCAGTCAGTTGCAGGACACCGCCCGAGAAGCCTTGATGGAGATGCGCTTGCTGGTCTATGAGTTGCGTCCGCCTGTGCTAGAGGAGGAGGGATTGGTGGCCGCCTTGCAGGCCCGCTTGCTGGCCGTCGAGGGAAGGTTGGGACTGAACACAGAGTTCAAAGTAGACGGCGAAATCCGGCTGCAACCTGAAACTGAGGAAGGACTGTATCGCATCGCTCAAGAGGCGCTGAATAATGCCCTCAAACACGCCGATGCCCGCAACATCAGGTTATCCCTGCACCAGGATGCACAAATCGTGACGCTGGAAATCGCCGACGACGGCGTAGGTTTTGATCCCGTGACTGCCCGAGAGCGGGGCGGACTGGGGTTGGCTGCTATGCACGAGCGGGCTGCAGAGCTGGGGGGACAGCTGACGATCCACGCAAAACTACGAGAAGGGACGCGAGTGCAGGTGGAGGTGTCTGCATGACCGATACAATCCGCATCTTAGTGTCAGACGATCACGCCATCATCCGAAAAGGGATCCGAGCTGTGCTAGAGGTGGTGCCTGACATCGAGGTGATTGGGGAAGCTACCAACGGCGAAGAAGCGGTGGCGGAAACGGAGAGACTCCAACCTGATGTCGTCCTGATGGACCTGATGATGCCCCAGGTGGACGGCATTGAAGCTATCCGTCGCATCAAGAACCATCAGCCAGAAGCACGCATTCTTGTCCTCACCACCTTTGCCGGCGAGGACAAGATATTCCCTGCTATCAAAGCTGGTGCGCTAGGCTATCACCTGAAAGACTCCAGCCCCAACGAACTGATGGATGCCATCCGCCAGGTGTATCGCGGTGAGTCATCGCTGCACCCGACCATCGCCAGGAAAGTATTGCAGGAGCTATCCCGCCCATCACAGGCGCCGCCAACGCCTGACCCACTGACTCAACGAGAATTGGAAGTACTACAACTGGTAGCCCAAGGAATTGAAAACCGGGAGATTGCTGAAAAGTTGGTGATCGGCGAGACGACGGTGCGTACCCACGTCAGTAACATCCTGAGCAAATTGCACCTGGCCAGCCGAACCCAGGCTGCTTTATACGCCTTGCGGGAAGGATTGGCGTCGCTGGATGACGATGAAAAGGTGTCAGGCCAAGGCTCGGGTTGAGGTCAAATGGGGCCGCTTTAGCCTGAAACACAACATTTGTTGTACAAATCCCATACAAGCTACGTAGAAAGGGCCGCCTAAAGGGTGGTCTTTTTGCGTAAAGCGAATCGACGTCCGTCTGATGACAGAATTCTCCGTCCCTGGTACACTGCATGCGATGCTGAATAGAAAGGCAAGAGTTTGAGGCTCTGAACACGATATAGATTCCCGTTCTATGCATACCGGAAGAGAGAAAACCATGAAGCCACGCATCCAAGTCTTGATCGCCGATGATCGCCCTCGTGCTCGCGACGGGTTGAGGGCCCTGCTGTCCTGCTGGTCAACAGTCGAGGTAGTCTGCGAGGCAAGCAATGGACAGGAAGCCACGCAGTTCGTGGAGGAATCCCGGCCTGATGTGGTCTTGATGGACATGCACATGCCAAAGCTGGATGGCATAGCAGCCACTCGCCTCATCAAAAGCAGATGGCCACATGTCAAAGTCGTTGCTCTGAGCATGGGTTACCAGTATCGGGACAATGCTTTGGCTGCTGGCGCGGATAGCTTCCTGCTGAAAGGATGCCCGTCCGAGCAACTACTGGAAGCCATCTCAGACCAGGATAAAGAATAATACCACAAAAAAGCATTATGATTGTCAGGACTCAGGCTATTCTCTAGTAGATGTTGTTCTGCGTGGACCTGAGAATACCCGTCTCGGACAATTCGAGACAGCCCCCGAGCTACGTAGACGCCAGTGCCCCGGATTTTAGAGATCTGCAGAAGGAGATAGACCCGTGAGCGAGCAACGCAATAAACTGGATGGAATCATCGGCTTGGTCACAATTGGCAGCAGCATTACCGGGATTGCCAGCTTTATCTCGGCCCTATTCCCACTCTTCGGGGCCGATTACGCTGCTGCCGGCTTGTGCCTGATCGCCGCCGCCCTGTCGTTTGGACTGTTGGCAAATGCCGTGCTTCGCGATTAACAAGCAAAGCACTCCCCAATTCATAAGTTGGCATTTTCGAGTAGCAATGCAAAGCGCAAATGCCAGGTTGTTTTTGAACGATTATGGAGACGGAAGAATGGTACCCGGATCACCGTCAACCATAGAGAGCACACACTGGGCCTGAGCTCTGACACGCCCTTGCAGTGGGTGTTGCGTGACACGTTGGCCTTGATCGGCACCGGATACAGCTGCGACAAAGGGCTGTATGGCGCGTGTACCGGTCACCTGGATATTGAAGTTAACATGGTGCCAAATGACGGCAAGCCTACGGGCGTGGGCGAATTGGCTGTATCGCCTGCTGTCCCGGCCTTGCTAAATGCTGTGAACCCTGCAACCAGCAAACGGTTGAGGCGATTTCCGATTCGGGCGCAAGATCTTCGAGCAACCTGACGGGAGCATTGTCTGCTGGCTCCCGGGAGGAGATGGCTGTGTACCTTGACTCCTGACCCCACGTGGTGAACGAAATGAAGGATAGGGCCAAAATAACTGCGAACAAAGGAATTCAAGAATGAAAATCGGTGTTGGCTTTCCCCAAGGCGAAATAGGTTATGACCCAGTAGCTGCTAAAGACTTTGCGCAAGCCGCCGAAGACCTGGGTTATGACTATCTGATGACCTACGAACTGATTATTGATACACAATCTGATCAACCACCTGCCGGCTGGTACGAACCCCTGACCCTTTTGAGCTATCTGGCTGGCCTGACCCGGAGAATGGAACTTGCGACAGGAGTCGTGGTTTTACCATCAAGGCAAACGGTACTACTTGCCAAGCAGGCTGCCGAAGTTGATGTCCTGTCGGGCGGGCGTCTGCGCCTGGGCATCTCAGTTGGATGGAATCAGACTGAGTATAAAGCGATGGGAGCTGATTTCCACGACCGTGGTCGGCGCGTAGAAGAGCAGATGGCCGTGATGCGAGAGCTCTGGACCAAACCGTTCGTCACATTCAAGGGACAATACCATACCCTCGAGACTATCGGAATCTATCCCCCGCCCATTCAACGCCCTATTCCGATTTGGATGGGCGGATACGCCGACGCCGTTCTGCGGCGCATCGCTCATATTGGAGATGGCTGGCTTGCTCACGGGCTGACGCCGAAGACGGCCCCCGACCAGCTAGACAAACTGAATTATTACCTTCAAGAAGCTAATCGTAAACCTGAAGAAGTCGGCCTGAATGTGGTCGGCGTGGATATAACAAAACCCCAGGATTGGGGTAAGCTGATACAGGATTGGGGTGACCTGGGCGCCACTCACTTGGATGTCACTACCCGAGAAGCAGGCATGAAATCCCCACAAGAGCATATCGATGCAATCCGCCGCTTCAAAGAAGAGGCCAGGAATTGAATTACCGAGCTGCGGCATCCCCTTTTGGGAACCGTTTGCAGGCCCGGGGCGTCCTAGAACCATGATCACGTTTCTGTTCCGCTGGGAGGATGAGCAAATGCATCGGATAAAGGCGGTTACTCTAGGCATAGGCACATTGGCTCTGGCTCTGGCTGCCTGCGCAGTTCAAAGACCTGACTCTGGCACAGCACAGTCAGCGACACGCACCCCTGTAACCTGGAGCATGGGTGAGACAGCCGAACCACAGAGCACTGGGGCCCAATGGGTCGACCAGCCGATCGACCTGGACGAAACTGAGTGGGTGCTCATTTCCTTGAACGGGCATGGTCTCGTACCCAACTCCAATATCACCCTGAGCTTTACTGCAGAGTCGGCGGGCGGGTTTGCAGGCTGTAACGGCTACAGCGGCGAATACGCCGTAGCTGACCAAGGCACTCTATCAATTCCAGAGATCGCTGTGCAGTTGCAGCTTTGTGACGGGCCGGAGGGTGTGATGGATCAAGAATCGTCCTACCTGGAAGCCCTGCAGAGCGCCACCGCCTATCACATTGCAGGGAGCCGCCTGGAGATAGAGAATACCTTGGGCCAGACCATTCTAATCTTCGCCGCGAAAGAAGAATTCCCGATGGACCCCAATCACCTGCTGGGCTCCAAGTGGCAGCTTCTCTCAGTGAATGGCGGCAGCCCCCTTGAGGGCTCAACCATTACGATCGCCTTTGAGCAGGGCAGCAAGATTAATGGACAGGCGGGATGCAGGGGGTACATTGGCGCCTACCAAGCCAGCGGTGACGACATCAGGTTCCCTATACTTGCCATGATTGGGCCATCCGAGCCCTGCTCGGAAGCGCTATTGGTGCAGGAAGGCGAGTACACCACCCAACTCGAATTGGCGACTGATTATCGCTTAAGCCCCAGCCAGCTTGAACTTTTCACGGCTCGGGGTGAGACGCTCCTATTTGAACCATTGCCGGCAGATGTCCAATCCAGCCTGGAGGGAATCACCTGGGAGTTGATCACCTTCATCCAGGAGAAAAGGGTCGAAAATATGGACACACCCACCCTGATACCCCTGGATGTATTGGCCGGGACAGAAATCACAGCCGTATTTGAGGACGCCACGGTGAGCGGTTCGGCAGGGTGCAACACCTACGGAGCCGCCTATTCCGTTGACGGACCCTCCCTCCGCATTGAGGCCCCTAGTGCCACGGAGATGGCCTGTGCTGAGCCAGCGGACATCATGCAGCAGGAACAACGCTATCTGGAATATCTGGCCAATGCGACCGTCCACCGCATCCGTGGCAACCAACTCTGGCTCGAAACAGGCGACGGACGGACCCTGGTCTTTGTTGCTAGGGAAGGCCGTGCAACTTCGCCAACGTCCACGTTGGCGTCGTCTTCGTCCGAGGTATTCGATGCTCATAACGTCGAACTGGTGAGCCAGTTGGGAGGCCAAATCACCACGGCCTTCATCCGGGGTAGCCACGCCTATCTGGGTGTAGGCCTCAAGCTAATGGTTCTGGATATTTCCGATCCAATGCTTCCTACGTTGACTGGCGAGTTGTTGCTTCCAAGCCAGCTCACAGCCATTCATAGCTGGGGCGACTACGCTTACATTGGCACCGGCCACAGCCTACATATCATCGATATTAGGGACCCAACTGCCCCGGCCATCGCCGGCTCCTACCAACTCGCGGGCTCGGTCACCGACGTAACCATGCCTGACGCCCAATTAGGGTCAGACCAGGTTTACGCTTACGTGACCTACGCTGATACCTTCGAGACTGGCGGGTTGCTGGTGTTGGACCTTTCAAATCCAGCTCTGCCCTCTATCCTTGGCGTGCAGCAAACAGGCGGGCAACCCTCAAATGTAGCCTTGGTCACTGACTCGGAGCGGGCCTATGCCTACCTGGCTGAACGACACACGTGCCAGGCCGCCGCCAGTCTGGGCGTCGAATGTAGCGGGAGTCTTCGCATCTTGGATGTAACTGATCCGACGGCTCCGGCTGAAATTGCCCTCCATGAACTACAGACCTGGGCCAGGGAAGTAGCAGTCAGAGACAGCTACGCCTACGTCGCGCAAGCGCATTGCGATATGGACAGTGGCTGCGATGGCCAATTACAGATCCTCGACGTCTCGAATCCCAGTGCCCCTCGCGAAATTGCCCAGTACGATCAGCCAATTTGGAGCATCGAACTGGTGGGAGACTACCTGTACGCAGATGACCTCTACATCTTGGATATCGCCGACCCGGCCAACCCCATCGAGATCGCACGCGGCAAATGGGGGTCTGTGATTGAGACCATCGTTAACGAGTACGCCTACATCCTCCAAACCATCCAATCGCCAGGGCTGCGCATCGTGGATATATCTAATCCGGTCGCTCCGTCGGAAATCAGCTTCTACAGCCCGCCAGGCCTGCTTGATGTCAGAGACATAGCCGTGGCTGGTGACTATGTATACCTGGTTAACCAGAGCCAGGGACTGCAGGTAGTAGATATCACAAATCCGGCTGATCCAATCCCACTCGGCTTGCACGCCCAGCAGGCTTCAAGTCACATCTGGGGACAGCATGATGAGTATCTCTTCCTGGGAGATGAGCAGGAAGGCGTGCGCGTAATAGATGTTTCGGACCCGCTCGCACCTACTGAGCTTAGGTCGTATGCACCCCGCGAAGGGCAACGCATCCTGGCCGTCGTGGATGGTCATGCCTATGTGACAGGGGAGGCCGGTATACAGATTATTGACCTGCTGAAGCCTACTGGACCTGAGGAAGTGGGCTTCTTCAAATCCACCAGCATTGGCAACGTTCTGGATGTGAACTTCGCTGCTGGCCACGCCTACATCGGCAGATACTTGGAAGGGCTGCAAGAAGTTGATCTGTCAGACCCTGCCTCCCCTATCGAGCTGGGCTTCTTCCGCATGGCTTATGACCCAACCATGCTGCTGGCGGACGGCTATGTTTACTACAACGCTGGCGGTCGTGGATTGCAGGTCGTAGACTTATCAAACCCGACCAGCCCTCTTGAACTTGGCTTCTATGAGGCGCCCGAGAACGACATGCAAAAGGTAGCAGCGGTCAGGGATGGCTATGCCTATTTGCTGGTGGGAGGCAAGCTGCGGATAGTCAATACTTCAAATCCCACCACCCTGGCCGAAGTCGGTGCTTATGAAACCGCAGAATACATCAGGGAAGTCGCAATAGCGGATGGCCCTGCGCCAGATGGTTCGCCCCATGCCACAGGAGTTTACGCTTACCTGCTAGCTGGACCCAATAGCCTGCAAATTCTGGATGTCTCCAATCCTTCCCAACCTGCCTACATCGGCAGCTACATCCATTCGGATGCAGGTTTGCCGGCTCACAGGATTGCCATAATAGGCAGCTACGCCTATCTCTATGATCCGTATTCGGTGCCAGAAATTTGGGTGATAGACATCTCTGACCCCACTGCCCCCAGCCAGGCCGGATTCCTTAACCTCCAAGGACAGATCCGGGCTGTCGTGGGCCACCCCACGTCAGACACGACAACCGCTTCCACAGAAGCTTTGGCTTACGTTCTGGACGTAGACAGGAACTTGAAGGTGGTGGACGTTTCGAACCCAGCAGCTCCGGTTGAGCTTGGTTTCTACGACCTCCCGCAACAGTTCGGTCCCATATCGGTATTTAACGATACGCTTTACGTGGGCACGGAGCAAGGCATTTTGCTGCTGGACATATCAGATCCTGTCCGGCCCACCCAGGCCGGGCTTTACCAGGCGCCCGGGTGGCAAGGGGACGTTTTTGTGGCAGACGGCCATGCGTACCTACCCTTGGGCCAGTTTGTGTTGCAGATTCTAGACCTTTCAAACCCGGCTGCGCCCACAGAAGTCGGTCTCTTTCCAGATTTGCAGCCAGGCAGTATTCGGCAAGTCATAGCAGCCGACGGTCGAGTCTATCTTCTCATTCAATGGTCTGGCGATGCCGATACAGGTGCCCTTTGGGGGATCCAGGTGGTCGACGTGTCCAGCTCGGCCAATCCTGTAGGGGTGGGTCTCTATCAGCCGGAAGGCCCTGGGGTGAACCGGCTAGAAATGGCTGCCAATGGTCACATCTACTTCATTGACCAGCAAGGCATCTTGCGCATTGTGGACCTGTCGGAGCCTGCTGCGCCCACTGAAGTTGCCAGCTACAACCCAGCCGGGCGGGTGGGTGGCATCGCGGTGGCCGGTGACTATATCTATCTTGCCACCCTTGAACAGGGGTTGGTCATTCTGCGGGTTGTGCCCCGCCCCTGACATCGGGATGAGATCCAATCGGGAACCTTCTTCACTCTGAAAACGTCCCTATAGGTGTACGGCTTTGCCCGGCAACCGCTGTCCATGTCTAAAGCCAAGATATCCGGAAATTCAACAGCCACAAGAGAGGTAGGTCATGAGTAAACAAGTATCCTTGCTGATCGGGTTGGTGATTGCGTTGACAATGACCAGCACAGCTTTTGCTCAAGAGCCCATCTTGCCCCAGCACTCAGCGCCCTATTGGCAAGTGTCGTATTGGAACAACCCAACACTGTCGGGGCCGCCCGTGGTTCAACACTCTGAAACCCACCTGGATCATGATTGGGGAAACGGCTCCCCCGCGCCCGGTGTCACTGCGGATCGATTCTCCGCCCGTTGGACGCGCTACATCGACGTGGCCCCCGGCACCTACCGTTTCACCGCCACCGCCGATGATGGCATTCGGGTCTGGGTCGACAACGATCTAATCATTGACCAGTGGAAAGATCAGCCCCCCACCACCTACACGGCTCAAAAACATCTGGGGCAGGGTCACCACCTAATCAAGGTAGAATACTACGAGAATCTTGGCGTCGCGGTAGCCAAAGTGGGATGGACGCAAGAGTTGCCCCAACCTAAAGGCGCATGGCGCGGAGAATACTATAACAATAAATCACTGAGTGGCATCCCTATGCTGGTGCTGGACGAGCCAGCCATTAATTTCCACTGGGGCAACAGCTCACCCGCCCCTGGGATGATTGATGCTGATGGCTTCTCAGCCCGTTGGAGCCGCTCTCTCGACCTCACGGCAGGAACCTACCGCTTCACCATGACCGTCGACGACGGCGCACGACTATACGTGAATGGGCATCTTCTCATCGATGCTTGGAAAGATCAGCCGGCCCGGACCTATACAGGCGATATCTACCTGCCGGGTGCTTCGGCCTCGATCCAGATGGAGTATTACGAGAACACGGGCAGGGCCCTCGCTGTGCTGGACTGGGCTCCAGCCGATGCACCACCTCCCCCGCCACCTGATTTGACCGGTACGGTAACTGCCTCCAAGCTGAACATCCGGTCCGGACCCAGTCTATATTACGGCATTATGGGCTGGGTGTATCGGGGCCAGCAGGTGCAACTACTCGGCCGTGACACTGCTGGTATGTGGCTCAAGGTAGAAGTGGCGCCCGGTTTACGGGGTTGGGTCCATGCCTACTACCTTCGGACCAGCGTCGCCATCGCCGATTTGCCAGTCATTTGATAGTTTGCGCGACTTGTTTCCGATGTGATGCGTGGGGCGCTTGCATTTCGCCGCCGTCCCGCATCACAAAGCAATCACGTTAGGAACATAGTGGTTGGCCCAAATAGAGATTGTCTCAGAAAGGCAAAGATGACCTTCAACAAGAAACGTATTTCCACTCTGACTATTCTATTGATACTGGATGCCCTTGTGCTGGGGGGATTCATCGCCCTGCTATTCGTCAATCGTCTCCTAGACGTTCAGCTGAACGACTACGCGCCGCGCAACATGGTTGCAGCAGACACAATTCTAAATCTCATGGACCACCTCCTAATCTACTTTGTGGTCTACGCCGGGGCCTTGGTGGCTCTCGTCTTGGTAACCATCTGCGTATGGCTATGGGGAAAGACCAACTCACGCCTTCGTTATGCAGTTCCACTGATCTTCGCGTTGATCATCGGTGTAGGATTATGGCGGGCAGTCAGTCTGCGCTCGAAGCCCCCGCTCATAAAGCCGCAGACGCCAACACCAACCGCAGTACCTGATACCACACCGTTGTCAATCCCCCCGGGCTGATTGCTGACGGCGGGGGATTGATACCAGATCAGCTAGCGCTGACCTTGACGCCAGACGTGGCACGAAGAAGCACGACGAAATGCAGAAGAGAAACGACATTCCAAAATCTCAGTCGAAAAAGCCAACTGTTTTGCTGATAGCCCTGCTCTTGGCAACCTTCAGCGCCTGCTCACCCAAGTCCACTCCCCCTGGCCCAGATACAACCGCCGGTGCAATTGAGCAAGCGGGCTATGCGTTTTATCGATGGGAAGAAGGATTGGCGCTCATGATCTGGCACGATGCTATCGCGGCTTACATGAGCAGTGGCTCGGGCTCCACAGCAAGCCCCGTTTATGAGCTTAAGAGCTATGCAGAGACTCAGGACGGACGGCGTGTCGACTGGGAACTGCAGACGTCCGACGGAAAGACGGCACAGTTCATGATCGACAATACCGGCTACGATCTTTCTAAGGGTACACTATTCATCATCACTACAAAGAATGACCAGACCGAAGTCAGGCAGCTATTCCGGAATCTATCAGACGTTCAACCTAACCGTGAAAGCTGCCTGGCTTTCGCCAGAAGCGACCCTGATCTAGCCAGCTTCATCAACGACACGACCACTCAGCCATAGGTGAGCATGCTTAACTATGAGAAGACTTTTGCTCGTAGCAGCAGCCATACTCCTCACAGCCTGCACCGCCCTGCCTCGAGAAACAGGTACGCTTGAAGGTCATGTCACCATTGGACCTCTATCGCCGGTCTCAAGAGAAGGGGTACCCGATCCGACCCCAGCACCTGAGGTCTATGCCGCACGAGAGATTGTGATTTATGCTCGGAATGGCCGAAGCGAGGTCGCCCGGGCTCCGATTGATGCCAATGGCAACTACCAGCTTACATTGCCAGTTGGTACTTATATTGTGGACATCAACCACATAGGCATTGACCATGGGATTGGCCTGCCGCAAACGATAGAAATCCTCAGCCAGCAAGCCACCCGTATGGATGTGGAGATCGACACCGGAATCCGGTGAGCGACAGCGATACCGTTCGAGACAGGCTATTGGCTGGGCCTTTCCAATCGGGTCCTGGAAAAGAGTTATTGGGAGAAATCGATATGGTCTTCAAAAAGAAGCCCGTTCCCGTGTTCAACCTTCTGCTGATTATGGACGCCTTTGTCCTGGGTGGATGCGTTATGTTGCTGCTCATGAACCGCCTCCTGGACAGGCAACTGACCACGTCTGCACCACACGGCAGATCTGAAGCAGAGGTGCTTCTGGCCCTGGTGGATGGCCTGCTACCCTATTATGTGGCATTCGCTGGGGTCCTGGCGCTTCTCATCTTGATAACGGTTGGTGCGTGGGCCTGGCGTACGACCGGCAGCCAGTCCACCCTCAAAGATGACCCGCCTAAGCCCTTTGCCTCGAACGCCGATGACAACGTCTGGCCCCGCATTATCACCAGCGTCGATCACCTGCCCCAAAAGAATCCAGGCTTTTCCGAAAAGCAAGTTGTTTGAAGGAACTGAGGACAAAAAAGGAGAAGCACGTGGCCTCATACATCTGAAGGGCCGCCCTCCCGATTGGGAGAGCGGCCCCGTTCCAGTTCTAACCTGTCTCAGCGCCGCTTGCAGGCTACCGCTCAACGGTCAACGAAACATCGTCCACATACATAGCACTGGTCAGGCTGCCGTATCCTCGGTTGACAACACCAAAGTAGACATACACCTTTTTGCCGGCGAAGGGTGTCATATCGTAGCTGCCTTGCCTCCACTGCCGTGAGTCCGAAAGCGAATTCTCAACATAGTTAACGACCCGGAACTGCTCGTTCAGCACCAGCACCAATTGCAGGTCTGACGGGAAGACGTCGTCACTCAGCGGATATACCCAGTAATTTAGAGTTGCGCGCCGGGCGTCGGCAGGTATGGTGACCACTTGCCAGATGGAGGAAAAACTATAGCGATCCACCCCATCCACAATGCCCAGGCGTGCGGCCCGAGCGCCGCCATGGACGACTGCGGTACTGTAGCCAGCCGGGTGGCGGGTGACGCCAAAGGTCCAGCCAGCGTCCGTCTCGAAATCACCGTTGACGATGAGATTCTCGGTGGTCGGAGCCGACGTCGCGCTCGGAGAAGGGGTGATAGTCGGCGTGGGCGACGGGCCAGGGCCCGGCGTAGAAGTCGTGGTGGGCGTGGGTGACGGGCCTGGGCCGGATGTGGAGGTGGCGCTAGGCGTGGGCGATGGGCCTGGAATGGGGGTGGAGGTTGACGTGGGCGTAGGCGTGATTGGCGGCCCTCCAATGGCGGCCAGCGCGTCCGCCGCCAACACTAACCCGTTTCCATACTCATTGTCGCGCCCAGCTGGTCCCAGGTCAAAGGCGGTATTTTGCATAGCCTCACGTACCTGGGTGGCCGTAGCCCCTGGGTTGCGGCCAAAAAGTAGCGCAGCTACCCCAGAAACGTGCGCCGCTGCCATTGAAGTCCCCTCGTAAAGATAAAAGCCAAACTTCGTAGCGTCGTCCCGGAAGGTCTCCTGAAGAATGCCATCGGGATAACCATCCTGATTCAAATCCACGTCAGTGTCGCCACCCGGAGCCACCAAGTCAAGCTCAAGGCCAAAGTTACTGTAATCCACCCGGGCCCGATTGAAGCCCACCGATCCAACGGCCAACACATTCTCGTAGGCGGCCGGATATTCCACCCACCCACCGCTATTGCCGGCAGCCGATACAATCAGCACTCCTTTTTGCACAGCATAATCCACTGCTTCGGTCAGCGCACTGGAGCTGCCACGCCCACTCAGACTCAAATTGATGACTCGCGCGCCTCGGTCAGCGGCGTAAACGATACCCTGGGCAATGCTGTCGTAGCTTCCCTGCCCTCGCCCATCAAGCACTTTGACCGGCATCAGCGTAGCACCAAATGCCACGCCACTCACACCCTGGCCGTTGTTGGTACTCTGGGCGATAGTTCCTGCTATATGGGTGCCGTGGCCTTCATCGTCGTTTGCGTGGGGGTCTTTGTTGACGAAATCGTAACCTGGGGTGAAGCGTGTGTTGGACAGGTCCGGAGCCCGCCGATAACTCTCAAAATCCTCGTAGGCGATGCCCGTGTCGAGCACAGCCACCAACACATCCTGCCCCGTAGACACATCCCAGGCCTGGGCTGCCTGGATAAGAGGCATGTGCCACTGAAAACTGAAATAAGGGTCGTTGGGTGTCAAGGCCAATGGCGCTGTGGGCCCATCGCTGGCATAGGCGTAGAAGTTGGGTTCTGCGTAAGCCACATCCTCATCGGCGGCATATGCTGATGCCACGGCATTGGGGTCGAGCTGGGGGTCAAACTTTGCCACATATAGGCCTGCCAGCTTTGGCTGACGGGCCGCAAAGGCCTGAACACCTTCACCCGCTGCCTGCGCCAATGGTCCAATCAGCGGTTCGAAGGCGTCGACCTTGAATTGCTGGTTGAGCTGATCAACCCCTTCCAGGCCAGTTGCAATAATACCGTCAGTTTCTGCCCTGGCATCCAGAGCCTGGACGCCAGGTTGCTCGTTGAGCTTGACAATGACCTGGCCCAGCACCATATTGGGTTCATCGCCGATGATTCTAGCCGCCTCCGAGAGAAACTCAGGCGGCGGGATGGGTGTAGAGGTGGCCGTGGGGATAGATGGTGCGATCACAGGCGTAGATTGTACGGCTCCAGGGACAGCCTGCCCCTGCTCCACCTGGCGGGCCAGAGGTCTGGCCCTTGTACAGGCGCTGGAAATGATCATCGCCAAGGCCAAAGCGACCATGATTAGCACTCGCTGGCTGCACATAGCTCGGGGATGTACATTTTTCATAATACCCCTCCTCATCTTGCTCTGCCCAGTGGGATTCTGTCAACTAATGCCCCGTTCCATAGATTTCTAGAGTAAAAACAGCCTGGCATAGTGTGCCTCCAATACCCGAAAACCTCTTCAGCAGGGGTACTAAGTAGCGTATGTTACCATAAAATTAGACATAACGCCAATAGACATGCTACTGACTCTATGTCAAGTACAAGCCGGCAAAACAGCTTGTTCCATTTCTGAACCGCGCCGCAACACGCACCATTTTTCGGCCGACTCTTTTGCAGCGCATCTCCAAGAGAATCTCTTTTGACAAGATACAACCGGCCTGGTACAATGATCCGTGTAAATTCATTGGCCTGGCGTCTCTCATCGCTCCGGACCTGCGCGTCGGGGCGCTTTTTTGTGACTAACGACCAAATTGCTATGCTTCACATCACACGCACCATCGCCGTTGACGAGAGCGAAATCCAGCAAGACTTCATTCGCGCCTCGGGTCCAGGTGGCCAACATGTCAACAAAGCTTCCACCGCCGTGCAACTTCGCTTCGACGTGAGTAACTCCCCTTCTCTACCTGACGACGTGCGCGAGCGCCTGATGCGCATAGCTGGGAACCGGGTGACCGAAGATGGAATATTGATCATCACCGCCCAGCGCTTCCGAACCCAGGAACGAAACCGCCAGGATGCCATCGACCGCTTGGTCGCGTTGATCCGCGCGGCGGCCCGCAAGCCCAAGCTACGGCGCAAGACAAAGCCGACGCCCGCATCGAAGAGGCGCCGGCTGGATACCAAACGTCGCCGGAGCAATATCAAGCACCTGCGCCGACCTGTTTCGCGCTCCGAGGATTAGCCTCACAACGCCGATTACATTTGCGGCTCATGTTTGAAAGAAGTGCGGAGCAGATTAGGCTGCCCAAGATGCTCGCCCCGGCGCCGCTGGATACGTCTATGCAGGGCGAGCAAGCACTAACTCTGAACATGAGCCAAGCTTGCTCTGACCAGGCCTGAGAACCGGTCAGAGCATAGTCAGGTGTTAATGGCTGCCAACAAACAAAGCAAGAACCGGGTGGCTTTTCTTTTCCAAACCGTCTAAAATGACAGATGTACACCATAAGTATAATGGAGAATTACAATTATGTCAAGCGACTACCAGCGAATTGAAAAAGCCATCAAATACCTGGAAGGGCACTTTCGGGATCAACCTAGCCTGGAAGAGATGGCCCGCTACCTTAACCTAAGTCCTTTTCACTTCCAGCGCATGTTCAGGCGCTGGGCCGGCATCAGCCCCAAGCGCTTCCTACAATTCCTGACCATCGATTATGCTAAGACGCTGCTGGACGAAGCCCATACAGTCCTGGACGCCACCTACGAATCGGGGTTATCCAGCCCTGGACGCATGCACGACCTGTTTGTCACCATCGATGCGGTCACGCCTGGGGAATTCAGGGTGCGAGGGGCTGGTTTGCAGGTCTTTTACGGGATCCATGCCAGCCCTTTTGGCGAGTGCTTGCTAGCGGCTACCGAACGCGGCATTTGTGATCTGTCTTTTATTACCAACGCCGGCCGCGAGGAGGCGGTGGCTGACCTGCACACAAGATGGCGGGGGGCAGAGCTGGTTGAGTGCCCACAGACCATTCTGCCCCTAATGGACCAGATCTTTCCTCCCGCTTCACATACTGGCAGACGCTCCGTCACCCTGTTCCTGCGAGGAACGAACTTCCAGATGAAAGTCTGGGAGGCACTCCTCAGAATCCCGCCCGGCTATGTCTGCTCGTATGAAGACATTGCCAGGACCATCGGCAGACCGACAGCAGCCCGAGCCGTCGGCAACGCGGTGGGGGCGAATCCTGTCTCGTACATCATTCCCTGCCATCGAGCCATTCGCAAGGTAGGCCTCATGGGCAACTACCGCTGGGACCCAACCCGAAAGAAAGCTATGCTGGGCTGGGAAGCAGCCCAAAGATACCAGGAGGAAGGACACGCTGATTAAGAAAGGGGGTCAATCCTGAGGAGAGCTACCGCCACTTGGGCGGCTTGCTGCAACAGCCCTCAATCATCCCCGCTCGGCAGCCGGGTATCATGATAACCGATCTGGCGCAGGCGGGTGCGGGCGTCGTCGTCCGCGGGCTCTGGATATAGAGCCCGCCAAAAGTGAGCAGCTGCCTTTTCCATCTCATCCCGTTGCCTGTAGATAAGGCCTAAGTTGTAATTAACGCCAGGCGTCTTTGGGTCGAGGGCCAAGGCCTTCTCGAATGCAGCGATGGCCATAAGCTGGCCTTCATCACTCGAGTCTTCTAGCGGTCCCAGATAAGCAGCCGCCAGGTTGATCCAAATCATCGTGTTGCCCGGTTCCACCCGGCTGGCTTCTTCGAGCACCGATACTGCCTCGGCGTGCCTCCCCTGCATCACGTAGGCGCCCCCCAAGTTGATGGCAACCTCAACCATGGTGGGATCAAGTTGCCAGGCAAGTTTGAGCTGGTCGACTGCTTCGGCAGGCCGCCGCTCGCGCAGAAGCCTGGCCCCCTCGTTCAAAAGCTTGTACACACGCCGGCGCGTATCACCCCTGTCCCCGTTTCCAGACGGCATTCTCTTTCGGTACCTTCTCTTCTTCATCGGTTGTTCAACTGAGTTTGAAGCAAACCCTACTCCCGAAGTCCGCCGGGCACAGCCTACATCACCAGGGACAGCAAAATGCTTAGGGTAACGATGCTCGCCAGCGTGCTAATCAGGATGACGGCTGTCGTAAACTCGGCGTCGCTACCAAATTCGGTGGCCAGCACACCCCCCATCACAGCAGTCGGCATGCTGGCCTGGACGATGGCCACCTGCCGCGCCAGCCCAGATAGGCCAAGCAGAGTGACTAGGGCAAATGCAATCAGCGGCCCGATCGCCAGCCGAATGACCGTGGCCAACAGAATGGGTCCCCAACGACCCTTCACTGATGTTCGCGAAAGCTGCAATCCCAAGATGAGCAGCATACATGGCACCGCTGCCTGACCCAATAGAGTCACCGCCCGGTCCACCGGCAAGGGCAACACCACATTCTTTATGTTAAACAATAGCCCCAGTGCAGCCGCGTAAGGCAGCGGGACCCTGACCACATTCAATATGGATCGCTGGATCGAGGCCTGACCGCGTGAGGCCAGGTAGACGCCTAGCGTGTTGGACACAATAGCTGTCATCACAAAAAAGACAATGGCCCGCTGAAAACCAGCTTCCCCAAAGGCAAACTCATTCAGGGGAAGACCATAATTTCCAGCATTGACCAGAACCACGCTCAGCACAAAGGCGCTTTCGAGCTTGCGTTCGAATCGGAAGAGGCGGGCCAAGCCCCAGCCCAATAGGGCCATCAGCACCGACGAGAGAGCCGCCACAGCCACCAGCAGCCCCAACTCCTTGGCCTGCAGGTTTGAGCTTGCAATGCCGCCAAAGACAAGGCAAGGGGCAAACAGATAAACGGCAACTCGCGAGAAAGCTCGTGGGTCAGGGGCAAAGCGCCGATCAATCAGCACAGCCAGCCCGGTAACCAGGAAAATGGGGCCAAGGACGTTGTATGCAACCGAGAGGAAGGATGTCATAGGACCAGGCAGGTTGTTGAAGGGGGGGAAGAGGTCATAGTGCCTATTCGTATTCGTCGGAATCGCCGAAAAGTGAAATATCTACACCTTCACCGAGTAGGTCCATCTCATCCAGGGCCTCGGCAGCTGCCTCACTCAGGGCTTCGTCTTCGCTCTCGCAGCAGGCTTCCAGAGCTTCGCGGGCCTCACGGCCACCAATGCGCCCCAGTGCCCATACCGCAGCTTCTTGAACCTCCCGGTCTGGATCATCAAGAGACATCCGGGCCAGTCGGGATACTGCCAAAGGGGCTTCCAGCTCGCCACAGGCTCGGGCCGCCTCGAAACGCAGTTCTGGATTGGGGTTGTCCAGCTCCTGGTAGAGCAACTTGTACCAATAGGGGTCGACGCTGCGGCCCATGGCAAACAGAGCACTGGACTGCATCCTTTCGTCATCGTCATAATAGGCGGCCTCGATGATTTCACGCACGCCACTGGCACTGGAATAGCCAATGGACTCGATGGCCCGGCGACGCACCTCTACTTCCTCGCCCGCCTGGCGAAGTGCTTCCAGCAATGCTTCTTCAGCCAACATAGCAGGAGCACGGTCAATTTCCTCAAGCTCGCCCAACAAAACGAAGCGCCCCAGGGCCATAGCGGCCGAAGCACGCACGCCAGGCGATTCATCCGCACGCAGCAAGTGAACCAGTGGACCGATGAGGGCCTGATCTTCATTCTCCCATAACCCATCAACGGCCGCCATTCGAACCTCGCTATCTTCGTCCCCCATCGCCAGCAAAAAGATGGGGTCGAAGTTGACCTCAAAGCTGTGTTCCGCTAGTTCTACCAGGTTGCGCATCACCAGCCGGCGGCGACTGGCTTCGATGTTCGGCCACACACTTTGGAAGAGCGCAAGCTCTTCACGGTTCATGCCTGAGAGTGCGTACAGATGCCGGGTATTCAGGCGTTCACCACTATTGCCAACGTGCAGAAGTACCTGCTCGTATTCCATCCTTTTCTCACCGGTCACTGCCAATAGAGGGTCCGAGTCTCGCTCAGAGGGCTGACAGGCTCCCCGACCCGCTGACCGTCCTCTGTCTCCGTCACTTGCTCAACGTAAACATACCATTCATAGGCACGTCCCGTATCCTGATCAGCTTTGCCCCAGTAGAAATCAGCCGGGATTCGCCACCAGATCTCTTTCAAATTATTGCCACCTCGCTGGCCAAACGTACCATCCTGGGACCACGAAATTCGTATCGCATACCACTCGTCTTCAGCCAGCTGCCCAGCCGGCTCCCAACTCAGAATAACCAACTGGTCGCTGCCCACAAAAACCTGGCCGTCAGGAGGATCGATCAGCACCGGAGCCACGAAGCGCGGCGTCGGCGTGGGAGAGGCAGTCGGGCTGGGAGTGGCTGTCGCGGGCAGGGCCAAAGTGGGCACTAAGGTTTCGGTTGGCGTGGCCGTGGGTGTAGCCGTCAAGGTAGGCAGAGGCGTCCACGTAGATGTTACAGTGGGCGTGGGCGTTGGTGCCCGGGTAGCCGTCGGCGTGCCAGTGGCAGTCGCCGTGGGCGTCGGGGTAGGCATAAAGAACGTTATGACTTGGTTGGCACCCCGTTCCACACCTGTCTTGACCTGCATCGCACCGAATACCATACCCCCCACCAAAAGTGCACTGCCGCCGACCTTGGCGATTTGTAGGCTCCCTCTTAGAAACCAGAGTAGTAACGGAACTGCTTCCAGGTCAGACCCACAAGTTGGGCACACATGGTAGAGGCTATCCGCCTGTGCCCCGCAACTGCGACATCTTACCCTGCTCCGGCTGCTGGGGCGCGAAAGGCCACAGGCCGGGCACATCCCCCATTCGCTATGGATAGGACTTCGGCAACGCGGGCAACGCAACGCCATCAGAACAGGCTGACCCAGTCCACGGTCGTCATGGGACGGATGATGTCGTAATAGCTGACCACCAACATCAACATCATCAGGATTGCGAGCCCAACAAAGTGAATAAATCCTTCCCGGGCAGGGTCAACGCGCCGTCCCCGAATCGTTTCCACGAAGATGAAAAATATGCGCCCCCCGTCAAGAGCAGGCAAGGGCAATAGATTGGTGATAGCCAAGGCCGTGCTAATCAGGCCCACCAAGTTCAACAAAGGAAACCACCAGCCCGTTTGCACCGAAGCCTGCACAGCGGAGGCAGTTTGCTGGTAGATGCCTGGTGGGCCAATCGGCCGGACCAACTCAGCCGGGATCAGCCCCCGCAGAATGAGCACGGGCACACTGAAAGTCAGGGCCACAACCCGAAATGTTTCTTGCACGCCCAACCATAAAGCTTCACCGACTGGGTAATACTCCAACCTGATCTTCGATGCGGATGGCTGGATGGCAATCCCAATCGCACCTTCTCCCTCGGGTGGGCTGATACGGGGTGTGACTGCGACCTCGACGCTATCTGGGCCACGCTTGACAAGCAACACCACTTCCCGGCCAAGCTGCTCGTCGGTCAACTCTATCAGTTCTTCTGGCGTCTTGACAGAGATGCCGTTAATCGACACCACGATGTCACCCACCCGCAAGTCAGCCACATCCGCTGGAGAGCCCGGAGAAACACCAGTGATCATCACGTTATCGGTCGCCACAACCTGGGGCGCGCCCAACATAAATGCGGAGGCAAAGACCACGATGGCCAGCAACAGGTTCATCAACGCACCCGCTACCAACACAGTTATGCGTATCCTCTTGCTCTTGCTGGCAAAACTGCCTGGGGCGGTGGGGTCCTCTTCACCGAGCATGCGGACATAACCGCCAAAAGGGATCAAGTTTATGGTGTATTCAGTGCCACGCTCCAGTCGCTTAACCACGCCAACTGACTGACCAGGCCCCCCGATCACATCGTCGTCGGACATATCTTCGGGGATTGGCCGGATGCGAGTCACCACTACCCGTCCATCAGCCTCTTTCTCAGTCTCATATACCACGCGTCCGCCTACTTCAATCTGGCGCGAAACATCGGTATTGCTCCCAATGACCATCTCTTTCCCATCAAACAGAATTCTGCCCTCGTTCTGCCAGTATTTCAGCAGACGTGGGGGGTAGCCAAAAGCAAATTCCTCGACCACCACCCCCGTCCGTTTCGCAGCGATAAAATGACCCAACTCGTGCACAAACACCAATATGCTCAACACCAACGCAAAAGCAATAATCGTGACCGTCAACATCTACCTACCCGTTCCTTTCGAAAGTGATAACCTATTTCGAGCATAATTATACCTAACCCTGCCTGTTCTGCCAAACAGACGCCAATCAACGAACAGCAGCATAGCGCCCGAGCCGACTTGCGCGCCTCCGCGTCTTGACGTAGAATTCAGGACGCTTTAAGGAGAAGCAACCGCGCTTCCTTTGATCAGGGGTAACCAGATGACATCCAAGAAGAAGAGACGCCGGCATTCCGGAAAACCAGGACGGACTATCTCCACTACAAAAATCTTGATCGTTGTCGCCACGGCAGTGGTGGCTGTCGCCTTGCTGGTAATCCTGAACAGCAACCGCTCACCCACAGTCAAGGACCTGACTTACACGACGGGCATAACCCCTGAAGGGGAGCCTTACAAAGGGTCGCCAGAAGCCCCTCTGCAATTGGAAGAATATTCCGACTTCCTGTGCAATCACTGCGGCAATTTCGCCGACACCCTCGGTGCAATTAGCTCAGACTACGTCGAAACCGGCAAAGTTCAGATCATCTTCCGAAATTTCGCCTTCCTGGCCCCAGAGTCTATCCAAGCAGCCCAGGCGGCAGAGTGCGCCCTGGACCAGGGTCCCGACAAATTCTGGCAATATCACGATCTCCTCTTTGCCAATCGGGGGACTGGCCTGTCAGCCTATAGCAAGGCACGGCTGAAAGCTTATGCCAGACAAATTGAGCTTGACAATACCACCTTCAACAAGTGCCTCGATTCTGGCGCCAAGGCTGAAGAGGTGCAGGCCGATCTCGACACAGGCAAGAGTCAAGGCGTGCAATCAACGCCTACCTGGTTTCTAAATGGCCAGATTCAGGTTGGTGCACTGCCCGAAGACGAGTTACGACAGGCCTTGGATGCTCAAATGCCACAGGGATCCTGACTTGAGAAACTCTGCAGTAGATACAAGTTCCCATACCGCGCCCAGCCTTGATTGGCGGCGATGGGTGATTCGCTTGCTGGCCCTGGCCGGAAGTGGCATATCGGCCTACCTCACCTGGGCTCATCTGGCAGAGCAGTCGGTCACGTGCGGCCAATCCCAAGGTTGCGATATTGTGCAGCAAAGTGT
>CP070811.1:4562347-4596104 GCA_020343875.1 Anaerolineales bacterium | reverse complement strand
CTTTACCTTCTCACAAAGTTCTCTTTGATTGCGCTGGCCCGGGCCACAGTTTCACGGCGCGGCGGCAGGCAGTGGTCTGGACAATGTGCAGCTTCCTGTGTTCAGATTTTACTTTAGTGAGGCGGGGGTGTCAAAACCAGGAGGAATTGCTTCCCCACAACGCCGGCTCTACCCTCACCCAGAGAGGACTCAAACCTTGCCAGCCAGGTTTTTGGCTCAATCTGATGCCATCCCTAAGAAGCTCTCCACAAAATCCTCCGGCTTCCCTTACCGCCAAGCCAAGTCCTCCACAACAGCCAACAGTCGATCAACTTCTCCCAGCGTGTTGTAATGGGCAACCCCTACCCGCACCATTCCACCGCTCTCCTCAACGCCCAGCCGCTCGGTGACGGCCAACGCGTAGTAGTTGCCGTCCCAGACGAAGATGCCCTCGCTCCCCAGCCGCTGGGCCACCTGGCGGGGTGTGTATCCCTCCAGCGTGAAAGCAACGGTCGGCGCGCGTCCCTCGAAGCGGGTCGGGTCGGTGATGCCGTAGACGGTGACGCCAGGCATCTCCATCAGGCCGGCTATCATTCGCTCCGCCAGGGGGCGCTCGTAGGCGCGGACGGCGGCCATGGCCGTCTTCAGGTGCAATCGCCGCCCCTCAAATTCAGGATACAAATCGGCAAAGGGCGCGCCGAATTCGGCCCCCAGGTCAGCCAGGTAGTTGATAGCCGCCGTCGTGCCCGCCAGGCCTTCATGGTTCTTGGTGCCCGTTTCGAATTTGTCCGGCGGATGATCCTCAGCAGGTCGGACCTTGTAGGCGCGCAAATGGTCCAGCAGCTCGTAGCGCCCGTATAGCGCGCCCATGTGCGGGCCGAAGAATTTGTAGGCTGAGCAAACCAGAAAGTCGCAGTCAATAGCCTGTACATCGATCGGGCCATGGGGGGCATAGTGGACGGCGTCCACGTAGATCCAGGCCCCAACCGCGTGAGCCATCTCAGCAATGCGCCCTACGTTGTTGATAGTGCCCACTGCGTTAGAGGCATAGCCCACGGCCACCAAGCGTGTTCGCTCGGTGATCAGCCGCGCCAAGTCGTCCATATCCAGGGTGCAATCGAGGGAGTTGAAGTCGGCATGGCGGACGACAACCCCCTGCTCCTCCAACGCCAGCCAGGGAGCGATGTTGGCGTCGTGGTCCAGCCGGGTAACGACAATTTCGTCGCCGGGGTGCAACTCGCGGCCGATAGCCCGGCTGATATTAAAAGTCAGGCTGGTCATATTAGGGCCGAAGACGATTTCATCGGGCGAGGGCGCATTCAGGAAATCGGCCATAGCCTGGTGTGCGTCGGCGATTGCCTGGTCGGACCGCCGGCTGGTAACGAAGGCGCCGTGCGTGTTGCTATTGGACCGGGTCAGATAGTCACTCATCGCGTCAATCACCGATTGGGGCACCTGGGTGCCGCCTGGTCCGTCGAAGTAGATGAAGGGACGGCCTTGGCCGTCAGTTTGCCGCAAGGCGGGGAACTGATCACGCAACACTGAAAGGTCTAAGATAGGGTTGCTCATGGCTGATTCCTTCCAGTAAAGTGTTCTGGGATGAGAGACATATAGTATCAGAAAGCCTCACAGCTCGAAGGCCTGTCCCCGCTCGGGCACGTCCACCTGGGGTGCGCCTTGATCTCGGAGTCCTTCGGCCAAGGCCAGCAGGCCTTCCTCTTCACCGTGCACCAGAAAGATGCGCTTCAGATCCCCTTGCGACTGGGTACGGGCGGCCCAACTGAGAAGTTCATTCCGGTCAGCGTGGGCGCTGTAACCCTCCGCTCGCCTGACCTGGGCCCTGACCCGATACTCCTCGCCGAAGATGGATACCGGATCTTGCCCTTCCAGCAACTTGCGCCCGAGCGTATGTTCGGCCTGGTAGCCCACGAACAGCACTGTTGTACGAGGGTCCTCGACGTTGTTTTTCAGGTGGTGCAAAATGCGGCCTGCCTCGCACATGCCTGAAGCACTGATAATAATTGCCGGCGTCTTCAGTTCATTCAAGCGTTTCGAGCCTTCCACATCGCGGATGTAGCGCATATTCTTGAAGCCCAAAGGGTCACGGTCCGATTCGTTCAAGAGGGCCTTGAGCGTCTCGTCGTCGTAACACTCAGGATGCAGGCGGAAGACCTCGGTGACGTTTACAGCCAATGGGCTATCCACAAACACATCAATAGGTGGTAGCTGGCCTTCTTCCCACAACTGGTCCAGGCGGTAGGCCAGCTCTTGGGTACGCCCCACGGCAAAGGCGGGGATGATCAGCTTCCCCCGCCGGTCATAGACCTGCAGGGCAGCCTGACGCAGGACCTCTTTCGCTTCGCCGGTCGACTCGTGGAAACGGTTGCCATAGGTGCTCTCCATAATGACGTAGTCTGCATTCTCCACTACCTGCGGGTGGCGCAGGATGGGTAGTCCCTTGCGGCCGATGTCGCCACTGAATACCAGACGGCGCTGGCGCCCCTGCTCATTGACATCGATGACCACACTGGCCGAGCCCAGGATGTGGCCTGCATCGCGAAAGTGAGCTTGCACACCGAGCACCGGCTCAAAGGGTCGTCCATACTCCACGGAAGTAAAGTGAGTCAGCGTCTCCATGGCATCCTGGCGCGTATAGAGCGGCTCGAAGAGGCGTTTACCCTGTCTAGCCCGCCGCTTGTTGACGTAGGCCACATCACTCTCCTGGATGTGGGCTGAGTCGAGTAACATATAAGCGTCCAGATCACGGGTAGCCGAAGTGGCATAGATAGGGCCTGTGAAGCCAGCTTTGAGCAGCGAGGGCAGATTGCCGCTGTGGTCCATGTGCGCATGAGACAGAATCACGGCATCAATCTCACGTGCATCGAAGGGCAGGTTTCGGTTGCGCTCGAAGGCCTCCTTACGCCTGCCCTGGCAGAGCCCACAATCAAGCAACAACTTGTGGCCATTCACGCTGAGCAGGTGCATGGAACCGGTGACGCTGCGGGCGGCTCCCCAAAATTGAATCTGCATAACTCATCCCCCGTTCGATGACGTTGTTTCAAGGGCCTGTAAAAGAAGAACAACCACTTGGTACTCGTCCGTCAATAACCTGGCGTCAATTCCGTGCGGTGCGGCTCAAAACGCCAGGCAAGAAAAAACAAGCGCCCCCATATACCACCAGTAATGTATCGGAGGCAGTGGTGAATTCTACCTCACACTGCTGGACCGGGCAAGTCAGCTTATGGTGTGGTTCTGTCTGCGATCCTGATCGCACTCCCCGATCACATCGGTGGCCGATTCCCAGGGCTTGCCCCTCGGCTGCGATGGGCCATCTACACAATACACACTTGCCCACACAATCACCCCACACAAGATCTGCCGGTGAGAAAGCATCTCGCCGGGCCGCGGCGCGGCCCGCAGAGCGGTTGCCACTGGCTGACCAAGCATAGTTGGAGCCACGCTGGAAGCCGTCAAATAGCCTTGGGCGTAGTTGATAGCCGGCCAACCGAAAACCTGGATGGCTATGACCATGGACAGAAAGTTGAGGAAAGACCATTTAGTGAAATTCTTGACAGAATTCTCCCATGTGTGCTACATTAAGTCTGTCCGCATAGTCTGCTGCTTCACGCATATCGTATTCCGCTGATCCGCACTGACAACATCAGGCCAGGGTACCTTGCTGGCGAAAAAGATCTCTGGCCCGTCTGGCGCGTTCATGACTCTTTGCCGTGTTACATATTCGACGACGATACATCTAATAAAGATGGCTTGTGTGCATTGCTGTCCTGGCCTACGCTGCGCAACAGCCCACTCGCGGCGCAGCGATGACTGGCACCAGAATTCGGGCTGAGCCGATGAGCGATTCGAATTTGGGACCTCTGCAAGACGGCGGGCACGTGGTCATCATTGGGGGGGGGCCAGGTGGCGCGGCGTGCGCGATTGCCCTGCGCCGACTGGCACACAGCCTAGGGCAAGAGATCTGGATTACGGTATACGAAGGCAAGACCTTCGCTGGCGAGCGACACTACAACCAGTGCGTAGGCATATTCTCGCCACCCATCCGCCAGATTCTTGAGGACGAGCTGGGCATCCCCTTCCCGCAGCACCTGGTAGAGCGCTACATCTCCGGATACGTGCTGCACGGCGAGCGGCGTAGCCTGACTCTGCCCGACACGACCCGCGAGCTGTCCTATGCTCTGAGGCGAGTTATGTTCGACGCTTACCTCTTGGAGCAAGCCCAGGCAGCCGGCATAGAGGTTGTCCACAGCCGGGTCACCGATGTGGAGATTGATAACGATGGGGTCACCGTCTACAGCGAGAGCGATAACCGGCGGGCGGATGTGCTGGTTGGCGCCTTTGGGTTGGACTCGGGTACTGCTTCCGCCCTGGAACGGGCCACACCTTACCGACCGCCCCGATTCCTGGACAGCATCGTCACCAAAATTCACCCGCCCGGCGATTACCCGGAGATTGCATCCCCATCAGCAGATCAGATACCCTCTGGTCGCATCCACGTCTTCTTACCAGCCACTCCTCATATCGAGTTCGCCGCCATCTCCCCCAAGGCCGACCACCTGACCATTAACATTGCCGGCGCACGTGTCACGTCTGCCTGGATGGATTATTTCTTACATGGGCCTGCGCACAAGTTGCTGCCCTTCGCCGACTACGAACAGCTCCGCAACCCACAGTTTTCCCGCTACTTTAGGGGGAGGTTCCCTAACTTCAAGGGGAGGTTCCCCATTTCGGTCGCCAAAGGCTACTACGGTGATCGCTACGTTATCATCGGCGATGCCGCCGGCCTGGTGCGCGCCTTCAAGGGCAAGGGGATCAACTCAGCCTGCCTGACCGGCCTGTGGGCGGCGCGGACCATCATGACGGCCGGCATCTCTGCCAGCGCATTCCAACAGAGCTACGTTCACCAATGTCACGAAATCCTGTGTGATATCCCCTATGGCCACCTGGCGCGCTATGCCGTGATCTATGCCAGTCGCTTCCGACAAATGGACCTGGCCCTGGCACTGGCAGAGAAATATCCCCCACTGCGCCAGGCGCTCTTCGACGCCGTCTCTGGTAGTCGGCCCTATCGCACCATCATCAGGGAACTGCTTTCGTCCCCGTTTTACAGACTGCCCGGGCGACGTTCTCAGGCACAGAAGTGATATGAGAATGAGGCCTCTGGGAAAGCGTCGTCCATAACTCGGGGTGAGAGAGGTGGACCGCTGGCGGACAGAGTGACGGCTGTCGTTGCGGAAGATAGGTGCCATCGCCGACTGGCAGCTGCTAAACGCGCTCATCAACGCCGTGGGCGGCGCGAGCTGGGTCAGCATTCATCACGGGGGCGGGGGGGCATCGACTACAGCATCCACGCCGGGCAGGTCATCGGCGCCGATGGGGCTGAGGCCACAGCAGTCCGCCTGCAGCGCGCGCTGACCACAGACCTCGGCACGTGGGCATTGCCCGCCAAGCGGGCGCTGGTCATCCGGAGGCCATCCAGTTCGCCAAGATTCATGGATTCAAGATCCCCATGCGATAATAGCTGGAGAGTTAGTTGATTGGATGCAGCTGGTTCCATGAACAGAACCCGGCCCTGCCGTCGCGTAGCAGGGCCGTTCCGTCTTACGTCTGGGTCGGCCGCACACTCGCCTGAACTGCGGTCAGGCCAAGGGGGCTGCCCCGAGTGAACTTGTATCGCTCCTTCAGAGGCACCTCACAATGATAACTCCGCCTCCCTCTCAGATGCCCAAATAGGCCTTGCGCACATGCTCGTTTTGGGCCACCTCTCGTGAGGGCCCCTCCAGTTCGACCCGCCCATCGGCCAAAACATAGGCATAGTCACTGATAGCCAGTGCCAACTGCACATTTTGCTCCACCAGTAACATGGTCAGCCCCTCTGCTTTCAGGCGGCGCAGGACTTCAAACAGCTCCAACACCAGAAAAGGCGCCAAGCCCAGCGAAAGCTCATCGAACATCAGAACCTCAGGTTGCGACATCAGGCCACGGGCTACCGCCAGCATCTGCTGCTCACCTCCAGAAAGAGTGCCAGCCCGCTGTCCGCTGCGTTCTTTCAGGATGGGGAACATGGTGTAGATCCGTTCCAGGTTGTCCTGAAAATTCACTTTGGCACGAGAGGTGAAAGCGCCCATCTCCAGATTCTCGTAAACGCTCATATCCGTGAACAGCTGGCGGCCTTCGGGCACCAAGATCAGCCCTTGCGAGGCTTTGGCGTACGGCGCGGTGCGCGCCACCTCTCGGCCATCGAAGGTGATCGCGCCACGCCAGGGCTTGACCAGCCCCATGACGGTGCGCAGCAGTGTGGTCTTGCCCACCCCGTTAGACCCCACTAATGAAGTCAGCTTACCCCGCTCCAGCTTCAGCGAGACGTCCCACAGAATCTGGACTTCTCCGTAGCCGGAAGAGATATTATCTATTTCTAGAAACGCCATGGATCATTTCTCCCTGGTACGCAGTACGCAACTTATCCGTCATATGCCACATCCGCATGAGTGTGCGTCATTCAGCCAACATCATTTGCTGCGCCAACTTGGGATCACCCAGGTAGGCTTCGATCACCTTAGGATCGTTCGCAACCTCGTCGGGCGACCCCTCTGCAATTTGCTCACCATAGTCCAATACGATCACCCGGTCCGACACGTTCATCAGGGCGTGCATGACGTGCTCAATGATGAGGATGGTCACACCCTGATCGCGTATGGCGCGCACGACATCGACCATTTCGGCGATTTCAGTCGGATTCAGGCCAGCCAGCACCTCGTCCAGCAGCAGCAAGTAGGGTCGGGCCGCCAGCGCGCGAGCCAGCTCCAACCGCTTCTTCTGAGCCACGTTTAATTTGGCCGCCAGGGCGTCGCGCCGTTCAGCCAGGCCCACGAAAGTCAATACCTGGTCGGCTATCTCGCGCGCCTGGCTTAGCGGATGGTGCTCGTGACCAAAGGAGGCACCAGCTATCACATTTTGCAGTACGGTCAGCTCATTCAGGGGCTGCACAATCTGATGCGTGCGAGCCAGGCCCGTACGGGCCACCCGATATGGCTTCCAGCCGGTAATATCTCTACCCCGAAAGATCACGTGCCCTTGTTCCGGCGGGTAGATGCCATTGATGCAATTGAAAAGGGTGGTTTTGCCAGCTCCATTGGGGCCGATCAGCCCCAGAATCTGCCCCTCGGGCAGATCAAAAGTAACGTTCGACAGCGCCTGCAAGCCGCCGAAGTGTTTAGAGACAGCCTGGATTTGCAGGATAGGAGTTTGAGCCTGTCCGGTCATTCCAGCACCCTCCGCAGAGCTCCAAAGCGGCTGCGCAGCCAACCGACCACACCCGCCGGCATGAACAGAATGATGATCAGCAATAGCACGCCAGCAACCGCTAGCTGGATGTTCTTAAAGAGCGGGCTGACCAGCAGAAGTCCGCGCAATCGCTGGTAGATAGCCGAGCCAAGTACAGGTCCCAACACCGTGCCGTAGCCGCCCAGCATCACCATCACAATAGTTTCAATGGACTGGTGCAAGTTGAAGGCATCGGGTGGTTCAATGTTGCCGTTCTTGAAGAAGAAGAGCACACCCACCATGCCTGGAAAGATGGCTGACAACACGTAGGCCCAGGTCTTAGAACTGGGTGCCACCACTCCCATGACTTCGGCGGCGTCCTCATTTTCGCGGATCGCCATCAGGCCCAGCCCAAATCGAGAAGTCTTCACCAAAAAACTGACTACGGTGATGACCAGGGTGAGGGCAGCCATAGAGATAAAGGCGATCCACAGCGCCTGGTTAGGGCCGCCGTAGGACTTGTACACGTTGAAATTGAGCGACATGCCGATGGGTCCGCCAAAAAGATCGAAGTTCTTGATGAAAGCGCGCGCAGCTTCATTAATACCGATGGTCGCCAGGGCAAAATAGGCCCCGCGCAGACGCAGGATGGCTCTCCCCAGTAAAAAGGCGATCAATCCAGAGGCCAGCCCCCCCGCCAAAACGGCCACGTAAAGCGGTGCGTTGTGAACGTCCAGCAGATAGAATCCGACGTAACCACCCATGCCGTAGAACACAATGTGGCCGAAGCTCACATAGCCGGTATAGCCCAGTAGAATATTCAGGCTGGAAGCCAGCGCCACGGCCTTCAGGATAGTGAAGGACACTTCCCTAGTGTAGGCTTTATTAGAGGCCAGGGCTGGCCAGACGCTGATGGCAACCGTGAGCGCTAAAACCAGCCATAGCCCAGGGTTTCGCCAAGGTTTCATGATTTGCTCCCTAACAGGCCAGATGGTCGCACCAATAAAATGACAACAAAGAGCACGAACTCAAGCACCGGCACCCAACTGGTCTCTATGAAGGCGGGGATGATTCCCTCCAGCGCGCCCAGCAGCAGGCCGCCAATGAGCGCACCTAGCGGATTACCCAGGCCACCTAACACGCAGATCACAAAGCTCTTCAGCTCATAGCGACCACCCGCCAGGATGGTAAAGGGAAAAAAGGTGGAGATCAAGCCACCAGCGATGGCAGCCAGCATGGTGCCCAGGCCAAAACTGAGCGCCAACACCCGCGAGGCGGGTATTCCCATCAGCTCAGCGGCGGCCCGGTTATTGGCCACCGCCCGAATGGCCTTGCCTGGCCGGGTGCGGTATAGAAACAGGTACAGCAGCGCGGTCACCAGCACGGCGGCCAGGGCTGCCGCCACCCGTGCCCAGGGCAGGGTGATGTGTCCCAGCGAAAAGCTGCCCAGGGAAAAATCCACATTGCGCGGCGAGGTCGTAAAGAGCGCCGTGCCAACCCCTATGATAATCATATTGATGGAAAATGTAGCCAGTAGCGTGGACAAGTGGGGGGCATTGAGGACGCGATGGACAGCCACTCCGTAGATCACGATCCCAAGTAATAAGCCCATCACGGCTACCAGCAACAGGGTCAGGTAGGGATTCCAGCCCAACCCGTTAAAAGCCAGGTAGACGCCGAACATGCCCAGAGCGATGATGGGGCCGTGTGACAGGTTGATGACGTCCATCACACCCCAGATCAGAGACAGCCCCATCGCCGCGATGCCGTAGACGAATCCAAGCAACAGCCCGTCAGCCAAAGAGGCAACCAGGATATCAAGCATATACATCTCCTATGGTGTACTGAGCAAAGCCCCGCAGGCAACATCACAGGCCGTCGCACTTGCCCGGTCGGTGGCCTGATGGTACCTGCGGGGCAAACAAACCACGTATGCCTATTTGGGATAGAGTGTATCGGCGGTAGCGCCCTCAAGAGGCCAGACCACCTGCTTCATCAGGTTGCCCGCAGCATCCTTCTGCCACTGAATGTAGACCATGTCGTGCCCAATCTGCAAGCCGTGAGCCTCAGGGCTGGTATCAAACTTGATGCGACCATAAAAAGTCAGCATATCCATATTGTCCATGGCCGCCTTAACGGCCTCTGGATCAATCGAATCCGCCGCCCTGATCGCCTTCTCCAAAATCTGCCCCGCCACATAGCCACCCGCCGAATGATAGGACGGCTCCTCTCCAGCATAGGCAGCCTCATAGTCCCGCACAAACTCGCTGCCCAACGCGCCAAACCATTCCAGACCAGCCGCAGCCGCCGATTCCGGCGTGAAGGCCGCCAATGGCTCCCACTGGCTGGGTCCGACCACCCCTACTGCCGCGTCGCCCAAGTCCGCAAAGTCAGGCTCCGGCGGCGCCACCAACAGCGTCACAAAAGCGAGAGAAGCTTCCTTCTCATATAGCTGCCGCCCAAAGGTGGTCCCATCCTGGAAGTGCCCGCCCCCCATCAACGCATCCGGCGCAGCTGCCTCAATCTTGTTGATGAACGGGCCAAAGTCCGCCGTATCCGAATCATACCCCTCGAACAGCACGACTTCATACCCCTTCGACTCAGCGTAGTCCTTGGCCGCCGTCACCACGTCAGTCGAGAACTTGTCGTTCTCATACACAAAGGCTATCTTCTTGGCATTTGGATCAATCGTGCCCAGCAGGTCCACCGCACCCGTCAGATAACGACTGGCCGGCGTATACGCCTGGAAGACCCGCGTGAAACCTTCCTTGTACGTCGCATCCGACGCAGCCCCCGTGGTGATCATCACCTTACCATACTGCTCGGCTATCACCGCCGATGCCGCCGTCAGACCACTCGAGTACGGACTGATCAAAAAGTCGGCGTTGTCCTCCGTCGCCAGCCGCGTGTACAGCTCCTGCACCCGGTCCGTGTTGCTCTCATCATCATACGTCACCGCCTCAAACATCACCGCGGTGCCGTCACTCAACCGAACCCCACCCGCACCATTCACCTGGTCCATCCATAACTTCAGACCATTCACCTGACGCAAAGATGAGACGTTGTAGTTACCCGTCTGCGACGTGGTGAAACCTATCACCACCGTCTTCACCTCCGCCGGCGCGGGTTCTTCTTGAGGGGCCTCGGTGGCAGCCGGCTCTTCCTGGGCTGGCGCGGTCGGCGCTGCGGGTTCGGTGGGGGCCGGCCCACATTGGGCGGCGATCAACACCAGCGTAAGTAACAAGGTGAAAAGTACTGAGCGTTTCATTTTCTCCTATCTCCTCCTTGAAAAGGCAATTGCTCATACACAACAGGTCGTCAGTCTTGCCACACTAGCACCACCGGCGACGACACGTAACCTGACTAAAATGGTCCTGAACACCACCTCCTTTCCATGAAAAATCGGTGATCAGAGAATCGGGAATCAACAAATGGAGATACAAGAAAAGGCCCATCGCTGGTCCAAATCCTCAATCTCCAGGGGCGCCAAAGTCTGTTTCATTAGTTATCATATCATACCAGCCATGCGCCCTTCTGTCATCGTCTGTCAGGGAAGATCGGTCTACACCAAAAGGTCGATTCTTACCCCCGCCTTTCTAGTACCTTTTGCACGCTGGTATAGTACGTTTGGTCTGCCTGATCTGGATGGGCCTTCAAAACACATCCAATTCGATCAGCCCTTGTTTTATGGCCCTGGCGACTGCTTCGGTGCGGGTACTGGCGTCAAGTTTCTGCATCAGGCTGGTGATGTGAACTTTGACTGTCCGCTCGCTGATGAAGAGAGCGTCGGCGATGTCTTTGTTTCGCGCTCCGCTTGCCAGCAAGATGAGGGTTTCTCTTTCGCGGGGAGTGAGTGAAGGGGTGCGCTCAGAGTGGTTCATAACATCAGAATCGCTATTGGTCATCAAGGCACTCAATTTATCAAGCACTTTGGCGGCGACGATTGGCTCCAACAGCGACTCACCCCGTGACACGACGCGGATGGCGCGCACCAGTTCGTCGGGCGGCGCGTCCTTTAACAAATAGCCCCGGGCACCGGCCCGAATTCCAGCCTCAATGTAGTCATCGTCGGCATAGGTGGTAAGGATCAGCACGTAGGTTTCAGGCACCTCGGCCCGGATACGTTGGATGGCCTCGACGCCATCCATTTTGGGCATCTTCAAGTCCATCAACACCACGTCGGGGTGGAGTTGGTGGGCTAAACGAACGGCCTCTTCCCCATTCCACGCCTCTCCGACGACCAGGATGTCATCCTCAGCGTCCACGATGGCACTCAAGCCCTCGCGCACGACGGGATGATCGTCGGCTACCAGCACACGAATCACTTTCTCCACACTCATATCGCTTCCCCTGCGCCTAGCCTGGCACAATCACCTCGATGCGAGCCCCTTCGCCTGGGGCACTGGCGACACTCATCTGGCCGCCCAGCAGCGTGGCCCGTTCCTGCATTCCGATCAGCCCAAACCCGCGTCCATCCTCCTCCCATCGGACGGCGCTGTCATCAGTTGGCAAGCCAACGCCATCGTCCCAGATCACCAGCCGCACGTATTGTGCCCCATAATCAAGCTGGATCCCGGCATGGCGTGCTTGAGCGTGTTGTCGGACGTTGCTGAGTGCTTCCTGAGTAATGCGAAACAAGTTCATCTCCACATCAGGGGAGAGATTTCGCTCAGCCCCGGAGGTAGTAAAGCGCACAGTGAGGCCATTTTCGCCTTGAATGGCCCGGACTTGGTTATGTAACGCTTCGGTCAAGGACTGATCCTCCAAGCCGCGAGGGCGCAACCCCCAAACAGACCGGCGCGCCTCTTGCAGGCTGATGCGCGCCAGGTCACGCGCTTTGCGCAGACTGGTCTGGGCCTGTTGCGGGCGACGCCCAGACAATCGCTCGGCCGCCTCAAGCTGTACAATGATGCCAGTGAAGGCCTGGGCCAGCGAATCGTGGATCTCGCGGGCCACCCGGTTACGCTCTTCAAGGATAGCCGCCTGGCGGCTGCGACGGTATAGCCGGGCGTTTTCCACGGCAATACCTACCTGGCCGCCAATAGCCGAGAGCAAGTCAACCTCCCCGTCACTGAATTGACGATCATCCCGGGCGGCTACTCCCAATACGCCTACAATGCTCTCTTTGGCACGCAGGGGCACGGCAGCAAATGAGCTCAGTCCCTCCTGAGCCAGCACTTGTTGGCCAAGGCTAGGATTCAGGGGTATGTCCTGCACCAGCAGGGGAGTACCAGTCATGGCCACCTGTCCGTTCAATCCAGAGCCTACTTCCACCCGGCTGACCTGTTCCGCCAAACCAGGGGAAAAGCCACGATGAACGCGCAGATGCATAGTAGTCTCTCCTTCACGCAGCAGGTAAATCCACGCGGTATCAGTTTCCATCACATGGAGCACGGCCTCGACGGCGTTGGCCAGCACATCATCCAGTACCAGCGACTGGCTGACAGTCTGGGCAACCTGATTGAGCGCGCGCAGCGATTTCACTTGCTTCTGCAACTCTTCGTCGGTGAGGTTGAACAGGGTAGCGTTTTCCAGAGCCATCGCAGCGTGGTTGGCGAAGCTGGCTGCCAGCCCAATCTCGGCTTCGGCAAAGCGATGCACATCAGAGCGATAGACCACCAACACTGCCGGCGGGCCGTGCTGTGTCACCAGGGGCACAGCCAGCAACGACCGGTAACCTTCAGAGCGAATCAGGGGCAAGATGGAAGCCATAGCCGGATCGGACTCCACATCGGACACCTGAATAGGCGATCCGGTGTCAATAGCGCGTAAGGCAGGTAATCGGCGGTCATGGGTATCCAGGCGCAAGTTATCCACATAATCCCGGCTCAAACCCTGGCTGGCACGTATTTCCAGTTGCTGGGTGGCTTCGTTCTCGGTCAAGATAGCACATGAGTCCACAGTCAGCAGGCGCTGAATCTCCTCCAAGATGCTGTCGATCACTCGCTGTGTGTTCAGGCTGGAAACGACAGCGGTGCTGGTTTCGAGCAAAGTGGATAACTCGGCAAAACGACGCGAGATGTCTTCCTCCATGCGGAGTAAGGTCTGCGCCAACTGGCCCATTTGGTCGCGACGTTGTGCAATGGGGGACAGCTTGGCTCTGACTGGGTGGTCCGGAATCACCGATTGGCCCACCACTTCACCAAAGCGCGTCATACTTTCCAGCGGTTGGATCACGCGGTCGGCCAGTCTAAACCAGAATAGGGCAGCCCCGATCAGGAAAAGTGCCACCGCAATAAAAAGCCCGCGGTGAAAGCTGCGCGAGGTGGAAAAGGCGACTTCGGTGGGCCGCCGGACGATGACCCCCCAGGCTGGCGTGGGAATAGGGACATAGCTGTAAAGCCACTCACGCCCGCTTTCATCGTGGGCCAGCAACGAACCTTCCTGGCCAGCCAATGCCTGCCTGACGCCCGGCACTTCGTCCAGCGCAACGTACAGAAGCTCGGAGTCTGGCTGCGAGTCCGCTATCACCTGGCCTGCTGAGTCGACCAGCAATACCTGCAAGCCACGCTGCCCACCTTGTTCCTGCCCAATGACGATCAAGGTTTGGGCCAAGCGCTGAAGCTCCAAGTTGGTGGCTACGACACCGTCAAAGCGGCCGGCTTGACGGATTGGCACCACCACGGTAGCGACCGGGCGCTGGGTAGTGGGCGAGATGCGGCCCTTGGAAAAGACCGGGCCATCGCTGAGCCGGGCTGCTGTGAAGTAATCACGGAACGAAAAATCCACCCCCACTGTGCTGCCCGGGCCGGTGGGATAGTGAAAAACCATCACGCCGCTGGCGTCGAGGCGGTAGAACAGGTTAATGTCCTGACGGGCAGCAGACGCGGTGCCAAAAGCCCTTTCCATTTCCGCCACATCCGAGTTAATCACAGCCGGCATGCGCGCAAACTCAACCACGGCCTGCTGGGCCTTGATCAGCAGGGCGTCGGTCTCCAACGCAATGGCTTGGGCCAGGCTCAAATCGGCAGCAGCTACATCGTCGCGCAGCCGCTGACCAGCACTCACATCAAAGAAGATGGCTGCGCCCAAGATGGGAACAACAAAGAGCAAATACAGTGCCAGCAGATGCAGCCCCAAGTTTTGGCGACGGATGAGAGGAAACAGGCTGGATAAGCCTTGCATGAAGGTCAAAGGCCCCCTTTGCTATCTCCGATTTCCTTGCTGGTTCTGCATCTTGGCTGCTTAACTCTTGAATCCCCAGAATTCCAGAATCCAGGCCCAGGTGTCAATTGATGGGTGGCGTAGGTCGGGTTTCAGCGGCGGTGTCCACGATCGGGGGTGACTCCCAGGGGTATACGATGTAACGATCGGTGATGGCACCGTAGTAATCAGGGCCGGTGTTGGGGAAGAGGTTACTGCGCGACCGATAATGGAGCACAGCCGTCTCGGCCCGGGCGCCAGCAGCGATGACGCGGCCTTTGACGAAAACTATGGTCCGTCCATGAGCCCAAACGTCATCTACAATCAGGATGCGCCTGCGCATCAACAAAGCATCGCTGGGAAATTGCACAAACGTAGGCCAAGCCAGACTGCTTCTAATGGTAGGAGAAAACTGAACCGAGGCCGTCAATACATGTTCAATCCCCATCGCCTCGACCAGATAGCCACCCGGAATCAGCCCCCCGCGCGTGATCATCAACAGCCCATCAAATTCGCCCGAGAATTGTGGCAACAGGTGACTGATGAGCGCATCCACATCGGCCCAAGACAGGAATTCGCGCCGCAGGTCATCGTCGGTCGAAGGGAACATCAAGTCCGCCTCTTCATAAGTCTATGCTGTCACTATCCAGTGCGGACAGTGTTGATGATTGTACCCCATCCCGGCCTTTGTGTCAACGAAGATGCATGCTGGGGTGCGTCCCAAGCAATCGGGAAAGCACAGCGGCGAATCGCCTCATATTTGCCCGGATTTCCCTAATTTCAGAACGCACCCGCTGATGAGATCCCAAAACAGCACGCCATTTGTTCAAGCTCAGCCGCCAGGAGAACGGCTGACCTGAATATTCTCGAAATGCCCAAGATGCTCATAAACCCAAGATGTGGTACAATTTAAGGCCCAGTGGGTGTTCACGCCCCAAGGGTGTATCACGCCCCATGGGTGTGCCATATTCAGTGAGTAAGCGCTCCCCACAGGGATTATTTGATGGACCTATTCGATCATGTCCGCCAGGAACAAATAGCTCGCGAAGCACCTTTGGCTGCCCGTATGCGGCCACGCACCCTCGACGAGTTTGTGGGTCAGGAACACATCGTTGGGCCGGGCCGGCTGCTGCGGCGCGCTATCCAGGCCGACCAACTGTCGTCGCTCATCTTTTACGGCCCGCCCGGTACCGGCAAGACAACGCTGGCCCGTATCATCGCCAATACCACTCAAGCACATTTCATCGCCATCAACGCCGTGCTGGCTGGGGTAAAGAACATCCGCGAAGCGATTGCGGTCGCCCAGGAGCGACGAGGCATGTATGCACAGCGCACCATACTCTTTGTGGATGAAGTACATCGCTTCAACAAGGCTCAGCAAGATGCTCTGCTTCCCCACGTAGAGA
Organism: Anaerolineales bacterium; assembly: GCA_020343875.1. GTDB lineage: Bacteria > Chloroflexota > Anaerolineae > 4572-78 > NAK82. The sequence continues at coordinate 4,580,295 of CP070811.1, read as the reverse complement.
ATGGCACGATCATCCTGGTGGGTGCCACCACCGAGAACCCCTACTTCGAAGTCATCAAAGCCCTGGTCAGCCGCTCGCGTATCTTTGAGTTGCGGAGGCTGAGCGAAGAAGACCTGCGGCACATTGCTGACCAGGCTCTGACCGACCCCGAGCGAGGCTACGGCCGCCTCCAGGTTCAGATAGACCAGGATGCACTGGACCACCTGGTTAACGTAGCCAATGGGGACGCCCGTGGTGTACTAAATGCGCTGGAACTGGCAGTGGAGACAACACTGCCAACCGAGCAGGGCATTATCCGGGTGGACCTGGCAGTGGCCGAGGAGTCTATCCAGCGCCGGGCCGTTCTCTACGACAAGGATGGCGATGTCCACTTCGACACCATCAGCGCCTTCATCAAAAGCCTGCGCGGGTCCGACCCGGACGCGGCCCTATATTGGCTGGCCCGCATGCTCTACGCTGGTGAAGACCCGCGCTTCATGTTCCGCCGCATGCTCATCTTCGCCGGAGAGGATGTGGGCATGGCCGACCCCAACGCTGTGCGTGTGGTGACAGCCTGCGCGCAGGCTTTCGATTACGTGGGCTTGCCTGAGGGACGCTTCCACCTGGCGGAGGCTTGCATCTACCTGGCGACGGCACCCAAGAGCAACAGTGCCTTCGCCCTGTTCGATGCCATTGCTGCGGTTGAGCGAGAGCGAGAGGAGGAGGTCCCGGATCATCTAAAGGACGCCAGCCGCGATGCGGAAGACCTGGGACATGGGCAGGGATATTTGTACCCCCACGCCTACCGAGACCACTGGGTGACGCAACAATACTTGCCGGAGAGCCTGCAAGGACGCGTCTTTTATCGGCCGACCGACCAGGGCCACGAGGCTGAGGTCAAAGAACAGGTGACCCGGCACCGAGAGGCACAATTGGCAGCCATGTTGGAACAGGAGCACTCGCCGGTTGCGATCCAGGACGAGCGGGGCCACGAGCAAAAAGAGGCTGCCCCCCCTACCTACAACCGCTGGCTACAGCGTACCTTAAGTAACGTCGGTGAGCAACTATCCGCCTTGCGCGACCGGGTGATCAAAGAGGCCAGACTTGAACGGCATAGCCTGGTCCTTGATCTGAATGCCGCAACTGGGCTGCTGATGTGGGAAGCAGTGCGCCGCACACCCGTGGGCGGAGTATGGGCGCTGGCCGCTGACGAGCAGACTGCCAAGGTCTTGCGCGAGCAGGCCATCCAGCTGGAGGCGCTCTCACAGCCCATAATTCTGAGCGGCACCTTGGAGGCGCTGCCTGATCTCATCGCCGCTCAGCTGGGCCCGCAACCTGAGTCCAGGCCAGGTCAAGCAGGTATCCACTTCGACGCAGTGATAGGGCGCAACGTCCTCACTCGCCACCCCGATAAAGCGACTGCAGCCCACATCATCGCTTCCTTACTCAGCCAGGCAGGTCGACTGTCCCTGGCCGAAGTCGTGCCACACCATGCCCAGCGCCTGTATCGGCTGGTGGACCTTTCCCCCCTCGACGAAACCCTGCGTCAGCAACTGATCACCGCCGAAGAGGCCATCTACGCCAATCCTGATGACCCGATGGTCAACTGGGACAGGGCCGACCTGGAGGCTGCCTTTTCCATGATGGCTAGCGTTTCGCATCCAGACACGGGGCAGGGCACCCAGCAGGCCAGGAGCGAAATGCCTGGCCTATCGGACGTGCACATCCAGGTTGAGACAGTCACGGCTCAGCAACTGATCAGCCCCCAACACCTGGTGCGCTGGTTCAGCATCAGCTCTGACCACCAGCGACCGACCTATGCTCAACACCTGCGCCACTATCTCTCCACTGACGAACTGGGCCAGGTACAAGCCCTCTTTGAGCACCAACTGCGTGACCAGACCGTGGCCTGGACGTCGCAGGTGCTCTATCTGTCGGCCCACAAATAAGCCAAAGGTTTCCCGGCCCCAGCCAGTCCAATGGCTCCGCTAACGCTGCCAGCGATGACATTTGTGTCGAACCTCGCATAACGTTAGCTCCCGCCACATGAGTAAATGGCGGGAGCATTGAAAGGTTACATCAACCTTGGTCGTTTACCGCGAATGGCCCATCGAAGCAGTTGGAATGCTCGATTTTGGGTCACCCAGGGTGCTCAATTTGGCCTATCAATACCACTTCAATTGGGGGGCTAGCGGTGAGCGTGAGCCGCCATGGCCAGGTAGCGAAAGAACTGCCCCACCCCCTCCCCCGTCTTGGCACTGGTCTCCACGTAGGCCGCGTTGACGGACGCCGCATAGGCCTTACCCTCTTCCATAGCCACGACGCGAGGCAAATCGGTTTTGTTTCCATTGACAACCAGATAGGCGTCAGGCACGACACCCTGTCCCTCCTGGAGCCAGTGCGGCAGGTCGTCAAACGATTGCCGGTCAGTCACGTCGAACACCATTGCCACAGCACGTGCCCCTTTGTAAAAGCCATCCCGGAACGGGGCAAAGCGATCCTGCCCAGCCAGATCCCATACCGTTAGTTTGATGAGCTGCCCTTTGATGTCAACCTGAATGGTCTGAAAATCAACACCGATGGTCATTATGCGAGACTCTTGGAACTTCCCAGTGGCGTAACGGCGAAGGAGGGTGGTCTTACCCACTCCCCCGCTGCCAGCGATGGCAACCTTGTAGCGTATGGTGCTATCGGCTGGGGTCATTTTATCCTCCAGTGCCCGAAGGTACATTCCCAGCTGCTGCGGAGGAAATATCCTTGTCCTTTGAACGGCGAGGCTTGAGGACCATCTCATAGTTGAAAAGGAGCGTATCAGGCAGTATAGGGGTGTGCTTCAACAGCTCAGCGTTGAGAGTCTCGAAATGGGAATGAATCTTGCGCAGTCCCCGAACGTACACCTCGGCTGGATCGGATGAATAGAGGACGATCAGAGTGCAATACTCACCGGGCACGTAACACAGCACCTTGCCGTCCTCCGACTCGGCCTTGGCCGCACCAGCCCCCATTATCTCAGCCGCCGCCGACCGAAAGCCAGACAAAAAGCCAACCACCAAGTCACTTTCTACCGGGAAATTGCCCACTGTGTACAGGGGCACGCTTGACTCGTTATCATAAACAGCGTAGGCCAGCACTTTGGCCTCGTAAGCTTGGCGAATGATCATGCTCTCACCCGCCGCGAGGCTGGCTGGCACCTGAGAGCCTTCCTCCGCGAGCAGGCCTTGCAACATGCGACGTTGATTTTGATAGTGGCGATACAGGTTCTCAAACTGAGCGCGATTAATGAGGCCGTCCGCCAGATCCTGAACGGTACGATCGAGTTTGGTTTCCACTTCCTCCAAAGTGCGCTCAACTTCAGAGGGGAAAGTTGCGCCTGGGAGCTCCGCGGTTTTCCGAGGTGGCTCCTCTGCATTTAACCACGCGATGAATCTTGTCCACAGACTCACGGCTGTCCCTCCCTAGCGTATTCTAATCGAAAGTATACCACGATTCGTAAGTTTGCACTAGACCAACTTGAGGCGGAACGAGGTGATCAGTCGGCCCAGGATGAAAAGCTGGCGAGGAAAGGTTGGGCAGAGCTATTGGACAAGCAACTTCACCAACTGGCTCAAGCCGCCCTATGGCTGGGATCGTATTGTTGACGAGAGCGTGGTTTCTATTCCCCCTGGCTATACCACATAACGAAGTCCCCAGCGCCAGCCAGGTGCCGGGGACTTTGAGTGCGATGTATCCTCCCGAAGGCTTGAACACGAGAGGGTTCTCTTCTACTACTCAACAATCTCGCCCTCGACCACTTCGATATCATCCTCAGGATACACCTCAGCCGGCTCGGGCGCGGCAGCCACCCGGCGGAAGAGCAACTCGTCGCCCGCGGTGTCCACCTGCAGCGTATCGCCCTCGCCGAACTCGCCCTGTAGCAGAGCCAGGGCCAGCGGATCTTGCAGGTAGCGTTGGATGGCTCGCTTCAGAGGACGGGCGCCAAAGGCCGGATCGTAGCCCCGCTCGGCCAGGAAGCTACGTGCAGCGTCGGTCAGGACCAATGTCAGCTTGCGCTCGGCCAGCAGCCCTTCCAGCCGTACCAGCTGGATGTCCACAATGCGGGCCAGGTCATCCCGACTCAGACTATGAAAGACAACGATCTCATCGACTCGGTTCAGGAACTCAGGGCGGAAATGCGCCCGCATGGCCTCCATCACCCTGCCCTCAGCAGCTTCGATGCCCACTTCCATAATGTGGTGGCCCCCAATGTTACTGGTCATGATGACCACCGTGTTTTTGAAATCTACCGTGCGCCCGTGGCCATCGGTCAAGCGGCCGTCGTCCAGTAACTGCAGCAACACGTTGAAGACTTCTGGATGAGCCTTTTCGATCTCGTCGAAGAGAACTACGCTGTACGGCTTGCGACGGACTGCCTCGGTCAGCTGGCCGCCCTCTTCATAACCCACATAGCCAGGTGGGGCGCCAATGAGACGAGCCACGGTGTGCCGCTCCTGGTATTCGCTCATGTCAACGCGGACCATGTTGTCTTCGTCATCGAAGAGAAACTCGGCCAGAGCGCGAGCCAGTTCCGTCTTGCCCACGCCAGTCGGCCCCAGGAAGATGAAACCGCCAATAGGCCGGTTTGGGTCTTGCAGCCCGGCTCGGGCACGGCGTACGGCGTTGGCAACCGCCCGAATCGCATCGTCCTGCCCCACCACGCGGCGGTGCAGCCGATCTTCCATTTTCACCAACTTCTCCCGCTCCCCCTCCAGCAGCTTACTGACAGGAATGCCGGTCCAACTGGAAACAATCTCCGCAATATCCTCAGCGTCTACTTCTTCCTTCAGCAGCGGCTGGCCCGCTTGCAGTTCGGCCAGGCGCATCTCGCCCTGGCGAAGTTGGGTCTCCAACTCGCGCAACTGTCCATAGCGTAGCCGGGCCGCCTCCTCCAAGTCGGCACGCCGCTCGGCTCCCTCGATGGAAATCCGCGTCGCCTCGATCTCCTCTTTGGTGCGGCGCAGGACCTGTATGGCCTCCTTCTCCGTGCCCCAGCGGGCGCTCAACTGGGCAGACTCTTCATGCAGATCGGCCAGCTCCTTTTCGAGCACCTGCAACCGCTCTTTGCTGGCCTTATCCTTCTCTTTCTTCAACGCCTCGCGCTCGATTTCAAGCTGCATGATCTGGCGATCTACGGCGTCCAACTCCTGCGGCTTGCTGTCAATCTCCATCTTCAGCCGGCTGGCCGCCTCGTCAATCAGGTCGATGGCCTTGTCAGGCAAAAAGCGGTCACTAATGTAACGATGGCTGAGGGTGGCGGCAGCAATGACAGCGCTATCCTGGATGCGGACACCGTGATGCACCTCGTAACGCTCCTTCAGGCCGCGCAAGATGCTGATAGTGTCTTCCACCGTGGGCTCGTCCACCAGCACCGGCTGAAAACGTCGCTCCAGAGCAGCGTCTTTTTCGATATGCTTTCGATACTCATCTAGTGTCGTGGCGCCAATGGCGTGCAGTTCGCCCCGGGCCAGCAGGGGCTTGAGCATATTGCTGGCGTCCATAGCCCCTTCGGCCGCGCCAGCCCCAACGACGGTGTGCAACTCGTCAATGAAGAGGACAACCATGCCTGCGCTGTCGGTGATCTCCTTCAACACTGCCTTGAGTCGTTCCTCGAATTCGCCCCTGTACTTAGATCCCGCAATCAGCGCCCCCATATCCAGAGCGACCACGCGCTTGTCCTTCAGGCCCTCGGGCACATCTCCCTTTACAATACGCTGGGCCAGGCCTTCCACAATGGCCGTCTTGCCCACGCCGGGATCGCCTACCAGCACCGGGTTGTTCTTGGTACGGCGGCTGAGAATCTGGATCACACGCCGGATCTCCTGGTCACGCCCGATGACCGGATCCAGCCGACCACGCCGGGCTAGGTCAGTCAGGTCACGCCCATACTTTTCCAGGGCTTGATACGTGGTCTCCGGATTCTGGCTGGTAACTCGCTGGCTGCCCCGGATCTGGGTCAGGGCCTGCAAAATGGTCGTCTCGTTCAAGCCGTATTGGTGTAGGATTTCCCCGGCGAAGCTCCTCGACCGGGCCAAGGCCATTAGCAAGTGCTCGGTGCTCACATATTCATCTCGCATCTGGCCAGCCTGCTTCTCTGCATCGGTCAACACATCGGCCAGCGCGCGCGAAAGGCCGGCCTGGGCAGTTGCGCCGTAGGCCTTAGGCCGCCGCCCCAACTCCGCCTCTAAATCGCTGACAAGTAAACCTGGCCTGGCACCGGCCCGCTGGGTAACCTGTGGCACAATCCCATCCGCCTGCTGAAGCAGGGCCAACAACAGGTGAGCCGGCTCAATTTGACTATGATGATGTTCCTGAGTCAGGCCTTGAGCTGCCAGTACTGCCTCTTGTGCTTTCTGAGTATATTTATTCAAATCCATAGCTAATCTCCAAGTTGAAACCCGAAATAGAACGTCCAGGGAACCTGAATTCCCGATACCGGACTGCAGATTCCCAACTTCCTCATTCCATAATATTGTACCCCAGGCTTGTTAGAGTTACGTAAGAGGCATGTTTACATTGTGTTAGAGGAACCTAGCCAGCCCACGTCTACGCCCTCCAAACCGACCGGCGCATTAGGGGAAGCTGCGCCATGTTCCAAGCCAAAAAAAGACCGCCCCGTAGCGGGCGGTCTTTGACAAAACAAGTGGTCACTTCATGCCTACGGTGTGCTTGGCGCTGTCCATAGTGTTGCGCAGCAACATAGCGATGGTCATCGGCCCGACGCCACCCGGCACCGGCGTGATTGCAGCAGCTACTTCTTTGACTTCATCAAAGGCAACGTCACCCGTTAGGCGATAGCCCTTTTCGCGGCTGGGATCATCCACGGCATTAACGCCCACATCGATGACGACGGCCCCAGGCTTCACCCAGTCTCCACGTACCATCTCGGCCCGGCCCACTGCAGCGACCAAAATGTCTGCCTCGCGTACTACGCCAGCCAGATCTTTGGTGCGGGAGTGACAAATGGTGAGGGTGGCGTTACGATGCAGAAGCAACATAGAGACCGGCAACCCGACAATGTTGCTCCGTCCCAAGACGACGGCCCGCTTGCCTTCGATCTCGACGCCTGTCCGGTCGAGCAGCTCGATGCACCCCTTGGGCGTGCAAGGGACAAACAGCGGGTCACGTCGTTTCATCGAGAGGCGCCCGATGTTGATAGGATGGAAGCCATCCACATCCTTCTCCAGATCGATGGCACCCAGAATCTCCTCCTCGTCAATATGATCAGGCAGCGGGAGCTGAACCAGGATACCATTTACGTCGGGGTTGGCGTTCAGATCACGCACCACACTGAGCAATTCTTCCTGGCTAACCTCGGCCGGCAAGTCATGGCCGAACGAAGTGATGCCTACCTCGGCACAGGCTCTCTTCTTCATGCGAACGTAAGTTTGGGAGTCGGTCCGGACGCCAACAAGGACGGTAGCCAGGCCTGGTACCTTCCCATATTGGTCCTGCATCGCTTCCACTTCGGCCTTGATCTCACCCCGGATGGTGGCCGCAATCGCCTTGCCGTCAATGATCTGTGCTGTCATTTGCTCCTCCTTGAACATTGGGTTTCTTAAGCAGTCCATGATAGGCCAGTACGCCACGCGAGAAACACAGCCTACCCCGGCATCGGTCTCCGACCTCCGAACAGTATATCACAGGCTTCGATTGAAGGCAATCCTCTTCGTGCCTGTTTGCACAATAATGATGAACTATGACCTTGGGTGCGTCCAGGATTTTAAGAAATCCGTGCAAACTAGGGGGGACTCGGGGAGAATTACCCCCCGCTCCCCCCAGTCCTCCTAAAACGTCGGACAGACCCCTATGACCTTATCTCCATTGACTGGTAACTTGGGTGTGGTATAATTCTCATGAACTTGAGCAAAATCGAGACAGACAAGCGATGACCGACTACCCTCCTGCTTCCTGGCGGCTGCTCATCACGCCGCCAGCCGATGGTGCAGCCAATATGGCAATCGACGAAGCCATTCTTCACGTCCTGGCTGACGGTGCAGGCCATCCAACGCTGCGATTCTATCAATGGGAGCCCGCCTGCCTATCCTTAGGGTACAATCAGCCCTGGACTGACGTGAACGAATTGGCCTGCGCCAGTCTGGGCTACACTTGGGTACGGCGACCTACCGGCGGCCGGGCCATCCTGCATACGGACGAATTGACATATAGCATCGTGGTCCCTGCTGATGAGCCTCGAGTAAGCGGTGGAGTCGTGGACTCCTACCGTCGGCTGAGCGCCGGCCTCCTGGCCGGCCTACGTGCTTTGGGGGCTGATGTCTTCCAGGCGCAAGAGGAGAAAGTTCTCAACCCCGACCAGGGTGCAGTTTGCTTCGACACACCATCGAAGTACGAAATCACGGTGAGAGGCAAGAAGTTGATCGGTAGCGCCCAGGTGAGACGCCGGGGTATGATATTGCAGCATGGGACGTTGCCCCTCACCGGTGACCTTAACCGCATCTTCAGTTGCCTCCAGCTGGCCGAACCGGCTCCAGCTGGGGCAGGCCCTCATCACACTGGCTTCCAAGACCTGCCAGAATATTCCACCCGGCAGGACAGACACCTTGGAGCAGCTATCGAGTCTGAGACGGATTATGAAACCCCGAAACCCTGGTCGGATTGGCTCATGGCTCGTGCCTGCACGCTAGAACAGGTGCTGGGGCGCGAGGTCCCGTTTAGCGAAGCTGCCAATGCGCTGGCCCAGGGCTTTGCCAGCGCCTTAAACCTGCGGCTGGAGCCCGGTCATCTCACCGACGATGAACGGTCACTAGCCGAGCAATTGCGCCGTGAGCAATACACCAGCGACCGCTGGAATCGTCGCGTCTGAGGGTAGCCCGTGGTTATTGGAGCCTGCAGCCTGGAACTGCACATCCCAGGAAATGGATCCCTCAAGGGAAAACGTCAGATAGTCAAAAGCCTGTTAGCCCGACTACGTAGAGAATTCAACGTTTCCGTGGCCGAGGTCGGTGCGCAGGACATGTGGCAATCAGCGATTATAGGCGTCGCCTGCGTGTCGAGCGATCCAGATTATGCTCATGGTCTGCTCACCCGGGTGGCACACTGGGTGGATGAAAGCCGGCTAGATTGCGACTTGGTCGACTATCAAATTGAGATTCTGTAGCGATGGCGATGCAAACCACAAGCCCGGTTCTTCTTTCGATCGAAGTGTTAATATACGTGGTCCTGATGCTCCAAGTTCTGCTTCGCCGGCAGATTGAAGAGGTCGAAGAGTATCTGCTAGCTTACCTGGGCCTCTCGCTGATTCTTATCTTGCTATGGCTTACGCGATTAACGATCCACGCCATGCCTATGCCCCCGGTCGAGGCCATCGTCTCGTGGACCAAGGTTGTACCCGCTCTGGCGTTTGGAGCGCTTACTATGGCTTTTGTGCGACAGACACGCTGGGCCCCTGCCTGGCTGATGGGGAGTGTCGGCCTGTTTGCATTGTCGGTCGCTCTGCAATTCGGCTGGCCGCTCGAGGGGCCAGTAGTAGCCCTAATAATACGCGTCCTGCTATGGAGTTTGGCTCTAGGAGGGGCGACCGCAATCGTCTTATCGACCTATCGACGCCAAACCAGCCCCTTACATCGTAACCGGCTTCACTACTGGCTGGTGATCTTGGTCTTATTGGCCAGCGCCGAGGGCATGTCGCTGGGGACTGGTTTTGTGGTGCAGGCCGCTTCACGCGTGCTGCGATGGGCGGCGGCCGGGCTGGCGACGTACGCCATCTTGCAAGTACACGCACCCGACCTGAGGACGCTAGTTCGCGTCGCGCTCCGCTTTCTGGCCCTGACGGGGATGTTGAGCTTGATCTTTTTTGGGATATTGACGGCAGTGCAACGAGTTGGCTGGCCAACCATCACCCAACGCGGTTCTCTGTTGTTGACCAGCCTGATTGCCTTAGTGATGGCGATTCTCCTGCCCGGCCTGTTGAACCTCTCGGGAGACGTCCTCAGTCGCCTCATCTTTGGGGCTGCTTACGACGAACAGGAGGTAGTGCGTCACTACAGCCAGAGCGTAAGTAATATCCTCGACATTGACCGCCTGGCCGCGGCCGCCTTCGACGTGATCAGCCAGGTGTTCAATCTGCAGCACGGAGCGCTCGTGTTGATACAGTCCACTGGAACCGGTCACTCTACTATGCTGCCGGTGCGAGGGCATGGCAATGTATCAACTCAGCTGCTCGAAGTGGAGACATTCGGTACCTTGATGAACCGCTTTCGCCAGGGCACACCGTTCGCCCAATACGATATCGACATGTTGCCTGCTTATCGCCGCATTCCAGAGACCGAACGGCAGTGGTCAAATGATATGCAAATGGAGCTTTTTGTGCCTATCCGGTCGCAAGACGAGGTGATCGGCCTGTTGGCATTAGGCCCCAGGCGATCAGGAGAACCATTCCGTCGCAACGACCTGAACTTGCTGAGCACCCTGGCAGATCAGACCGTGCCAGCGCTAAAGAACGCGCAAATGGTGCAGGATATGCGTCGGTTGAACCTTGATATAAGTCAGCTCAACACCGAGCTAGAGTCGATGAACCGCACCAAGACCGATTTCATCGGCATTACCTCTCACGAGTTGCGCACCCCCCTTTCTCAGGTGAGTGGCTACTCTGAGATTCTGGCCGAGGAATTAGGCGCTAATTCGCCTTTGTCGGCCTTCGTGGATGGCCTGGTGAAGGGGACAGCCCGGCTGACCGAGATTGTTGAGGTCATGCTGGACGTATCGCGGCTGGACGTGGGCAAGCTGACTTTAAAGCGGATGTCCGTCGATCTGCATCATGTCATCCAGGGCGCGGCGGAAGAATGGACCCAGGCCCTGCAAGAACGGGGGCACACTCTCATCGTAGAAGGGCTGGAAGCGCTGCCTACCCTGGAGGGGGACCAAGAACGATTGCAGCAGGTCTTTAGCCAGTTGATTAACAACGCCATAAAATACACCCCCGATGGCGGCCTTATCGAAATTACTGGACAAGGCCACGCCGAAAGCAGCGGCCTATTCGTAGAGGTAATCGTCGAAGACAACGGCATCGGGATTGACCAGGACGATCAGCACAGAATATTTGACAAATTCTATCGGACCGGCGATTTGATGAAACACAGCACCGGAAAAACCAAGTTCAAGGGAGCAGGCCCTGGGCTGGGGCTTTCGTTGGCGAAGGGTATCATCGATGCGCACAGCGGTCGCGTCTGGGTGGAAAGCCGTGGTCACGACGAGGAGTCATGCCCAGGCAGCAGTTTCCATGTCCTGTTGCCTGTGCGCCCACCGGGATACAAGCCTGAAATGGCCGATACGATCGTACGCCGAGGGTCATTGGGCAAATGGGGCAGCCCGTGAGGGAAGCTGGCAATGCAATATTGAAGCCTTCCCAATAGCAGGAAGGCTTTTTGCATGCCACCCATCTTCAGTTCATAACCACTCCAAAGCTAGGCCAGACGCAACTCAATCTCAAGGGCAATGAGCTAGACTCATCCCCCCAGGAACCTGTGGGCGGATTCGTGTGGGGAGCAGTTGAAATCAGTGAGGCAGTTGCGTCAAGGCATGCACCATCTTGGTAATAGCCTCATCTGAAGAGCTGTACTCCTCAGGGCTACTCAAACAGTTTAGGGCATATTCCTTGACAACCATAACCGAGACTTGATGAGCTGCACCTCGGATGGCCGCTAGTTGCGTAAGAATGTCCTGGCACTCACGGTCCTCTTCGATCATCCGACGTACGCCACGTGCTTGCCCTTCGATGCGTCGCAGCCGCCTGATTAACTGGTCACGAGTAATCGCAGATAAGGTTGTCATTGGTCAAGTTACCTACCCTCCTACAAGTTACAGCAAGAAACCTTCTACGTGATAGACTCAACTCTACGGAGGGCCTAACGATATGATACCCGCACATGGGTATGATTGCTGTTGGAGACTCACGGTCTCCCTATCAAATGCTTCAACCTATGGGGCCGCTGGCTGCGGCGCTACTGGCCGCGGTCTGAAAGGATTGACTACCGCCACCCTGCACACCAAACACAGAAAAAGCCTTCGTAGCCTGAGTACTCCCGCATTTAGGGCACTTAAGTTCAACCTTGGCTAGGCTAGATCGAACAAACTTTTCGTATCTTTCACCACACTCTTGGCAGACATATTCATAAATAGGCATAATCTAATGTCTTGCTACCTCCCCTCAGTCAAGATAAGTTTGTCTACCTGGGCTTGAACATCGCCTGGTCGGAAAATACCGACTTGAGTGAGGGCGACCTGTCCCTCTCCATTTACTACAAGCAGCGTAGGCACAGCACGCACACCAAAATGACCTGCAGCTTGTCGTCCTACTTGACTCATTACGTCAAGCCGTACCACATCGGCCCTGCCATCCAGCTTCCGTTCCAGCCTATCCACGATAGGCTTCGCCACCAGGCACGTACTTCACAAGTTAGAATAGAACTCAACCACTGTCGGCTGGCCAGCAGCCAACACCCCATTTAACTCATCGAAAGAGGCGACATTGCTGGGCTTGCTGCGCAACAGGATAAAGGCGCTGGCTACCAAGGCCAAGAACATAAGCAAGAGCCAGTTGGCCTTTATCCAGCTAGATACCTCGATCATGAGAGAATAGGAGCTAACTTGTTGGCGATAAACTGCTTGGGTACAGCGCCCACCTGCCGGTCGATTTCCTCTCCACCTTTGACGAACAACATGGTTGGGATGCCACGCACGGCGTAGCGGTTGGCCCATGCCGGATTCTCATCGGTATTGACTTTGGCTACGATCAACTGGCCTGCGTATTCCTTGGCAATCTCATCCAGGATAGGTGCCACCATGTGACATGGCCCACACCAGGGCGCCCAAAAATCGACGATGACCGGCACAGATGACTTGAGTACGGTCTCCTCAAAACTCTCGTCGCTCACATGAACTGGGCTGTCAATAATCTCTTCCGTCATTATGCCTCTCCTACTTGGTTATAAACATGTATACCCCTGGGGGGTATCTGAATGGCGATATTATACATTGGTCAGCCTCGTGTGTCAAATCAGACCATCAAAAAAATAGTCATTCCGCTTCTTCCAGGAAGCACACCACCCCTGCCGCGATACCTCGCGCGACTAGCTTAGGTCGACTGACCAGCAGATCCCGGTCGCCCAGCAAGAAGCCTACCTCGATGATGGCCCCGGGCGTAGAGCGGTCAATTTCGCGGAAGGCGTGATAACTGGTCATATTATCGGTGATGCTGCTGGGATGACGAGGCAGTTCGGTGGCGGCTTGATATTCCTGATAAAGGCAGGCCACCAGCAAGTCTTCGGCCTCCGGGATGGCGCTGTCTGTTACACGGGCAACCTTGAATCCGCTGGCACCCGGCACTTCACACGAGTCTGCGTGGATGGAGACCAGTGCCTGGGCGCGATAATCGGTGAGCTGGGTATCGAACTCTTCCAGTAGGTCTACGTGGTATCCTTTGCGGATAAGGAGTTCCTGCACTTCTTGGGCGATGACCTTAGTCAGATCGGCCTCGGACCATCCATCAGGGCAAACAGCGCCGGGATCGTAGCCCGCATGCCCGGCTACAATGCCGATACGAGCCACGCCAGGCGGCAGAACGGTGGCCGTGGCAGTAGCGGTGTCCTCTTCAACCGCTGGCTGCTCGGTTCCGGCTACTGGCTGCTCCTCACCAGCAGTCAACAGGCGCGCACTGATCAGAACCGCCGCTAGCAGCGAGATGCCTGCGACAACCAACATCATCCTTCCCCACACCGCCAGCGCATCGCGGCGGATGGGTAAGGAAACCTCTTCGTCACTCCTGCGCGTTTGCATGGCGCTATCTTACCACAATCGTACAGAACGCGAAAGGCCCCGCGACCGATAACAGGAGGCTTTTGGTGCGGTTTGCGCCGTCGCTGGCACTGTCGTATACTGGAGGCGCGAAAGGGGCAGGGCCTATGGCAATTTCGTTAATTGAGTTTACCGAGCGTGTCATCCGCAACGTCGAGACCGTCATCGTCGGCAAGCGGCCCCAGATCGAATTGCTGATGGCAGCTATGCTCTGTCAGGGACACATCATCATCGAGGACGTGCCTGGTACTGGCAAGACGATGTTGGCTCGGGCTATGGCGGCCAGTTTGGGTATCAGCTTCAAACGACTGCAATGTACCCCTGACCTGTTACCCAACGACATCACTGGCGTTAGTGTCTTCAACCAGAATACCCAGGAGTTTGACTTCCGCCCCGGCCCAGTCTTTGTGAACATTCTGCTCGCCGACGAGATCAATCGGGCAACCCCTCGCACTCAAGCGGCGCTTCTGGAGGCGATGCAGGAGCGACAGGTCACCGTGGATGGCGTCACTCGCTCCCTGGCGGCGCCATTCTTAGTGCTGGCTACCCAGAATCCCATTGAATACGAGGGCACCTTCCCTTTGCCCGAAGCCCAGCTGGATCGCTTCATCATGCGCCTGTCACTGGGCTACCCGGAGGCTGACCATGAGACTCAAATCCTGCGAAACCTCAAGAAACAGCATCCCATCGAGACAGTGAGCCAGGTAGTGGACGGCGCTGCTCTAATGGAACTTTCCGATGCCGTCAGCGACATACACGTGGACGAGTCATTGGAGAGGTACATCCTGGCCATCGTGCGTGCCAGCCGTTCCCATCCCGACCTGGCGTTAGGAGCCAGCCCGCGCGGATCGCTAGCCCTTTACAAGACTGCCCAGGCCCTGGCGGCCCTGCGCGGCCGCGATTACGTCGTCCCCGACGACATTAAGACACTGACCCCCCTCACCCTGGTCCATCGGCTGATCGTCAAGCCAGGAAGCCAGTTGCGTGGCCGCACTGCCCAAGCTATCCTGAATGAGATCCTGGACCAGACCGTCCTGGACATTGAGAGCTGAAGTGTAAACTGGAACCGCGTCTCTTACGCTTCAAGGTTTTAGGTTCTTACGGTTCACAAGTAACCCTATGCACAGATTTGTGCCCTTTCTGCTAACCCTGCTCTTGATTGCCGCTGTCCTGCGTGTAGACTTCTTCTTCACGATCGTGTATCTATTCTTCGGCGTCTATCTGCTGTCGCGCCTCTGGACAAGGCGCATCGTGGAACAGTTACGCGTCCAAAGGCGCTTTGTGGAACGTGCTTTCTCTGGAGATCGGATTGCGGTGGATGTGACAGTCGAGAATCTCGGCTGGCTGCCCATCCCATGGCTGGAAGTGCACGAAACATTGCCGGTGCAACTCATCAGCCCTCCCTTTCACCGGCAGGTCATCAGCTTGGGTCCGTACGGGCGCCAGATTCTACGCTACACGCTCCATTGCCGCCAACGAGGCTACTACCCCATCGGCCCGCTGACCATGCAAACCGGTGACCTACTGGGAATTGAGCGCCGAGGCGTGAAACAAGCCGCAGCAAACCACCTCATCGTCTACCCTCGGGTGGTTCCCCTTCAAGGGCTGGGCTTGCCGACCCACTCTCCGCTGGCGGCCCTGCCTGCCCGGTCATACCTCTTTGAAGACCCGGCTCGGGTGATGGGAGTACGTGACTACCATCCAGGTGACACTCCTCGGCGCATTCACTGGACCGCATCTGCCAGTACCGGCCAGTTGTTGGTGAAGCAATACCAACCCGCCATCGCCCGCGAAACGCTCATCTGCCTTGACTTAGATCAGGAAAGCTACGGACGCGGCCAACGCTACACCGCCACAGAGTTGGGCATCGTTGTCGCAGCCTCCATCGCCAATCACATTGCCACAAGTGAGGGGCTGCCAGTGGGATTGGCCACGGAGGCGCGGGACCCCATCTCAAACGATCAGGCTTATTTCTTCCTGCCGCCACGCTCCGAACGTGCCCACTTGATGAGCTTGTTAGAAGTGCTGGGCAGGGTCCAGGTTGCGTCAGGGGCACCATTTGTGGAATTACTGCGGCGTGCCAGTATGAGCCTCGGCTGGGGAGCTACGTTGACAGTCATCACCGGCCAAGAGAGCGAAGCACTCTTCGACACCCTGGCCTATTTACAGCGGGCCGGATTTGCTTTGGCCCTAATTCTGGTGCAGCCAGAGCACTCACCAGCCGAACTTCGGAAGCGGGCCGACCTACTCCATATTGCGGCTTATCGGGTATGGCGCGAACGTGATCTGGAGACGTGGCCATGAGCCAGCCAAGGGCAGGGCTGAGTCCTAATCTTTGGCTGGAGCGATTGTTTCGGCCCCTGGTGATCGCGGTGATGTTCGGTTGCATCGCTCTGTCCCTGGTAGGATTAGTGCGCCTGATCTTCCCTGCCTGGAACGGCACATTCCTGGTTGTGGGATGCGTGCTGGCGGCGCTGGAAGCCCACTACTCATTTTGGTTGATCCGGGCCAGGGCATTGCGCGGGGACGACTTATTACGCTTCCGAGCCATAGAGATTGCGATGTTCTTCCCCTTGCTCAAGCTCGGCAGCTATCTGGGCCAGAGTTGGACTAGTGTAGTGGCAGATATTCAAACCTGGCCCAACCACTTGTACCATGTCTTTGATCTCGAAACCCTGGCCGCCTTCGTTCTGGCCTTCCTTTCCTGGCAAGCTTCTACCCAGACAGCACGCGATTTCGAACGCCTTAACGACCCGCCCGAATACCATCGCTATTACGTCTCACCTATGGAGACACTCACCGGCCGCTTCTTCAGGGGTGGGGTGGCGTTGTTGATCGCCGCCGGCCTGACCCGGATCGGAATCGCTCAACTGCTGAATCTGCGCCGTCCGCCCGTGCCGGGTCTGGTGCTCAACGTACTGGTCTATTTCCTGCTGGGGCTAGTGATGTTGGGACAGGTGCGATTCGCAACGCTGCGCAAGCGATGGCAGTCTCAGGAAATTGAAGTAGCCGACGAGCTGGCTGGTCGCTGGGTGCGCTACAGCCTGGCCTTCATCGGCCTGGTAGCACTTCTGGCCTTTGTGCTGCCCACCGGCTACACGCTGGGCCTGCTAGCCATGATCGGCTGGATATTGGGTGCAATAGCAGCTGTCATATCATTCGCCGCCCTGTTGCTGCTTTGGCTGTTTACCATCCCCATGACCTGGTTATTGTCGTTGCTGGGGCCTGAGCCCTCCGCCTCTCCTCCCAGCCTGCCGCCACCCCAATTCTCCCAGCCAGATCCGGCCACCAGCGCCCCTGCCGACTGGTTCCAGGTGCTCAGGTCACTTGTGTTCTGGGCTGTTGCAGTGGGGATGCTAGTTTACGTGGTGCGCAGCTATCTACGCGACCGTCCAGAGCTGTTGGAAAGCCTGCTGGCCCTGGGACCAATCCGTATGCTGCGTCGTTTATGGGCCACTCTTTGGCGTTGGCTGGACGGATGGGGGCAGCTTGTCACACAGCACATACCCCGCCAGTGGCCACAGTGGCTGACACGCCGCACGGGGATGCCAGAGGAGCCTTTCCGCTACCTCCGTCTGAGAGGCCTATCACCCCGTGCACAAGTACTCTACTATTATCTAAGTATCCTGCAACGTGCCAGGCAACAAGGCCTCCCGCGACGGGCGGCTCAGACTCCTTACGAGTATAAGGCGACCCTGGCACACAACTTGCCCGGCGTGCAAGAGGAGATGGAACTGCTAACCCAAGCCTTTGTAGAGGCACGCTACAGCCAGCACGTTGTTGAGCCAGATCAAGTCCAACGGGTGAGGATCAACTGGAAACAGGTGAAAGCTGCCCTACGATCGATTAAGCGTACACAAGAAGACCGATAACTATCGGCGCGAGATGCCCCACAGAAATACCAGTCCCGCCAATACAAAAAGGCTGGTGCTAGGCCAGCCTGGGCCTTCGTTCAGCCGCAACAGGGTGCCAGAGATCAGCAGACTGGCAGAGATCACCCCCCAGTTGAGCCGGTCTACTGATCGCTCAAGTCGGCGCAACGCACGTGCCGTGTCCGGCGACAGCGCAGCCTGCATCGTCAGATCGCCACGTTGCACCTGAGTGATGAATTGGTCAAGACGCTT
>CP070811.1:4554367-4562247 GCA_020343875.1 Anaerolineales bacterium | reverse complement strand
CCTGCATATGCATGCCTTGGCCGATGATCTCGACACGCTCCGCCAACAGGTGATTCAATTCCTTCATCAATTCGCGGGTGGCTCCGATCCGCTCTTGCACTATGTCGGCCTATTGTCAGATTAATTTGTTAAGGTTCAATAAACCCGGCGGGATGAGAGTGTGATTGCGTCAGACGATCAGACCCCAGGGGTTTCCGAAACCCCTGGGGTCTCTGGTGCCGGAGCAAGGGCGCCGGGTCAGCTTCATAAGGCGGCCGGGTAACAGGCCCGGCGAGGCTACGGGTGCAGGACTTCGTAGTGGGTAACGGTGGGTTCTAGCTCCAGCAGGTAGCTCTCGTCTTCAGGGTAATACCTGGCTCGCTCAACATCCTGGCCGGCGAATCGCTGGATGGCCTCCCACGAGTCCCAAAGTGAGATCAGCACGAAATGCGCAACGTCACCTTCGACTTTGCGCAAGACATACATACCCTGGTTACCCGGGGTGGCCTGGGAGTCAGGCACACCGGTCTGGTTGAGGTAGTTGAAGTAAGCCTGGGCATCGGCTGCCCGGGTGACACCGTGCCACATTCTGGCGATCATGGTTTGCCTCGATTCGTGACCAGTGCTGCTGATCCTCGGGCCGCTTACGAGCGGCGAAAAGGCGCTGCACCACTATTTCCTGCCCTTCGAAGAAGAAAGGGCCATCCGCGGAAATCACTGGATGTGGAGCCCTATGTCCGCCTATCATACGTGCCTGGCATCGTGGTACGTGACGAGGGCACGCAGCTTGTCTCTAATGCCCGTCAATTTTGCAATGCTGCTCTTCAATCGAGCCTTGCCAATGATGTTGATCTTCCACTTCTTGTCCAGCTTTGTCTGATGGGTCACGATCCAGGCGTCGATTTCGGTGGCTATTTGTCGACCACTCGGGATTGCGTTTGCCGGACTCAGGTTGGCGGGGGCGAGGTTGCTCACACGTTGCCTGCCGACCTGATTGGCACGTGCCCGGTGGGCAGCAATACTGCTGAGGATTAGGCTGGTCAGGGCCGCGTAATAGACCACCTTGGCGGCATTTACGCTGGGGGCAGCGTCTATTTGACCCTTTTCGGTTGCCAGTTGTGCTTGAAAGCCACCCGGGTTCACATCTGGTTCAAAGGCGGGGATATCCTCCAGTTGTTCCTTCCAGACAACCTTCTTATCTTTACCAATCACCATTGTAATTGGGTTGACGGTTGGCCGTTGAGCACTGGCCCAGGCCTCATGCCAGGATTGTCCCGCATCCGAGCCGTACATCTGGAAGTAGTATTCCTTAGTTTCTCCCCCGCCCCCGGCCAGATTTACGTTCTCAGCCACCCGAGCGTAGTTCTCAAGTGTGATGCTGTCGCCACCGCTTCTGGCAACCACCGTACCATAATGGCCTCCCCAGGCCTCTGCCGAGGTACCTACCTTGGCCCAGGTTTTGTATATAGTCAGTTTCTTGTCGACGTCCGGCAAGCCGGTCGATGCTGATCCAAAGATCTGACCCACTTCTGGGGCTGCAAACTGATTGATTCCCAAACCCTGCAACCAGGTACTTAGCTGGGCGGCCTTTGCAGTGGGGTTATAGGTCAGAATTACGGCGTTATAGGCTGCGTCCAGGTTGGCCGTCACCGTCGCATGCATATTTGCAGGCAGACTGGCCAGGGCGGTCGCGTGGGGATTGCCGGACAGACGGCTCCGAACGTACGGGAGCAAGGCATATTCCAGCCCGGCATTCGGGGACAGTTCCAGAATCTGGTTTCTGAAGTCAACCGCTGTCAGCCCGGCTGGCGGCGTACCGACGTGTGCGGTGTAGGCCGTATCAATCGCATCAATGACCACATTATGCTGATCGTCGGATTGTTTCATACGCAGTGCATACTTGGCACCGGCGTGGGGTATGCCTTGCTCTAATCGCTGCTGGACATATTTCCTGATCGCCTGGTCGAGCCCAACGGGTAATGCTTCTGCTGTTGGCGGCAGAGGGGTCGCAGTTGCCGTTGTGTGCAACTGGGTGACCAGGCCATCTACTTTGGCATGGTTATACCCTTTTTCGATACTGGCCAGCACAGATGGGGTCAGGCCCAGCCCGCCAAGTGTGGCACCCTGGGCTGTCACATGGTCGGCTCCAGCGGTACGGCGGGTCGTGTAGTGACCCAGAGCAGTATCTAGAGCCGCATAGGGTGTTGCTGCGTGGGTGCCTATTAGCCGATCCCTGATCTTGGTGGCGAACGTCACAGTCGGCTCCGCGATCTCGGCATACTGCTGGGATAGGGTATCAATATCGGTCTGGGCCACGGGATTGCCCAACTTCCCCAAAGCCGCGAGGTGATTATCGCCCGCTTGACGATTGATGATGTATCTGGCCAGGCGATATTCCGGCGTACCATGGAGGACAGCGGGGTCAACTCCGGTAGCCTGCACTGCAGCGTTGGGAATAGGTCCGACCTGCGCCACCTTTTCTGCCACCTCGTCACAGTTGGGACCGGCCTTTAAGTCCAGGCTGACACCGGAGACATTTTGCGCCACATCCTTGGGCACCACACGGTTCAGTTGCTTATTGATGTGAACGTTATGCACGGTATTGATGCGAAGTGCATTGGCCTGATCGATTTCCAGCCTGATGGGGGAGTTAATTTCCAGTAGGCGGGCGTTGCTCTCGTCCACTATCCCTTGCGTGGCAAAGAAGACCTTGGCCTGCCTGGCAGAGAGATCGGTTCCCTCAATCGCCAAGTTGCCGTCATTGGAGACCCTGAGTTGAGGAATGGTGGGAGCAGCAGCTCCTATGCCGACGGGTGCTGCGGTGGGTGGCCGTATTCGTGGCGAATCGGTACCAGCGGTCAGGAATGAGCCGGTTGCAGGGTCTCTCTCCTGAGCCTCAAAATGGAGTGCGGTCGCTTCACCTAGGCCCGGTGTATGGGTGAAATATCTCTGTATTCTGTTAGGACTGGATGAGAGATGCGACCTGTAGGCCTTATTGGCGCCTGGGCCTGGTTCCGCCTCCGACAAAAGCCGGCTGACAGCCTGGTTGCCGATCCTAGGCTGAAGCTGCAACAGGTTGCGCGGAGTCAGTGACCTCGGATCAAGTCTGGCTTGCTGGATGATAGTAGCCAGGTACTTTTGCTCACGCAGCGCATCCAAATCCTGGGTGCTGGACCGTGATACCCTTTTTTTCGAGGCGGGCTTGCCCTGGCGATGGGCATGCTGTGTCGAAGGCATTTTCATCTCCTTGTGATGGAGGATCACGGTTCCGGCCAATCCCAAAGCTGCCTCAGGGCGAGGAGGATGAACCGCCAGCGGGCAGCCACAGCCGAGCGCAATGATAAGCGCCAAGCCTGACAGGATTGTATATCAGGCGCTTAATAAATGCAATGGGCGAAACTGAGGGTGAGCCATTTCGCCAGGAAATCCGTTTCAAAAGTGGGAAGTTGTTTGTATTGGCAAGTTCCAGGTTCGCGCTGCGGCCCAAAGAAGGCAACGGGGCGGCCATTGGGAGCCGCCCCGGCGGGCGCCGCTGGATGCTCCTAGCCCATGGCCCGCCAGCGGTCGGCCAGGCTCTGCGATTGGTTGGCCCGTCGCAGAAGCGCCTCGGCCGAGGGCCTGGCCCAGGAGGGGGTCGGCACGTTGTAGTCGAAGCCGGGCAGGGTCTGGCGCTTGATCTTGCGGCCCAGCAGGAACTCGACGCGGTGGATCAACCCCTCGTCCTCCGGAGTGACCAGGGTGATGGCGTCGCCATCTGCCTCAGCCCGGGCGGTGCGCCCGATACGGTGCACGTAATCCTCGGCGTGCTCCGGTACGTCGTAGTTAATGACGTGAGAGATGCCTTCCACGTCCAGGCCGCGGGCGGCGATGTTGGTGGCAACCAACACCCGGTGCCGGCCGGCGCGGAAGCCTTCCAGGGCAGCGATCCGGTCGCGCTGCTTGAAGTCCCCGTGGATGCAAGCCACACTGACGCTGGCCTCGCGCAGCTGGCGGGTGACGATGTCGGCTTCTTGCTTGGTGCGGGTGAAGACCAGCATGCTGGTCATCTCCATCTGCTCCAGCATGGCCAGCAGCAGGCGCAGCTTGAGGTGCTTGGCTACCGGGTAGAGGGCCTGTTGGATGGCCTCAGGAGGGCGGGCCTGATCTAATTCGATCCGCACGGGGTCACGCTGAAACTGGCGCGCCAGCGCCAAAATGGCGGATGGCATAGTGGCCGAAAAGAGCATCGTCTGGCGCTGAGGGGGCATACGGCTGACAATTTCCTTGATGTCGGGCAGAAAGCCCATATCCAGCATGCGGTCGGCCTCGTCCAGGACCAAAATCTGCAAGTCCTTGAAGTTCACGTTCTGGCGACGCATGTGATCCATCAGGCGACCCGGCGTGGCCACGACCACGTCGGCGCCCCGCCGGAGCTTGTCGATCTGGGTTCGCATGCCGGCTCCGCCGTATACCGGAACCACACGCAGTGATGTACGAGAGGTCAGTTTCCGGGCTTCGCCGGAAACCTGGATGACCAACTCACGGGTTGGTACCAGGATCACCACTCGGGGGTGCCTGGTCTTGTTTTGATCACGCAGCAGCTGCTCCAGGGCTGGCAGAAGAAAGGCCAACGTCTTGCCGGTGCCGGTCTGGGCGCAGCCTACGATATCGCGTCCCTCCAGGGCAGGCGGGATGGCCTGGGCCTGGATGGGGGTCGGCTCTTGGTAGCCCAGGCCGCCGACTGCTTGATGCAGGGACTGGCTTAAATTGAACTCTGTGAAACGCATAAAACTCCTCTATGGTACTACTTATCATAAAAAAACCGCTCCGATGACGTGAATCGGAGCGGTGGGTGATGCCAAACCGATTAACTTGACAGCAGGGATTATACCAGCGAACGGGATTTGTGTCAAAACTGGCCCCGGTATTTGTGCCAGCATCTTCCTTAAGATATAATCCAGACTCAAAATTCGGTGGGGAGGGGGCAAACCCCCTCCGTGCGACACCTGAGTTTATGCAGGTCGTGGCAAAGGCCGGTTGGCATGGGGCGGCAAGTCACCCCAGGTTGACCCGGCAAGGAGGAGATGATGGTTGATCAGCGACACCAGAAGCTGGCCCAGGTGCTGGTCGATTACTCGCTGGGCATACAGCCTGGCGACAGATTGCTGATAGCCGCACAACCAGCCGCTGCGCCGTTGGTGCGCGAGATCTACCGGGCAGCCTTGCGGGCTGGCGCCTATCCATCCGTCCGCCTCTGGCTTGCCGCCCTTCCGCCCATAGGCCTGTTAGCTGTGGACAGCATGTTCGATGTGCTGCTGAGGGAGGGGAGCGAGGATCAATTGCGCTATCTGCACCAGCTGGAGATACAGGCAGTTGAGAGTTTTGATGCCTACCTGGCCATCTGGGCTGATGAAAACACCCGCAGCTTGAGCGGAATCGAACCTGAGCGGATCGCCCTCTACAAGCAGGCCCGGCTTGACATCAGGAAGCGCTTCAACCAGAGGGCGATCAGCGGCGAACTGCGCTGGTCCGGGACCGTATTCCCCACCCAGGCTCACGCCCAGGAGGCGGGTATGTCCCTGGCCGATTACGAGGACTTTGTCTATGCGGCCGGCTACCTGGATCAGGAGGACCCCGTCCAGAGCTGGCGCCGGTTGGCTGAGGAGCAGCAGCGGGTGGTGAATTTCCTTAAGCAACACGACGAGATACATATCGTGGCCCAGGGAACAGACCTCAGGTGTCGAACCGGCGGTCGTACCTGGCTCAACGCGGATGGAAAATTCAATTTCCCGGATGGGGAGGTTTTTACCAGCCCCATCAAGGAGTCGGTTAACGGCCGGGTACGCATTTCTTATCCCGCTGTGCATGCCGGCACGCAGGTCGAAGGGGTGTGCCTGACCTTCCAGGATGGAGAGGTGGTCGAAGCCAGCGCCAGCCGCGGCCAGGACTTCCTGGTGGCCATGCTCGACCAGGATCCAGGCGCTCGTTTCGTGGGTGAGATAGCCTTTGGGCTGAACTACAACATCAGGCGTTTCACGCACAACATCGCCTTCGACGAGAAGATGGGAGGCACCATGCACCTGGCGCTGGGCAGCGCGTACCCCGAGACCGGCGGCCTGAACGAATCGGCGCTGCACTGGGATATGATCTGCGACATGTGGGAAGGCCAGGTGTATGCTGATGGCCAACTATGTTACCAGAATGGGGAGTTTATGATCTAGGTTGCTTGAGATTGGATCGCAGCAGTAACTGGGGGACAGAGCCGCAATGGCCGCCCCCAGTTTTTTTATATGACCTGTCTGCAGGTCAGATTCTCTCTTCCCCTCTTGACACCCTGCCCATAATATGATACAGTTGCACTAGAACATCTGTTCGGGCGACGGCGGATATCTGCCTTGGGGCAGCAGGAGGCAAATTTGTTCTCCGTTTTCTCCCCTGACGGGGAGGTCACGCCAGCCGTCGTCCACTGGCCTGCGCCAGCAGGCCAGCAGGGGTGTTTTTGCTTTTTCGCTCTCTCCCAGGCTGAGCCGTGGGAGGGAAAAGGAACCCATGCTTTTGGCCCGGTCCTGCCGTGGGGCGCTGCCGTCGCTCCATCCCGCGGTGGACCGGGCATTTTTTTGTCGGGTGGCCAATGCCTACGAGTCACGTCAAGGCTGCAGCTCTGGGGTTAGTGATCCTGGGCTACGTGGCATTGATTGAGGTTATGTCCTATGTCCTCTCGCGGAGGGCCAGCCTCGCGCCGGTGCGCAGGGAAGCGGGCGGACGGTAGCCCGTGCAGAGGCTGGGCGAAACGGGGAGTTGATCCTCCTCTTTGCGGGCCTCATTCGGGGCGGGCGGGCCCGCCGGTTGGCAACCGCAACGCCTACAAGCACGGCTGCTACGCCCGACCGACCAGGGACTTGACCCGGATCGAGGAAGTGGTGAGTGACCTGGCCGATCGCCAGGCGCAGTTGACGGCTTATTTGGAGGCTCGGTTGGCGGATGGGGCGGAAGTTAAGGAGGTGGCCAGGCTCTTTGCCCTTCATGGGCAGAACGCCTCCCGGTTGGGGCGGCTGCTGCGGGATCAGCGAGCCCTGTCGGGCGACTCGGCGGATGGCTTGCTGCGGGCCATCGGACAGGCGCTGGATGAGTTGAGCACAGAGTTGGGAATAGAATTGTGAGTGAATGATGAACCCGCACCTGCGGTGGGGCAGGTGTAGCGAATAGGGGATGGTGAGTTGGGATGAGCGGTGAGGCGCGATTTCGAGAGGCGTTGAAGCGGGTAATGCCCCGGCCGAGCGGGGGCGAGATGCCCAGGCCCGATGACCAGTGGGGGGTGTGGGTAGAGTACCGGTTGAAGCGGCTCGAAGATGGCCAACAGTGGACGTTGCGGATCATCCTGGGGGCGCTGGTGGCCCAATTCGCGCTGCAAGTGATCGGGATGCTGTGAGTGAGATCATCGGATGGTTTCGGCGGATTCTGCTGTCCATGCGTTTGTTTTCGACGTTGGTTATCCAGGTGCCGCTGCGGGGGTACCAGATCGGCCCGGCGGATGCGGTGGTGGATAGCTGTCTTAACAATCGAGGCCTGGAGTTCCTGTGGGTCTTTCCCCGCCAATCGGGCAAGGATGAGGCGGTTGCGCAGCTGTGTGTCTTTCTTCTGTCGCTTTTCCACCGGTTGGAGGCGTGCATTGTGCACGCCTACCCGACGGGTGGTCAGTTGGCTACGGGCGTGACGCGGCTGGAGTGGCGGCTGGAGAATCTGTGGTGGACGGGTCGGTGGTGGTCGAAGAGCCGGCCGATCCGGCGGGGCGTAGGGCAGGCGCAGGTGGCTTTTTTCTCGGGTCACCCGTTTGCCAGAAGCGAGGGGGCCACGGCCAACCTGCTGCTGATCGTCAATGAGTGTCAGGACCATGTGGAGGCGGTGGTGGAGCGGCGGTTTAC
>CP070811.1:4546740-4554267 GCA_020343875.1 Anaerolineales bacterium | reverse complement strand
CGCTCAGCGCCTCCAGTTCGGCCCGCAGCACCCGGCGGCGGGTGTCCTGGTTGCCCTCACCCGGCATGATCAGGCGCAGGAAGAGCTGACGGGTCGCTTCCTGGCCGGCTCCCCCCAACCCGGCATACAACTCCTCGGCGCGGCGGGCCAGCGCCCCGCGCACCCCCCCGCTGCTCTGGTAGGCGGCCAGGCTGAGCAAGCGCCCCTGGCGCCGCTCGAACAACTCGGTCAACGCGTACTGCAGCAGCGGCAGCGTCCCCGGCTGCTCACCCACGTCGTGGACGATGTTGTTCACCAGCCCCGGCTCCAGGACCAGGCCGACCCGCTTGGCCGGGCCACCGATGGCTAGTTCCAACTCGTCGGGGGTCAGCGGCAGCACGAACTCGGCCCGCTGGCGGATCATCTCCCCGAAGTCCATATATTCCAGGGCGCGGTGGATGAAATCGGCCCGCATGGTGATGATCAGACGCAGCCGGCTGCGGGGGTCGAGCACGGCGGTCACCAGGCTGTCCAGGAAGTGAACCCGTTCCGTCTCGTCTTCCAGCAGGGTGAAGACTTCCTCGAACTGGTCCAAAACCAGCACCAGCTCGGTGGCCTCGTTGGCAGGCAACACCCGCCGCACGGCGCGTAACAGGCCACGTTCGTCCTGGCGCAGTTGATCCAACAGGCTCTGGGGCGGGTTGACGGCCACCCGCAGCAGGGCCGCCTCCAATTCCTCCCAGGGATGCGCGCCGGGCAGCATATCCACCATAAACCACTGCTCCGAGCCAGGTAGCCCGCCCCGACGTAGGGCGGGCATGAGACCGGCCTTGACCACAGAGGACTTGCCGCTGCCGCTGGGCCCGATCACGGCCAGGAAGCGCGCCAGCTCCTGCCCGGCGCCGGTCATCCCGTCGTCTGCTTCGGCCATGCGCCCCAGCAGATCCTGAACCAGCGTCTCGCGCCCAAAAAAGTCGTCGGCGTCCGCCTCACCGAAAGCGCGCAGGCCCTTGTAGGGGTTCTCCACATGCTCGTCCGGCATGGCCGCCGGGTAGAGGATATGTGGGGTAGCCGCGACGCCCGCCGGTGCCAGCGCCTGCCGGAAGTCAGCCAGCAGGCCGGGTACGTCGGGGTAACGGTCGGCGGGATTCTTGGCTGTGGCCCGCCCAATCACTGCATCCAGGGCAACCGGTAGCGCGGGTTGGTAGGTGGCCAGGGGGGGCAGCGAGTGGCTGAGGTGCTGCTGGATGTACTCAATGGGCGTCGGGCCGCGGAAGGGCTTCTGGCCGGTCAGCAACTCGTAGGTCAAAACCCCCAGGCAATAGATGTCTGCCAGTGGCCGGACTGGCTCGGACAGGATCTGCTCGGGCGACAGGTAGGCTGGCGAGCCAATGATGGCGCCCGCCTGGGTTTGACCCTCCAGGTTGAGGTTTTTGGCGATGCCAAAATCAGCCAGGTAGGCGTTGCCGTCCTCATCCAGCAGCACGTTGGCCGGCTTGAGGTCACGGTGCACGACGCCTGCCCGGTGCGCGGCGTGCAGCGCGGCGCCGATTTGCTCAAGCAGAGAGGCAACAGCTTCCAGCGCCAGCGGCCCCCTCTTCAACTTGGCCTGCAGGCTGCCGCCACGCAGCAGGCGCATGACCAGGTAAGCTACCCCCGGCTCGCGCCAATAGTCGTACAGCGGGACGATGTAAGGGTGTTCCAGGCGGGCCACCAGTTGGGCCTCGGCCTCGAAGCGGCGGATGAATTCGGTGTGGTCGGCGTATTGAGGCAGGATGATTTTGATGGCTACCTCGCGCTCGACCAGTGGCTGAGAGGCGCGATACACCACGCCGAAGCCACCCGTGCCGATGCGTTCGCCCAGCTCGTAGCCACGGATGGCCCGCCCGCTGAGATCCTCGCGGCCGATTTCTTCGGGCGTGGGGGATGGGGTGGGCAGCGAGGGCGGCGATTGGTCTGCCACGCAGGCCATGCGTGCCAGCTGCGTAAAGGCGGGCCGCTCCTCCAGAGGGATGGCCAGCGCCATGGCCAGGCGCTCGGCGATTTGCTGAGAGGGGCGCAGCGCGTTGGCCTCGACCTTGCGGATAGTGATGGTGGCGCAGGCCACCCGGCGCGCCAGCTCGGCCTGGGTCAGGTCCAGTGAGTGGCGGTATTCCTTGATGAGGCGTCCGAACGGTTTCTCAGCGTTCATAGGCATCCTCCTCGCCCTATCAAGCCTGGGGTAGCAGCGAGAGTCAACGATGCCCGGCAGAAAGATGGTCTACCCAACATACATGCAGAAGATGCTCCAGGATTAGTATACACCTAATTGGGATAAGTTTTCAAGGGGGTAAACAGGTTTGTATCGGTTTTTATATCGGTTTCGTGGTCTCAATCGCCACGCGCAGACCAACCACTTGGGTATGACACGGGGCCTGTCGGGCAATTTGGACCGGCTGCGTGCTTACAGAGTGCGCCCTGTGACTATCTATGCTTTCACTGATCCAGCGCGTGCCGACCGTTGCTTTCACGTTGGAGGGCTACACCCCACGCCAGGTAGCTGAGCAGCTAGGGCAGGCAGGCATCTTTGTGTGGGACGGTAACTACTATGCGTTGGCCGTCACCGAGCGGCTGGGAGTGGAAGAAAGCGGCGGCATGGTGCGGGTGGGGGTTGCCCATTACAACACGCTGGGAGAAGTTGAGCGTTTGCTGGCTGCCGTCGAGGGCATGGCACAGCAGTAATATAGCTTCGCACTCAGCGCAATATGTAAGCCTCCCAGCCGCCTCCCCCCGCCCAGTCAGGGTAAGGCCGTTAGGCGCCGCGATTGGCGGCCTGCGCGTTTGCGTATTCAATGCTGTCAGCATGGCTTTCAGAATTCCGCAGGCGGTGAGCTAAAAGGGAGTTGTTTCCCAAGCTGTTCAGAGTGTGGTAAGATAGCCTTGAACAGCCTCGGATTAGGAAGCACGAATATGCTCGAACAGCTTGCTCTGCACATCCCGCAAGAAGAAGTCGTGGCCTTCTGTCGCCGTCATCATATTCGCCGCCTGGCGTTATTTGGCTCCGTCTTACGAGGGGACCTGGGACCGGATAGTGACATCGATGTGTTGGTTGAATTCGATCCTCACCATATCCCGGGTCTGGCCTTCTTTTCCATGCAGCAAGAACTGTCCCAGATTCTGGGGCGTGAGGTCGATCTGAACACACCTCGATTCCTTAGCCCTTACTTCCGTCGGCAGATTCAAGAAGAGGCAGCGCTGGTTTATGAGCAAACGTGATCCGCTCGTATTCTATCAGCATATGCTCGACCACTCGCGGGAAGCGGTGGCGCTGGTGCAAGGCAAAATGCGTGCGGATATTGATACCGAGCGCTTGCTGAATTTGGCCTTGGTACGATTGCTTGAAATAATCGGTGAGGCAGCTAATCGTATTTCTGAGGAAGAGCAAGCTCGTCACCCTGAAATCCCGTGGCCGCAGATCGTCAGTTTGCGCAATCGCTTGATCCACGGCTACGACTCCGTCGATTTCGATATCCTCTGGCAAATCGTGACTGAGGATCTACCCCCTCTTATTGTCTCTTTGGAGGCAATTGTTTCCTTGAAGTAACCAGCCAATTCGCTTCCCGCGAAATAATCAAACCACTTGGGTATGACACGGGGTCTGTCGGGCAATTTGGACCGGCTGCGTGCTTACAGAGTGCGCCCTGTGACTATCTATGCTTTCACTGATCCAGCGCGTGCCGACCGTTGCCCAGCGGTTGGGGGTCGAGGAGGGCGGCGGCATGGTGCGGGTGGGGACTGGCGCTACAACATGGCGGCCGAGGTGATTTGGCTGTTGAATGAGGTCAGCGGCTTGGCTCGGGGGTAAGCGGGATCCCTTCGGAGGAGACCGTGGGATATAAGAGGGAACGCTGCCACCTTGCCCGGCGGATGAGGCGGGGTCCAAGGAGCACGTCGTAGTTCAGTGAGATGTGGGCGGCCAGCCTACTGATGGCGTGACTAAATCGCCAATCATCGTCGTCTACCAGGATCAGGATGTCGATATCCGAGTCGGGATGGCTGTCGCCTCGGGCCTTGGATCCGAAAAGTATCACGTCCTGGACGCGGCCTGGGTATTGCTGATGTAATGCTGTAACAAAAGCCTCTACTGCCTGGCGTTCTTCGTGGGTCAAGAGGTGATTCAGCGAATTGCTCATAGCCATCCCTCCCGCCTCAAGTAGGTTTCAATGCGTGCCACGAACGTACGGGCGCTTTCAATATCACTTGCAGCCCGCTCTGGCTCAATGCTGGTGTCCATGTCGTAGTCGCTGACGTGGCGGTCGTCCATCAAGCTCCCATAAATGGCGCTATACTCCGGTTCGATCAAGCCAGGCTTGACAAAGGAGTGGCGAAAGGCGCTGATGGTGCCACTGTGTTTGCCTCGGGCCAGACCTTTGGTCGCCAGCAACGCATTGGCGGCATAGAATACCGCATAGTAAGCTCGATTGACGGCAATGCTATAATAGCTGCCATCGAGATTGAATTGGCCGCCTGCCAGCGCCTCGTTGGCGGCGTCCAGGTAGGTCTTGACAATCTGACGCTCTGTGGATTCGTCGGCCATCAATCTGTCTCCAACTGGTAGTATAGCCGGAATCCAGCAAGGGGGCAACCCACGAAATCGAGACGTTGGCTAAGGGAGCACCTTCGGGTGGCACTAAAGCTACTACGCACTGACCGTCACCCAGCGGCCGGGGTTGGAGGAGCGTGGCATGGTGCGGGTGGGGATCGGCCATTACAACACGTCAGCCGAGGTGGATCAGCTGTTAAATGAGGTTGTTGAATGAGGTCAGCGGCTTGGCTCGGGGGTAAGCGGAATGCCTTCAGAGGAGACCGTGGGATATGTGAGGGAATGACGCCCCTGTCATCATCGCTTCGACGCATAGCCTCAGGATTGCGGGCAATGGATAACTTTCCCTTTGGGATGGCTACATATTAACAAATGATAATCTGGAGACTGGCGAATTCCTCTGGGACACAGATTCACACAGGCTTCGCACACAGATTTTTATATTTTAATCTGTGCAAATCTGTGTTGATCTGTGTCCATTTTGAAAATCGCCAGTGCCCAGTGATAATGTTACCGAAGGGGGATGGTTGACGGCCTGCCCGATTGCGTTTACAATATGGGCGCGACTTGGAAGCAGTCTTCGAGGGTCCTTGAGAAACCAGAGTGTTTCTCCATCGCACCCTGGTTATCGATCAGCTTGGGTTAGTGGCATAGTTATCGACAGGGTTAGAGCCTGATGAAGGTAGTTTGGGGAGTCATAGTCCTGTGTTTTGTGTTTGGGGCGACGGCGTTGGCTTACACGGAGAGCCAGGCCGACCGGGGCGCTGAGGTGTATGCGTTTCGCTGTTCGACCTGCCACGGTGATCGGGGGCAAGGCTTGACCGATGAATTTCGGGCCAGTTGGCCCCTCGAGGAACAGAATTGCTGGACGCCCAAGTGTCACGGCTCGAACTATCCTGAGGGAGGATTTGCCATACCCGAGCATGTTCAAGGAGTCATTGGGCCAGGTGCTCTGGCCAGCTTCCCTACGGCGGAGATTCTCTACGATTACATCAAGCTGAGGATGCCATATCAGGATCCCGACTTACTGAGCGAGGAAGAACGCTGGGAACTGACCGCTTTCTTACTGCGTGAGAACGGTATTCCTTCTGACGGCCAGCTTTTGGACGCCACCACGGCGGCGTCGATACGCTTGAGGCCCGAAACACCCTCTGTATCTCAAACACTTTCGCCTGCTGTTTCGTCGACGTTGCAGGCAGCCGTACCTGCTACGCCGCCTGACCGGTCTCTGCACGTCAGCCCCTCTTCATCGCCGCCCGTGTCCGCACAGCCAGCTGGCGTTATGCGCTGGCTTTGGGCTCTGCTGGTCGCAGCCTCGATTGGAATCGTGATTGCTGTGGTCAGATACACCCGTTCCCGTTGATGGCTGCCCTGGATTCGTGAAGCACTTCCAGTTTGGTGCGCTCCAAGAGAGGGCGCGGGGACGCAAGCGGCTGCCTTATCCACTACGGATGCGCCGCTACTTCTGATGAATTCAGGGCTGCCACGCTGTACTGGCGTAATACCGCTCCCCTGCGCGCATCAAGTTCGGTTGCCTGATACCAGGTATTGGCGATGTGATAACCATTCCAGAAGACGCCGCCTCCAGACGCGCCTTCCTCAGCGAAGTTCGCCATCTCAAGGCGAGGGGGCGCGCCCTGGGTTAAAACTCTCTCAACTATGACCCAATCGATGTGTGCCGTTGCACCATCCCAGTCAATTTGAGCTACCTCCATGCCTGGCTGCAACGGGATCGCTTCCCAAGCTTTGAACTCAGCAGAGGCCAGCCCCGGTGTGTCAAATGGCCCCCTGCCAGTATAGTTGCCGAACTGGATCACCCAGGTTCCTGGTTCATTTGCAACAGTTGAAAGAAGGCTGAGTGGTACCTCCAGCCAGACGGGCCTGCCATTGGCCGAGAAAACGGAGACGGTAATGTATTGTCCGTTCTTCAGATCTGATCCCAGCATACCTGGGTGGTTGTGAGTTACCAGATACCGCCCCTGCTTGATGGTAGCATGCCCCACACTCCTTGCCACGTTGGTATACCCGCTACCGTCGTCGTTTTTGACCCACAGGTGCCATTCCAATCGGGCAGTTGTGGCCAATATCTGTTGTTCAAGTTCCCCACATCTCGTTGCCTGGCCGGGCGCCGGATTGGCACATGACGGGCTGGATGCGTGGATGGTGTACTTGGAAGCGTTGGCTGGGCCTCCCTTGTGGCGGAGTACTTGTAGATCGGGTGAAGCGAGCCAGCTGCTATGGAAAACCGCCGTTGCCGGCCATGTCGGGCAACTGGCCAGGAAACCACCGGCGACAATCGCTAACGTGGCCAAGACAACTGATTTCTTCACTCTCTGCTCCTGGGTTTCCAGGCATGGCTGGTGGCTGGTGGCGGTGACGGGGGACCTGAGTGCAACGGAGATAGCCTGGAACCATGTCCGGCGCATTTTGGACGCCGACAGGGTGGGTTTGGGTGGATCTGCTTCCAGTATACCTGGAGAACATCCACGCAACATCCAAGAAAGCGTCCACCGGGAAACTCAGCTGTTCCTTTTCCTCAATTGAGGGTATAATGAACAGGCAATCATTCCCGTCTCAACTTCAAGCTGCTGGGCAATTTCCACCAGGGGGCGCTTTTTGGCGGCTCCTGAGAGTGGAGAAGTAGGCCAGATATGGGAAGGATAGGGGCCCCCCCTCAGCTTAGACTTTGCCTGTTCGGCCCTCCCTCCCTCGCCCGCATCTTTGCGACGTCGAAGGCTGCCGAAAAGGCAGGTGAGTGGAGGAGCCAGCAAATTCACATTGGCCTTCGCAAGGCACAGGCACTGCTGGCCTATTTGGCTGTAACCAGGCAGCGCCATACACGGGATGCCCTGGCGACCCTGTTCTGGCCGGACGAAAATCGGAGCAAGGCGCGCGGCGACCTGCGCCGAACACTGTCCAGGCTCAATCGGGCTTTGGGAGAAGGCCAGCTAGAGATCGATCGAGAG
>CP070811.1:4537893-4546640 GCA_020343875.1 Anaerolineales bacterium | reverse complement strand
CGCTGCTTGACGCGTTGCGTTCCGGGCACATAGCCGGCGCTGCGCTGGACGTGTATTCGGATGAGCCCTTGTCACCTGACAGCCCTTTGCGGGCCTTACCCAACCTAGTGCTTACGCCTCACATCGCTGCCAGCACTGTCGAGGCGCAGCGTGACGTGGGTACGCAAATAATAGATCAGGTGCTGGCTGCGCTGCGGGGCGAGGACTTCCGCAATGCGATAAACATGCCGGTGGTGGACGCAGGTGCATTCCGTGCCCTGGGGCCCTACTTACTGCTGGCTGAGAAACTGGGAAGTCTTCAAATGCAGTTGTCGGAGGGGCGTATCAAGCGCGTGGAGGTGGAATTCCACGGTGAAGAAGTCTCTGAGCATGTAAAGCCGCTGACGGTCGCATTGCTCAAGGGGCTGCTAGACCCTATCACGGATACCCCGGTTAATTATATCAGTGCGCCTCACCTGGCCATGCAGCGTGGCATCAGTATGTCGGAGACGAGGGGGTTGCCGATTCCTAACTATGCGAACTTGCTATCCTGTCGTGTGTTATGGGATGCAGGTGAGCGCCTGGTGTCGGGCTCGTTGTTGGGGCACGAATTCCCCCGGGTTGTGCAAATTGACAGCTTTCGCATTGATGCTGAGCCTGAGGGGATTATCCTGGTGATGGAGAGCATGGATGTGCCGGGCGTCATTGGACGAGTGGGCACCTTGCTGGGCGCGCGCAACATCAACATCGCTGAATGGCGATTGGGCCGTATCGCCCCTGGTGGACAGGCTTTATCGTTTATCAACCTCGATTCGCCCGCTTCACCAGAGGCGCTGTCCGAATTGCTGCAATTGGAAGGGGTCACCCGTGTGCGCCAGGTGTCACTGTAAGCGATCAGAAGCTCTCTGATCTGGCTATGGCAGAAAACCAAAGGGGTTACGCTGGCTGGCGTTTTGGTGTATCTCGAAATGAAGGTGAGGGCCGGTAGAATTCCCGGTGCTACCTACCTCGCCAATCTGCTCACCCTTGGCCACTGAGGCGCCGGCTTCCACATAGTAAACCTGCATATGTGCGTAGAGCGTTTGGAACCCGTTGCCGTGGTCAATCACAACCATTCGCCCGTAGCCTGAGTCGTCCCAAC
This sequence comes from Anaerolineales bacterium, assembly GCA_020343875.1. Classification (GTDB taxonomy): domain Bacteria; phylum Chloroflexota; class Anaerolineae; order 4572-78; family NAK82. Next base: position 4,545,520 of record CP070811.1, on the reverse strand, counting down.
CGGCGGCCACTACGTAGCCAGAGTCCGCAGCCACTACTGGCGCGCCTTTCCAGGCTCCAATGTCAAGAGCACGGTGGCGATCCCAAAAGCCTTGAGTGATCTGTCCGGCTGTGGGCCAGCCAAAGATCCCGGTTCCCTTGCTGGCGTCTTCTGGAATAGGGCCGCTGTAGGCCACCACCGTGCGTGGAATGTAAGGTTTGCTGCCGCCAGGCACAACCAACCATTGCCCTTCAGTGATCTGCGGCTCATCGGCGTCTAGATTGTTGAGCGGATAGTTTATGATCGTGGCTGGCTGCACTTCATAGGCGGCAGCAATGGCCTCTAGGCTGTCGGTGCTGCCTACCTGATGATATACCCCGTTTACCGGCAGAATAATGAGTTCCTGACCCACGCGCAGCAGGTCGGGGTTGTCCTCTACGAAACGACCGTTGGCCCACATTATCGTCTCTGGGGCCAGATCGAATTGCGCCGCAATCCCAAAGATGGTCTCACCCGATTGAACGGTGTAGCGAGTGATCTCGTCGCGGGGTCGCTCAGGGATGATCGTGTGCGGTACCGCTGCGCGTACCAATACGTCATTGTTATTCTGGGGAGAGCTGGCCAACAGCAGAGGGGAAGGAATCTCAACGGATGAAGGAGAGAGTGCTGCCTGGGCAGCTTTGTCACTCTGCTGTGAGCCAAGGGCGGGGGAGTCCTTATGCTGTGCGCCCGGCGGGGGTAGCCCCCGCCAGGGAGAAGACAAGGAGTGGCGGAAAGGTGTTGTATTGCCGAGCGTTATTACGAGCACTGCCAGCGAAATGATGGCCAGGTGAGCGGCTGTCCGACTCATGAGCAGGTCGTCAGACCATCGGGCTCTGAGCCACAGTCGTGCCCAGCGGAGGGTGCTCCGGGCTGATGGGGCGGTTCCCAATTCACTTCGTATGCGTTGGCTCACGCCGACAAGCGGTCGCTCCGTGAGTGGTTCTTGCATGCATTCCCCTCAAAAGTCGTGCGCTACGAAAAGCGCCCCCCAGGCGATGCGCCTATCATATCTAACCTGTAAGGGGATGTCAAATGCTGCGAGGTGAGATTTAGCCGACCGACTCAGTTGATTTCCCTGCGGGGAGAGTTTTCAGCCCAAGAGCGACATATCCCTGCAAATGACTGGAGACTCCGCGTATGAGTGCCCCAAGCTAAACCTGCTGATGGAGAGTGGCCAGGAATTCTTTGTTTTCGGCTGTCCTGGGCAGGCGATCCAGAATGGTCTCCAACGCCGCTTCGCCGCCTCCTATGGCATGGACCATATGCCGCAAGGTCCATATACGGGCCAGGGTGTCCTTGTCCAGCAGCAACTCTTCGCGCCGAGTGCCAGACCGCTCTATGTCGAAGGCAGGGAAGATCCGGCGTTCAGCCAGCTTGCGGTTGAGGTGAAGCTCCATATTGCCGGTGCCCTTAAACTCTTCGTAGATGACGTCGTCCATGCGGCTGCCGGTGTCTACCAGGCAAGTGGCAATGATAGTCAAGCTGCCTCCTTCTTCGATATTACGCGCCGCACCAAAGAAACGTTTGGGCGGGTACAGGGCAGCCGGGTCAATGCCGCCGGACAGAGTCCGGCCGCTGGGGGGAACCACCAAGTTGTACGCACGCGCCAGGCGGGTGATAGAGTCCAACAGAATCACCACGTCGCGCCCACCTTCTACCAGCCGTTTCGCACGCGCCAGTGCCATCTCGCCCACTCGAGTGTGGTCTTGGACCGGCTCGTCGAAGGTGGAGCTGATCACCTCGGCAGACACCGAGCGGTCCATATCAGTTACTTCTTCTGGGCGTTCGCCAATCAGGACAACCATCAGGTGAATGTCGCGGTAGTTGGCGGTAATGCCGTTGGCGATTTGTTTGAGGACGGTGGTTTTGCCTGCCTTAGGCGGTGAGACAATCAGCCCGCGCTGACCTCGCCCGATAGGGGTCATCATGTCGATCAACCGGGTGGCCAAAACGCGCCGATCGGTTTCCAGCATAAGCTGCTGATCGGGAAAGATGGGGGTCAGGCGTTCAAAGTCAGGTCGTTTCTTGGCTGCTTCCGGGTCCAATCCGTTGACCGCTTCTACACGCAAGAGCCCAAAATACTTTTCAGTCTCTTTGGGCGGGCGCACCTGGCCGATGACCAGGTCGCCGGTGCGCAACCCGAAGCGCCGGATTTGTGATTGCGAAACGTATACGTCCTCGGGTCCAGGCAACAGGTGATCAGACCTTAAGAAGCCGATACCGTCCTGAATGATCTCTAAAGCGCCGCCGCGGAAGATGAATCCTTGCTCTTCGGCTTGTGCCTGGAGAAGGCGTAGAATGAGGTCGTCTTTCTTCAGACGGCTATAGCCTGAGATATCCATCTCACGGGCCATGTCTCGCAATTCTTCGAGGGTTTTGAGTTCAAGTTCGGCAATATTCACTTGGATTGCTCCTGGATGAAGTATACTGACCGACAACCGGTCACGGTGATACACCGTTGCGTAAGCTGTCGGATTTCGCTACCTAGAGATTTGGGGATAGCTTGGCGGATATGTATGGGTCCGTGCTGACTACGCAAGATAGAGGATCAGATACTGATCTACATATGCCTTTTCTCACCCAAAGGCAAGTCTTTACCCGATCACCCCGCAGTTTCGCGGATTTCTCAGCTGAGAAAGGACGTCTGGGAAAAGCTATAGAGGTTCAACCTGCATTGGTGAGGGTTTCCGGCAAAAGGCCTATCCAGAACTTGATCTATGCTACACAGGAAGTAATACTCTTCCTCCCCTGGCCCCACGCAAGCCACCAGGGGAAAACCAGACTGCCTGCCGGATAGGTTTTAAAGCCTTAATTGCGAAGTACAGGAGCCGACCTATGGTCGGTGTGGAACTTCAAAGCCATTATAGCATTTTTCTTGTTTGGCGTCAATACGGTGGGGTAGAAAAAAACGACAGCCTACATACCTTGACAATGTAATGTTTCGCTCTAGCCGGTTCTGTGACCCGGCGGTACGGCGTTAAGACCGTAGACCATGGGGGTGTTAGGGAAGGTAAGCCACGTGGAACATGACAATGTCCGCCCGGCAGATCACGCCCCCTTGATCCTCTCGTCTGTCCGTGCGGGGGTGATCACCTCACCCCGCGAGAGCGTTTTTGACATCGCTATCCCATGCGATTACAATCTCTCTAGCATAGTTAATGGCGGGGTGACGATGAACCTTCGGTTGGAGACCAGGGACGCGCTGGCAGAACTTAATCCTCAACAGCGCCAGGCGGTTCAGATAGAACATGGGCCGGTGCTGGTATTGGCTGGACCTGGCAGTGGCAAGACGCGCGTGCTGACCCATCGGGTTGGCTTTCTGGTGCACGAAAGTGGCGTTGCGCCGTGGTCTTTGATGGCAGTCACTTTCACCAACAAAGCGGCTCGTGAGATGAAGGAGCGGCTGACCTCTGTGACGTCCGCTGACGGTTGGGATGGTCTCCTTACCGCACGGCAACTCCAGTCCCTGATGCTTGGCACGTTCCACTCCATCTGCGCCCGCATCCTGCGCCGCGAGATCGAGGCGTTGCCAGGCTGGGACCGCAACTTCGTCATTTACGATGCGGGTGATCAACTGTCTCTCATGCGTCAGGCGTTACGCGATCTGAACTTGGACGCCAAGCGATATCGCCCCGCAGCCATTCACAGCATCATCTCGAACGCCAAGAACGAGTTGATTGGCCCGGGTACCTTCCAGGCCCGCACCTACACCGAGGAAATTGCTGCCCGTGTCTACTTGCGTTACCAAAGTCTACTGCGCGAAAACAATGCGCTCGACTTCGACGATTTACTGATGAAGACAGTTGAACTCTTCAGGGAGCGCGATGATTTACTGAGTGCCTACCAGGACCGCTACCTCCATGTATTGGTGGATGAATTCCAAGACACGAACATGTCTCAATATGAACTGGTGAAGCTCCTGGTGGGAAAGCATCGCAACCTTTTCGCCGTGGCCGACGAAGACCAGAGCATCTATAGCTGGCGGGGTGCTGACTACCGCAATGTGCTCCGCTTCCGTGACGATTTTCCTGAGCATCACTTGGTGTTGCTGGAGCAGAATTACCGTTCTACCACTACAATCTTGGAGGCTGCCAAGTACATTATCCGCAAGAATCCACATCGCGTGGACAAAAACCTGTTCACCCAGCGGGGCGACGGGGTGAAAGTCGAAGTGGCCGAGGCCTACGACGAGCAAGATGAAGCGCGCTTTGTCGTCAGTGAGATCGCTCGGCTAGAGGCGGGGAGCAAAGTTCTTCCCAGTCACTGTGCCGTCATGTACCGAACCAACGCCCAAAGCCGTGTTTTGGAAGAGGAATTTATTCGACGCGGCATGAAATACCGGCTGGTACGCGGCACCCGCTTCTATGAGCGCAAAGAGGTGAAAGATGCCATTGCCTACCTGCGCCTCATATATAATCCCCATGACAGTGTAAGCATGCTACGTGTCATCAACACACCAGCCCGGGGCATCGGTGCACAGACAATCGCTGCATTGGAGCATTGGGCTTTCAAGCTGGAAGTCTCCATCTCTGACGCGCTACTCAAATTGCAGGCGGAGGCCAATGGCCAGGGCCTGCCTATCCCCAGCCCCTTCGGGGCGCGAGCGCGCCAGGCTTTGTTGCGCTATGCGGACCTGCTGCAAACTCTTATTGCTGCCCGCGATCAATTGACCTTGCCTGAACTCTTCGACTTGACCTTGGCCCGCTCTGGCTACCGTGACTTCGTTCGAGATGGTACGCGCGAGGGGGATGATCGCTGGGAGAACCTGCTCGAATTGCGGGGAGTTACCCAGGAATACGCCAGCCTGGATGCATCGGAATCGCTGTCGCTATTCCTGGAACAAGTGGCCCTCGTCTCGGATGTGGATGGATTGACGGAGGATCAACGTGGTCCGGCGTTGTTGACCCTGCACGCTGCCAAAGGCCTTGAATTTCCGGTTGTCTTCATCGTTGGCCTGGATGAGGGGCTCCTGCCCCATATGCGCTCAATGGATGACCTGGATGCGATGGAAGAAGAGCGCCGCCTATGTTACGTGGGTATGACACGAGCCATGGACCGGCTTTACCTGCTCCACACTTTCCGGCGCACTATTCACGGTGCCAATGAATTGAGCGTCTCCTCTCGTTTCCTGGCCGACCTGCCTGCTAACTTGATAGCCGGACAGCCTTCATCAGCAAGCGGAAGAGACACGCAGCGGGCGACACTTGCCTCCCGATCTGCTCCTTCCAAGGGTGCCCGTCCCGTCACAGGCTGGGCGCGAGGTAGCGGGGATGTTACCCCGCCACCTTCTAATGCTCCTCGCTTCCAGGTGGGAGATACCGTGGTTCACACTAAGTTTGGCGAGGGGGTCGTTATCACGAGTAATATTACCGATGATGACCAAGAAGTAGAGGTCGCTTTCCCGGACCAGGGAATTAAGCGACTTTCGGCGAACTTTGCGCCTATGCAGAAAAAGGGGGAAGGGTAGTAGAAGGCATCAGTTGTGTGCTGCTGCTGTATTTCGACTTGACTGCCTATACATACTACCCAGACCTATTCATATGTGAAAGGAGCATTTGTGAACACCCATCAATCGCAAGCCCTTTTTGCCGCTGCTCAAAAAGTCATTCCTGGCGGTGTGAATTCACCAGTACGTGCTTTCCGCGCTGTGGGCGGACAACCCCTGTTCATTGAACGGGGCCAGGGTCCTTACCTCTTCGACGCTGATGGCAACCGTTATGTCGATTATGTGTTGAGCTGGGGACCGCTGATTCTGGGACACAGCTACCCTCGGGTGGCGGAGGCCCTCAAACAAGCCATAGATCGGGGTACCAGCTATGGCGCGCCTACTGAGTTGGAAACAGAGTTGGCCGAACTGGTGCGCGAGTTGGTGCCTTCAGCGCAGATGGTGCGCTTTGTCAATTCCGGGACGGAGGCCACCATGAGTGCTCTGCGTCTGGCTCGGGCCTTCACCGGCCGGGACAAGATTGTCAAATGGGAGGGTTGCTACCACGGACATGGCGACATGCTGCTGGTGCAGGCAGGTAGCGGTGTGGCGACACTGGGCCTGCCCGATAGCCCTGGGGTACCTAAGGGCGCAGCCCAGGACACCCTGGTTGCCCCCTATAATGATCTGGCGGCCGTCGAAGCTCTCTTTGAAGCCAACCCGGGTCAAATCGCTGCTGTCATCGTCGAGCCGGTGGCTGGTAACATGGGTGTAGTCCCACCGATTGACGGCTTTTTACCTGGCTTGCGCGAGTTGACCCAGAAACACGATGCCCTGCTCATCTTTGATGAGGTGATGACTGGCTTCCGGGTCGCGCTAGGGGGCGCCCAGGCGCTGTATGGGGTGACGCCCGACCTGACCACCTTGGGCAAAGTGATTGGCGGCGGGCTGCCGGTGGGTGCTTACGCCGGGCGGCGGGATATTATGGAGACTGTAGCCCCGATCGGGCCTATGTACCAGGCCGGTACGCTGAGCGGCAATCCGCTGGCCATGAGTGCTGGCATTGAGACACTGAAAATCTTGCGCGAGCCGGGCGTCTTCGATGATCTGATCTCCCGTACTGAGCGGCTCGGCGCCGGGATCGGCGAGGCAGCCCGATCCGCTGGCGTGCCGGTCTACCAGACGCAGGTGGGCACTATGTTTTGCACCTATTTCATCCAGGAGCCGGTAACCAACTGGGCCACCGCCAGCCAATCGGACACTCGACAGTTTGGCCGCTTCTTCCAGGCTATGTTAGAAGAAGGCGTGTACATAGCCCCATCGCAGTTTGAAGCAGGCTTTATGTCCATTGCCCACACCGACGATGTGATCGAAGCCACGATTGGTGCGGCCCATGCCGCTTTCCGGGCCGCTGCTTAGTGATCGAAAAGGGTGCGTCCCGAAAAATGGGGACGCACCCCAATCGAAAAAATTGGGGCTTGACAAGAATCAAATAGTGTGGTACTATAGTCGCTGTTGCCGAGGTATGGCAATTGTAATTTTTTGAGAGCCATACTTGACAAGCATAGAGCCCTGTGTTATAATGGGGTTGCTTAAGATTGATCTCGCTCCCGACCGGAGAAGATCAGTGACAACAAGAAAGGAGACAGATAGAGCCGAATAGGAGATTCAGGCCTATAGGTGCGTTTGTCTCCGCCGGCGACCGAGGTCGGCGGTTTTGTGTGTGTCAGAGAGTAGAGCACTTTAACAACTGAAGAGTGGTAGGAAGGTTCAGAAAGCTTGGGTCGACGTCAAGAATTTTGAGCAGCTGTGAGCTGCTTGAGATAACTTTACGGAGAGTTTGATCCTGGCTCAGGATGAACGCTGGCGGCGTGCCTAACACATGCAAGTCGAACGAGAACCCAATCTTCGGACTGGGGGACAGTGGCGAACGGGTGAGTAACACGTTGGTGACCTGCCCCGAAGCGGGGGATAATCCTGCGAAAGTGGGACTAATACCGCATGTGCTCCAGAGGGTTAGAGGCCTCTGGTGGAAAGTTTCGGCGCTTCGGGAGGGGCCTGCGGCCTATCAGCTAGTTGGTGGGGTAATGGCCTACCAAGGCTAAGACGGGTAGGGGGCGTGAGAGCGTGGCCCCCCACAATGGAACTGAGACACGGTCCATACTCCTACGGGAGGCAGCA
>CP070811.1:4477069-4537793 GCA_020343875.1 Anaerolineales bacterium | reverse complement strand
CAAATCTGAAGCAGTAGTATCAGGGCAAAGTATCATAAAACGCTCTTGATCACGCTGTTCTAAGATCAGGTCCGTTCGCCGTATATATTTACTAAAAGTCTGAACCATGCTGTTAATCACATAAGTTTTCAGCATCGTCTGCTGCACTTCCTGAACCGCACGATGCAAAGCGGTTTGAATGAAGCCAGGTTCAGGTTTAACGATGACGATGCTCAACGGATGGTGGTAATGCCGGCTGCGGAAAATCTCGTGTTGTATTTCATCAGTCGCCTCATCCAGTCGTCGGATGCGCTTGTTGTTATCGATGAATGTGACTTTTTCGACGGCCCCTTCAAAATCGTCCAGGGCAGAAGCAACCGTATGGGCCAGCCAGACGATGATCAAAAGTAGTGCGGCCTCAGTGATCGAGAGATAGGTGTAAATACCACCTAGCAGTGGGTGTCTGCCAAGCGCGACGATAAGTAGAACTTTTGCTAAAAGATAGATGCTAGTCCAAGCTGCGAATGAGACAAGCACATTCGCACGCCGCAATAGAGGCACCCAAATAACCGATACAACCGCAACAAGACCAAGAACATACACAAATGAGTCAATGTTCACAACATTTTGTTGCCCAAAGTCTAAGCGCTCAATGTTGTAGAATATGGCCAGACCGATTATGAACGCAACAATTGATGTTGGTAGACGTCTCATGAGGCCGCTCCTTCATGCGCCAGGATTTAATATCCATGTAAGAGCTTGCAACTTCTGGCACATCCAATGAAGCTAATTATACCCAAGTTCTATATGAACCACGCATAAAATTCATGTGAAATTGGCTAGAATTTTTGATGCCCTTCACAAAGAATGTTACTCGTTTTTCATATGAATTGCGTATGAAAGCCCCATGAAAATAGTTAGAGTTGCCAGGGGCTAGTGTCTCTTGAGCGAGCTCCTTTTTCCCAAGGGTTTAACCCCCTCTCAATGCTGTAGAATATGCCCAAACTAATCACCAAAGCGGCCACCGCTCTGGGTAGATACCTCATAAGGCTGTTGCCTCTCTATTTGGTATTGCCCAAGATTCTAAGTTAAATATATCACCAACTAGATAATTTGACAACTATCACACATTTTGGCGGAAACGAGCACGAGATTCCCTCAAGATCGAGTTCCTAGCCGAAACCTCAGCTCTGGACAGCCCGAGCCCAGTGACCAGCTTGCAGCGGACACCCCAAGTCAATAAGTAGGAGGCGATGCCTTCTACGCCAGCCCACGATTGTGTTGACACAGCTAAACCAGGATGGTAGAATTTACGCGGCACACAGAGTGGCAGGAGAACGTGTGGCTTACCACCATTCACCCCGCATCACGAGGAGGCAAGGCTGTGGGTCTGGTCGGCATCATTGCCAACCCCCTCCACTGCACATCTTGACCGCGACAACCATCAACCAGGCAGAATCAGGAGGCTTCGCGTGACCACGCTCGGTAAGGCAGTTCGTATACAAAGACTGAAGAACCCCACATCAGGACGCATTCTTACGGTGGCCTTAGACCACGCCCCGAGCTACGGCGTGCTGGCTGGATTGGAGAACATACAGTCAGTGATTGAGCGGGTAGCCAGTGGCAGCCCAGACGCTATCCTGCTGATGAAGGGCACCGCTGAGCGGTGCTATCTCCCTTATGTGGGCCGCATAGCCTTGATCCTGAAGTGCTCCAGCCTGTCCCCTTTTCACCCCGAGCACGACGTTTGGGTCAGCCAGATAGAAGATGCTCTGCGCCTGGGAGCGGATGCCATCGCCATGGCCCTGACGGTCGGGAGTCCGCAGCAACCACACCTGCTGTCTAACCTGGCTGCGCTTGTGCGTGAGGCAGAGCGGCTTGGCATGCCGGTCATCGTGCATGCCTATCCCAACGGGGAGCTTGTGCCGCCCGATGAAAGATACTCAGCCCAACAGGTGAGGTATGCTGCCCGGCTGGCCATGGAATTTGGGGTTGACATTGTCAAGACTTTCTATACCGGCTCGGCGGAAACCTTTGCACAAGTGGTTGAGGCGGCAGCCCCGGCATTGGTGGTGGCTGCGGGAGGCCCCAGGTTGGAAACGGATGCCGACGTATTGCGCATGGCTAGCGACGTGGTACAGGCGGGCGCAGCCGGCATCACCTTTGGGCGCAATGTTTGGCAGAGCGAAGACACAGCTGCCATGATAGGCGCATTGCGGCACGTTGTTCACCACGGCGGTACTGTTGACGAAGCACTCAGCCGACTTGGCGGAGGGCAGAACCGCTAAGCTACCGGTCGACCCTGGTGGCATCTCCTTCAATGCGACTTCATTGACAGCAGGTAATCTATACGGGAGACTATCACGTGAGGACAATCCTATGTTACGGCGACTCAAATACGTGGGGCTACGCGCCCGCCACCGCGGAACGCTACTCCCAAGATGAACGATGGACAGGCGTTTTGAGGCAGGAGCTTGGAGCCAGCTACCTCATCATCGAAGAAGGATTAAATGGGCGAACCACTGTCTGGGACGATCCAATCGAAGGATACAAAAACGGCAAAGAATATCTCATCCCTTGCCTCGAATCTCACAAGCCCCTTGATTTGGTGATAATCATGCTGGGCACAAACGATTTGAAGATGCGCTTTTCCCTGCCTGCCTACGATATTGCCAACGGTGCCGGGGTTTTGGTAGATGTCGTGCAAAAGAGCGACGCCGGGCCAGATGAAGGACCACCGAAGGTGCTGCTGATCGCGCCCCCTCCGGTGGCGAAACTCACCGAGTTTGCGGAGATGTTTGAAGGAGCTGGCCCCAAGTCAAGAAAATTCTCTGAACATTACCGGCGAGTGGCCGAGGAGTACGGCTGCGAGTTGCTGGACGCTTCGGAAGTTATCGTCTCCAGCGATATTGACGGGATCCATTTTGAACCAGGCGAGCATCGGAAACTGGGGCAGGCTGTGGCTGACGCCGTGCGAAGAATCCTGGAATAGCATTCATTACGACATTGATCCATTATGGAGGTGCAAGAATGGCAGCCTTTGATAGGGCGCAGGCACTGCTGCGCGAGTTCAAGGAGGACAGGTATCTACACGGCTTAAGGGTGCTCCCTCAGGTTGGCGGCGTGACATCCCAGTTGGGAAAACAGGCAGCTCTGGTACGCGATGTTTTCCCTGGCGCCGATAGCTATGTCGAGACAATCCGCCAGTCGTTGAGGGCAGCGGGCGTAGAACTACTGGGGGAAATCGAAGGGGCCAGGCCCAACGCGCCCCGTGAAGATCTGGCGCGGATCACCACTGAGTTGAAAGAGCTTAACCCGGACGTGAACGTCAGCTTCGGCGGAGGCAGCACCATTGACGCCACCAAGGCAGCCGAGGTGTTACGCACTTTGGGCGGCGACATCGAGGACTACTTCGGGACCGGCCTGGTCACCCAAGCTCTGATCGATAGCCGGCAGGAGCTGACGCCGCACGTCGCCATCCAGACCGCAGCCAGTTCTGGGGCTCACTTGACCAAGTACTCCAACATCACCGATGTGAAGACAGGGCAGAAGAAGCTGATTGTGGACGAAGGTATCGTGCCAGCCCGGCCCGTCTTCGACTATGAAGTAACCTACGGGTCGCCTGCTTCGCTGACTGCCGACGGAGCGCTAGACGGCATTGCCCATTCACTGGAGGTGCTGTACGGCGCCGTCGGCAAGCCCTACTACGCACAAATGGAAGAGGTGGCCCGCGAGAGCATCCGGCTGGTGGTGGAGTACCTGCCAAGCGTGATAGAGAACCCCGGGGACGCCGAAGGCCGAGAGGCGCTTGGCCTGGCGACTGACCTGGGGGGATACGCTATCATGATCGGCGGCACCAACGGTGGGCACCTGACCAGCTTCTCGCTGGTGGATGTTCTGAGCCATGGGCGGGCCTGCGCTATCATGAACCCCTATTACACCGTGCTCTTCGCGCCAGCCATTCAGGGACCACTCCAACTGGTTGGTAAGATCTTTGCCGAGGCAGGATACACCAGCCCGCATATTGAGGGCCTGAGCGGGCGCGAATTGGGTGTCGCCGTGGCCGAGGCCATGATCAGCTTTGAGAGGAGCATCGGCTTTCCGGCTACCCTGGGAGAGGTGTCTGGCTTCAGCGAAGGACACATTGAACGGGCCTTGACGGCGGCCAAGAATCCCCAGCTCAAGATGAAGTTGGAGAACATGCCAGTGCCGCTCACGGCTGAGATGGTGGATCAATACATGGGGCCAGTACTGCGCGCAGCCAAGACAGGGGACTTGAGTGTTATCCATAACGTGCCTGCCTAATGGTGCAAAGATAAGAGGATCTAGCCGCTATGAAACTGGCCCTTGCAACTCCAACCCCAGAGGTTGAGATACACATACCGGTAGCGCTCCTCTCCGGCACTTTCAGCGAGCGCTTGCAGAAGGCAGCCCGGCTGGGTTACGACGGTGTCGAATTGATGGTGGTGCGCCCGGGCCAATTAGATGCCCGAGCCATTCATACCCAAATATCAGAGTCAGGGCTGGCTGTGGTCGCCATCGCCAGCGGCGCCATTTATCTGGTGGATAAGCTGACCCTGTTGGCGTCTGATGTTGAAGTGAGTCGCCAGGCCACGGTTCGACTGCATGCCCTGATCGATTTTGCAGCAGCATTGGAAGCGCCGCTGGTCACCATTGGCAGCTTCCGGGGGCGCCTGGCTTGGGCCGGCGGCCAGCCGGCTCGTAAAAGGCTGATCGAGATTCTCCAGATGGCGGCTGAAAAGGGAGCCGAGCGAGGCGTACGCCTGGTGCTGGAGCCCCTCAATCGCTACGAGTCGGACCTACTCAACAACGCTGACGAAGGATTGGCCCTGATTGCGGAAGTGGGTCACAGCCACCTGGGTTTGTTGCTCGATACGTACCACGTCAACATCGAAGAGGCGTCGCTGACTGAGCCCTTCCGCCAAGGGATAGCAGCAGGCAAGTTGTGGCACGTCCACCTGGGCGACAGCAACCGCCTCCCCCCAGGAGAGGGGCACCTGGACTTCCCAAGCATCATAGCCACGCTACGCGAAATGGACTACCAGGGATATCTTTCGGCTGAGCTGCTGGCTCGTCCGGACCCGGATACAGCGGCTGAGGCGACGATTGCGTATATGCGGCAGGTCGTGCCTGGCACCTGATATTGGCCGATTATCTCCAGTCCACGCCGGGCGCCGGAGCGGTGCAAGCAGCTTTTGGCCGGCATTCACAAGGATGGAAGGGGATATAGTTGACATAATGTTGGGCGCCTAGGTTAGCTTTCGCCAGCGTGCGGCTCCAATCTGCGTGAGACCGAGATGGACAAGAAAGCCAAAGATAAATTCCTGGCCAGTCTTCCCGATGAGTGGCCGGACGACTTGCTGTCAGACATTCAACATGAGGTTAAGGTAGGCCGTCGCAAGGTGGTGGTCCTGGATGATGACCCCACGGGCACCCAAACGGTTCACAGCGTCCCGGTTCTAACCGAATGGCCGGTAGAAGCACTTTGTTCCGAGCTCGTGAACGACCTGCCCGTGTTCTACCTGCTGACCAACTCACGCAGCCTGCCTCTCACCGAAGCGCAGGCGATGAACGCCGAAATCGGTGGCAACCTGGTGGAGGCTGGCAGGCGTGCCGCCAGAGAATTCGTCGCCGTGAGCCGCAGCGATTCGACCTTGCGGGGGCACTTCCCGGGCGAGGTGAAGGCGCTAGCTGAGTCACTGGGACAAGACTTCGATGCCTGGCTGATCATTCCCTTCTTCCTGGAGGGTGGCCGGTATACCATCAACGATATCCATTACGTGGCTGAAGGCGAATGGCTGGTCCCTGCGGGAGAGACCGAGTTTGCACGTGATGCGGTCTTTGGCTATCGCGCGTCGAATTTGCGTCAATGGGTCGAGGAAAAGACGGATGGGCGTGTCTCGGCCCAGGCTGTGGCCTCACTCTCCATTGAGGACATCCGCCGCGGCGGGCCGAAACGGGTGACCGAGCGCTTCGCAGATCTTGCACCCGGAAGTGTGTGCGTCATAAACGCGTCCAGCTATCGCGATATGGAAGTATTCACGCAAGGCCTATTGGCCGCCGAGGCAAGTGGGCAGCGATTCCTGTATCGCAGCGCAGCTTCGTTCGTTCGAGTCCGGGCCGGCCTTCCTCCACGTCCACTGCTCACCCGAACTGATTTCGCGATGCCGCCTGGCCGGGGGGGTCTGTTCATCGTTGGCTCGCATGTACCCAGAACGACCAGCCAGATCAACGCTCTCCTAACCCAGTCGGCAATAGCGGGCATTGAAATCAGTGTGGAAGCGTTGCTGGCTGCGGGGCACAGGCAAGCCGAGATTGAACACGTGGCCCAGCAGGTGGACCAGGCGCTGCAGCAGGATCGGGACGTGGTGGTCTACACCAGCCGGCGGCTCATTACCGGAGCGGACGTGCAGAGCAGTCTATCCATTGGGCAGCAAGTCTCCGAGGGCCTGGTGGCCATCACGCAGGCAATTTCGAGCCAGCCCCGCTATCTGGTTGCCAAAGGAGGCATTACCTCAAGCCATGTAGCCACTCGGGCGCTGGGCATCAGACGAGCGTTGGTGCTCGGCCAGATCTTACCCGGGGTCCCGGTATGGCAATTGGGCCCGGAGAGCCGCTACCCAGGTATGCCCTACGTCGTCTTTCCCGGCAACGTGGGTGGCCCGCAAGCATTAGTCGAGATTGTCAAGGCGCTGGGTAGGGCAGTGGAGACGTGATGTGCTACTTCCCACGTGAACCGGGTCTTGATGCTGCACGGTGCCTGGAACCACGGGGGAGTTGAGTCAACAGAGGTGCAGGCTATGCGCCCGGGTGGTCAAAGCGTACCCCCCAAGACCTTGTCGCCTGTAGGACCAGGGCTGCCCCCTTCCGGTTCAATGGTGATGCCAACGGCCGAGTAGCTCGAGAGAGGCTGCAGGGAAGAGATCCATAGCGAGCCATAGCCCTCCTCGCTGACCGAGAAGACACCGCCGCTGGTCCTTTGATCACCTCGAATCAACCAGAGTTGGTATTGCAAGCCTGGCTTGAGGGGGGACAAACCATCTACAACCAACGTGCCGTGCTCACCATCGATGCTGATCACCAGCAAGCCAGAAGCCTGTGGCGCTACCTGGGTTCCAGAGAGGGGAATGGTTCGCATAACCCCTGGCTCAGTGAGTGGCTGGGGGCGGCTAAGTTGCTGCCACAGCCACACGTTGCTGATGGCCAGAGCGGCAATCAGAACCAGGCTGGCCAAGCCCCAAACGGGCGTGGCGCGGGGCATCAGTCTGGTCAGGTGATCCCACCACGATAGTCGAGGCTGCGGAGACGGAGCGGGGCGTGACGGCCGGGCGCGATCCATCAGCCTTTGTTTCAAATCTATGGGTGGATCAGCACCGGGAACGGCCAGGGCCAGCTGATCGGTGACGGTCTGATAAAAACGCAGCTGATCACGACACTCGGCGCACGCCGCCAAATGCTCTGAAACCTGAATGAATTCCTCCTCATCCAGGCAATCTAATGTATATGCAGGCAGCAATTCCAGGATATGGGTTTCAGTTGACATACCAGGCGCCCTGCTACACTTCTCCAAGCCTATGATGCATACTCAGCATGTATCTGAATCTACCGCCGGCCTCTATTCCTCAACCAGCAAATCGCGCAGTTTCTGCATGGCCAGTCGAATCCGCGTTTTGACCGTGCCCAAAGGTTGGCCCAAGGTCTCAGCAATCTGGCGGTGCGTGTATCCCTGAAAGTAAGCCAGAGCCAAAGCCTCTCTCTGCTCTGGCGGCAGCGAGGCAAGGGCAGCGCGCACCCGTTCTTGCTGTAAGGCAAGCTCTGTGGCCCCCTCGGGGCCATCCACACTGGGCATGGCGCCAAGTGAAAGCTCGGCCCAGCCCACGCTGCGCTGTTCCGGGCGCGAGCCCCGGCGGCGCAGCACGTCGATGCAACGATAACGAGCGATGCTGGATAGCCAGGTGCTCACCTTGGCCTGCTCAGAACGATACGTCTCTGCCCGTTCCCAAACCCGAGTGAAGACGTCCAACGTGACCTCTTCGGCAGTGGCCCGGTCTCCGACCAGATTCAGGGCCAGGCTGAAGATCAGACGGCTGTACCGATCGTATAGTTGGCTTAGTGCGCCCTCGTGAGCGCGGGCGACTAGCCTGATAAGCGCTTCGTCGTTGAGTGTTGAATAATCCACTCGGCGTCCCGTCGCTAGTTGACCCAATTGGAGCAGCTTTTGCCCCTAACACACATCGTAGCATATTATGAAACAAGTCATCCGACAGGGCAAATGTAGCTGGACTTTCTGCCCAATTTGACGTATCCTGGCCCCGAAGGAGGATAATAGCATGGAACCCCACAAATCAAAGCCCACCCTGCTCCAGCACTTTAAAGCCAGTGCGTTCTGGATTGTCGGAATCGTGCTACTGATGTGGGGCGTGGCACTGGTAAATGTCTTGCTAGGGCACCAACTTATAGTCTGGGGGATTCGCCCCCGGACTGCGTCGGGGCTGCTGGGGATTCTCCTGTCCCCCTTTCTTCACGACGGAATCGGCCACCTGCTGGTGAATACCATTCCCTTTGTCGTGCTTGGCT
Source organism: Anaerolineales bacterium (assembly GCA_020343875.1). GTDB lineage: Bacteria > Chloroflexota > Anaerolineae > 4572-78 > NAK82. The sequence goes on along the minus strand of CP070811.1, from coordinate 4,529,216 downwards.
GGCTGGTGATTCTGCACGGCACTGGCATGTTCCTGGAAGTCTCTGTCTTCGTCATCCTGCTGAGTGGGGCTGGCACCTGGCTTTTTGGCCGCTCGGCCTACCATGTAGGGGCCAGTGGGCTCATTTTCGGCTATTTTGGTTTCCTGGTGGCCCGCAGTTATTATGAGCGCAGCCTGGGCTCCATCCTGGTTGCTTTTGTGACTATCCTCTTGTATGGGGGCATGCTGTGGGGGGTATTGCCCCTCATAGCGCATATCTCTTGGGAAGGCCATCTCTTTGGCCTGCTGGCTGGAGTTCTCGCGGCGCGGCTGCTGGCCCTGGACAGCGACTGAGGGGATTCAGTCCAGCGGTTCAATCGTAAACGACTCAATCACCCCCCAACATTCAGGCCAGTCCCCGTGGCCCGAATTGCCGACCCACAACGTGGTGTAAGGGCCCTGGTAATAGGTTGTGCCAGAGGCTGTGCCTACCCCGTCCACTGACAAAGACGCTGTCCCGTCAAGAGTCGTCAGCTCAGCGGTGTATGGGGTGCTGGCCTCCACCCACAGCCAGTCTCCGGTATATTCGCAGACTGTCTTCTCATAGTGTTCCAAGGAGACTCCCGTAAAAGCATCTATTAGGGCACTCTCGGCGGGGCAGCCGCCACCGAAGGCGGAAAATGCTATGGCAACGCCGGACCCTGGCCCGCTGCCGACCCCCGCTTGAGCCGCGCAATTGCTGGTCCAGTCATCAATCTGCCCACGGGCGACCAGGCGCACATTTCCGCTAAAGGGGGGGATACTGCGATAGACGTATTGCTCTCCGTCACTACGTTCGAAATGCCAAATCACCTGCCCGTCCGCGATATAAACGTTGGGGCTGGTTTGAACAAATCCCTGGCTGGAGTCGAATGTTTCGATGATCATCGCCCCTCCCGCACCCGGTTGCTCGAGGGCCGCGGAGTCGACCGGCGCCAGGCTATCGGCAGACGTCGGCGGCAAAGTCTCAGCTTCACTGTCCGGGGCAGGCAACGGCGCTTGGGGGCAGGTAGCACGATACGGCTCATTCCCCAGATAGCGTTCCCACTCCTCCATGGAAAGGTTGCGGGCTACCCTGCGGCAGACGCGCTCCTGCCACGAGCCGGGGCTGATATCCCACAGGAGGACGGTCCCGTCGTTGCTTCCGCCCGAAGCCAGTATTTGACCATCGCCTCCTTGCTGGCTCTGGGTATCGGGCCTGAAGGCCAGGCTTCTCACATAACCCTGGCTGACGAGCGGGGCGCCCAGCGGCCGGTGACTTGTCACATCCCACAGAATAATAGCGTCATCCTCGCCGCTCGAGGCCAGGGTGCGAGCATCTGGGCTAAGGGCCACACTCTTTACCTGGCCGGTATGACCGGTCAGCGGTTGGCGGATGGAGCGACGGCTGGGGACATCCCACAAAATGACATTCCCATCATACCCGCCCGAGGCCAACCTGTGACCCTCTGGGCTGAAGGCCATGCTTAACTGCCCGTCGATGGGTCCGGTGAAGGGCGGGTCAAGGGGCTCGAGAGTGGCCACATCCCAGAGGGTGATGGTCCTCCCATCGGCGCTCTTCGAAGCCAGCGTCCGAGCCCGTGTGCCGCCTGGGACACCTGGGCCTAAAGCAAGAGCCGTCACTGCATCTCCCGTATTTAGGGTTACACTGAGCGGCTGGCTGGTGGTCACATCCCACAGGATAATCTTCTCCTCCCCTTCACCGGACGTGGCCAGAACGTAACCACCTGTGCCCTGTTGGGTACCTGTGCCCTGTGGCGTACCTGCACTTGGAACAAAGACCAGGCCTCTGACCGGTGTCTCATACTCGATCAGAGGCGGGCCCAGCGGTTGACGAGTGATCACATCCCACAAGATGACTGTGTCATCCGTACTCCCCGAGGCCAGAATCTGGCCGTCGGGGCTAAAGGCCACCAATGTCACAACCTCCTCGTGGCCGACGAGGGGCTGGCCAAGGGGTTGGCCAGAATCTACATCCCACAGAATGATCGTGTCATCCATACCTCCCGAGGCCAGTGTCTTCCCATCGGAACTGAAGGCCAAGTTGTTCACCGGCTGGGTGTGACCGCTGAGGGTGTGGCCCAGCGGCTGGTGGGCGTTGACATCCCACAAGATGAGCGTGCCGTCAGCACTGGCTGACGCCATCATTTGAGCCCCCGTGCCCTCTTGGGTGCCTGGACCCGTCAGGGCAACAGGGCTAAAGGCCACATCCAGCACCCGATCAGCGTGTCCGGCAAAGGGCTGCTCGCGGGACCGACCGGTGCTCACATCCCACACAATAAGGGTCCGATCCTCGCTGCCCGAGACCAAGGTCTGGCCATCCGGGCTGAAGGCCAAGCTGGATACGGGGCCTTGATGGCCGGTGAGGGCCGATCCAAGAGGCTGGCGGGCGTCGACGTCCCACAGCATAATGGTGCCGTCCGCACTCCCCGAGGCCAGTATTTCGCCTCCCGTGCCCACTCTGTCTTTCATGACATCTGGGATCTCCGGGCTGAAGGCGATGCTAAATACAGCGCCTTTGTGACCGGTGAGAGCGTGAGCCAGTGGTTGACCGGTGGCCGATCCAAGCTGGGTGATATCCCACAAGACGATGCTGTTGTCCGCTCCGCCCGATGCCAGGGTTTTGCCATCCGGGCTGAAGGCCAGGCTTAATACAAAACTGGTATGCCCACTCAGAGGGGCGGCGAGCGATTCCCCAGTGGCCACATCCCACAAGATGACCGTCCCATCACCACTGGCCGAAGCCAGGGTCTTCCCATCAGGGCTGAAGGCCACATCGGTCACGAAACTGGTGTGGCCGACCAGGGGCGGGCCCAATGCCAGGCGGGTTTCGCCATCCCACAACGTGATGGTGCCATCCTCACTACCCGAGGCCAGGCGTTCACCGTCCGGGCTGAAGACGACGCACCTAACCCAATCACTGTGGCCGGTAAGGGGCGGACCCAGCGGCTGCCTGTTGGTCACATCCCACAGGATAATCGTCCCGTCGGCACCCCCCGAAGCCAGCGTGTCTCCATCGGGGCTGAAGGCCACGCTCCACACCCAGCCACTATGACCCCGCAGGAAGGTTACCAGGTGGGGACTGGCCTGCAAGACAGTCAGCAGGCTGCTGCGCGCTTCGAAGGTGTCGGCAATGTTGAAGGCCTCCGCACTTAGCAGCAAGGCCAGGTCGTGTCGCTCAAGCAGAGTCTCACGGGCCTGCACCGCCAGCTGGCGAGAGAGGGTCAAGCGGCGTTCTTGTTCCACCTGCCGCCATTGGCTGAAGGCCAGCAGGGCCAGGGCCAATGTCACCACTAAACCGGCAACCAGGGCCAGCACAATTCGCTGCCGCCGTCGCTCACGGATGGCTGCTTCCCGCTGGCGAGCAACCAGGCTGGCCGAAAGGAAGGCGTGTTCCATCTGGTTCAACTCATCGGCGTGGCTTGCAGCCCACTCGTCAGCCGCCGCCAAGCGGGCACCCCGGTACAGGTAGCTCTCGTCTCTGCTGGTACGTTCCCACTCCAAGGTCGCTTCGGCCAGGCGCTGGTGGAGGCGCAGAGCCTCCCGGTCTTCGGTCAACCAGCTCTGCAGGGTCGGCCAGCTCCGGATCAGAGCCTCATGGGCCACATCCACCGTCTCTTCACCCGTCTCCGGGTTGAGCGAGGTGGTCACCAAACGCGCGTCCGCCAGCCGGGTCACCACCTGGCGAACATCTGCCTCCTCCTCCGGCGTCCGAGCCAGCTCAGTCAACGCCGCTCGCCGCCGGGTATCTGCAGTCCCTTCCCCCAACCGCGTCAGTCGCAGCATCACCCGGCGCACGATCGCCTGCTGCGGAAGGGTGAAATCAGCCAGCAAACCCTCCGCCCGCCGGGCGATCGCCCCTTGCAAGCCGCCGATTTCCTGGTAAGCGGCGAATGTCAATCTGCCGTCCTGTCGGCGTTCCCATAGCTCCAGCAAGGTATGCTGCAAGAGAGGCAGCGCGCCTGGCTCGGCCGCCGCGTCGACCAGCAGCCGCTCCACCAGGCCCGGCTCCAAGCCCAGTCCCACCTTTGGGGCTGGTCGGGTGATGGCCTGGGCCAATTCGGCCCTGGTCATAGGGCTGATCAAGGCCTGGTGGTCGGCCAGGTAAATGGCCAGGTCCGGGTAGGTGGCTGCCTGGCTGTAAAAGTCAGCCCGCATAGTGAGGACAACTACCGTCCGCCCCTCCGGCAGCGAAGCGGCGTGTAGCAGGTTGGCGATGAAGGCCTGGCGCGCCCCTTCGTCCTGACACAGGGTGAAGATCTCCTCGAACTGGTCCACCACCAAAACCAAGTGACTCTTGCCTGGGTCACAGGCCAAGGCTTCCTGGCTCAGTCTATGCAGGCCCTCTTCGCCAGCCCCCAATTCCTCGACCAATGCCTGCCAGCCCCGGCCCAGCCTCCCCTGACTACACTTCAACAGGGCCAAGGCCAGTGCTGCCATGGGGCGTCGGCCCGGCTCAAGAGTCTGGATCACCCATTCGCGACTGGTGATCTCGGCCGGTCCAGCATCTGGGGATACTATCTGCCCGTAGGCTCCCTCCGGTTGCCCCAAGGGTGGGGAATCGCCCCAGCTTCGCCAATCTCCCCGGCGCAAAGCGGGGATCAAGCCGGCCCGCACTAGCGAGGATTTACCACTGCCCGAAGGGCCGACCACAGCCAGGAAGCGGCTCTGTTGCAGCGCCTCCAGCAGCCATTCGGTATCCGCCTCACGCCCGAAGAAAAACTCGGCGTGTTTCTCGTCGAAGGCGTGCAGACCCCGGTAAGGGCAGCGCTTGTCGAGCGGCTGGTCTGTAGCCGCCAGGTCGCCAGGCACACTGGCCCGAATGGTCGCCAACAGCCGGCGCAGGGCCACCTCGTCACCTACGTTCTTATGAAACTCGATCCAGGGGATGTGTCGCAGCCATGGTGGCAGGTGACTACGCTGGCGCCAGCGGGCGCCAGGCAATAGGACCGGGATGAGCTTCACATCAGCTTGCAGAGAGGGGGAATCGCGTAGTTCCGGCGGCGTCCAACCGCTCTCCGTTGGGGAGCCGAGACAGAGGAGCCAGACGTGGCAAAGAAGTAGAGCTTGGTGCAGGTGGAGGGGCCAGAGCGCGTCGGGGGTGAGATAGCCGATATCCGGGCTGAGCCGCAGACCAGCCGCTGCCAGGTAGTCAGCCAACTCATGCACGGCTAGTTCGTTTTCGGGCCAGCAACTCAAGAAGGCATCGAATTCCTTCTCAGGCTGAAGCATCTCGGCTCGGGCGCCAACTGGCCAGTCTGCATATCCGGCGGTGGGGCCCAGGGTCGGAGCGTGGCGAGCATAGGCCTGGGCAAACTCGGCCTCATGGAAAAAACGCTCCAGGGCCACGAATTGGTCGATCGGCAAGCGAGCCAGCCGAGCCAACTCGACCGCTTCGGCGGCGGTACAGCGCTCGTTATCGGCCAAGCGCAACGTGAAGGCAGCAATCAAAGCCAGCAGCCAGTCCGGTTCAACGTTCGGTTTTTGGTCAGCCCGGGTGGTAAAGCGATTCTCGAAGGTGGACCGCGTCACGTCACAGCCTTGGGCCTGCATGCGGGCCACTGCCTGGTCAATGGTCAGACCAGAGCGGCTGAGCAAACGCTTGACAAGGTAGATGATCTGCTCTTTGTCAGGGACGGGCGTCGTCATCGGCTGCGGACTCTGGGGCCGTATCCGTCGAAAATGACGGATTGAAGGGCGAAAAGTATGTTATTATTGGAAGCAAATAAGAGCTGGATGGAATATAGCTAGTATAACATTATTACCGCCTAAGTTCAATAGCAACTTTGCGAAATTTTTGGCTTCATAGCTTAGGGTTGCCTGTTTCCCGGCTTGTATCCCATATATCCCCTACCCCTTCACGGAAGGAGGCAAATCCAATGTGCACCACGAAGGAGCTGATCGAGCTTATAGCCAAGTCCTTGGTCAACGAGCCCGATGCCGTCATCGTACGTGAGGTCCACGGAGCCAGTGCAACGATCTTTGAGCTGAGCGTGGCGCCAGATGACAAGGGCCGGGTCATCGGTAAAGGGGGGCGAGTGGCCAATTCAATGCGCACCCTGCTGCGCGTTGCGGCCGCCAAGGAGCGTAAGCGAGTCACGCTGGAGATCATGTAGATTTAGCATCTTGCGCAAAACTTGAACCCGCCTGCCTGGTAGAATCATTCCACGCCTATAATCGCGGGACAATCTTTTGACACCCGTCATTTAGGAGTGCACCAGCCGCAGTTATTTTGTCCCCTCTCCACACGTGTGGTAACATGCCCACGCTGTGAATGATTACAACGCCCCTCCCCAACTCGCCCGGCGTAGTACCATCCAGCCCAGCCTGGTCTGGCTGGGCTTGCTCCTGTTGGGCTTCGGCCTGCGCGTCTACCAGCTGCCGGCCCAGAGCCTTTGGTACGACGAAGGGGTAAGCTGGTACCTGACCGGCAAGTCGCTGCCGGCTCTGACAGTATGGACGGCGGACGACATCCAGCCGCCTCTGTATTACTATCTGCTCTGGGGTTGGACGCGCCTGGCAGGCACTAGCGAATACGCGCTGCGCTTCCCCTCGGTATTTTTCGGGATGATCAGTGTCCCCCTGCTGTGGGTCACAGCCCGGCAACTGTTGGGGAAGCGGGCCTCCTGGCTGGCGAGTCTGTTGTTGGCCCTATCTCCGCTGCACGTGTACTACGCCCAGGAAGCCCGCATGTACACCCTGCTCACCTTCCTGGGCTTGCTAAGCAGCTACTTGTTGCTACGCCTGCTAAAAAACCAATCACCTAATCTCCAATCGTCCCTCACCTGGGCCTATGTCCTGAGCGCTGTGGCCGCCCTGTATACCCACTATTTCGCCTTCTTCCTGCTGGCCGCTCACACTCTTTACGCTCTCTACGCAGGGTGGCTTCAGATCCGCGCCGCCGGCAAGTCGAGGCCAGGCACCTCAGCCTCAGTCTTAACCTTGACCTCACTCGCTATCCCCATCGCTATCGTCGTTCTTTATCTGCCATGGCTGCCCTTCCTGCTCACCCGCTACGGGATTGACACCAGCTATTGGCCCGGCTCGCTCCAGATTGGAGAGCTTGCCCTGAAGATGTTCGTCGCCTTCAGCCTGGGCGAAACGGTAACAGAAGAGGTTGGCATTTGGCTGGCAGTCGGTTATGGGATCATCCTTCTGGTTGGCCTGGTGGCCCTAGTAGGTAATGAGGGACGAGTTAAAAGTAACGAGGGGCCAGAACGCAACCATCTCATTACCCGTTCCTCCTCATTGGTTTTTCTGCTCTTATACCTCCTAGTTCCCGTTGCCCTGATCTTGCTCCTAGCCTCTCGTACCCCCAAGTTCAACCCGCGCTACGCCATGCTCGCCTCGCCAGCCTTTATTCTGCTCATCGCCGGCAGTCTCTCATCCATCCTGGGTCAGCGATCACGTCTTAAGTTTAGCATTTTACGTTTTATCCCTATTGCTGCCCTCATCTACATATTGGTCACTTCAGTCTACTCATTGCAGAACTGGTTCGCACCCTACCGCGTCAACCAGTTCAACAAAGCCGACTTCCGCATCACGGCCCAGATTGTGCGCGAGCGAATCGGCCCCGATGAGACAGTGCTTCTCAATTCCGGGCACATGTTCCCCGCCTGGGCCTATTACTACGGCTGGGGTGGCTGGCAGCGCCTGCCAGACATCGAGATCCTGGACGTAAACGCTGCCATCGATCTGTCGGTGGGTGACCAGTTGGAGCGCCTACTGCACGGAAAAGGAGGCGCCTGGCTGGTCCGCTGGCAGAACGAAGTGACCGACCCGTTCGACGTGCTGCCTCTCTACCTGGGCACGCTGGGCACTCAGGACGATTACGGCCAATTCTGGCACATGGAGCTCTACCACTATAAGCTAGGGCCCGACGCTCGTTTTAACCTGGAAGGCTTCATCACCCAGCCGACCCGGGCCGACTTCGGCGGTCAGGTCCAGTTGTTGGGTCTGCGGCAGACTTCCAGCACCGAGCTCATTCTCTTCTGGCAGGGGATGACCAGGATTGAGGCGGACTACACCCTCTTCGTGCACCTGCTCGGCCCGGCCGGGCAGACTCTGGTAAACGCCGATCACTTGCCGCCTCGCCCCACCCACGAGTGGCGACCGGGTCAGATTATACCTGATCGAGTGATTCTCTCCCTGCCACCCGATCTGCCAGCCGGCGACTACTGGATTGAGGTAGGCCTGTACGACGCCAGTGATCCCAGCCTGCCTCGCCTGCCGCTGGGGGATGGCTCTGCAGACCGCGTGATACTTCCCCTGCATTTGCCTGCCGGTGGAGGCTGACATCGTGAGCAGACTGCTGCGCATTGGCTTGCCACTGGCGCTAACGGCCCTGGGTCTGGCCCTACGGCTGAATCAGCTCACCTACCACAGCCTGTGGTTCGACGAAGCCATGAGCGTGCACTGGGCAGATTCCAGCGTTCCTCGCATTCTGGAAGTCAGCATGAACCTGGTGGAGGATCGGTTGCCGCCGCTATATTACCTCTCCTTACACTACTGGCGGCTCCTGTTCCCCCATGGGGGTGGTGAAGCGTCCGTGCGGCTGCCCTCGGTGCTGCTGGGGACCCTGCTGGTCCCCCTTGTCTACCGGCTGGCGACCGGCATGTTCGTTGACCGACGCGTTGGGGTCCTGGCCGCAACGTTGACGGCGCTTAATCCCTTCCTGGTATGGTATTCGCAGGAAGCACGCATGTATGCCCAGGCGGTGCTCCTGTCTACCCTGGGCACCTGGTTTTTCTTACGTGCCGCGGCGCCTGCTTCCCGGCGGCAACATAAACATAGGGGCGCAGATCTTTACTGGCTCGCCTATGGCCTGTGTGCCCTGGCTGGCCTATACACCCATCTTTACACCGGCTTCCTGCTGCCTGCCCATGGCTTGTATCTGCTGCTGGCCTTCCGCCGCTCGCGGCGGACCTGGTTTGCCTTTGTGCTAACGATGCTGACCGTAGCTGTGCTTTTCGGGCCGCTAGCGCTGGCCACGTGGCGTGCCAGCGCTGAAGCCGGCCCCGGCGACCCGCTGAGCGGCTTGGGGGCACGCACCTGGTGGTTGCTGAGTGCCTTCAGCATCTGGAAAGCTGCCCTATCGCCCAACTTGATAATCATTGTTAATATTATTATGTCAACTCTCTTGGTGATGGGTATTCTCGTTCCACGCCGTGGCCGCCTTTTTGCATCATCCACGTCCACCAAGCCTCAACTTCTGGTCGCTCTGCTGCTCCTGACGCCTTTTGCCATCTCTACTGCGTTACTCTATCGCAATCAGGTTGCCTTCTTCGGCGAACGATACTTCATCGTCATGGTCCCCTGGTTGTTGATTGCTGTCGCCGCCGGGGCCGTAAACCTGGCCACCCGCCTGCAGGCCACATCCCTATTGACCAAGCAGCGATCACCAATCACCCATTCCTTGCTGCCTGCCCTGTGCTTTGTGCTGCCCATTGCCTTCACACTGCTCCCCTTGCCCGGTCAGTGGAGCCCCCCGGCTCGCAAAGAAGCCTGGCGCGAAACAGTCGGCTATCTGGCGACCCACGCCCGCCCGGAGGATGCTATCCTGATCCATCCGGATTGGACCCGCTACCCGCTGCAATACTACTTCCGAGGGCCGGGCCAGACCTACGCCGTGTTCGGTTCTGTAGATGAGAGCACCGATCTCGACGCGCCGCTGACGGCCATCAGCGACGCACACCCTGTGGTCTGGCTGGTCGAATCGCACACCGAGCTGGCCGATCCTGAGCATCGGGTCAACGCCTGGCTGGCTGCCCGCTATCCGGCAGTCACCGAACTCTACCCGCCAGGGCTGACCGGCGTGCGCGCCTATGCCCCTGGCTATGTGTCGGATCATCTTCCTGACTTTGCTACGCCGGTGAGTTTCAGCTTTGAGGGCGGGTTAGAACTGACCGGCTTCCTCGCTCCCCAAACCGAGACCTACGCTACTGATCAGATCTTTCATCCTCCCAGCGCTTGGGTCCACGTGATTCTGTACTGGACCGCCGACACGCCCCCGATCCACGATTATACCCCTTTTGTCCGCCTGGTAGACGAGCTGGGGCAGGTGTGGGGCGCTTCACTGGAACGCTCCAACGACACCTTCGACTTCCATCCATCGAGTCGCTGGGAGCCGGGGCAGGTCATTCGCTCGGACTTCGACGTGAACCTGAATCCCGCCTCTCCTGCCGGGCGCTATACGCTGGTGGCCGGTATGCGCGATGTGTCCGGCGCGCAGGTACCGCTGATCGACGGCTCGCCTCAGGCCACGCTGATAGGCGTTGAAGTTGTCAGGTAACTTGACAGGGGAGAATCCCTGTGGTACGCTAAAATCGTGCTTAACATATAATAGTAGAATGGAGTTTCACGCTTGAAGACCATTCGCTACTTAGCCACGCTCGTCACCCATCGCAGGCTGATCCCTGCTGCTGGCTACTGGCTGTTGCCATTGTTCCTATTGGTGCCTGCGTGCGCAGCACGCCCCCTGCTATATGGTGTATCAGTACAACCGGAGGTAATCACTCCCAACGCCGATGGGCTGGAAGATGTGACTCGTTTTGCCTACCAGCTCTCGCGCAGCGCAGATCTTTCCATCTACCTGATAGATGAAAATGGGGAGCGTCATTATTTCCGGCAGAGCCGACGTCGCTCGGCCGGCAGCTACCGGGTGGACTTTGGGGGCGTAGTGGACGGGGGCATGTTGACTGACGGGCGCTACACCTGGGTCGTGGAAGCTGTCACCGACAACGGGGCCAGCGCGCAGTCCGAAGGCACGCTTACCATCCAAGACGCCGATACCCAACGCCCCGAGTTGAGAGGCTTCAGCGTCTACCCCCAAGTCTTCACGCCTAACCAGGACGGCAAGCACGATCGGGTGACCATCAATTACTACCTGAGCAAGGAAGCCAACGTAGCTGTCTATCTGCTTGGCCCCGACGACCAGAAGTACCCGGTGGCCGAGACAGAACGAGACGTCGAACCTGGAGAACCTGGCTTCCATACCTACGACTACGAGGGGGGCGTCGATCTGGGCGCCGACCCCCCTCCGGATGGTGACTACATTGTGCGGGCCGAGGCAGTGGACCGGGTGGGCAACCGCACGGTGGTCACCAGCACCCTCACCATCCAAGACGGCGGCCTGCCGCGGGCCGACATCGTTAACGCTGATGTTGACTTCTTCAACCCGGAGACAGGTGACAAAGTAGTTCCGCTGGGCAGCACCCTGGCCTTCACACTCACCGTCGAAAACACGGGGCTGGTGCCCATCCGCACCACAGGTCCCGACTCGGGCACTCATTATCGCAGCGACCAGAATTTCAACACCCTGGATGCCTTCCAGTCGCCGGGCGCCTGGCGGGTAGGCATCGATTACGAAGGAAATCCGAGCTACGCCTATCCCTATCGCTGGGGACTTGGCCGTTTGGACGAGATGGAAAGCCGGGTGATTGATGGCCAGACCTATTATTATCTGATGCCCGGTCAACGAGTGATCGTTACGGGCAGTATCCAGATCGTAGAGGTACCTGCAGCCAGCAAAGATTTGGTGAATTTCTGGGCCGGGCTCATTCACGAAGAGGTTCGCATTGACCCTTTCAACGACTTTGTGGACCCGCAGCAAATCGCCATTGGCTTCTGAGGAAATACGGAACGTATCGAAAGGGGGAACCTGTGGCCCAAAAAAGCGAGCGCGAGCGCGAGCACACCTTCACATCCCTCAACGAAAGTCGAAAAGATGCGCTACACATTTCCGATTACCAAATTAAGTCCGACCGCTACGTCATCTTCAGCGACATCCACAAAGGGGACCGGGAACAAGGCAGCGACGATTTTCAGCGCAACGAAATGATTTACGGATATGCGCTGCAATACTACCTGGACCGAGGTTATCGGCTGATCTTGAACGGTGATGTAGAAGAGGGCTGGGAAGCTGAATACACGGCCATTATTGAGGCCTACGAGAGCACGGCTTTTGCCATGGAGCGCCATTTCGCCAGGCAAGGAAGTGGACACTATACCCGTATCTACGGCAACCATGACCTGGATTGGGCTGACCCACAGCTAGTCAAGAAACATTTGGTGCCAGTACTGGGCCCTATCCAGGTACATCCGGCCGTCTTCTTAGGCAACCGAATCTTTATTACACACGGACATCAAGGCGATCCATTCTCTGAACTGCGGGCAGGTTTCAGCCGCGTGGTAGTCCGCTACCTCTGGCGTCCCTTACAAAGCACCTTGGGGTTGATGAGCAATCGGGCTGCCGAAAACAACCTGGTCCGTCGCAACCGCGACAAGTATCTCTACGAGTGGGCCAAAGCCAATCGCCTGCTTCTTATCGCAGGCCACACTCACCGGCCTATGTTCCGGTCTTTCTCCAAAACTTTTCAACTTAAGCTCATGCGGGACGATTTGCTCAGGCAGCTCAGATCCACCACCGATCCCTACCTGCACTTCCTGTTACCAGCCGCCATCGCGCGCATCAACCAAGTCATCGGGGCCTCCACCGAGGAACTTGAAGAGGACAAAGAGGTCTCCCGTATCGAAGATAACCCCCTTCCCTGCTATTTCAACGATGGCTGCTGCGTTCACACCAACGGCATGACCGGCACCGAGATCGATCAAGGTGAAATCAGGCTGATCAAATGGGAAATTTCGGACACCTACTGTGCCGAGGGCGGGTCTCTAAAACGGCGTCCTGATCTCTTCGCCAATATCGAACGCAAAATCTACCAAAGTGGCGACCTGGAAGAGATTTTGTCTCAAATCTAAGTGGTGGTATCGTGGCGGCTTAAGGAGAGATCAGAATTGTCGAGTCCATCTGAGGTCAACCGGCTGCTGGCCCAAGGGGTAGCGTCTGCCCAAGCGGGCCATCGGCCACAGGCCTATGAATTGCTGCTGAGCGTTGTCGAGCTTGACCAGCGCAACGAGCTGGGCTGGCTGTGGCTCAGCACTGTGACCGACAACGTTGACGATCAGTTAATTTGTCTGGAAAATGTCCTGACCATTAACCCAAGTAACGCTCTCGCCCGTGAGCGGCTGGCCGCCCTGTCGGCCAATGGCACCCAGCCAGGTAGTACCTCGTCGGCCGCAGCTAGTGCAACAGCCACCTCGCGCCCACCGGCACCGGCGACACTTTGGCCAGTGGTCGCATTTTGGGTCAGTATTTCTGTCTTTTTCATGGGTGGCGGGATAGCTTCCCTATTTCAGTTCGCAGGCATGCTGCTGCGCGCCAGAGGCATCATACAGAACCTGAGCTTCATTCAGATAGCCTGGCTGCCTATGAGCCTGTTTTTCGTCGTGTTTGGATTCACTGCACTCAGTTTGGCATGGCAACTTGCCCGCCGCCGAAGTGGCGGCTACTATGGCAGCCTGGTCTTCGGCCTGATTCTGATGCTACTGGGCCCCAGCGCCAGCCTCGTTCTGGAACCCCCCAACTACCAGGCAACTGTATGTACTGGCTTGATGCCAGCCGCTGCGGTGTTGCTTACACTGGCCAGTTTGGCTGGTTTTGAGTCGCGCGCCAAACGTCTATGACGGCTCCGTTGCTTAGGACGCTGGATGAAATTCAAGGGAGCGACTTGCCCCTGGTAGGGGGTAAAGCCTTTAATCTAGCCACCCTGCGCCGGCGTGGGCTACCAGTATCCCCAGGGCTGGTAGTGACGACTGCCTTCTTTGAGATGCAGCTTCGGCATCACCAGTTCACGCCCCTTTGGGCCGGTTCCCCCGATGTGGCGGTCACCGAAGGCGCCCTGGGTTGGCTGTCCGATGCCCTGAAGACCAGCCCGCTGGCCCGCGAATTGATGCGTGCACTGCGTGAGCGGCTGGCTGAAGTTTTCCCCGACACCCAGTCCTTCGCCGTCCGTTCCTCCGCCGTAGACGAAGATGCCCGCCGACATGCCTTCTCCGGCGTTCATCTGACCGAGTTGGGCGTACCCCGCGAGATGATACCTATCAGCCTGAGCCGTTGTTGGGCTTCTGCGCTATCCAAACCAGCCCTGGAATACCGCCGGCAATGCGGTATTTCCATCCAATCCATTCGCCTGGCCGTCCTCATCCAGCCTTTCATCCAGCCGACAGCGTCCGGGGTTGCCTTTACCATCAACCCAGTCTCGGGCGCCAGTGATGAGCTGATTATTGAAGCCGCCTTTGGACACGGCGGCAGGGTAGCTGGTGGCCAGATCACACCTGCCCGCTACAGGCTGGCCAAGCGTGGGCCAGACTACCCAGTGCTGGATTGGACGCCGGGCCATACGTCTCCCCCACCCCAACGTGCCTCGCCCACTGGGGATAGTCGTGGTCCGCTGTCAGTCCCGCATTTGCGAAAGCTGGCCCAATACCTGGAACACATCGAGGCCCTGATGGCCGCTCCACAAGACGTCGAATGGGCCATCACTCGACAGGAGCCAGGGGTGGATGAGGAGCTGCTCTTCTTTCAGACGCGTCCTATCACCGTGTTGCCCAGCGCTACCCCCCCATTTGATGCGGAATGGAGCCGGGCCAATCACCGCGAGTTTTTGCCTGACCTTCCCTCCCCTATGTGCGCCTCTTTGTTGGAGCGCACCCAGGATCGTGCCCTATCCTTTCTCAACGAGCTGGGTTTCAACCTGGAAAACACCGGGCCATATCTCAGAATCATCTATGGGCGGCCCTACCTCAACTTGACTATGGCTCGTCGCCTGCTAGGGCAAAGTGGACTGAATCCGCCCGGCTTGTTGTGGATCATCGGCCATGCTGAATTGCCCTGTGATCTGGAACACACTTCCGGCATTGATTGGCGACAGGCATGGGCAGCTCGCCTCACGACCACCCGATTGCTGTTGCGCAGTCTGCGGGCCAGAGCCTGGGTAAGTCGCTTCGAGAGTCTCGCAGACGAGGTGCGCCGCTCGTTGTTGGGCACCGATTGGGCCAACCCATCGCCCGCCGACCTACTGACCCGCTTTCGACTGCGTACCCAGTTGAGCAGCCAGATGAACCAAGCCGACTCTGTGCTGTCAGCAGCCGCCGTCATGGCCCTGGCTGGCTTAGCCCAAGCCTTGGGATCCTTCTCGCATGATATAAGCCAGCTTGTTAGAGAGGCCACTGAGGCTAGCACGAAGGCGGGCGGTGGGCGGTACGGACGCATGCTACTGGAATTGGCCAGAAGTGCACAAGCCGAAGAGCAGGTCAGGCACTATCTGACTGACCCTGGCGACAGCTTCGACCACTATCGCCTGGCGCTGGCCGGCACCTCCTTTCTAGCTGCTTTTGATGATTTTATGGTGCACCATGGGCACGCTGCTACCTTCGAGTCTGACCCTGGCTGGCCCCGTTACAGTGAGGACCCAGCCCTATTACTTTCAACAGTGGCTCAAATAGCCAACACCGAAGCGCTGCCCGATCGACAAGAAACCAGCGCCAGCCGACCGCACCCCAGCTCAGTGACCAACGACCATGAGCAGGGCAGCATGCGCCGCTGGGCAAGCTTGCGCTCTGCTGAAGGGCTGGAGAGAATAAAGCCTTGGCGGTATTGGCTGGCCCGTCCAGTTTTCAGACGTTTGCATAGACTGGCAAGAATGCGGGCTAGATTGCGCGACCTGTACGGGCGATCTATGACTGACTGCCGCATGTGGGACCTGAAACTGGCGGAGCGATGGGTTACGCGAAACTGGCTGGTGCAGCCGGGGGACTATTATTGGCTGACTATGGAAGAAGTGGAGCGAGCCCTTATGGCCGAGGCCGAAGTAGGGCCCGCCCTATCCGCGCTGGTGAGTGCCCGTCGCGAGACCTACCAGACCTATGCCGCCACCGAGATGCCCTATACCCTGCGAGAGTCAGATATAGCCCGGCTGGTGCCAGGTCACGGGCTGGGGGGACCAGCATTATCATCGGTGCTATCGGGATTGCCCATCAGCCCTGGTCAGGTGCAAGGTCGCGTCATTGTCCTGCGACGACCCAGTGATTCAGTCCTCATGCAAGAAGGGGCGATCCTGGTCACCCCTTCTACAGATACCGCTTGGTTCCCCATCTTCCCCCAAGCGCGGGGGCTGATTGTAGAAACAGGCGGGCTCCTGTCGCATGGATCCATCATCGCCCGGGAGTTTGGCCTACCGGCCGTAGCCAACATCCCCCATGCCACCGACCGCTTTCAAGATGGCGACTTGGTACTCCTGGACGGCAGCACCGGCCTGGTACAAATTCTGGATACGACGAGTGGCGGTTCACCTTAGAGAACGTCGTCTAGTCGAACCTTCTAAACCGCACGCACATCGATCACTTCCAGAACATGGGGTTTTATCTTCTCTACGACTGCGTCCTTCTCCACGCCCGACACCTTCATAGTAACGATTGCACTCGAAGCATCCTCTCCCCAGAAGGTGCCCAAGCTACCAATGTTCCCGCCCAGCTCCGCTACGACGCTGGTAAGCGCTGCCAGCTCTCCGCGCTGATCAGGGCAGAGCAACGTGAGACGCAATCCCTCATCGCGAGCGCCCATCATTTCCATGAACGTCTTGAAGATGTCAGTTTCAGTAATGATGCCTACCAGCTTGTCGTCGCGCATTACTGGCAGCCCGCCCACCTTGTTATCTACCATGATACGTGCCGCTTCTTCGAGAGGGTCGGTATCCTCTACAGTGATCACCTTGCGCGTCATCACCTCTTCGACCGTTATGCGCGAGTAGAGATAGTGTAATTCGTAAATAGAAAGCGATGTGGCTGGCGACGGCGCGGCGTACAGCAGGTCCTTGTCCGAGACGATACCTACCAGCTTGCCTTGATTATCGACAACCGGGAAGCGACGGATCTTCTCCTCCCGCATTCGCTTGAGCGCGGTATCCACTGGCGTGTCTGGCTTCACGGTCAGAGGATGCCTGCTCATACGTTCATAAACTAGCATAGCCTTGCTCCTTTCTATAAGTATGTCCCCCCGCAATTAGCTTACGGGGTAGCAGATTTGCGGTTACCCCTATTTTACCACAAATCTCATTTCAAGCCGTATTATCATCGCATTTTTTACAGTTGCTTTGTCCTCAACAGGAAGGATTCGCGTGAGAGGCTGACAGGTTGCCCACCGCAGCCCCAAAAACCGCGAGGCTCCCTGTTTCCAGGGAGCCTCGTATTTGATCAATAGATGCCCTGGCCGGCTACCCGGCCAGTACCAGCCATTTATAGCGTCTCCAGGTACCGGCCTAGCTCCCACTCCGACACCTGAATGCGGTATTCGTCCCACTCAGCCTGCTTTGCCTCCACAAAGCCCGAGCCGGTGTGTTCACCCAAGGCATCCATCAGAACCTGATCAGCCTTGAGCTCATCAATCGCTTCCTTCAAAGAGCCAGGCAACTGCTCAATGCCCAGCTCAACCAGCTTGGCGTCGTCGAAGTGGTACACATCCTCCTCCACGGGCGCTGGGGGCTTCATTTCTTGGTTGATGCCATCCAGGCCAGCCATCAGCATCACGGCGAAAGCCAAGTAAGGATTGCAGCTTGGATCAGGAAAGCGCAGCTCGGCACGAGTGGACTGCTCTCTGCCCTCTGAATAATTCGGGATACGGATCAGAGCCGCCCGATTAATACGCGCCCAGCAGATGTAGACGGGTGCCTCATAGCCAGGTACCAGCCGTTTGTAGCTGTTGACGGTCGGCGCGACGACGGCGCTCAGGGCGCGGGCGTGGGCCAACTGACCGGCAATGAAACTGTAGGCGGTCTTCGAAAGCTTGTACTCATCGTCAGGGTCGTAGAACGCGTTGGTTCCATTTTTGAAAAGGCTTTGATGAGTATGCATGCCGCTGCCGTTCCGCCCAAAGAAGGGCTTGGGCATAAAGCTGGCGTACAAATCATAGGCAGCCGCAATTGCCTTGACGGCATACTTGAAGGTGATCGCATTGTCAGCCGCCTGCAACGCCTCCGCATAACGAAAGTCAATCTCGTGCTGACCAGTCGCCACTTCGTGGTGATCCATCTCCACCTCGATGTCCAACGCCTGGAGCACATCCACGATGTCAGAGCGGACAGCAGCCGCCAGATCCCGAGGCGAAAAGTCAAAGTAACCAGCCACGTCGTGCGGGGCAGGGTGTAATCGTTCACCGTTCTTGCGAAGGAGGAAGAATTCCAGCTCCGGCCCACAGTTATAGGTTAAGCCCATTTCTTGAGCCTTAGCGATGGCTCGCCGCAAAATGTAGCGAGGATCGCCAGCAAAAGGCCGCCCGTCGGGGCGATAAATGTCGCAAATGATACGGGCCGTGGGGCGATCCAGGGACTTCCAGGGTAAGATACGGTAAGTAGCCGGATCTAGGCGCAACACCATGTCGCTCTCGTGGATGCGGGCAAAGCCTTGAATCGAAGAGCCGTCAAACCAGACTCCTTTCTCCAATGCCTCTTCCAGCCGGTGGGCTGGGATACCCACGCTCTTGACTATCCCATGAATGTCGGTGAACTGTAGATTGACGAACTTCACGCCATCCGACTTTGCCTTTGCCAGTACATCTTTCTGCAATGTAGTAAGTGCCATAATTGAGTCTCCCTTCAGGCTAAAGATTTCTTCTATCCAAACGCCGCGAAGCCCTCAGGCGCGAGTCAACTTGAGACTCACAACTGAGGGCTTCGCGGCCACTCAATGGGCGTTACGTCACGCCCGCTGGATGCGATTGATTAACGCGCTACACTATAGCAGATTTTATTAAGGATGTCAACCCCCTATCGAAAATTTTAAGGTTATATGCTTTCCGATCGCCACGCCAGGTCAGGGTGCTTGCACCTAGAATTAGACATCCACCGTAACAGGCCCTAATGACAACTAGGACAGGCCCTAGTGACAACTAGGACAGGCCGGACAAGTCGCCGCCGGTAGCCACGACCGCCTCAGCCACGGCCTGCATTGAGCGCCGGGACTGGCGACCGGCCATCTGAAGCTGGCGATAGGCCTCTGCCTCGCTCCAACCGAGACGTGTCATCAATAGACGCTTGGCCTTGTCAACTGCCTCACGCGCAGCCAACTGCTCGCGCAGGTCATCCGACTCGGCTCGGATTGCCTGCGTTGCCTGAAAGCGAGCGATCGCCAGTTCTACAGCCGGACCAAGCAATTCCTCCCTGACTGGCTTCACCAGGTATCCCATTACCGATGCCCCAACCGCCCGTTCCACCAATGCTTGCTGACTATATGCAGTGAGTATCACCACCGGCAGCGGGCTCTCTTCAGCCAGGCGCTCGGCGACGGTAAGACCATCCAAAGCCGGCATTTTTATATCAAGAATAGCCAAATCAGGCGCGTGCTCTGCAATCAGCGCCAGAGCCTGCTCGCCATTGGCTGCCATGCCCACCACCCGATATCCCAGTTCCACGAGCATTGTCTTGAGTCCCAGGCGAATGACTGCCTCATCGTCGGCAATGAGAATACGAAGTGACCGAGTGTCGTAGTCTGAAGGCTGGGAATTAGGAGCTAGGGATGGGACATCGGCCATGCTTCACCCCAGTCTGGCTGTGGGAACGACTACTCTGGCCAGGGCGCCGTCCTCACGAGGAGTAAGGCTAAACGTACCGCCCAAGTCCTCCGTAACCATGGTACGCACGATCTCCAGGCCCAACCCCCCGCCCTGGAGCGGGTCAAAGCCTTCGGGGAGGCCAAGGCCGTTGTCGCGTACCTCAAGGCGGAGTTGCTCTCCTTCGTCGAGGAGGCGGATGGCAATGGCGCCCCCGGTGACGGGCATACCATGCTCCAGCGCGTTTTGCAGCAACTCATTGGTAACCAGGGCAAGGCTGGTGGCCGGTTGGGAGCGTAATTGCAGGTCGTCCCCGTTTACAGTCACCTCCACCGGTACACCAACGGCCGTCATATTAGTGGCCACATTGTGAGCCACCTGCTGGATGAGTTGGCGCAGGCTGATCAACCCCACCCCCTCCTGCGACAAGATATCGTGGACGGCAGCGATACTCAGCACCCGGTTGATGGTTTCGTGCAAAATGTCGCGCGGCGCAAGATCGGTCTGCGACAGTTGCAGGCGCAGCAGCATAGCGATGGTCTGCAGGTTATTTTTCACCCGGTGGTGCATCTCTTGCACCACGGCTGCCCGAACAGTCTGAGCCTTCTCCAATGCCGTGGCCGCCAGGTCAGCGATGATAGCGAACAGCTCAACCTCGTCGGCGGTGAAGGTGCGAGGTTCCACCGTCTGTACATTGGCAGCGCCAATGACGCGGTCGTGACTAATGAGCGGCATGGCCATCAGTGAGGGAAAGCGGGCCTCGCCGGTACCCGGCAGGTGTTTAAATCGAGGGTCAGTGGCAGCGGCGGTGATAGCAACGGCTTCGCGGTGCTGAGCGGCCCATCCCGTCAGCCCCTCGCCCATGGCCAGCCAGGCCTGCCCGACCGCCTTCTGATTGAGGCCAGTCGTCGCCTGTAGCACCAGCCGATCCGTACGTAAGTCACGCAGGTAAATGGAGCAAGAATCCATGCCCATCACCTCGGTGGCGCGGCGGGTAATAAGATCCAGGGTGGTAGGCAGATCCCATGCCTCGGCGATGGCCCGGCTGATCTCGCGCACGGCGGTGAGTTGGGGCGGTTTGGGGGCCAACTGGCCATTGCGGGTTGAGTTAGTTGCTGTCACCCGTCCTCTGCAGTCTGATACTTGTTAGTGATCGGTAACCTTCGGTCTTTGCCGAAAGCTCGGGCAGTGACGCGCACGCCAGGCGGCGCCTGGCGGCGCTTATATTCGTTGCGGTATACCAAGCGAATCACCCGTCGCACCGTTTCCTTGTCGAAGCCCATAGCCCGCATCTCGTGGAAGCCACGGTCCTCCTCCACATAGGCATGCAAGATAGCGTCCAAGTCGGCATATTCAGGCAGCGAGTCACTATCTTTTTGATTGGGGCGCAACTCAGCTGAGGGGGCTTTGGTCAAAACGCGCTCCGGGATGACCGGGCCGGATGTCTGGTTGCGATAGACTGCCAATTCATAAACCAAGGTCTTTGGCACATCTTTGATGACGGCAAATCCCCCCGCCATGTCGCCATAAAGGGTGGCGTAGCCAACAGCCATCTCACTCTTGTTACCGGTAGTCAGCACCAGCCAGCCAAACTTGTTGCTGAGCGCCATCAGCACATTGCCCCTGGCGCGGGCCTGCAGGTTCTCCTCAGCCACATCCGGTTGGGTATCGGCGAATACCTGGCTTAGCATCTCCAAATAAGATCGGAAGGCAGGCTCAATACTGATGCACTCATATCGAATACCTAACGCCTCAGCCAGCGCCCCAGCATCCTCCAGACTATGGTCGGACGAATAACGAGAAGGCATAGAGACCCCCACCACGTTCTCTGCCCCCAGAGCATCAACCGCAATCGTGGCCACCAACGATGAGTCAATGCCTCCAGACAGGCCAACCACCACTGTCTGAAACCCATTCTTCTGCACGTAGTCACGCGTACCTAGCAACAATGCCTGGTAGACTTCACCCAGCCGATCGGGCAGGGGTGATACGACAGGCGTCAATGGCGTACGAGAGATGGGGGATGCAGGGCCAGGCAGGTGGATTTTCTGAAGTTTATCAGGTCGATAAAGGTGAGCCAACTCACCTTTGCGCCGGCGGGGGTCATGGAGACGCTGGCGAAAGACACTACGCATATCGACGTCAGCCACTACAAAGTCCTCAGCAAAGGGCTGTCCGCGGGCGATGACTTGTCCCCGCTCATCCACAATCACACTGCTGCCGTCGAAGACCAACTCGTCTTGGCCACCTACCTGGTTGCAGAAGGCGACCACGGCCACGTTATCGGCGGCGCGGGTAGCCAGCATCCGCTCCCGCTCCTGAATCTTGCCCAGGTGATAGGGCGAAGCGGATATGTTGACCAGCAATTCCGCACCAGCGGCCGCCTGCCTCTCCGGTGGCCCGGCCGGATACCAGATATCCTCACACACGCTGACCCCAAAGACAATCCCGTCCAACTCGAACAGCGGAAATCCTTCCCCCGCCTTGAAATAGCGCACTTCATCGAAGACAGCGTAGTTGGGCAAAAGCACCTTGTGATACAAACCTTCTACCCGCCCATCGTGAAGCACAGCAGCAGCGTTGAAGATATCGCTGTCCACATCTACGAAACCGACCACGGCTGTAAGGCCTTGGGTGTGAGGTAACAGCTCGTCCAGGCAAGCCCGGTTAGCCTCAATGAAACTTGGCTTCAGCAGCAGATCCTCGGGGGGATAGCCGGATATTGCCAGCTCGGGGAAAAGCACCAGATCAACCTGGCACTCGCGGGCACGCTGAAGCAAGCGGGTGACGCGCGCTGTATTGCCCCGCAAATCGCCGACGGTGGTATTGATCTGGGCCAATCCGATCCGCAAACGTTGCACGCAAAACCCTCCTAGCAGTTGGTCGCCCCCAGCAATTTTCAGGCGCCCCTTACTCGCCTGCCTGATGCGCCAGAATAATCGCTTCGGCAACTTCTTTCATCGGCTTGCGTGTGTTCATGCTCATTTTTTGGATTTTGCGAAAAGCATCAGCCTCATTAAGGCCTTGGGAATCCATTAAGATGCCCTTGGCTCGGTCCACCAGCTTGCGCGTTTCAAGGGCAACCTGGAGGTCGTCCACTTCTTTGTGCAGCGATTCGAATTCTTTGAAGCGAGCCAGTGCGACCTCAATAGCCGGGACCAAGTCAGATTCCCGGAAGGGCTTTACCATATAGCCCACCACTCCAGCTTCTTTAGCCCGCTCCACCAGGTCTTTTTGGCTATAGGCCGTGAGCAAAATGACCGGCGCGAGGCGCTCCTCAGTGAGGATCCTGGCAGCATCAATACCGTCCATATCCGGCATTTTGACGTCCATGATGACCACGTCCGGCCTGAGCTCGCGGGCCAAGTTCACGGCGCTGCGACCGTCTCCCACCTCACCTACCACCAAGTAGCCCAAGTTAAGGAGCATCTCCCGCAGATCCATGCGGATAAGTGACTCATCGTCAGCAATGATTACACGTGTGCGTTCCACTCTTCTTCACCTCCGAATATGGTTTTGGGGAAAGTGATAATGGCTTCAGTGCCATCACCATCACGCATTTCAATTGTACCCTTTAAGTCCTCTTGAACGAGGGTCTGTACGATTTGCAGACCCAGGCTATCCGCATTTTCCACGCGAAAATCGTCCGGGAGGCCAGTTCCATCGTCTCGGACCCGAACGATGACAGTATCTCCTTCGTCCTGCAACGTGAGATTCACATAGCCCACACTTCCTTCATGGAACCCATGCTCTACAGCATTCTGCAACAGTTCGTTAATGACGAGAGCACAGGCAGTCGCCTGGCGGGCTGGCAGAAAAATCGGAGGGCCCTCCAACTCAAGCCAGATATCCCTATCTGGGCCCAGCATCTCCCGGCGCATCTGGGTCAGGATGCGATGGCTCACGTCCTTGATGTTGATGACTCGCGACTCCTGGTGCGAGAGAAACTCATGGATGACAGCCACACTCAGGATACGGCCAATAGCCTCTTCCACCGCCAGGCGAGCCTTCTTACTGGACATCCGGCGCACTTGCATGCGCAGCAAAGCGGCAATGGTTTGCAGGTTGTTCTTCACCCGATGGTGCACTTCCTGGATCATTGCCGTCTTTACTCTGAGTTCTTTTTCCCGACGACGGCTCTCAGTCGAGTCATGTACCAACAATATGACGTGACTTGGCTCCCCAGGCTTTCTTTTCCAGCTCATCCAAGAAAAGAGACGCGAGCGAGGCAGGTTTAGGAGAGGGATGGCCTTTTTCACCCAATAGCGACCGCCAGATTCTTCTTCTTGCTCCAGACACTGAATTTGTCTCAGGGCAGCCCGGGCCAGGTCATCATCTCCAGTGCCCAGGTCACCTAGGCGACGGGCCAGGAGTCCGCCTGGATAGTCAATGCGACGGTAGAGATTGGTAGCAATGCCACTGGCATAGTGAATCACCCGCTCGCGGTCAGCGACTATGACCCCGTCGTGTTCTCCGAAGGGGCTCAAGTCCGCAGCCCCCACCAATTGTGCGCGCTGTGCCATCATCTGCAACTGAAGCAAGGCCCGCTGAAAAGCGCGACGACGGCGGTTGTGTCGCTCGTGCTCCAGCAAGTTGGTCTCGACGCTAAAGGCCGCAATAACCCGCTTCTCGCCCGGGCGTCGCAAGGGGTAGGCCTGCTTCATTATCGGCGCGCCATTAGCGATCAGCCATTGCGCACCTTGCTGTGGGCGTCCGCCCTCCAGTGTGCGAATGATCAAAGGCTCCTGGTCCTTGCCGACTTCCTGACCGATTAGCAGGTGGGGATGGATAGGTGAGATGGAATGAGGCCGAGCATGGGCCAGCACCACAGCTCGGTTGGCCTCCAACCAGCCATAGAGTAGAATATCAGCCCGACTGACGTCAGCAACGATGGGCATTTGACTTTCGACTTCCTTGAGAAACGCCACATCCGTTTCAGTCAGCCGCTGACAGCGCTCATAGACATCATCAGAAGAATAGACCACGTCGTCCACTGTAATCTCGCTAGGTAGCAACCGGTACTCTGTCAAGGGTGACCTGAAAGGGGAAGAACCGCTGTTACAGGGGCCAGGATTTACCCGTCAATATGGACCTCACAGAGCACCAGCAGGTAGCAAAAAGCAGAACTAGTTGCCCGCAGCTTAACACCTGCTACCTGTTATCTGCTACTTGCTACCTGCTACCTGTTGCTGGTCACGATTATACACGACGCGCCAGCAAATGGCAAAAGGTTTTCAGTTGTTCTTCACGCCAAGCAATCGCCAACAAAGCCACGAGCGCCACGGGCGAAGGCATCGGCCAACATAGGGCGTTTGCCAGCTGATTGTACTTCGAGTAGGTGAAGCACCCCGCTGCCCGTGACGACTGCTGGGCCATCCGGTGCGGCAATGACTGTTCCAGGCAACATGCCACTGGTCCGATCTTGCCAACCCTCGCCGGCAGCGAAAGCGCGCAAGATTCTTAATGGCTTTCCTCGCCAGTGAGTGAAAGCACCCGGCCAAGAATAGAATGCTCGCACCTGCCGGGCAATATCGATTGCGGGCTGGTCCCACCGAATAAGCCCTTGCTCCTTCTTGAGCCGAGGCGCATGAGTCGCTAGTGCCTCGTCTTGGGGCTGGGGTTCGATGTTTCCAGCGAGCCAGTCGGGCAACGTATCTCCCAGCAGGTCGGCGCCCAACTGAGCCAGGCGGGCGGTAAGTGACTCACGGGTATCCTGGGGGGCGATGGCCAAGGGCCGCTGGCTCACGACAGGGCCAGTATCTAGCCCAGCATCCATTCGCATAATCGTGACACCCGTAGTATCATCACCAGCCAGGATAGCGGCGGCCACGGGGGCCGCCCCTCGCCATCTCGGCAGCAAAGAGGCGTGTACGTTGAGACACCCGAATGGCGGAAGCTCAAGTACCGGCGGGGGAAGTATCTGCCCAAAGGCAGCCACGACGATAATATCCGGTTGCAGTGTCTGCAATTCGGCCATCGCCTTGGGGTCTCGGAGAGATACTGGTTCCAGCACGGGTAATCCATGCTGCTGGGCCAGCATCTTCACAGGAGAAGGCTCGGGCTGTCGTCCGCGTCCCCGGGGCCGGTCGGGCTGCGTAAAAACCCCCACGACTGGCTCAGAATCTCTGTCGATCAATCCCTGTAAGATGGGTATGGCAAACCGGGGCGTGCCCATAAAAACGACACGAAAGGGCATAATTGTCTCTCAGGCTGTTACTCAGGTGATACAGCACAGCGAAAGCCGACGTTGTTGTAGAATTGGAAGTCACCGTCCAACCGAGACAAATTGTTAACCGCGCTGGCTTCGTTAACCCATGAGGTACCCCGCAACACGCGGAAACCACTTGCCTCGCGATTTTCGCGCCCGTCGTCGGGATCGTAGGGGTATGGTCGGAAGAGGCTGTTAGTCCATTCCCACACATTGCCTAGTATGTCTACTAAACCCTCGGCCGTATCCCCGTCGGGTGAGTAATATCCGACAGGGCTGGTCCCTTCCAGCCCTTCCTCTTTGTTATTGCAACGCCCTGGTTCAAACTCATCCCCCCAGGGGTAACGGCGCCCGATCAGGCCGCGGGCGGCACGTTCCCATTCGGCCTCGGTAGGCAGACGCTTGCGGGCCCAGGCAGCGTAAGCCATAGCATCTTCCCAAGTAACAAGAACTACGGGATGGTCAGCTTTGTCTTCCGGGTAGCGGCCGGTTTCTGGGTCCCAATTGTAGCCCCGTGTGTCGCACCAACTGACGTCATAGTTGGGGATGGGATGACCAGTGGCATCCACAAATCGCTTGTATTCGGCATTGGTGACCGGCCACCGATCAATATAGAAATCGGCAACGTGAACCTGGTGTTCCGGTTGATGGTTGGGGTGGCCGTCATTACTCCCCATACGAAAGACGCCACCGGGAATGAACACCATATCTTTGCCATCCTCAGGCCAGACAATCACCGAGGTTGCCATCTCGTCAGACGAAATTGGAGGGTCTTGCATCATCATTCCACGCCTCGCTGATCAGTTTGAGATAGTGAAACCCAACATCTTCTCATGTATCACAAGTCACATTTCAACGTCGTATGCCAGCACGCAGCCACCCAGCCAGATATGATCCCCGGGTTTGAGGGGAACAGCCTGACCAATGAGCAGTGTTTCTCCATTGAGGCGAGTTCCAAAGCCACTCCCCATATCTTCGACATGAGGTGTGCGATTGCGCCAAGTGATTATGGCATGGCGACGCGAGACACGAACCGCTACATCCCCTTCTTGGCTGAGATCAATGTCCGGCACAAACTCAACATATCGGTCGGAGCGGCCAATAAGGATATCGTCCGGCGGAGCCAGGGCCAGCTTACGTCCCGTAGGCGTGACAACAAGAAAGTGACGGAAGCTGGCCGCAAGAGGAAGATCCAACAATTGGGCTGGCACGACATCGTAAAAGAGTTGGACATTCCCCAGATCGACACGGTCGCCCAGTTGAAGTTGGCGCGGCAATCCGGACCTCACTCTTTGTCCATTGATAGACACGCCGTGGCGACTGCCCACATCTTCAATCGTGTGCCGCCCAGCCAGCCCAACGATTTTGGCATGCCGACGTGAAATCGTGCGCGCTCCCTCATCTTCGTAGGTCAAGTCAACATCGGGTGGAATGCCGAAACTCGGATCAAAACGCCCCAACGCCAACTCCCCGGTGCTGGGCAATGTGATATGTCGCCCCGTGGCGACCAGAGTCAGCCAGCGAGGCGACAACTGTTCAGCGGCGGGCAACCTCTCGCGCAAAGGGCCTTCTCGCTGGGCCTCGGGCCTCCGAACCATGGCAGGATGTGTTTCCCGAGGCGGAGGTTGAGTAGGCGGAGAATCTGGTGAGACAGGCCGGAGATAATCCGGCTGCTTTTTGGGCGGTGCGGTAGGGGGTTCGGCTGTTTTATCTTTGGCCTCGCGTGCCTGGCGCAGGCGACGACTCAGCATCGACTCTTGGGGAGCTGCCTTAGCGCGTTCCTCTTCAGCTTTTAGAAGGAGGCAGTTAGGCTGCAACGAACCCCACGTATCAAACGTGTCGGTACGCGCGGCAAAGGCACGTCGAATGATCTCTTTGACGGTGGGAGCATTGGCGCTCTCATCGATGCAACGATTGCGGATGGGACATTTACGGCAACTATACTTATACATCGCCTATGCGTTTCCCCGCCCTGACACAGCTACCATACCTAGTGTACAATTCCCTTCCCTAAATGTTACCGACTGGGGCAACTCAAGTATAGCACTCGGTTCACCGGCTGTCAATGGCTATGCAGGGCTTACTTTCCCTCTAAATTGACCTTTATCTGGCCTCATAGTATAATCGGCACCACAATGTTGGGATACCTCATCGCTGGTGCAGGCAATACGCGGCGTTCGGGGCATCGATCTGTGTAATTTGCAGAGCGATTGCCCCTCATTTTCTTTCTTGCATGCAGCAGCCCTTTTTGCCGACTATCCTTAGAAACTGTTTTCATCCCGACTGGCTGGCAATGGACACGCGCAATGAAAACTGTTGTGGTCATTCCCACTTATAATGAGGCAGAAAACCTACCAGCGATTACGGCCGAACTCCTGACACTGGGAATGGATGGACTAGAGATTCTGATCGTGGATGACGCCTCGCCCGACGGCACCGGCCGAATCGCTGACGGCCTGGCTCAACGCTACCCCGACACATTCCACGTAATCCATCGCCAGGCGAAACTGGGCCTGGGCACTGCTTACGTACACGGCTTCACATGGGCATTGGAAAATGGCGCCGACCTCGTTATTCAAATGGACGCCGATTTTTCTCACTCCCCCACCTACATACCCAAGCTCCTTGAGCTGGTCCGGGATTACGACGTGGTGGTTGGGTCACGCTACGTGGGTGGAGGGCAACTTGACGAGCGGTGGAGTGTGTGGCGCTGGTTCCTGAGTTGGTGGGCCAATTCCGTCTGGACTCGGCTCATCCTGGGCGTGCGCACCAAGGACGCAACCGCTGGCTTTAAGTGTTGGCGACGCACTGCGTTGGAACAGATTGGTTTGGAACGCATTCGGTCCAATGGGTATGTCTTCCAAGTAGAGATGACCTACGTCTCCGAGAAAGTTGGGCTTCGGATTGTGGAGACGCCCATTTATTTCGAGGATCGTCGCATTGGTCAGAGCAAGATGACGGTGCCGGTGAAATTCGAGGCAGCGGTGCGTGTCTTCGAGATTCGCTGGCGCCATCGCCACGTCAAGCCAGCTTCTGTCGCAATTGAGGCCAAAGCGTAGGAGTTTGGGATTTGCGCGCGCGCATCACCAGGCAGGATGTGCTGATCAGCCTCGTTTTCTTTATCCTGCCGCTTCTTCTTTTTGGGCCAGTCACCCTTGGAAGCCGCACACTCCTTCCCCTGGATAATCTGTTCGTCGGTGAGCCATGGGCTTCTTTCTCCGATCAATTGGGCGTGAGCCGCCCGCATAACGCCCTCCTCTCGGACCTCATCCTGGAGAATTATGTTTGGAAGCGATTCATCGTTCAGAGTATCCAGGCTGGGTCGATACCCCTGTGGGACCCTTATCTTTTTGCTGGACACCCCTTTCTAGCCAACGGCCAACACTCAGCACTCTATCCCTTCAGCCTGATATTCTACCTGATGCCATTGACCAAGGCCTATGGTTGGTTCACCGTGGTTCAATTTTGGTTGGCAGGCCTGTTCACCTATGTTTTCTTGAGAGTGCTGGGTGCCAATCGCTTGGGTGGGGTGATTGGGGGCATAACGTACCAGTTGAGCGGTTTCTTCATTGTCAGTGTGGTCTTCACTATGATTCTGGCGGCCGCCGTCTGGTTACCCTTAATACTGGCAGTGATCGAGATTGTGATCCGCAAGCAGGAAGAGAAAGGACCCGTCACCTATTCGCCTGTCCCCTATATCGTCGTCGGCTCCGCTGTTTTGGGGATACACATTCTGGCCGGGCACATCGAGGTCACATATTACGTGCTCCTGGTCAGCGGATTCTACGCCTTTTGCCGACTAATCAGCCTCTGGCACCGCCAGCGCGCCTGGAGACCTATGGCTCGCATGGGAGCCTGGCTGCTGGCGATGGTATTGCTAGGGCTGGGGCTGGGTGCCATCCAGTTTGTCCCACTCTACGAGGCGGCCAGCCGTAATTTCCGGGTCGGGTCGGTCACCTTCACCGAGGTGACCGGTTGGGCACTACCAGCCCGCCGTATTATATCCTTTGTGGTCCCGGATTTTTTCGGAAATTCCAGCCATCACACTTACTTCGATGTGGTCACCCGCCGCTGGCTGGCGATCGGCCTGAACGCCTACGGGCAGGTCAATCCGCTATGTCCCTATTGCACTGGCTGGGACACGAAGAACAGTGTCGAGGCAGGAGCATACGTGGGGATTCTACCCCTGCTGCTGTCGGTAATAGCAGTCAGTGGGTGGATAGTAGACAGGCAAAAGAACAAGCCACCCGGGTATAGCCTGCCCGCCTCATCGGGAAATGAGAATGGGCAAGCCGAAGCAGCCATCACCTGGTCTCAGACTCCACTGCATAAACGGCCGGCACCTGGAGTTTGGATTTTCGCACTCCTGGCCATCTTGTCATTGCTTTTCGCTTTTGGTACGCCTCTTTACGCACTGTTATTCTATGGCCTCCCATTTTGGAACCAGCTCCATTCCCCTTTCCGCTGGATCTATCCATTCACGCTGAGCATCGCCGTGCTGGCCGGGCTGGGCACGACCTACCTGGCGCGGGCTGTCAGCCCCCGCGAACGGGCCGGTGGTGGAACACAGCCAGCCAGCATGCTTCCTCACCCACTTTATACGTTCAGCCTGCGCCTCGGCTGGCTCTTCTTCTGGGGTGGTCTGGCTGGTTTGGCAGTCATGCTGGCCATCCTGGCCTTGCCTGCCCCGTTCATCTGGCTGGCCCAAACGTTGCTGGACCGCTCTGGGCTAGCCCAAAATGCCTTTATCGATGGGCGACAACTCTTGGGTTATCAATGGCCTAACTTCTTTAAGCTATTCCTTTTCACAATGGCGTCTGGGGCCATACTGCGTATCAGCCGGTGCCCCATTTACTTGCCGCGACAGCTGGGCAGGTTGCCAGCTTGGACGCCTCTGGCCGTGGTCATCGTCGCCTTGGACTTGTTTGCAGCGGGCTATGGATTCAATCCGGCTGCCGACCCATCTCTACTCGAATTTCGGCCGCCTGTGGTTAAAGAGCTGCTGGCCCGTCGAGCTGAGGACCCACATTTCCGCATCACAAGCTTTAACGCACCTGGCGAAGCGCGCACCTTAATCGCCAACACCGGCATGTATTGGGATCTGGAAGACGTGCGCGGCTACGACTCCATCATACCCGCCCAATACGCCCACTATATGAACCTTATCCAGGAACAAGGCGATTTGCTCTACAACCGCGTTGCGCCCATCTACGCGCCCGGTTATCACGCTCTCGACTCGGCGCTGCTGGACCTGCTGGGTGTCCGCTATGTACTAACCACGCAGGAAATTCCTAACCCAGGCTATCGCCTGGTCTACGACAACGAGGTACGTGTTTACGAAAACCTGGACGTCATGCCCCGCGCTTTTGTCGTCCCCTGCATGGAAGAAGTGTCACCAGATGAGATGGATTATGCATTACGCAGCCTCAATCCGCGCCAGAAGGTACTCCTGGAGCAAGTAGCAGAGGTGGGACAACCAGAGATGTCGGGCAAACCTGTTAGTGCATGCTACATGCTGCCTGCCGTCATTACCGGTTACACGCCCAACGAAGTCTTCATACAAGTATCGCTGGACGAGCCGGGCTGGTTGGTGCTAGCCGACAGCTACTTCCCGGGCTGGAAGGCATACGGGGAAATTTCGGATCCCGAATCGGTGAATCAACCTCCAGCTGCTGGCCCCCGCGTCTCAGAAATCGAACTCCCAATCTATCGGGCTAACGGGAACTTCCGAGCAGTCCATCTGGAGAGGGGTGACTGGGTCGTTCGCTTCAAGTATACACCCATGAGTCTGAAGCTGGGACTATATGGCAGTTTCTTGGCGGGGATCATCACCCTGCTGCTGATCGGTTGGTGGGGGTGGGGAAAGCTATACCAAGAGTCGACCGGCGATTCGCCAATAAAGCGCATTGCGAAGAATAGCCTGGCCCCCATGGCACTGGCACTGATGAACCGCATGATTGATTTTGCCTTCGCGCTACTCATGCTGCGCATCCTGGCGCCAGAAGGGGCCGGGCGTTATCAATTTGCCGTGGTCTTCATCGGCTACGCGGAGATTCTTACCCGCTTCGGGCTGGGTACATTGCTGACCCGTGAAGTGGCTCGCGAACACGCTCAGGGCAACAAATACCTATCGAACGTCACCATTCTACGGCTGCTCCTGTGGCTGGCATCCCTGCCCCTGATGGGCATAGCCCTGTGGCTGTATGTTGTCTTCGGTGGCGTGACGCAGGAAACCATGATTGCAGTGGGGCTCTTCACCGCTGGCCTTTTTTTCAGCAACATTTCCGATGGGCTGACAGCCCTATTTTACGCTTACGAAAAGGCGGAATACCCCGCAGCTATCTCCACCGTTACCACCGTCACTCGCGTCAGTCTGGGAGCATTGGCCCTATTGTTGGGGGGTGGGGTGATTGGCCTGGCAGCGGTATCAGTCGTCTCCAACATTACCTCGGTAATAGTGCTGGGCCGCCTGCTTCTACAAAAGATCTTCCGCCCCTATCCAGACAACGACCCCGTGCTACGGCGGAATATGCTGGGTGAGGCACTGCCACTTATGATCAATCACCTACTCGCAACGCTCTTCTTCCGCATTGACATCCTCATCCTGCAGCCAACGTGGGGCGACCGGGCAGTTGGTTTTTACGGAGCAGCCTATAAATACATTGACGGCATCAGCATCATCCCCTCCTATTTCACTCTGGCCATCTTCCCCTTGATGAGTCGCTATGCCAAAACAGCTCGCGATTCGCTGGCCAGAGCCTACATCTTGTCCCTACGCCTGCTGCTGATGATCGCGCTGCCGGTCGCCGTAGGCACCCCCTTCATCGCCCGCGAATTAATCCTAATCCTAGGCGGTGGCCAATACCTGCCCGATTCGATGATCGCACTTCAGCTACTCATTTGGTTCCTCCCCTTCAGCTTTATCAACCAGGTCACGCAGTACGTGCTTATCGCGATTGATCAGCAGCGCTTTCTAACCAAGGCCTTTGTCATTGGCGTGACATTCAACGTGGGCGTAAATCTACTCCTCATCCCACGTTACGGATATCCGGCGGCGGCCATCACGACTATCTTCAGCGAGTGGGCATTGCTCATCCCCTTTTACTACTCCGTGCGCAAGAATCTGTGTCACGTGCCGTGGGTCAGCGTGGTCTGGCGACCGGCGCTGGCGTCGGCGGCGATGGGTGCGGTCCTTTGGATGCTACATGGTATCAATGCGTTGGGGCTAGTAATGGTGGGCGGGCTGGTGTATTTCTCAATCTTGGCCCTGGTTGGCGGGTTTAGCCAGCCCGATATGGGTCTGGTATGGCAGCTCATCCCACTGAAACGACTATGGGCACGGTTACGCCCCGGTGTGAACTGAGCCGTGACACCACGCTACAGACATCAATAAACGTCGTCTCAAAGGGCGCGTCCTTAATAATGGGGACGCACAGGGGAGAGTGGGGGGATTCCCGCCAGGTTTGTCTCGATTTCCCAAGATCTGGGACACGCCCCAACTCAAAGAAACTATTGGTTTAGCACCGCTTTTGTGGTAAAATCCAAGTGTAGCCCACTTTCGCGAACGGGCGCTGAGGGGTGATACTTGGACCTTGCCAGGCGATTGAGCATACCCTATACACGCAATAGTAAGGAGACGCACTCTTGAGCAAGTTGATTCGCATTGAAAACATCTCCCAACACATCGGCCAAGAAGTGACCATCCAGGGCTGGCTGTATGCCAGGACCGGCAAGGGCAAGCTGCAATTCCTGCAGGTACGCGACGGCACCGGCATCGTCCAGGCGGTGATGTTCAAGCCCAATCTACCCACGGATGTATTCGAGCAAGCCAAAGGGCTCACCCAAGAGTCATCCATCATTGTCACCGGACGGGTCAAAGCCGACCAACGTGCCCCGGGCGTGCCCGGCGGTTACGAGATAGGCGTGACCTACTTGGATACGGTGCAGACAGCAGAAGAGTATCCGATTACGCCTAAAGAACACGGCGTCGAGTTTTTGATGGATAATCGGCATTTGTGGCTTCGCAGTAAGAAACAGTGGGCATTGCTGCGCATTCGGGCGACTGTGATGAGCGCCATCCGAGAGTGGCTCGACTCCAACGGCTACTTGGAAATGACCACCCCCATCCTCACTCCTGCCGCTGGCGAGGGAACGACCACCCTCTTCGAGGTAGACTATTTCGGCCAGCCAGTCTACCTGGCGCAGACCGGTCAGCTGTATAACGAAGCCAACATCTATGCTTTTGGCAAAGTCTATTGCTTTGGCCCCACCTTCCGGGCCGAAAAGAGCAAAACCCGTCGCCACCTGACCGAATTCTGGATGGTCGAACCCGAGATTGCCTATTGCGATCTGGAGCAGTTGATGGAAATCGAGGAACAATTCATCAGCTACATCGTGCGAGCTGTTCTAGATAAGCGGGCAGAGGAATTGAGGGTTTTGGAGCGCGACACACACGCGCTGGAACAAGTCATTCCCCCCTTCCCTCGCATCAGCTACGACGAAGCACTGGATCGTCTGATGGTCATCCGTAAGCAGACCAACAACCCTGAGTTGAAAGAATCGCTCGCCATGGAGTGGGGCATGGATTTCGGCAGCCCCCACGAGACCGAACTGACCAAGCAATTCGACAAACCGGTCTTTGTCTACGGCTTCCCTACCGCCTGCAAAGCCTTTTACATGGAGCCTTGGCCTGGGCGGCCCGAAGTGTGCAAGAGCGTGGACCTGCTGGCTCCAGAGGGTTACGGCGAGATTACTGGAGGCAGCGAGCGCATCTCGGACCCGAACCTGTTGCTGGAACGCATTCACCACGACCAATTACCAGAAGAAGCCTTTCGGTGGTACATTGACCTGCGCCGCTATGGCAGCGTGCCTCACAGCGGCTTTGGCCTGGGCGTTGAGCGAACAGTAGGTTGGATTGCCGGCGTCCATCACATCCGTGAGACGGAGCCATTCCCTCGGACGTTGGGGCGAGTATATCCATAGACCGATATGAGCTTCAGGTCGGAGAGCTGGCCTCAGCACCTGGCACCTAAACTCGGGAAGACGAGTCATCAGTGTATGGTTGACCACATTGACACTTCCGAAGAAGAAATGTCTTCACCAACACTCTTAGCGGGTCTTGAAGAGAAACAGCCCCAACGTGAACTGAGTATCCTGCATCAGGCAACCATGGCCATCGGCAGCGCACGTAGCGAACAGGAGCTGTACGATATCTTCACCCACACCCTGAGCGGGTTGGGATTCTCAGTGGTTTTGCTTGCCTTTGACCCAATTGCTCAAGAGCTGACCCTCTTATCGGCCGCCACGCCGCAGCCTAGACTGTTGCGTGCCCTAGAGCGATTGGCAGGCTTAACGCTGACAGGTTATCAGATCCCCCTTGATCAGCTCGATTTTTGTCGCCGGGTTATTCAAGGGGACCAGGCCAAACACTTCAAGCTGGGAACCGAGTATTTCGTCCAATTGCTGCCGGAATCCTGCGCACACCTGGTACCTGCTGTGGTTCGTCGCGCCGGTCTGGACTATGTCATTGCAACTTGTCTAAAAGCGGATGAGAAAACAGTCGGCGTTCTGGTCGCCGCCAGGGAAGATCTGGCACCTGAAGACATCCCAACCATCAGGGCCCTTTCCGATCAGGTCTCAGTGGCCATCGCCAACGCACGCCTCATGCAGGCCGAACGGCGACAACGTCAGGCAGCCGAGATGCTAGGCCATCTGGTGGTGACGTTGAAATCAATGCTGAATGTGGACCAAGTGCTTAGCACTGTGGTGCACCACCTGCAAGCGTTATACCCAACTGCGGCCTGCTCGGTGTCGTTTCTGGAAGATGGGGAAGACTTCGTCTTTCGCGCGACCACTGATGCTAGCATCGAAGTGTCTCAGCATATCTCTTGCCCAGTCGGTGAGAGCATTGCCAGGCAGGCGATTTGCGAGCGCAAAGTGCAACTGATTAACGACGTGAATCTGTCGCCCGACCACCGCGCCGAAACCGCGCGCCTTCCTGGTGTCGCCGCTCGCTCTCTGCTGACAGCACCTCTCTCGACTGGGGGCCAACCGCTAGGTGTGATCCAGATCCTCAACGCTGCACCCAATGTCTTCACCAAAGCCGATGCCGAGCTACTTGCAAGCATAGCTGCATTGGTTGAAACGACGCTTGACCGAGCCCGGGTTGATGCGCAAAGAGCCCAGTTGGCTGAAGCCGAGCACCGCCAGCACGAAGTAGCTGAGACCCTGCGCCGAGTGGCGGTCCTTGTCAGTGCCAGCCTGGATTTGGATACCGTGTTGGATCGTATCTTGGAGCAACTGGCCCAAGTGGTGGACTACGATAGCACCTCACTGATGATTGTAGAGGACAACAAGTTGAGCATGCGAGCCACGCGGGGGTTCGACGAGTCAGACCAAGTGCTGCAGATTGTGTCAAACATTGCGGACAACCCCCTCTTTCAAGAGATGGCAGCATCGCGACGCCCAATCCGCATCCCCGATGTAAAGACCGACCACCGCTATCGGCATTGGGCTGGTGCCTACCGCATACGTTCATGGATTGGCGTACCACTGGTCGTGCGTGACCGCGTCATCGGGCAACTGGCCGTAGACAAGCACCAGCCCAACTATTACAGGGACGACGACGCCGAGCTGGTCCTGGCCTTTGCCCAACAGGCAGCCGCTGCGATCGAAAACGCCCAGTTGTTCGATAGTGAGCGACGCCAGCGTGAGATCGCTGAGAGCTTACAAGAGGTAGCTGCCATCCTAAACGCCAGTTTGGACCTGGACACTGTGCTAACCCGGATTATGGAACAACTAAGGCGGGTAGTCGAATATGACAGCGCGAGTGTCTTGTTGCAAGACGACGGTGATCTGATTGTCTCTGGCGGTCTGGGCTTCGCCGCTCCTCATCAGATCATTGGGCAGCGCATCTCTCTCTCCCGCGATGTTCCCTCAGTCTATGTCTTTAAGCACCAACGCCCTCTCGTTATCGCTGACATACGGGCAGATTCCACCTGGGTCGATGTGCCAGCCCCCGAGCATATCCGAGGCTGGATGGGAGTGCCGTTACTGGCGGGGGAGAAACCGATTGGTGTGCTGGCCGTAGACAGCGCCAAGGTGGGTGCCTACCACCAGGCAGACGCTCAGGTCGTACAGAGCTTCGCAAACCAGGCAACCATCGCCATTGAAAACGCCCGGCTCTACCAGGCGGAACGCGACCGTCGCCAGGAGATCGAAGCGGTGCAGCGTGCCAGTTTAAGCTTGACCGCCTCGCTGGGATTACGCCAAGTGCTCGACTCTATCCTTGAAGCTGCACTCGATCTGGTGTCGGCACGAAATGCCCACATCTTCCTGTACAGCGCGGGTCACCTGTCTTTTGGCGCAGCCCTGTGGGCGGATGGCAGCCAAATGGGGCCAGTTGCAGAACCCCGCCCTGACGGCCTGACTTACCACGTGGCCCAGCAAGGAGAGGCCGTTGCCGTGCCGGATATGCGCAGCCATTCCTTGTACGCTGACGTACCGTCCGATTGGAATTGGATGGGCTCCATCGTCGGTCTCCCCCTTAAGATCGGCCAGAGGGTAGTAGGCGTGATGAACATCTCTTGGTCAGAGCCTGGCCCTTTTTCGAAAGCCGAACTGCGCGTGCTGCGCTTGTTGGCCGATCACGCAGCCATCGCCATCGAAAACGCTCGGTTATTCGAAGCCGAGCAGCGTCAGCGGCAGATGGCCGAAGCACAACATCGTTCTGCCCTGGCACTCATCTCTACTATGGCCCTGGATCAGGTCTTCGAGCGTATCTTGTCTGAATTGCAGAACGTGGTGCCCTACGACAGCGCCTCGGTACAACTACTGAAGGAAGATCAACTCGAAATCATCGGTGGGCGCGGCTTCCCCAATCTGCCGGAGTTGCTGGGGGTTTCTTTTCCGGTGCGAGGTGAAAACCCAAACGCCCTAGTGCTGGAATCGCGCGAGCCGGTTATCATCGACGATGTGAGACCTCACTACGCTGCCTTTAGCCAAGAGCCTCACGCCGCTGCGGACATCCACGGCTGGCTGGGAGTGCCGTTACTCATCGGTGATCAAGTCATCGGCATGCTTGCCTTGGACAAGCAACAGCCTGGCTTTTACACCGAATCTCACGCTCGAACCGCTATGGCTTACGCTGCTCAGGCAGCTATTGCCATCGAGAACGCCAGGTTACATCAGGCGTTACGAGACTACGCCGCCGAACTTGAGACGCGCGTTGAGACGCGTACAGCCGAAGTCAGTCGCGAGCGCGAGCGGCTGCTGGCTGTCCTAGAAAGCGCTGGGGAGGCGATTGCGATCGCCGACGCCGAGGGGGCCATTGAATATGCTAACCCGGCCTGGGAGAAACTTACGGGGCATGATGCTGCCCAGACCATTCAGCAAAAGACTCGCGTCCTCGACAAAGAAACTTTTCCTGACCTTCTGGTTGCAGTGCGCAATGTTGCACAGCATCAACGTATCTGGCGCAGAGAAATGGTTGGTCAGCGACCGGATGGCGCCACCTATGTCGTAGACCTGACTGTGACTCCTGTCTTTGACGATGCCAAACAACTGGTAAACTTAGTTGCAACCTATCGGGACGTAACCCAATATAAAGAGCTGGACCGTATCAAGAGTGAGTTCCTGAGCACAGCTGCTCACGAGTTGCGCAGCCCCCTTACCTCAATTCTGGGCTTCAGCGAATTGCTGCTGATTCGCGAAGATCTTTCGGGCGAAGAGCAAACACGCTTCCTGAAACACATCTATGATCACGCCATCCACCTTAAGCAACTAGTTGGCGATTTGCTCGACATATCACGCATGGAGTCCGGGATTGGCCCTGATGTCGAGTTTGAACCAGTCGATCTTTACCCCCTCTTGGAAGAAGAGATCCAATCGTGGCAAGAAGCTCATCCGGGCCATACATATCGCTTGGATATCAACCACGAACGGCCGCAAGTCCAAGCCGATAGAGACCGCATCTGTCAGGTGCTGCGCAATTTGCTCTCCAATGCCACCAAATACTCTCCCAATGGCACCACTGTCACGTTGAAAGCCACCCCGGCCGGTGGATTGATAGAGTTGACCGTCGCCGACGAAGGCATAGGCATGACCAGCGATGAGTTGACACACATCTTTGAGAAATTCTGGCGGGCCGATGCTTCATCTACAGCAGTGGAAGGTACCGGGCTGGGACTAATCATCGTCAAACACATTGTCGAGCAGCATGGGGGACATATCTGGGTGGATAGCACCAAAGGCAAGGGAACAATGGTGCACTTCACCCTGCCTGTGATCGAGCGGCAGACCACAGTACTTATCGCCGAGGACGAAGACAGTGTGAGAGAGATCGAGCATCGCATTCTAGCTAGTAACGGCATCGCCACCTTGCTGGCCAGAAACGGCAAGCAAGCAGTCGAAATGGCCAATGCGCATCGCCCCGATCTGGTCTTGCTAGATTTGATGATGCCTGGTATGACGGGACAACAAGTGCTGCACGCCTTAAAGTCTAACCCGGCCACCCAACACATTCCGGTATTGGTAGTTTCCGCTCGCTCCAGCTGGCAAACCATTGAAGAAAGTTATGCGCTAGGAGCAGTAGATTTCCTGACAAAACCCTTTGAGTACCAAGAGCTGCTCAGCCGCGTCCGCCGAGCGCTCAAGACTGCAACCAGCAGCAGGCAGGCAACAGCAGGTAAGCAGTAGCCCTCCCCCATATGCTATGCTGCATGCCACCTGTTACCTGACAGCAACGTTGAGCATAACGGAGAGATCAAACTTATGAAAAAGATTCTGATTGTGGATGATCAGCAAGAAGTACGCGAGTTAGTTGACGTGACGCTTCGTATTGGAGACTATGTCATCTGGCAAGCTGAAAGCGGGGACCAGGCGCTAGCCACTGCCCGCTCTGAACACCCCGATTTGATCTTACTGGATGTGATGATGCCCAAAAGCACATTTGATGGCTTCGAAGTATGCCAACAACTTAAGTCCGACCCAACCACCAAAGATATCTACATTGTTATGCTGACGGCACGAGGGCAAGAGGCGGACGTGGAAATGGGCAAGAAGGTTGGGGCGGATGACTATTTCACCAAGCCATTTAGTCCCCTGGAACTAATGACTAAGGTAGAGGAATTGCTGGGCTGATGCAGTGAAGCACTGTCACAGGTTCATTGAATCTGAGCTTCGGATCACCCATTGAGAGGCCAGGGCGCTGAGGCACAGTCACTGTATGGTTTGGGAGGAGAGCCCATGTTTGACCAAAGCAAATTGGATGAAACACGCCAGGCCAGAGACAAATGGCAAGAAACTACCCTGCGCCAGACAACGGACCATCGCCCAGAGCGAGCTGATAAGTTCATCACTATCTCGGGCGAGCCGGTGAACCGCCTGTACACTCCCGCCGACCTGTCCGACTATGACTATATGCGTGATTTGGGATTCCCGGGTGAATATCCCTACGCACGTGGAATTCACGCCACTGGATACCGGGGCAAGCTATGGACCATGCGAATGTTCGCTGGCTTTGGCACGGCCGAAGAGACCAACCAACGCTTCAAATACTTGCTAGAGCAAGGGCAGACTGGCCTGTCTATCGCCTTTGATTTGCCCACCCTTTACGGCTATGACCCAGACGCCCCTGAGGCATTGGGGGAATTCGGCAAATGCGGGGTTGCCGTCTCATCCATGGCCGACATGGAAATCCTGCTCGAGGGTATACCGCTGGATCACATCACCACCAGCATGACCATCAACAGCCCGGCGGCGGTCATCTGGGCGATGTACATCGCCACGGCCGAGCGACGGGGCATTCCCAAAGACAAGCTGGGCGGTACCACCCAGAACGATATCCTGAAAGAATACATCGCCCAAAAGGAATACATCTTCCCACCCAAACCGAGTATGCGGCTGGTAGTGGACACCTTTGAGTATGGAAGCCAGTACCTACCAAAATGGAACACCATTTCGATTAGCGGCTACCACATCCGGGAGGCGGGCAGCACCGCCGCTCAGGAGCTGGCCTTTACGCTGGCTGATGGCTTTGAGTACATACGTTGGGGGATCGAACGTGGCCTCGATGTGGATGATTTCGCTCCTCGTCTCTCCTTCTTTTTCAACGCGCATAACGACTTCTTCGAAGAGATAGCCAAATATCGTGCCGCGCGACGCATTTGGGCCCGCGAGATGAAAGAAACCTTTGGCGCCAAGAATCCACGCTCTTGGATGTTGCGCTTTCACACCCAGACGGCTGGGGTGAGCCTTACCGCCCAGCAGCCCGAGAACAATACGGCCCGCGTGGCCATTCAGGCCTTGGCGGCGGTGCTGGGAGGCACTCAATCGCTACACACAAACAGTATGGACGAAGCACTGGCTTTACCCAGCGAGATGGCAGCCCGCGTCGCCCTACGCACACAACAAATCATCGCCCACGAAAGCAACGTGGCCAATACGGTGGACCCGTTAGCCGGTAGCTACTTCGTGGAGGCAATGACTAACCACCTGGAGGCCCAAGCCAACGAGTATTTTGAGCGTATCGAAAAGTTGGGTGGCGTTATACCGGCCATCGAAGCTGGCTTCTTCCAGCGCGAGATTGCCGACGCCGCCTATCGCTATCAACACGAAATAGATACACACCAGCGAACTATCGTCGGGGTAAACGACTACGTTTCCAACGAGCCGCTGTCTGTCCCGATTCTGGAGATGGACCCGCAAGGCTACGAACGGCAAATCGTCCGCCTGGAGCGCGTCCGGAACGAGCGAGACAACTCTGCCACCCAAGCTGCACTGAAGCGCTTGCAGGATGCCGCTCGCGACAACGCGAACCTGATGCCACCCATCCTGGAAGCAGTGCACAGTTATGCCACTCTAGGTGAGGTGATGGGCGTCTTCCGGCGAGTCTTTGGTGAATACCGCGAGCCGGTGATTGTGTAGCCGAAACCGTTGACGCTACCCGTATCTGATTATATAATGCAGCCTAAAAGGGCCAGGCTCCGGATACCGTTACCCCATCAAGGAGATAGCTTCTGTGAGTAAATACCATCCCACCGCCAAACAAAAAATCCGCGTTCTGGTTGCCAAGCCAGGCCTCGACGGTCACGACCGGGGTGCTAAAGTCGTCGCGCGTGCCCTACGCGATGCGGGCATGGAAGTTATCTACACCGGCCTGCGTCAGACTCCAGAGATGATCGCCGAAGCTGCCCTGCAGGAAGATGTTGACGTTATAGGCCTCTCGGTGTTGAGTGGCGCGCACACAGTGCTGCTGCCCCGTATCGTTGAGCTGCTGCGTCAAAACGACATGAGCGACGTACTGGTCATCGCTGGAGGGATCATCCCTGATGAGGATGTGCCCCTTCTCAAAGAGGCTGGGGTGCACGGCACGTTTGGCCCGGGAACCCTTACCGAAGACATCGTGAAATTCATTCAGGAGCATGTGAGGGAGTGAAGAGTAACAGGTACAGAGCAGTGAGCAGACATAGGCAGATAGCAGCCCTTCGCCCATTCCGGTTACCTATTACTCGTCACTTATCTCCTTGACACTTGATATGGAATTAGTCGAAGCAGCTCTTGCGGGCAACCGGCGCGCCATTGCTCGCCTCATCACCCGTATCGAAAACGACGGGGACGATGCCCACGCCAGCTTGTCACAGATCTACCCCTATACTGGACAAGCGCACATCGTCGGCATTACCGGGGCACCCGGCACCGGGAAGAGCACCCTGGTCAACGAATTGGCCAAAGCCTTCCGTGCTGCCAACCGCCAAGTTGGTGTGATAGCGGTGGATCCGACCAGCCCCTTCTCTGGCGGCGCCATCTTGGGTGATCGGGTCCGCATGCGTGACTTGGCTGGAGATTCAGGCGTTTTTGTACGCAGTATGGCCACTCGGGGCAGCCTGGGCGGATTGGCACGGGCCACCGCCGATGCCATCAAGGTACTGGATGCAGCAGGTTTCGAAGTGGTCATCGTCGAAACGGTTGGAGCCGGGCAGAGTGAGGTGGAAATCGCAGAGACAGCACACACCGTCGTGGTGGTCGAAGCTCCGGGAATGGGCGACGAAGTGCAAGCCATAAAAGCGGGCATTCTAGAAATCGCCGACGTGTTCGCTGTCAACAAAGCTGACCGAGAGGGTGCCGACCGCACTGCTGCCGCCCTGGAAATGATGCTAGACCTTGACCAAACCCCTTCTTCGCAGACACGAAGCGCCTCGCGGATAGTGATACATCACGGACAATTGAT
The DNA here is from genome assembly GCA_020343875.1 of Anaerolineales bacterium. Taxonomy (GTDB): domain Bacteria; phylum Chloroflexota; class Anaerolineae; order 4572-78; family NAK82. The sequence goes on along the minus strand of CP070811.1, from coordinate 4,486,323 downwards.
GGAAGTAGCTCAGCACCCCCCACACTCTACGGCCACAGGACCCGACGTTCCAAATGACGTCTCAGCCAGTCGCCGCTGGCGGCCTATCGTCGTAAAAACCATCGCTCTGCGAGGAGATGGCATCCCCGAGCTGATCCAAGCCATTGCTGACCACCGCCAGTATTTGGAGACTAGTAACGAATTGGCCCACCGCAATCGAATCCGCCTGACCAATGAACTGGAGCACATCCTGCGAGATGAGCTAATGGATCAGCTGCTGAAAAAGATCGACCCAAGCATTCTGGTGAGCTTGATGACCCAGGTTGCTGACCGTGAGCTCGATCCCTATACGGCTGCCCGCCAGCTCTTGAAAAATAGTTACAAGGGGAAACGGCAGAGGAGAAGTGGAGATGCCTGACCGCGTCCTGGCCCGCTCGCACGCGCACCGCACAGAATTCTTTGAGAACGAGCGAGAGCTGCTGGAGTCCTTGGCAGGCCACGGCCAATTCCCCGATGCCATGTTTATTGGCTGCAGCGATTCACGAGTAGTGCCCGAAATACTGACCGGGGCCCGGCCAGGAGACCTGTTTGTGGTCCGGGTGGTGGCTAACATTGTGCCCCCCTATGGCACCGGCCAAAACGCTGTTGGCGCCGCGGTGGAATTTGCTGTGCAACGCCTTCGGGTAGAACATCTCATCATCTGCGGACATACTGACTGCGGAGGCATCAAAGCCCTGGATAATGGGGTGGATATGGTCACTGAACCAGCCACAGCCAACTGGATTGAATTCGCTCGCCCAGCCCAAAGCCAGGTAGCTGCCCTCGGATTGACAGGCGACGCCCGCCATCGGGCTATCGTTGAGGGCAACGTGCTGCTGCAATTGGATAATCTGCGAACTTACGCGGCCGTGTCTCACGCCCTGGCCGAAAATCGACTGGAACTCCACGGCTGGGTCTACGACTTGGCTGAGCTTCAGCTGCGCTTTTACGACGCAGGTCAGGATCGCTTCGTGATTTTCTCCCCCTCAAACCCTCAGGCGTCTGAATGAGTAAATATATCTGGCTGATTCGACACGGCGAATCGCAAGGCAATCTAGAGAACCGTATCCAGGGCTGGTCCGACTACCCACTGACCGACCTGGGACGGCAACAGGCGGCACGACTGGCCGAACGGTTGGCCTACATGTTAGGCCTTCCTTCCTCACAGAGCCCCCCTCCCCAGGAGAAGCCTGCAGGAATAGGAGGAGAGAAGGCCATCCACGAGTTGGTGAGCAGCCCGCTGCGACGAGCAGCCGAAACGGCCCTGATCATTGGTGATGCACTGGCTCTGCCGGTTCGGTACGAGGCGCGTCTCAAGGAGTACAACTTCGGCCCACTCAACGGCCTGACCTCCAGCGAAATCATGGGCCGCTTTCCTACCGTACGGGCCGCCTGGCAGGCAAACCATGCCTGGGAACCACTACCGGGCGAGGAAGGCGAGCTGACTTTCATAGCACGGGTCAGAGCAGCTATGGACGAAATCGTAACCGCCATGCCCGAGGACACAGGTCTTATCGTGGTGGCGCACGGTGGCTCGCTGGATGCCTGCCTACGTTCTTGGCTAGGAATTGCCCCCCGATCTCCTTCGCCTGGCTTGGGACAGGGGTCTGGTAATGGCCACGGGCGACGTGCATTCGCCTTTGACAACACCTCGCTCAGCTTGGTGCGGATCCAGCTACACGGCTGCAGGGTACTCCTTCTCAACGATACCTGTCATCTAAAGGATATCCAGGAAGGAAAGGGGGAGTGATCTGGAGTCAACGAGGCCGTCCAAGGGTCGTAGAACCTTCAAATACGGGTGCATCCGCGAAGGTCGCCTGTGCGAGGAATCCCAAGCCGGAGGCCAACGTCAACATACATGGGTGATGGGTAATCAATAGCGGGCGTTCTTGGCTTCAAGTAGGGCGTAGCAGATAACAAAGTGGCAGGTTTCCAGCTAAGTCCATGGGAGGCGAATGAGCTGATGTATGGCGAGATCGCATTACTGAGCGGCACGGCTAACCGGCCCCTGGCCGAGGCCATCAGCCGCGAGCTAAAGGTCCCCCTCATCGGGGCCGACGTGTTCAAGTTCCCCAATCAAAATATTTTCTGCCGGCTGCACACCAGCGTACGCGGCAAGGATGTGTTCGTAATCCAACCCACCTGTGCCACCGAGCACGATGACGGAAGCCTGGCCTCGGTCAACGATAACCTGATGGAACTCTTGATCATGATTGATACGCTGCGTCGCGACTCAGCAGGGCGTATTACGGCAGTAGTGCCCTACTACGGCTATGGGCGGACCGACAAAAAAGACCAACCCCGAGTGCCCATAACCGCCCGCCTGGTGGCTGATCTTATCTCAGCAGCCGGTGCCAGCCGCTTTCTCACTTTGGACCTCCACGCCGGCCAGATCCAGGGCTTCTTCAGCATCCCGGTGGACGAACTGACCGCCTTTCACATACTGAGTGAATACTTCCGGGCCAAAGAGATCCCGGATGCAGCGGTGATTGCCGCCGACATCGGTGCCACCAAACGAGCCCGAAACTTCGCGGCGGCCTTAGACATTCCCCTGGCCATCATCGAGAAGCGCCGTGTGCAAAGACCGGATGGCAGTACGGCCAAGGCGTTGAACGTCATCGGAGATGTGCAAGGGAAGAACGTCATCATCTTTGACGACGAAATTGACACCGCCGGCACGGTCACCCAGGCTATCATCTTCCTCAAGGCGAGTGGTGCCAACCAAGTGTACGTATGCGCCACTCATCCCATCTTCTCCGATCCGGCCGTCGAGAGGCTTTGCAGCGTGGACATTGACGAAATCGTCGTCACCGACACTGTCCCCTTGCCGCCGCGCAAGCGGCTCACAAATATGGCCGTCCTGTCCGTGGCCCCACTGCTGGCGGAGGTCATCCGTCGCATTCACCTGGGCATATCGGTAGGGGCACTTTTCAACGAGTAAAGACTATGCGGGCCTGCCCAATTGGATGCGCCCGTGCAGCCAGTCCCAATGCGCCTCTTCGACCGCGGCCAAACGCCCCTCAAGACTTCAATCCCCCAGCCCCTCCCCATTACGTTGGACTTCCTCTGGCATTGTGGTACAATGAGCACACAGTGACAGTCCAAGGGCTAGAGGACCCTATGAGCAAATTCAACATACCAACCCGCCACAATCAAAAACTGCAGGCAATCGTGGAACGCGTCGATGCCGACCAGGAGTTGTGGCAGCTGTGGCGCTGTGCCAACGTGAACGCGGTCGACCGGAGCGGCATCACCGACCATGGGGAGATACACATCCGGGTCGTCGCCAACGCCGCCCTCAAGATGCTGCGCCTTCTGACCGATGCTGGGATTCAAACCAGCATCGAGACAGATTACAGCATGACAAAAGAAGATGCCGAGGTGGTGGTCGTGCTGGCGGCCTGTATGCACGACTTGGGCATCAGCATTCACCGCGATGATCATGAGCAGTATAGCCTCTTCCTGGCCCGGGACAAGCTCCCCTCCTTCCTGGACGGGCTATATGACTTGAGCGAGCGAACGATCATGATCTCCGAGATTTCGCACGCTATGATCGCTCATCGCTGGGACGTGCGCTGCCTGACTCTAGAGGCGGGCGTGATGAAAGTGGCCGACGCCCTGGACATGACCGAGGGACGGTCACGTATTCCCTTTGAGGCCGGGTCTACCAGTATCCACTCGGTCTCAGCGGCGGCCATTAGCAGCGTGGGGCTGAAGCGTGGCGAAGAGCGTCCCATCCGGGTGGATATCACTATGAGCAACTCGGCTGGGGTTTTCCAGGTAGATGAGCTTCTCAAGCGCAAGTTAAAGAATTCCAGCATCGCTCCTTATGTTGAAGTAATCGCTCGGGTGGCCGATCAGGAGGGGGAAGCCGAACGTCGACTGCTGGGCGTTTTCACACTCTAAATGGAAACCTGGAAGACTGAAGTCTGGAAAGCGTTGTGGATCACCCCCGTTTCTAATCCTCCAACCCGCCAGCTGCCAATTCCTCACAGCAACCCCAGGTTTCGAGAAGATTTTTGCATGAGACGGATAATCAAGGTAGGAGACAATGGATTTTGGTTTGAGACGGCGTTTAGCAGCCCCAGAAGAGAATGTCATTCTTGACGGCGCGATTATCAGCCGCCTGCGGGCTGATGTAGTAGATCTATTCGAAGTGCGCGAGGTATCCACACCGCGCCAGGCACAGCAGGGCCTGATTGTGTTCACCGGGCGGCTGCTGACCAACGATGCCGACCGGGCCTACGAGCTGCTGGCCGAACGCTGGGCACGGCGCGACTATACGCCCTTACTGCGTAGGAGCCGTGGAGGGCATCAGATCATAGGGCGCCCAGGGCTGGTGAAGCCGCGCCCGGCCAACCCCTGGATTAACCTGGGATTGTTCATCGCCACCGTGCTCTCGGTGCTGTACGTGGGCGCACTGCACGAAGGAGGCAATCCTCTCACCGATCCGGCCTCTATCCTTGATGGGATACCCTACGGCTTCACCCTGCTGGCCATTCTGGGCACGCACGAATTCGGCCACTATTTTGCTGCCCGCCGCCACCAGGTGGCGGTCACACTACCTTACTTCATCCCTATGCCACTCAGCCCTCTGGTCGGCACCTTTGGTGCGTTCATCCAGCTGCGGTCGCCGGTTCGCAATCGCAATCAACTGTTTGACGTAGGGGTGGCCGGTCCACTGGCCGGGTTGGTGGTCACCATCCCCCTGTTGTTGTATGGCCTGGCCCTGTCGCCCGTGGAAACGTTGCCAGCCGAAGGAGGCTATCTGCTTGAGGGCAACTCACTGCTCTACCTGGGAGCCAAATACCTGATTCACAAGCAGATCTTGCCCGGCAAGGGCATGGATGTGATGCTGCATCCGATGGCCTTCGCTGCCTGGTTTGGCCTGCTGGTGACCGCCTTTAACCTGCTGCCGGTTGGCCAACTCGACGGCGGGCATGTCATCTTCACGCTGATTGGGGACAAGATTCGCTACGTGGGCACCCTGTTCGTGGCCGCTCTGCTGGTGATGGGAGTAACTCTGTGGCAAGGCTGGTTCACCTGGGCCATCCTGATCTTCTTCTTGCTGGGGGTTGACCACCCGCCCCCACTGAACGACATCACCCCTCTGGATAGCAGACGCAAATTGCTGGCCCTGTTGACCGTCATCGTCTTTATCCTGGTCTTCGTGCCGATACCCTTGACTATTGTAGCGCCTTGATGATTAACGACTGGTAGTTGGAGGCAGCATGGCTCACACCACTTCCACCCATACTTTTCTTGACTTTGCCATCGATGCGGCCTGGCAGGCTGGCCAGTCAACGCTGGCCCACTTTCAGACCGGCGTGGCCGTTGAGCAAAAGGCAGACGAGTCGCCGGTCACAATCGCCGACCGGGGCGCGGAGGAATTACTGCGCCATCTCATCGAGAGTCGTTTTCCGGACCACGCCATCTTTGGCGAGGAGTTCGGCGAGGCCGAGCGGGACTCCATCTATCGCTGGATTATCGACCCCATTGACGGCACACGCTCTTTCATTCGGGGCGTACCTCTATACGGTGTGCTGATCGGCTTGGAAATCGGCGGGGAGGTGGTGGTAGGCGTAGCCCATTTCCCTGGCTTGGGGGAGACGGTGGCCGCCGCCAGGGGCGAAGGTTGCCGCTGGAATGGGCGCCCGGCTCGCGTCTCGGATGTGGCTCGCCTCGACCAGGCCCTGGTTGTCTACACCAGTTGCGCCGACTTTGCCCTCCACGGACGAGACCAGGCCTGGGTCCGCATACAAGGGGCAACCCAAATCCAACGCGGCTGGAGCGATTGCTATGGTCACTGTCTGGTCGCCACCGGCCGCGCTGAATTAATGCTCGATCCGATTATGAATGCCTGGGACTGCGCCGCCTTGGTGCCCATCTTACAGGAAGCAGGGGGCACCTTCACCGACTGGAATGGAGAGCCCACTATTTACAGCGGAGAGGCTCTTAGCACTAATGGTACACTCTTCAGCCAGGTGATGGAAGTCATCCATGCTGAGTAGCGTAATCTGACGACAAGAGAAGGCCCGCATGCTACATAGCAGTCTACTTCTCACAATGTAGGCGACATGCCATATGACCCAACTCGAATCCCGACTGCCAAGTTACGACGTTGAAGAAGAAATCGGACGTGGCGACCTGACCATTATCTACCGTGCTTATCGCAAGGATGATGGTATGCCAGTTACCGTGAAAGTGATCGCGCCCCAGTTCGTCTCCGATGCTTACTTCGTACGTCGCTTTTTGGAAGCTGGCGAGCGTGCCATCCGGTTGGAACACCCCAACATCGTCCGCACATACGAGGCCAGCCGGCGTGGAGACGTGGTCTACATCGTGCGCGACTGGGTCCAGGACGAGAGTCTAGCCGACCGGCTAGCGCGAACAGGGCCGATGCCACCCGCCCAAGTGGTGCATATCGTGCGGCAGTTAGCGGCCGCCTTGGACTATGCCCACAGCCAACGCCTGATGCACGGCGACCTCAACGACCGCCGCATCTTTGTGGGCGAGGACGACCATATCACCATCGCCGAATTTGGCTTGACCCAGGCGTCGGCCGGCACCGATTCAATAGGCAGCGCCCAGGTAAGCAAGATGGCTCACGGCCTCGGCACGCCGGAATATCTATCCTCGGAACGGGCGCAGGGCCAGGGTCCGAACCGCGCCGCCGACATTTATGCCCTGGGGGTGTTGGCCTATCAGATGCTGGTCGGGCAAGTTCCTTTCTCCGGGAAAGCAGCAGATGTACTCCATGCCCAGATCCACGAAACACCACCTGCCTTGCAGAATGTGAACCCCAGTGTACCGGTGGCAGTCAGTGAAGTCGTGGCGCGTGCCCTCGCAAAGCGCCCCGAAATGCGCTTCAACACCGCCAACGAGTTCTCGCGCGCCCTGGCTGCCGCTGCCAAGGGGACAGCCCCGACTCGCGCCCCGAAGGTCGCCGGGCGATCCCGGCCACTCAAGCTCTGGCAGAGGCCTATATTCTGGGCGATCGTTGTGGCACCCGTGATTGGGCTGTTCCTGGCCGTGTTGATTTGGAACCTGGCAGGCTGGGGTGAACGGCAGGCCGCTCGGCTAGCTGAAATAGTTCCAACATCCCCGCCTTCCACACCGATTGTCAGTTCGCCCCTGGATACCACCCCATCCATTGCCGCTGACACGCCGGCCGCTACGGCGCCCGCAACTCAATCGTTCGTGCTCAGCCCGTCGCCCAGCCCCAGTCTGACACCGTTTTCCACGCCAGCCCAAGTGGCTGTCGCCGAGGGAAGCCCCTTCACCAATTTGATGCTGGCACGCGGCATCAGTGACGATCACCAACCGTTGTCGCCGGGAAGCGATTTTCCGGCCAGTAGCCAGCCAGTCTACCTCTTTTTTGACTACCAGGGTATCAAACCCGGCGCTCGCTGGGGACATGTATGGATTTGGGGTGATCAGCAACTCGATCGTTCCGTCACCACCTGGCCCCAAGACTGGGGGACCGCAGGCACAGCATGGGTCTTTTATACCCCCGAAGGCGGATACCAGCCCGGCCCCTACGAAGTGCGCTTGATGCTAGATGACCGAGTCGTCGCCTCAGCAAGCTTCGTGATGCGATGAAGATTGAGGTTGGGAATTGGGACACAGAGATTTGGGGCCCGGCAGCGCTGGCCCTGGTTCTGGTTGTGAGTCTTGCTGGCTGTCAGCGCCTAGACCCACTGGCGCTGGGCAACCTGGCAGCACCCAATGCCACACCCATGGACACGCCCTCTTCAGAAGAGGAGCAGGCTATTCCCCTGGCTATGGGCAATCCGCCTGGGCCGGTGCTGGCTATCGCGCCGCTGTCCGATGGCGAGTTTCTGGCCGGAGTTGGGCCTATCGGGAGCGCCGAGTCGGGCTTTGAGTGGCGCCTGTATCGCGGGCGCGAGGATGACTGGCGCCCTCTCTCCTGGCCGCCCGAAGCCATTCCCCGCTCCCTCCATGCTGCCACTGGTAGAGATCTGGCGTCCTCCGAGGATGTACTATACGCCATTCCTTTAAGCAATGCCCTCTTGGGCCGAGGCCAGGCGTGGGGGCTGATGCGCTCTCGCGATGAGGGACGTTCGTGGCAACAGATACTGACCGGGTTGGGCGACCCCTATGTGATGGATCTGGCCCTTTCCCCCCCCGTCCCCGGCGGTGGCAATCGTACCCTCTTCGTCGTCACCTGGTATAGCGGCGTATACCGTTCGGCAAATGGTGGTGAAACCTGGGAGGCGATGCCGTTGGAGGCAGAGGTGGAGCCTTCAGGCGGTGCCAATCCCTATGACTTGGCAGTCGCCGTCTCACCTGATTATGAAGACTCCACAGGCAATGGACTGGTGATGGCCAGCTTTTCACGCCAGCTGCACCGCTGGGATATACAAGCCCAGACCTGGCGAACCAGCTCCCTGACAGTTACCACCACCTTGGAGGACTTTGATCCAGCCGAGTCACAACTTACAGCGGGCTCCATCGCCTTCTCACCTGACTTCGATCAAGATGGCACCATCTACCTTTATAGCGGGTACGCCGGTCTCTTTCGCTCCACCGACAAGGGACAGACATGGCAAGACATTAGCCGCCGGCTTTCAATTCCGCCCCCTATTGTGGCCGATTTTCACCTGGCGGTCGCATCGGCTGACGAGGCCTACGTGTTGTTGGACACTGACCAGGCTGACCCCAGGCTGGGGCGACCGGTCTCTATCCTCTACCGCACCCGTAACGGCGGCAGATTGTGGGAAGCGCTCACCGATCCGCCAACCATGGGTTGGGTCTCAACCTTTGCACTGACGCTGGGCGAAGAGGGCCAGGCTGTATTGCACCTGGGCGGCAGCCAGGGTGGCGTATCCAGTCACGTCGCCGAAGCACTGTCTTGGGACTGACAGAGTTTGACATCCATTTCACAATCACATATAATGTGGATAGATGAATATGGACAACCTTCGGGGCAGGGTGAACCTCGCTCAGGGCGAGGCAATTCCCGACCGGCGGTAAGGTGGTCAGCTGCTGAACCACCAAGCCCGCGAGTTTGCTCATAAGCAAGCAGATCCGGTGAAAGGCCGGAGCCGACGGTATAGTCCGGATGGGAGAAGGTTAGCAGGCACTTTGCACCGCCTGCGCGTTGTTGCGTTGCAAAATCGTGTCCCCGAAGGCCTGAGAGCCTTCGGTTTTTTGTGGCGGACCCCACAGGGGCAGGGTTGTTGATTGCTGGTCAGGCGCAGATGGGCAAGTGA
>CP070811.1:4465527-4476969 GCA_020343875.1 Anaerolineales bacterium | reverse complement strand
TATTCCTGCCCGATATAGTTTGTGGATGGGATGATCCGCATAGGTGTCAAAGACATTGGTTTGTACGTTACAGGACGGGCACAATTCGAGATGGATCTGCTGTTGGTGCAGGCGTTCAACTAGCGCGGGACGTTCGAGACATGGTACGCCGTGGCCCAGGCGTGAGGGGGCGAAGTGCTGTACTGTATCCCAAACATTGTCCGGTCCACGAGACTCTCCGGCATGGGCAGTGTAGGGAATCCCCTTGTCGCGCGCATACTGAAATGCAGGGATGTGGTCATCAATTACATTCCCTGGTTTGTCAGCCGCAATATCGAAGCCTGCCACATACGTGCCGCGGAAGTCTTCCACCAACTGCACGGTTTCGAGACTTTGTGCCGTCGAATAGTAGGCTAAGGTACAAAGAATGATCCGCGCTTCGATTCCGGTGCTGCGCACAGCCTGAGCCGTCGCCCCTTCCACACTGGCCACGACCTGGTGGGCTGACAGCCCTTTCTCGGTGTGCAAAAGAGGCGCAAACCGGATCTCAGCGTACAGCATATTGTCCTGGCGGAGTTGTTCAAACAAGTCCCACGTCACCAGGCGCAGCTGCTCTTCGGTCTGCATGAGGGGGTAACTGCTGGGAGCGCGCGCCAGGAACTCTGTCAAATCTACACATTTGGCTGGGGCAATGAAGTTGGCACGGTAATCCTGAAGCGTGATCGACGGATCGATTTCTGAGACGACCTCATAACTGAGCGAACAATCCAGATGCAGGTGCAATTCAACTTTGGGGAGTTGGGTCCAATCCATCCTTTTGCCTCCTTCCGCCAGGCATGTTTGATGCGAATTCTGGGGACGCCATCAAACAACCTGTGCCAATACTGCTCGCTCGACCGTTCCTTGATGATCGCTGTGTCAGGCTCGCGCCTGTTTTGTGCCATTGTTCCCGCACATGAACGATGCCGTCCTGATGCTTGTTCGTGTGGTCAGGCCGATTATGGCGTGGCTCCGTCAACGCAGCCTGACGTGGGTACCCGAAAGCGCGCTCCAATAGGCGGTATTCCGTCGCGCGAGGGATTCTTGTGATATGCCCATTGTATCACATTCGCCCCCCACTTTCAACAGAATCTTTTGAGATTCGACCGTCAATGGTGGCCAGGGGGTGAGCCGGTTGGGCTGGGCAACACCGAAACCCAACCCATCCCAGCGAATGCTGCAGGCCTGTTTTGGGTTACATTGCGTTTAGCGCAACTACTCGCGCAAGGGCTCGCTCCTTGCGAGGGCGAGCCAGTCGGATGGCATGAAAATGGGGGACTTACTCCTGGACGGCCTCCAAAGGAATGGTATAGTCAAAGCGTTTCGTTTCCCCAGGCAGAATCTCAAAAGAAGGACTCCTGGTTACGACCCATACGCCATCAGACCTCCTGTAGTGAAACCGCAGGTGATACGTCCCGCCTGCCAGGCCGTCGAGGTATATTCGGCTACCATCATGGGTGAGATATTCAAACCCTATCGGGTATGCCAGGTTATCGCCGGCCTGCCTGCGTAGGTCGACAAAGTGATCTGGACCCAGGGGGATGGCCAGGTAGTTCTTGATGATTCCATCCGCATCTTCATATTGGATCCTTGCCGAAAGCGCACTGCCGGTCACCGGGTGCACCGTGACATCGAGTGAGTACACATCGCCACTGATCTCATCTACATTAATGTGGTATCCACTGTTTTCGTATGCTTGCCCGTATTCCTGGCGGCCATTGAACCAAACCTCGTACGTGGCCCCCCCGACTCTGAGCAGATTGTGGAAGGCATATGCCCCTGTTTCGTCTGTGAGCACTTCTCCATCCCAGAGCTGGCCCCGATCCCAACCCCCTCCCGCCTCATAAACCGTAAGGGTTACATACACATCGGAAGCAACCCCTCCTGAGCTATCCCTCACTATGCCTCGAATAGACAGACTACCTCCCATGCCGGTGTCTACTTCGCCAATGGGCAGAGGGGTGATGGTTGGCGTGGGGGGCAGGGGTGTTGGGGTGGGCGGGGCCAATTCCGGCACCTGCCCCTCGCTGGCCCATAGGGCGCGCACCTCGTCGCTCATGGGCTCAGGCAGGGAGGGGGGGCGACCTGGCTGGACAATCACCTGCTCCTCCTGGGCCACCGTCACAGTTTGCTCTTGGGCTGTCAAGTCCACCTGCCCCTCGGCCACGGAAAGCAGCGTCTCTCCCTCAGCCACCCGTACGCTAAAACGGGTATCCCGCACCGCTGCCACGGCACTGCCTGTCTCGACGGTGAACTGGTGCGGTTGATCGGTGGTCAGATGAGCCCACAATCGCCCTTCCTCCAGGAATAGGGTGGTCACCAGCGCTCCCTGACGGGTAAGGCTGTCTCTGACGGTGAAGATGCTATTGGCTGAAAGGCGCACCATGCCCTCCAGCAATTCCAGCTGGGTCAGCGACTCGGCACCCGTGCGCACCTGCCCACCCGCATGGATAAGCATACCCACGTCGGCGGGCTGCCAGGCGTCCCTGGGGTGGGCGTGAGCGTCTACTCTGTTGAGCACCTCAACTACCGTGGCTGTGTTCGGCTGCCCTCGGAAGGGCCGCAGCACCAGGATGGCGCCCACGGCGACTGCCGCCAGCAGCACGGAACCGGCAAGGATCCAAGATTTCGCTTGCATCTCATATATTCCTTGGTACTTGTTCGACGTGTTCAGTAGTCGTAGGTTGGGTTGAACGGAAGTGAAACCCAACCGATGCTGCGCCTGGCCCAAAGGGCGTTGGGTCTCCTACCTCGACCCAACTGATCGCGTATGAAAGGCGCGGCGGACACCAGCAACCCCCGCCGGATTCGTTCGGCCACACCCTTTGAACCACTGAGACGATGAGAACACTGAAATCCGCTGAATGATGGCCCTCTTTCAGCGTTTTCAATCTACTCAGTGTCTTCAGTGTTTCGACGGACCGCCCCATTCCGATCTAGGTCGGACCGTCCGTGCACGCTTCGTGAAACACACGAGTCATCATATGGCATGCCGTGGCTTCGACGTGTTTCGGGGGCAACAGGGAGATAACGTAGAGACCTAGGGTGCGCTATGCCCGGAACGCACGTCTGGACACTGCTCCAGGTGAAAATACCTGCGGCACTCCTCGGTTGTCAGCACACGAGTTACGCGGGAGCGGGCAAGTTTGGTCAGTTCGTCCGTGTCCAGGGTGTAGATACGGGTTGTACCATCGCCGCCTGCGGTCGCCACATGCCTGCCGTCCGGGCTGAAGGAAACGCCAAACACGTTGCTGGTGTTGCCATACAGGGTCATAAGCTCCTGGCCCGTTTGAACGTCCCACACCTTGGCGAATTTGTCGAAGCTGGCCGTAGCCAGGCGTGTGCTGTCCTGGTTGAAGGCCAGGCGAAGAATCAGCCCGGCGTGGCCGGATAGCTGGAATAACTTGTCGCCCGACGAGACATCCCACACGGTGGCGACGCCATCTTGCCGGCCTATAGCCAGTCGCTGGCCATCTGGACTCAGGGCAATGCCGTATACTTCCATCTCTTCGCCGGGAAATGTCCGCAATTCCTGCCCGGTGGTTGCGTCCCATTCGCGCACATACCCATCGTTGCCGCCCGTCAACACGCGCTGCCCATCAGGGCTGAAGGCCACCCCAAACACCAGGTTCTGGTGACCGTCAAACGTCACAACCTCTTTCCCAGATGCCAGGTCCCACACTTTTGCCGTTCCATCCCAGCTCGTGGTGGCCAGGCGCTGCCCATCGGGACTGAAGACCAGGCCCAGTACGGCGTCTGCGTGACCAGTCAGCGTCATCACGGGCTGTCCTGTGATAGCGTCGTCGATGGTCACCACTCCATCCCCGCCGCCGGCCGCCAGGCGGCTGCCGTCAGAGCTGAACGCAAGGCCCGTCAGGCCGCCGCCGGCGCCATTTGGGGATAGGGAAAGTGCCAGCAGGCCGGACAATGGATCCCATAGCTTGCCGGTCCCATCCAGGCTTACGGTCGCCAGCCGAGACCCGTCTGCGTTGTAGGCGACGCCGTAGATCGAGCCGTCGTGGGCAGCCAGAGTGAGCAACTCGCGGCCGGGGCTGGTGTCCCATAACTTCACTGTGCCATCGTAGCCTGAAGTCGCAATCTGGACGTTGTCAGGACTGGCGGCGACAGTGATGACCGTACTCAGGTGACCGGCCAGCGTGAGCAGGGGCTGGCCGGAGACGACATCCCACACGGCTGTCGTTCCATCCTGATGAACGCTGACCAGGCGCTCGCCATCCGGCATATAGGTCACATCGTAGAGTCCCGAACGGGCTGGCAAGCTTAACACCGGCCCGCCCGTCGCGATTTCCCAGACCATCAGCCGGCCGTTGTCGCTGGCCGAAGCCACTCGTTCCCCATCCGGGCTAAAGGCTACGCTATGCACCATCCCACCCGGCTCCAGCGTGGCTAGCTCCTGGCCCGTGACTGCGTCCCAAATCTTGACGATCCCGGCCAGGTCACCGGTAGCCAGTCGTTTCCCGTCCGGGCTGAAGGCAATCGCGTCGCAAATCTGGGCATGGCCCCTAAGTGAATATATCTCGGCGTGGGTGATCAGATCCCACACCTTGGGCAGGCCGTCCATGTTGGCAACCGCCAGGCGTGTCCCATCCGGGTTGAAGTCAAGGCGATCGACGGCCATGCCGACGACTTCCCCCGGTAGGCTGAATAGCCTTTCACCAGTGGCGGCATCCCACACAACGACCTGACTGGTCCAGGATGTCGCCAGAAGCTTTCCGTCTGGGCTGAAGGCGACGCTATAGCCTGCGTCGTCAGGTGGGCCGGACAGCGTCAGCAACGGTTGGCCGGAGTCTGTAGCCCACACGTTGGCTGTGCCATCCACGCCGATGCTGGCCAGCCGGGCGCCATCCGGACTGAACGCCACGCCGGGCGCGCCCTTGCTGCTTTGAGCCGGAATGGTGCGCAGGATGTGTAGCTCGGGCAAGGCCTGGTGGAGGGCGTTCCTGGCTTCCAGCGTTTCGCCCGTTGAGAGCGCGTCCAGAGCGAGTAGTACGCTGCGCTCAGGGTCAACCTGCAAGTTGTTAACCGCGGCTGCGGCCAGCTCACGCGACGTGGCCAAACGCGCCTGCTCCTGCGCTGCCTGGGCATTGCGTCCCGCCAGTTGGCTGAGCCAGGTGGCGACAAGCAGAAGGCCGGTCAGGGCCACCAACGCCAGGGCAAGATAAACTGCGCGTCGGCGCAGCTGGCGGACGGCCTGGGCCTGCTCTTCAGCCCGTCGCATTTCAGCCTCCGCCCGTCGCCGCTGCGCCTCAGCCAGGGTCTGTGCCGCTTCAAGCTCGCGCCGTTGGCGGGTCGCCTCTGCTTCCTGTTCAGCCTGGTGTTCGGCCAAGCTCGTTTCGAGGAAGAGCCGCTCCTGCATATTCAGATCGTCTGGATGAGCGTCTGCCCACTCCAGAGCTTGGGCCAGTCGGGCGCCCCGGTAGAGCACCCCAACATCTCGCTCCAGCCTTTCCCACTCTTGGGCAGCTTGGGTGAGCTGGCGGTGTAAACGCAGCCCGGCGCGCCTCTCATCCAGCCATTCCCGCAGCCTGACCCACTCCTGAATCAGGGCTTCGTGGGCGACTTCAACTGTCTCGTGGCCGGTAGTCACCAGGCGGGCATCGGCTAGCTTCTTGAGCACGTCTTGCACCAGTGGCGCATCCTCCGGACGCCGGATAAGCTCGGCTAGCGGGGCGCGGCGGCGCGTGTATAGTTCCGGCAGATGCTCGTCGCCTACACCCTGGCCCAGCTCGGTCAACCGCACAAAGATGTTGCGGGCAACCATCCGCTGCTCGTGCGTCAACCGGTTGAACGTGGTTTCGGCAGTCTTGGCAATCGCGCCGGACACGCCGCCCGACTCCTGGTAACCGGTAAGGGTCAGAGTGCGCCCGCGCCGCCGCCGCCACGTTTCGAGCAAGGCATGCGACAGCAGCGGGAGCGCGCCCGGCGCATCGCCAACCTCGTGCAGCAGCAAATCTACCAGGCCCGGCTCAAAGGCCCAGCCGTCACGTCGGGCCGGTTCTAGGATGGCTCGGCGCAACTCTTCGTAGCTCATAGCACCGATGTAATGTTGCCGTTCGCACAACGCCCGGCGCAGGTCTTCGAAGGGCGCACATTGGGCATAGAAGTCGGCGCGCAAGGCTATGACGACGACGGTCGGGCCCGGGGCTTGGGCGGCGTAGAGCAGGTTGTCCACGAATCCTTCGCGCTCGGCTTCGTCATGACACAGGCTGAATAGCTCTTCGAATTGATCTACGACCAGCAGCACATAGGGAGCGCGGCTACGGTGCGCCGTGCGGACGGCAGCCAGGTGCAGGCTGCGCGGGTCAGCGGCCAGGTCGTCCACCAGGGCAGCGGTTGCCGTCACCGACTCATCCGCGTGGGTCAAGCTGACGGCGAGCGCTTCCAGCGGGCGAGCCGTGGGTGTAATCACATAGATCGAATCCCGGAAGGCTGGTTGTGCCTCATGGGCGCCTTCCGCAGGCGGCTCTCCGTATCTGAGCGCAGGCACCAGCCCGGCCCGTACGATCGATGACTTGCCGCTGCCGGAGGCGCCGATCACGGTCAGAACACGATACTGGCCGGTATGCGGGGCAAGGCATCCATATACCTGGGCCACCATTTGGGCGGTCAGCTCTTCGCGGCCGAAGAACAGGTCAGCATCTGCCTCGTCAAAGAAGCTCAAGCCCTTGAAGGGAGGTTCACCGGGGACGGGAGGCTCCGGCGCCAGACTGTCTGGCCCGTCTGGGAGCATCAACGAGATGGGTGTCAGTGTTTCATCGCGGATGCTCTCATATAGCGCCGTTGTCTCTCGGGAAGGCTCGACGCCCAATTCTTGCGCGAGGAGCCGGCGGCATGTCTCGTATTGAGCCAGGGCCGCACTACGCTGTCCGTTGAGCGCCATGGCGCTCATCAGTTGACGGTGCGCTGGCTCATCCCACGCTTCCAGCTCGAGCTGCTGGCGCGCGTAGGCGATGGCGCGTTGGTACTGGCCGCATTCCTCGTAATGCGCTGCCAGTCGGCATAGTCCATCCAGCACGTGCCGATTGATCTGCTCTCGCTTGACCAGCACCCATTCTTCAAAAGGAGCGCTATCGCTCAGAGAGAACCCTTCCAGGAAGCTGCCCCGGTAGGCAGCGATGGCTTGTTCCAATTGCTCAACGTTGAGACCTGGCAGGTTCTGCAGATCTGCTAGATCCAGGCAATAGTTGCTGGCGGTGTTAAACTGGATTGTATCGCGGGTGATCAGCAAGAAGGGCGGCTGGGCCTGGCGGTCGCCGATGGCCTGGCGCAAATTCGCCAGGGCGGAGCGCAGATTGCTGAGGGCAGAACGGTCGGGATAGTCGGGCCAGAGCAGGCCAGCCAGCGTCTCTCGGGAATGAGGACGGTCGGAGTCTGTGACCAGGTAGGCCAGCAGCGCCCTGACCTTGTTGGACTCGAAGCCTTGCGCAGGCTGCCCGTCCAGTGTTGCCTGAAATGGTCCCAACAGGGAAAGAAGCAAACGCGCCATGGTTTCCTCCTGGTCCACCGGCGGGTTGAGCAGCCCCAACGCGCGTGGATGCGTGCGGATCCGTCCTAATTATACTACGCAAGATCACGCTTTTCAACCTTGCGATTCCCTGGCGTTTCGACTGCGTTCTACCAGCGACCTTGCGCTAGACTACAGGTACTCATAGCGCTGCGGTTGGGTCGGAGATCAGTCGCAGCAAAGTTCTTACACAGCCTATAGGGCCCAAAAAGGAGGTTCATCATGAAGAAATATGCCGCAATCACAATCACAGTGGTAGTGGCTATTGTTGCCACCCTAGTCGGATGCGTCGCCCCGGCCTTCCAGCCCGAGCCGGCCCAGCCTCCCCCTACCCAGAAACCTGTGCCCGAGTTGACGGCAACCCAGCCTCCACCGACTGAGATGTCTGTGGCGCAAGCCACCTCAACGACCAGTCTGCCTTCCGCGACGGTGATGAGCATGGTGGAGCGCATGAACGCCGGCGATCTGGAGGGGGCACTGGCTTACTGGGCCGATGATGCCGTGGTCTACTTCTATGGTCTCCCGCCGACCGGCACCGAAATCTACCAGGGGAAGGAGCAAATCCGTTCTGTCTTTGCCGAGAACGTGTCCAGCCATCTCCAATGGGAAATTGATATCCGTTCGATCGTTGGCGACGAGGTCAGTGCCCAGGCCAAAACCTGGCACGACTTCACCCGCCAGCTTGGGGTCGCGCCGCTGGAGGCAACCGAGGCCTACCTGATCCACGACGGCAAGATTGTCACCTATGGGTGGACGGTGACGGAGGAGTCTCTGGCCAGACTCAAGCCAGCCCTGGCCGAGGTCATGCCTCCTGAACCACCGCCCGCTCCGTCGTCCGAAAATCCGGTAACCGAGATGAAGGTGACCATTTCGGAAGATACGTGCAGCTACGAAGGTCCCATGGTCCTGCAGGCTGGGGAGATTCAGGTGACTATGGACGTCAAGGATCAAGACAAGACCTTGTATGCCCTCACCTTTTTCAACCTGGATGCGGGCAAGGACTTTGCCGATCTTATGGCCTCAACGGCCGGGTCTGGTCCACCCTCCTGGTCGGACATGCTTTCGATGGTGGAACTGGGTCCTGGCATGAGCAAGACCTACAGCCTCACGGTTGAGGAGGGGCCGGTCTACCTGGTCTGCTGGTCGCAGCCACCCGTGCTACCTGTTGGTGCGCTGGGGCCTTTTGAAGTGAAGCCGTAGGTCGCACAGGGTAAAGCGCCCAGTCAGTCCGTGTAGATTGGGTTGAGCTGCGACGAAACCCAACCTATCCCGACCTGTTGGACCCTGGCTGCCCCATACTTGTCGCCTACTGCCCTACAGGAGGGTGTGCAGTCTCGTGCCTCGACCCAACCGACGGACTAATCTGGTGCATAAAGAAGAGGAGCCAAGTTAGTGGCTCCTCTTCTTTCAAGTTCTTGAACTGCTGAACGTCGCCCAAAGGGTTCTGGGTCTCGTGCCTCGACCCAACCTGCGGGCTGGATCGGAAAGCAGGTCGTAGGTTGGGTTGAACCCCGAAGGGCGTGAAACCCAACAGTTCAGTCCTAGGTGAAATCCGACAGCTGCTGAACGTCGCCCAAAGGATGTTGGGTCTCGCGCCTCGACCCAACCGACGGACTGGATCGGAAAGCAGCGCCAGCAGGCTTCGCAGCAAGCCCAATCGTCGCGCCAACTTCGCGGCCATTTGGCGCTTTCTCCGGTGGGGGGCCGTAGAAGCTCCCAAAGAGCTCACAAGTGCCATCCACAAGATGGACTTTCATTTCACTGCTGCCAAGTGCGCCACCGCACACACTCACAGAGTCTTCCACCAAATACCGGCGCACTCGGGTACGACCAGCCAGTTGTTCTCGATGACCCGCTGGCCCATTTCACCGCCGAAGAAGAAACGCATCCACTTTTCGGACTCCTCCAGTGAGTCGAACGTGTAATCCATGCGAATCCACTTGAAGGCAAAGCCGTGCTCCTGCTCCAGCCAGGTGTAGTAATCCGCCAACGCCTGGGAGGGAGCGCGCGGCGTCTCGAAGCCGGTGCCCTGTGTCTCGATGTTGATGAGCGTCCCGCCAGGCCGGGTAATGCGTGACATCTCGGCCAGCATGTTGCCGATCTGGTCTCGCCAGGAGTCAGGATACCAGCCGGTCGCATGGCCGAAACTCCAACCCTGGATGGTCAGATCGGCGCTATTGTCCTCTACTGGCAAGCCAGTGTTCGGGGCAGGCGCAAGGGTGACATTGGTGATGTTCGCTTCCGCCAATCGGCGTTCTGCGATGGCTAGCATCGCCTCCGACTCGTCGAACGCCCGGATCGACCTGACGCGCGGGGCCAGCAATGCCGTCACTCGACCCGTGCCCGCGCCAAACTCAACCACCTGGCTGCCCTCCAATGGATGCAGGACGGTTAGAGCAGGCAGCAGGTTGCCCTCCACATCGTGACAGCGGATGAGAGCATCGTAGCCTTCAGCCTGCTGGGCGTAGATTCGCTTGAAATGATTCTCTTCCGTCATAAGTAACCTCCTGAGTGGGCTATTGCCTGCCATCGTAGGTTGGGTTGAACGAAAGTGAAACCCAACAGCTGCACTGAACAACGGCCCTCTTTCAGTGTCATGAAACTACTCAGTGTCTTCAGTGTTTCAAGGGACCGTCCCCCCCAGTTCCATTCTGTGGAGCGAACTTGCGCACGGCCGTCCTAGGGAGCCAAGGGCTCGTACCCCAGTTCCCGATGGAGATCGGCCATGAGGCCAAATCCCACCTGGTTGGGGTGCTGCCTATCAGAGGCGAGATAGCCTTTGCCGGACGGGTCTTCATCACGATTGGGGCCATTGAAGGCCACATCCACTCGTGCAACCGGAATGTGGTGCTCGGAGGCAGCCTGCACCAGGTATTCGTTGCAGGCCACCCAGTAGGGATTCAAGTTCTCGAAATAGCCCTTTTCTCTCCAATCATTTACCAACCAGCTGTAGTAGGTCATGACGCGAATGATGGTGTCAGACGTGCTCCGCAAGGAAAGGATCTCATCGATGATCGCGTCGGTGTCTGCTTTGTATAACGCGAGAGCCTCCCGAAAGCAGTCCTGGTTGTCTGGCCCACCGCAAGTTCCATCCCTGTAGGCATGGTCCGGCGATCGGAGACGCTGTGTAGAAACCATAAAGGTCACCACCTCAGCTTCACCTATGTCGCTCCGCAGCTCCTCATCGTTACGAAGGGCGTGTAGTAGGAGGTCACTGCCTTGACTGCCCCTGCACCAAAAGTGCATCGCGATCTCAACGCCCAAGTCCTCCTCGATGTAGTCAGCGTACTTGTCCACAAAGCCCATGGCAATAGAATCGCCAAGGGCTACGTAATCCCATGAGATATCTCCTCCGGCGGCGTTGACAGTTGCAGCCGTTAGGGGCTCTGCTATAGGTGTGGCGCTGGGGGGCGGTAGGGGTGTGGCAGTCGGCAGGACTCTTGTGGGAGTAGTTGTGGGGGGAACATGGGTCGGCGTCGGCGGCATCGAAGTTGCAGTGGGCGTAATCTGCGCTCCACTGCAAGTGGTCAGTAATAAAACGACTAGCGTCAGACCCAACATCTTCTGAAACAGGCTCGTGCTGCTCACGAATCTACTCCTTCCTGCGCTCAAAGCAATGGCGACTCATCAGGTTGGCCGGCCTGCCCCCGGTGGTGCAAGATGTGGGCCGTTGTGACAATCGTCACGTAGGTCGTAGGTTGGGTTGAACGAAAGCGAAACCCAACAGCTGCTGGACGTCGCGCAAAGGGTGTTGGGTCTCGTGCCTCGACCCAACCTACGGACTTGCCCGTGGTGGTGCAAGGCGTGGGCCGTTGTGACAATCGTCACGTAGGTCGTAGGTTGGGTTGAACGAAAGCGAAACCCAACAGCTGCTGGACGTCGCGCAAAGGGTGTTGGGT
>CP070811.1:4460031-4465427 GCA_020343875.1 Anaerolineales bacterium | reverse complement strand
GTAGTCCTGGAAAAAGAGGGGGCAAATGGCACCCCGGTCGAAACCCGGCGCTATTGGCTGGGAGTCCTGGCCGGCATCGGCGGCGCTCTGGGGCAGGCCTTGGGGTTGGTCCTCTCCAAAAAGGGCATGGGCGGAGATTTTCCCCCCTTGTCAGCCACATTGATGCGTATGGTGGTGGCGGCGGTGGTGATCTGGTCCTACGCCCTGCTGCGGGGAAGAAGCGGGCACACGCTGAGAGCCCTGACCGACAGGCGAGCCAGCCTGGCCATACTGGGAGGCGCCATCGCCGGGCCCTTCCTGGGCGTGTGGCTGTCGCTGGTGGCCGTCAAGTTGAGCCGGGTAGGCATCGCCTCCACGTTGATGGCCCTGCCCCCCGTCTTCGTGCTCCTGCCATCAGTTTGGATCTTCAGAGAGCGCATCGGCCCCAGGGCGGTCATCGGTACCCTGGTGGCCATCGGCGGGGCAGCACTGATTTTTCTGCTGTGAGAGGACAGCAGGGCCTTTGGCTATCGGGTAATGGTCACCTTCTGCAATCCCAGCGGCTGGTCCGGGTCGTTTCCCTTGGCCAAGGTCAGGTACAGGGCAAATAGCTGCCCGGGAACCACGGCCACAATGGGAGACACCCACTCTGGCACCCCTTCGGGCAACGGCAAGGGCGTGACGGCCTCGGCCAGGAGTTCCTGGCGATCGGAAATGATGATCAGCTCCGCCCCGCGCGACCTAAGTTCCAGGCTGAATTCGCGCATGGGGTCGAACATCACCCCGCTGGGAGCCACCACCAAGGCTGGAAAACCGCTGCCCACCACCGCAATCGGCCCGTGCATATAATCGGCCGAGGAGTAAGACTCGGCGATGAGATAGTTGAGCTCCTCCAGCTTAAGGGCAATTTCAAAGGCGGTCGCGTAGTTGTAGCCCCGGCCCAGGACAGCACAGGTGTCCATGTAGCGATAGCGCACCACCCCACCCGCGACCAATTCCCCCTGCTCCAAAACGCGCCCCACCGCGTGGGGGGCCCGCCGCAGCGCTGCCAGCCGCTTTGGATCATCCCCCAACGCACAAGAAAGCAATGCCAGCGCGGCCAGCTGGGCCGTGTAGGTCTTGGTAGCAGCCACCGCCCGTTCCTGGCCAGCGTGCAGGCAGATCACGTAGTCGGCCCGTTTGGCCAGGGGCGAGTCGGGATCATTGGTCAAGGCCAGGGTTGGTACGCCTTGCCGCTGCGCTTCCTCCAGCACCGCCACGATGTCCGGCGACTGGCCGGATTGAGAGATGCCAATGACAAGGGCTCCATCCAGGCGAGGCGGTTCGTGGTAGATACTGAACAACGAGGGCGTGGCCAGGCCCACCGGCAGCCGGTTGTACGCGCCCAGAAGATATTGCCCGTAACGGGCAGCATTGTCTGACGTTCCCCGCGCGGCGATGATGACGTACTTGACCTGCCGCCCTTGTAGGTCACCTGCGATGCGGTGGGCGTTTTCGGCTTCCTCGTCCAGCAACGTGGTCAGCACCTGAGGTTGCTGGCGAATTTCGCTCTCTAATACAGACATAGGCCTTCCTCTCGAAAACTACTTACCTCAGCCTTGCCAGCCGGCCTACTACCTCCTGAGCAAAGCGATCCATGAATCCTTGGACATAGGCCTGGACGTCCCTGGCTGGATCTTCGATCAGGGATGTGAGATCCATGGCAAACAGCATACCCGTGGCCACGTCCACGTCGTGCGATGCATAATACGTAGCATTGGCACGACGCCGGCCCAGGGTGGCCAGGTCATACCGCTTCCCGCCACAAATCTGCGAGTCAAAGATGCCCAGTAACGCTGCCTGGAGGTTTTCGTGAGCGGAACAGTCAAAGGCGACTTTGTCCTGGTCCACCATCCAGTCCAGGTCACGCCACACCTCGCATCCGTACAGGTGCTGGGGCCGTTCCGCTTCGGGCAGGCGTCGGATGGCCTGGATGACCTTGAGCGCCACCCCCACGTGCGTATCGTGCTTGTCGGCCAGGTTGTGGGTATACACCACCGCAGGCCTGGCCATCTCCAGCAGCAACACCAGGTCGTCCACCGGATCCTGGTTGGAGCCGTCCTTCACGGCCGAGCTGGGGTAGTCGAGTAAGGCCTGCGCCGCATACTCACCCACCACGGACGCCCTCTTCTGTTCCCTGGCTCGCACAACCTGCATGGCCTCATCCGTGTAGTCCTTGTACACGTCATCTCGGGGCGATCCACTGCCGTTGGTGACCACCACTCCGGTGAACCACTTGTCTTCTTGCTGGAAGCACTCCAGGATGCCGTCAATGGCCATAATCTCCAAATCATCCTGGTGCGCGCCAACCGCCATGTGTGTGGTCCGGGCCAACGCGTCCACTGCGGGAAGACCATCGGGAACGAACAACTCCGCTGTATCCAGTTTGAAGTTCATCACTCTTCCTCCACTAATCAAGCGCCGGCAGGCTGGCAGCCGCAATGGACTGCCCTACTCGCCGGCTCTTCTCGTCCGGCAGTTGGATGTTGACCCCGGCCGCGAGTTCGGGGAACTCCGCCGCGAGCACCTGGTTGGCGCCCTCCAGAATCAGTCGCCCCCCCTTGCCAGAGGTACAACGCCCCAGAATCAGCACGTGTTTCAAGTCATAGAAATCAGCATAGTGGGCGATAGCGTAGCCCATATAATAGCCGATGCTCTGCCAGATCTTCGTAGCGCCTGCGTGTCCTGTTTCGAGACTCTCCTGAACAAACTCGAGTTTCTGGGCATCTGTTATGCCACCTGGAATTTGAATCCCGGCCTTAGGGGCCAGGCGAAACACACATTGCTGTGAGAAGTAGAGCGCGCCACAGCCCCGGTCCCCGGACCATTCATCCACGGGTGCATTGGGGCTGTAATCAACCGGCGCAAAAGCCAGCTCGTTCAGCCAGCCGGTGATATTGCCGTCCAGGGTCACGTAGCCACCCGCTTCGCTCGAACCCAGCGCGATGCCCAGAACCCCATTATCCTCCAAGGCCATTGAACCTGCCAGGGCCGTGACTTCCCCATCGTTCACGATCTCCAGTGGCACCCCTAGCTCGTCCCGGATGTCCAAGAACATATTCCTGACCTCACCAAAGCGGTCCTTTGGAATGCCCCGGAACAAGGATGCAATCATGGGTCGATTATTTATGTAAACACCTGCCGCGCTGCCACCGATGGCATCCACCTGTGGCATCTTCGAGGCTGCCATCTTCAAAGCGGCCACAATCTTGTGCCTGTGATATTGCGGGTCACTTTGCTGGCGGGGCTCCCATTCAATCTCCTGGCTAAAGACCGCCTGGCCATGCACTACTGCCGAAACCTTAAGGTCCGATGCCCCCAAGTCGAATCCAATCCGGCAGCCATCCAGGTGCCGGCCCAGCGCATGCTCACTCTCCCGTTCGGGGGGAACTTCAGAGGCAGTACAAGGAACCACGCTGAAAGTTCTTTCGTAGACATCCTCGCCCATAAAATGAAAATCGAAGGCCCGCTCACCATCGGGCGCGTAGCACTTCTTTATGTAGTCGCCAATGCTCTTTGGGCCGCCCACGTAGACTTTCCAGCCGCCCCGCTGCCAGAGCAGGAATTTGACCAATCGCTCGGCGTAGACAAGGTTTGCACGACTACGCGCGTGATCCTCGGGGAAGACCCAGCTCTCAAAGCGTGACACGCAACCATCAGCCCGCTCCAAGCCTAGCACCAGCCGCACACCCTGCCCTGAGTCTGCTACCTCTGTTTGGAACACACGATTGGCCAACACAGCTGGCCGGAAGCCCTCATCCAGTGGGGGGACGAAGCCCGGTTCCACAAGCGTGAAGAATTCGGTCATAATAATGGCAACCTCCGCTGTCTCAAATCTTTAAAAGGCTAAGCCGGGCAAGGTTAGCCTGGCCGTCTGGCGCCGCCAATAGATAGTTCTGAGGGTCCGGCGGCTATTGTGAGTCCTGGTCTGCCGCCGCGTGGCTTCTCTCATGAGGGTATCATTACAGTCACAGGAGGGCAAGATTGTGAGTCAGGTAGACTTACGCAGCAGATTATAGCATTACTTTGCCCACTTGCCAATAGGATGTAAAGGGTGATTGCTTTTCACCTGCCTATGCGCTATAATCCAGGCCGTTACCTTGGTATCCGGAGAGAAAAATGCCAAATCCACCCCAAAAGCACCTGGTGATCTTCCAACCTTCGGGACGGCGTGGAGAAGTCGCCCAAGGCTCCATCCTGCTTGATGCCGCCCGCGACCTGGGCGTGGAAATCGAGAGCATCTGCGCTGGGCAGCAAACCTGCGGTAAGTGCAAGATCCTGGTTGAGGAGGGAGACTTTCAAAAATACGGCGTCCGGTCGTCACCGGACCACCTGTCAACCATGGGCGATTCCGAACGAGCCTACTTGGAGCGGCGTAAGATCGATCAGGACTTCCGCCTGAGTTGCGCCGCCCGGGTGCAGGGCCCCCTGGTCATCAGCGTGCCGGAGGAGAGCCAGGCCCGCAAACAGATTGTGCGCAAAAGCGCCACCGAACGGGTCATCGAGCTGGACCCGGCTATTCGCCAATATTATGTTAGCGTGACGCCCTCGACGCTGGGCGACGAGCGGGGCGACTGGGAGCTTTTGCAGGCAGCGCTGCAGGACCGCTTTGGCCTTACCGGCCTCCGCATCGACCTGCCCGCCCTGCAAAGCTTACAAGACACACAGCGAGCCGGCAAGTGGAGCGTCACGGTCAGCGTGTGGAGCGACCAGGAGGTAGTTCGGGTTCAGCCGGGCTACTCAGAGGGGGCCTATGGCCTGGCAGTAGACATTGGCACCACCACCGTAGTTGCCCACCTGTGCGACCTGCGCACCGGGGCCGTGCTGGCCACCGAAGCCATGATGAACCCCCAAGTTCCCTTTGGTGAAGACATTCTGAGTCGCATCAGTTACATCCAGTCTCACCAGGATGGGCAGGCGCGGCTGAATGCTGCCATTGCTGAAGGGCTAAACAAACTGGCCAGGCGCGCCGCCCGCAGCGCCAGCCTCTCCCCTGATGACATCACTGACGTTGCGCTGGTAGGCAACACGGTCATGCACCACCTCGCCCTCAACATTTCGCCTATCCGCATAGGAAGCTCTCCGTTTACCCTGGCGACCTACGACGCGGTGGATGTCAAGGCCCGTGACTTGGGTCTGACAGCCCTCAATGCCGGGGCCTGGGTTCACGTGCTGCCCTGCGAAGCCGGTTATGTGGGCGCCGATAACGTGGGCGTGTTGCTGGCTGAGGAACCTCACCATCAGGATGAGATCGTCCTGGTCATGGACATCGGCACCAACGGGGAGATTTTGCTGGGCAATAAAGAGCATCTCCTATCGGCCAGCAGCCCCACCGGCCCGGCTTTTGAAGGGGCCCAGATTACCCACGGCATGCGCGC
>CP070811.1:4426419-4459931 GCA_020343875.1 Anaerolineales bacterium | reverse complement strand
GTTTCGCCGTCAATCGTAGCGGATGCGCGGATCTACCACCGTATACAGGACGTCAACGGTCAGGTTGCTCACGACAAAGATGGCAGACAGTAATATGGTTGCCACCTGCACCACCGGAAAGTCTCGTTTGAGGACGCTCTGGACAATCAGCCGGCCAACACCCGGCCAGGCAAAGACCGTCTCGGTGATGATCGCCCCGCCCAGCATGGCCCCTACCGTCAGGCCCAGGGCGGAAAGAACCGGCAGCAGGGCATTCTTGAGCGCATGGCCGAAGAGCACCACCCGTTCCGGCACCCCCTTGCCGCGGGCGGTACGGATATAGTCATCCCCCAGCACTTCGAACATACCCGCCCGTGTCAGGCGGGTGATCTTGGCCGCCCCCCATGAGCCCAGCACCACCGCCGGCATGACCAGGTTGGCGACACCCCCACGGCCGCCGGTGGGCAACACGCCCAAGGCGACCGAGAACAGCAGGATCATCATCACCCCCAACCAGAAACCGGGCATGGCTTGGCCCACCAGCGCCAGTATCATCACCATCTGGGAAAGGATCGCATTGGGTTTGACGGCAGCGATCAGGCCGGCAGGGATGGCGATGATCATCGTCAGGATAAAGGCGAGAGCTGTCAGCTCCAGGGTGGCCGGCAGGCGCTCCAGCACGATCTCCAGCGCTGAGCCTCCATAGGTCAAGGAATCCCCGAAGTCGCCCCGCACCACATCCCCCAGGTAACGCACATACTGTACCACCAGTGGCCGATCCCATCCCATTTCGTGCCGGAAGCGATCCATGTCCTCCTGGGTGGCCTCGGGCGGGAGGAAAAGCATGGTCGGATCACCGCTCAGCCGCATGATGAAAAAGACCACCGTGAACACCAGGAACGCCGTGATGACACCCTGCACCAGTCGTATGAGGGCCATTCTGGCATTCATAGGAACTCCTCCTTGGAAATCTATGACGCGCGTACGTGACAAGACACCGATAAGCTAGCAGGGACGCGCGGGCTGCGCGCCCCCGCTAGCCACAGCCATGGCGGTCATTAGTTACTGGCTGGTGATAGCTCCGTACCAAAGAACATGTCCACGGCGGCTGGGTTGATGTCCCACTTCACCCGGCCGGTGTTGACACCGAAGGCCTCCTGCTCGACGTACATGAAGATCCAGGGCGCATCCTCGTGGACAAACTCGTTCAACACCCGGCCAGCCTCATACCGCTGCTCGGTATCCATCTCGGTCATAAAATCATCGATCAGCGGGTCCATCTCCTCGGGGTTGGCGTAGTAGTAGCCGCGGGTGGTGGAATGCAGCAGCGTGTTGAAGTGACGGGCCGCCTCAGGATTGGAGCGCCAGGGGAAGAAGTACATCTCGAACTCCTTGTTGGCGTATGCCTCGAACATAGCGGCCGTCTCGAGTTCTACGATGTTGGCCGTGATGCCCACCTCGGCTAGCTGGGCCTGGACGGCCTGGGCCACCTCCTTGACCTGGAGCATGCCCTGGACCTGTCCAATGCTGAACTCGATCTCGAAGCCATCCGGGTAGCCGGCCTCGGCCAGCAGCTCCCGAGCCTTATCCTTGTCGTTGTATATGGGTAGATCCGGATCCCAACCTGGGGAGACCGGCCACAGGCCACCCGGTACGGCCTGGGCGCGGCCACTCAGCACGAACTCGGCAATGGACTCGGCATCCACCGCGTAGTTCATGGCCTGGCGTACTCGCCTGTCCTGGGTGGGAACGTCCTTCAGCGTGTCCAGCCCGATGTAGGCGATGGCGCCGCCTCGATCAAGCACCGTCAGGTCCTCCCTGTCCTCGATCTGTTGGATGGAGTCGAAGGGCACCACCTCGATAATGTCGGCCTCTCCAGCCAGCAGCGAGGCCACCCGGCCGGATGCCTCGGGTATCGTGCGGAAGGTGATAAGATCTACCTGCGGCTCACCGTTCCACCAGTCTGGATTCTTCTCCACGGTGACGTGGTCATCCTTCACCCATTCCACGAACTTGAAGGCGCCGGTGCCTACGGGCGCCTCGTTGAAGCCCTCTGGCCCGACCTCCTGCGTATACGCGGGGGGCATCATGAACAGGTGGGCGATCTGCGACAGCCAGATCGGGTTGGTGCGGGCCGTCACCGTCTCAACCGTGTAATCATCGATGACGTTAACCGCCGCCAGCTCATTGATGACTGTGGTCTGGCTGGACCCCTCCACGCTTAACGCGTCGTCAAAGGTGAACTTGACTGCCTCGGCGTTAAATGGCTCGCCATTATGGAATGTCACGCCTTCCCGCAGCTTGAACGTCCAGGTCAGGCCATCCCCCGAGACCTCCCATCCGGTCGCCAGCCAGGGTTGGAAGGTGCCGTCCGGCCCCAAGATGATCAGCGGGTCCATAATTTGCTCCAGCACGATCCAGTCGGTGGTCAGGGAAGTAAGATTGGGGTGTAGCTGGCCTGTGTTGGCGGCAATGCCCATCACCACCTCGAAGGGCTCTTCAACCGGCACAGGCGTGGGCGGCTCCTCAGGCGCCTCGGTTTCTTCGGCCACCGGCACGGCGGTTGGTTCAACAGCAGGGGCCGGGGCCTCGGTGGCCGGCGCTGGCGCCGGCGTGGCTGCCTGGCCGCACGCAGCCAACAGCACAGCCACCATGATCAGTATCAAACTTGAAGTCAACGTACGATTAAGTATCCGCCGGTACATGCTTTACTCTCCTCCAATTCGGAAACTAATATAGAAAGATTTTGAGTTACTTGTGCTTGTTGGCCTTTGGGGGGGGTGTGGATGGCAAATGTCGGCCAACAGGCGGTCCACAGAAGGGTGTATTGCAGGCAAAGACAATGGTCTCCTCAGAATACAATCTATACCACGTCAGAACATTGGCCCCCCTCCTTGTCTGTCCAGCTGCTTAGCCCTGAGCATCGTGCGACCTATGGAATCCGACCAGATGATCCTGCATCAGGCTTACTGCCGAATCAACATCCCCGGTTCGGATGGCTTCAAGAATCATACGATGCTCGCGCGGCGACAGCATCTCGCTTTGTTCATTCTTGAGATTGTACAGCAAGATGCGCTGGACGTGTTCATCCAGATTGGTCAGCAATTTCAAGATGCGCCGGTTGGCATATTTGCGGGGAAAGGCGTGATGAAATTCTCTATTGCGCGCCACGTAGGCCACATAGTCCTGCCGATTGAAAGCCTCCTCAGCTGCCCCGATACTGGCTTCCATTTCGTCCAGCTCGATCTTTGAGAACTGATGCGCCGTTTCTTGAATCAGGTGGCATTCAAGAATCTGGCGCAGCTGGTATATCTCCCGGCTGTCTTCGAGAGAAATATCGGCTACGAAGTACCCCCGGTATGGCACATAGACCAGGAAGTCTTCCTCTTGGAGTCGCGCCATGGCGGTGCGGATGGGCGTCTTGCTGATACCCAGCTCTTCGGCCAGGCGCACCTCAGCCAAAAACTCGCCAGGCTGGAACACCCCACTAATGATGGCCTGCTTGATGTGAGCGTAGGCCTGCTCATCCAGGGAGTGGGACTTA
The DNA here is from genome assembly GCA_020343875.1 of Anaerolineales bacterium. GTDB lineage: Bacteria > Chloroflexota > Anaerolineae > 4572-78 > NAK82. The sequence continues at coordinate 4,456,408 of CP070811.1, read as the reverse complement.
TCTACCTTGTCTAACTCAGTGGCTCGTTTCATAGTTGGGGAGGTTGAAAAGAATCTTCTACGCTCAGGGCCAGGTAATGCCCGAGTCATCACCAGGCCCAGCCAGATCGCCCAAAGTCCGGCCCATAGTGTATACAGTGTATACAGTGTATACACTGTATACAGTCAAAAGTATAGCATTATTTTCGCGTTTGTCAATGCATTTTTCCTAAGCATTTTAGGCAGTATTCCGTAAATGAGTGTCATGGGCCCCTGTAGGTTGGGTTGAGCAGAGCGAAACCCAACGGTTTCTTCAGTTCCATTAGGTTTCGCCGTTGGCTCAACCCAAGCTACTGCTAAGCAATCCCCGCGCAGCCAGGCCAGGTGCATCCTGCGCGGCACCGCCCGCCGCCTGCGAAGACACGGACACCAAGCATGTCATTGCGACACCTGCCCCGCCGGCGGTGCGGTGCGGGGGGAGCACAGCGACGAAGCAATCCCCTCCGGCGCTTTTGCCAGCCGTGCATCATCGATAGCAATGGGGTGAGATTGCTTCGCCCCTTTGGGGCTCGCAATGACATGGGCATCGGGCATGTCATTGCGACACCTGCCCCGCCGGCGGTGCGGGGGGAACGCACTGACGAAGCAATCCCCTCCGGCGCTTCTGCCAGCGGTACCCTCGCAAGGTGATTTTGACGGGTCCGATTTGACCCCTGGGTGATAATCTGTATGATAGAACGATACCTGCAATGAGAGCCAGGCCAACTGGCGAAAAATCGACCTTGTTTCCAGAACCAGCGGGGCAGAGCGGGGTGCCGCCAGGCATAATACTGAGGTGTGAAGATGCAAGATTTGCGGGGTACCAGGGTCCTTCTGATCGACGACCAGCCCGACTTCCTGAACTTGCTGAAACACTTCTTCCGCCAGGAGGGTGCTCAGGTTTTCACCGCCCCGACGGAGAGAGCGGCCTGCGCCAGCTCCATGCCGCCCGCCGACGCATAGGGATGCGCCAGCTACAGGGTTAATTCGGATAGGCAATAAAAGCTCCCCACAGAATAGGCACTTTCCAAATCGAGGCATAGGATAGCGTCCTTCACTCAAATCCAAACTGCACAATTCCCAAACGCATCCGTTTTAAAGAAGTCTCCGAACTTATTCTTAGAGCGCAACCAGGACGGAGCAGACCCAATTGACGCTTAGGACCTATTGTCCCAACCGAATCGTAACGCCAGCCTCATGACAGCTGGACACCTGTTGGTGTAACATAAAGCTGGCAATGAAATTCGTGCTCAAGGTGCCCAACTATGAACGCCACTACGTTTATCGCCACCACCAGCAATGGCCTGGCTCGCGCCGGGCAAGACGCCAACGACGAATGGGCCGTGGAATTCTCGTTGGCCGACCAGGACGTACGCTGTCTGGCCAACGATCCGCTCAACCCGGCCGTGCTCTACGCCGGAACCCAAGGAAATGGCGTGCTGCGCTCCCATGACAAAGGAAAATCCTGGCAACCGACTGGCATGCCAGGTCAGGTCGTCAAATCCCTGGCCGTCAGCCCCCATGAGCCGGGCACAGTCTACGCCGGAACCAAACCGGCTTACCTGTTCGTCTCACGCGACGACGGCCAAACGTGGACCGAGTTAGCCGGCTTTCGCCGTATTCCCTTTCGCTGGTGGTGGTTCTCTCCGGCAGAGAAACCCGGTTCCGCCTACGTTCAGGCCATTGCTCTCTCCCCCACCGATCCAAACTTGATCCTGGCCGGCATTGAGTTTGGAGCGGTGGTGCGCAGCACGGACGGCGGCCAGACCTGGTCCGGGCATCGCCGGGGAGCGTTGCGCGATTGCCATACCCTGATATTCCACGCGACGAACGGAAATTGGGTTTATGAAGCCGGTGGCACAGGAGGCGGGGCCTCCCGCAGCCGGGACGGGGGCCGGACCTGGCACAAAGTCAAGGCCGGACTGGCCAAACATTACGGCGTGGCCTGTGCCGCCGATCCGGAACGACCGGAGGTCTGGTACGTTTCCGTGGCTCCGGGTCCAGGGAAGGCTTATGGCGAGCTAGCTGAAGCCTATCTCTATCGCGCTGCTGGTGGGGAGGGCTGGCAGCCCATTGGCTGGGAACCGCACCCCATGCAGCACATGCCTATCGCTCTCATCACTGACCGGACTGCGCCCGGCCATCTCTACGCTGGTCTAACCAATGGCGATGTTTGGTTCTCGGCCAATTATGGCGACACTTGGCAGAAGTTACCATTCAATCTAAAGGGGATTTGGAGATCACTCATTGTCTTGTGAATCGGAGTGGCTCCCAGGGGCATATCACCCACAACAGTGCCTATTTCGTGTGGGAGCGAAGCTTCATCATAGCCGCAGTCATTCTCACGCTCATCGGTTTGGTGGCTTGAGAGACTCCTGAAACTCGCTGGTGGCCACGTCCTGGGACAAATACCAGCCACCGGTTACCTTTTCGCCGCAGTCTTTGTGGTCGCGGCCGAGGCGATCCAGCTGAGTGAGGGGGAGTATATGCCAAAAGTGGGGAGTCCGCCCGGCGATAAACTCGCCTGGCTACAAAACGACGCCCCGTGAACGGGGCTATCCCTAGCCGGATTGACACCTGCCCCACCGCCGGGTGCGGGTCCGGCGTTGCTGCGTAGCCCGGAAATTAATTTCCGGGCGGGCCTGGCTTGAGCGAGGTGCATAACGGTCGCTGACCTTCTTCAAGCGGCTCGTTTCTCATAGATGACCACCCCTTGCTCCAGGGCGCGCCGGATGAAGCCTCGATCACCAGGGCGTTCTAGTTCCTCCGGAGTATAGACCAGCAGGTCCACGTCCACCGGAACACAAAGGTACCGGTACATTTCGGCGGTTCGGGTCACGAAGTCCAACCCCGAGTCCATCACGATCAGGATGTCCAGGTCAGTGAATAGGTCACGCCGGCCCTCGGGGTAGGATCCAAACAGGATCGCCCGCTCCACTTCCGGATTGCGGGCCAGGGCAGCCACGATCGTCTCTATGGCCTCTGCCAGAGCCTGCTGGTATTGGTGGTAAGTCCAGCCGTATCCATAGTTGCCTCATCTAGTGCTCGGCTTCTAGATAGCCAGTCACGGCCTGTGCACAGGCGTCAAAATCGCCCAGTCGCCGCTTTAGGATACTGAACACCACGCTGTTGTCGATGTGTGCGTAGTCATGAACAATCAGGTTCCTGAACCTGGCCATACTGACAAGGTTGGGCAGGAATTCGGATGGGATAATACCTTCTTCGCTGAGCACCAAGAAGACGTCTTTGTTATCACCAGGAGTCCGAAACCCTTCCCGGACGATGATATGCTGGCCGATATCGAGGCAGGCCTCTACCGCCAGATCCAGCGTCCGCTCTACCGTGCGGCGGATTAGCTTGTTCTCTGTATACGTCGTCAAGTCAACGTTTTGCAGTTCCAGCAAGTCGTTCGTGTAGTCGCTGAGCAGCTTCAAGCGTTCTTGAATGACGTCTTGCTCGTCCATAGAGGCCTACCTCACGGATCTGTTCAAGCAGAGCCCGGCTGTGGAAATCCAGCAACGGCTTGGTGTCAAAATAGACCTTCATGCTATGTACCTCAAAGGCGATGCGCTCCAGCCGATTTCGTTCGTACAGGAGCAGCCCGTCTCGAACAACCTGGTAGGCGAGCATGGGCGGGGCGTTGTTCAGAAGAGTGACCTGCACCTCGCGGTCGGCAAAGTCGTCCAGCGCGACCATCAGCTCCAACTGCCGTTCCACGGATTCTTCTAACCCCAGCTCCGGGTCCAGGAGTACGCCGATGTCCACGTCGCTGAGATGGCCGGCCTGACCGCGAGCTACTGAACCGAACAAATAGGCAGCAGCCACGTCCCCTTGTTGGGTCAAGTACGCAGCCAGGGCATCAACATCAATGGACGGCGTTCCTTGTCTCACGGTCGATCCTTTCTGGTCATGGTGAGCGTGAATTCGGTTGCCTCTGGCTGCCGTGGTCTTGGATATCTCATCAGCCATTGACCTGTTTCCCTATCGCCTCATCCGCCTGCAAGTAGCGATAGATATATGCCTCAAATGGATTCTCTATCCCTTTTGCGGTGACTGCTCATTGACACCTACTTATCATTTGCCAGAATAAGCATATCCTAACACGCTCCCCCCATTCTGGCAAGCCTATGTCAGTAGGGGTGAGGCATTCCCGACATCGAGTCTATCAAGCTACCGCCATTGCCCGATAAAGGTGGCCCACCCGGCCCAGGTCCGGCCAGGAATGCCTCACCCCACGTTTCACTCGTCACTCATTACCCATCACCCATTAACCACTGTCTATGCTCCGAGAGGGTGTGCCACCCTCGACCTCCAGGGCTGCTCCTCCGCGAATCCAGCACAAATTCAATTGACTCCCGGCCCAGCCCATGATATAATAAATCCAGAAGCTAAAACTAAGGTTTTATTAAATGAAACGTAAAGCCAGGCGAGGCCCCCAGCTTGACTACTCAATCCAGGCCCTGCAACGTGGCTTGCAGGTGCTGGATGTCTTGCTTGACGTCGGCACCCCCCTCAGCATGGAGCAAATCTCCGCCCATACGGGCCTCCCCAAATCCACCGCTTTCCGGGTGATTGTCAACCTGCTCCAGGGCCAGTATCTGACCCAAACCGACCAGGGTTACTGGCTGGGTCTGAAATTGCTGCGCCTGGGCACTCTGGTCGAAGAGAGGCTGGAATTGACCCAGCAGGCGCGCCCCTTGCTGATTCAATTGCGGGATCAAGTCAATGAGACTGCCCATTTGGGCGTGCTTGACGATGACCTGCGCGTGGTGTATATCGACAAACTCTCCACCCAACACGTAGTGGGCCTGATGGCATCCCGCATCGGGAGTACGGCGCCCATGCATTGCACCGCGCTGGGCAAGGCCATGGCCGCCTTCCGGCCTGAGGGCGAGATTCGTGAATGGATTCACCACAACGGCCTGATCGCCCTGACAGAAGCCACCATCGTTGACGAAGAGACTTTCCTGCGAGAACTGCGCCGAGTCCGCTCGCTAGGTTACGCGGTTGACAACGGCGAATTCGAAGCCAGTGTGCGATGTGTGGCGGCGCCAATTCGAGATAGGACCGCCGGCGTCATCGCCGCCGTCAGCGTTTCCGGGCCGGCCACCCGCATGCCTAACCCCTTAACCGGCAGCGCCATGGCCATGCAGGTTGTAGAAGCAGCACAACGTATCTCACAAGCCCTCGGCTACTCTTAAGGTGACACAACGCTGGTTACAAAACCCTAGTTTCTATACCGGATACTGAAGCATAGGGGCGAGGATGCTCTGACATCAAATCCATAAGCCAAAGGAGGCACAGTATGGAATATCGCTTTATGGGCAGGACCGGGCTAAAGGTCTCCCAACTCTGCATGGGCGCCCAGACCTTCGGCTGGGGAGCCGACCAGGCCACGGCGCATAGCCTGGCCGATCATTTTGTGGAGGCCGGAGGCAACTTCTTCGACACCTCCAACATTTACAATGAAGGTCGCTCGGAGACAATGCTGGGCAGCTGGCTCAAAAGTCGGGCCAACCGCTCCCAGCTGGTCATCGCCAGCAAGGTCTTTTTCCCGGCTGGCCCGGGGCCTAACGACACTGGCCTGACCCGCAAGCACATCTACGAGCAGATCCATGCCAGCCTGCGCCGCCTGCAGACCGACTACCTCGATCTCTACCAGATGCATTGCTGGGACGCCTCCACCCCCCTGGAAGAAACGCTGCGCACATTGGATGACCTGGTGCGGGCGGGCAAGGTACGCTACATCGGGGCATCCAACTACACGCCGGGCCAACTCATGCAGGCCATTATGCTCAGCCAGATGCAGGGCTGGGTGCGCTTCGACTGCCTGCAGCCGGAGTACAGCCTGTTGGTCCGCAGCACAGAGTGGGAATTGCTGCCCATGTGTCGCGCCCAGGGAATCGGCCTGATCGCCTGGTCCCCCCTGGCAGGTGGCTGGCTGACCGGCAAGTACCGCCGCGACCAGCCGCCTCCCCCCGAAAGCCGGGTGGGCAGAGCAGATCGTTGGGATGATCTGCCAGAACAGCGTGAGAGCGAGCAAACCTGGCAGATCGTGGATGCCCTGCTCGAAATCAGCCAGTCGCTGGGCAAGACGCCGGCCCAGGTGGCCCTGAACTGGCTGCTACAGCAACCCGGGGTTACCGCGCCCATTATGGGCGCCCGCACGCTGGCCCAATTGGAGGACAACCTGGGTAGTGTGGGCTGGGCGCTCTCCGCAGATGAGCTGACCAGACTCGACGCCGCCAGCCGCATCCCGCTTCCCTCTCCCTATAACTTCATTGCCCGATACACCCGCCAGCGAGATGGAGGTTGACCTACCGTCGATTGAGGTGCAGCCCTCGGTAGCGGTGCAGACCGAAGGCGCCCAGACCAACGAGGACCTGATATGAAAAACTACATCCTGGCCCACGACCTGGGCACGACCGGCAACAAAGCCACCCTGTACGATCAGGAGGGCAGCCTGGTGAGCAGCGCCTTCTATGCCTACCAGACCGAGTACGCCCAAACCAGTTGGGCCGAACAGGACCCGCAGGATTGGTGGCATGCTGTCTGCGCTTCCACCCGCCAGCTGCTGGGGCAAACCCGGGTTCGATCCGACCAGGTGGCCTGCATTGTCTTCAGCGGACAGATGATGGGCTGCGTCCCGTTGGACAGGCAGGCCCGGCCGCTGCGCCAAGCGATCATCTGGGCCGACCAACGTTCGGTGGCCCAGGAACGTTGGGTGGCTGAGCGGGTTTCCCCTCCAGAGGTGTATCGCATCACCGGACACCGTCTGAGCGCCTCCTACTCGCTGGGCAAGATCCTCTGGCTACGCGACCACCAACCCGACATCTACCGGGCAGCCTACAAGTTCGTGCACGCCAAGGATGCCATGGTGGCCCGCCTGACGGGCGCCTTTGTCACCGACCCTTCGGACGCCTCCGGCATGAACCTGTATGATCTGGAAGGCGGTGGCTGGTCCGAGCGGATCATCCAGGCGGTCGGATTGGACCCGGCCCAGTTGCCCCAGGTGCGGGCGTCCACAGACGTGGTGGGGGAAGTTCAATCTGAGGTGGCCGACGAGGTGGGCGTGGCGGCCGGCACCCCAGTTGTCATCGGGGGGGGTGACGGCGCCTGCGCTGCGGCCGGGGCGGGGGTGGTCAGTGAAGGCGCCGCATACAACTACATTGGCGCATCTTCCTGGATCGCCCTGGCCACGGAGAAGCCCATCTATGACCCCGATCAGAAGACCTTCACCTTCGGGCACGTGGTACCCCACATGTTCATGCCCACCGGCACCATGCAGGCCGCCGGGGCTTCCTACCAATGGACGCGCGACCGGTTATGCCCGGTCGAGATACAGGCGGCTGAAGGGCTGGGCATCAGCTCCTATGAATTGATGAACCTGGAAGCAGGCAACTCTCCCGTGGGGGCCAATGGACTCATCTTCTTGCCCTATCTGCTGGGTGAGCGCAGCCCACGCTGGAACCCGCGCGCCAGGGGCGCCTTCCTGGGCTTGACCATCCGCCACACACGGGCGGACATGATACGCGCCGTGCTGGAAGGGATCAGCCTGAACTTGCGGGTGATCCTGGATGCGTTCCAGGCACAGGGGGCCGGGATTGAAGCCATGCGCCTGATCGGCGGAGGCGCCAGTGGCCGCTTCTGGAACCAGATTTTGGCCGACGTGTATGGCATGCCGGTACACCGTCTGGCCATCCTCGAAGAGGCAACCTCCATGGGAGCCGCGCTGACCGGCGGGGTGGGGGTGGGCCTGTACCCCGATTTTGCGATGATTGAGACCATGAACCGGGTGCGGGAGACCATCGCGCCTGAGCTTGGCGCCCAGGCAGCTTATGAACGCATTTATCCCATCTTCGAGGCCGCCTATCAAGCCCTGGCGCCCATTTATGATATGCTAGCCGAGATATAAGCGGCCTCCAGACCTTGCCGCACCAGGAGCCATTAGGATGACGCGACAAGAAGATCCGGCTCACCTTCAGTACAAGTGCGGACTGGGCGGCGGACCATCGTCCACCGCAGGCGGTTGCATTGGCTCCAGACATGATCAGGGGAGGAAATACCATGCAGATGCTAATTGACAGCCAGTGGGTATCAGCCTCAGACAGTGGCACGCGTGACATTCACAATCCAGGCACTGGTCAGGTTATCGACAGCGTCCCAGTGGCTACGTTGGCAGACGCCGAGAGAGCCCTGGAAGCGGCCCAGCGGGGCAAGCAGGCCATGCGCAAATGCCCGGCCCACCAGCGATCGGCCATCTTACAACGCATCGCCGACGCGATGTTGGCTCATCAGGAAGAGCTGAGCCATCTGCTGGCCCAAGAAAACGGTAAGCCCATCCAGCAAACCCGCGAGGAACTGGCGGCCTCGGTACGCATTTTCCGAGGTTTTGCCGAGGAGGCCAAACGTATTCTTGGACGCAGCGTGCCCATGGATGCGGTGCCGGGCCAGGAGCGCCACTTCGCGGTCACGATCCGCCAGCCCCTGGGGGTGGTAGCAGCTATCGTGCCCTTCAACTACCCCGTAGAGCTATATTCACACAAGGCTGCCCCGGCACTGGCAGCCGGCAACGCTGTCATCACCAAGCCGCCCAGCGCCTGCCCTCTGGCCTTGCTCAAGATCGCTGAATTGATGGAGGAAGCGGGCCTGCCCAGGGGGGCCCACCAGGTGCTCACCGGGCCAGGCGAGTTGATTGGAGACTTCCTGGCCAGGAGCCCGGGCGTCCAGATGGTCACCGTAACCGGCAGCACACCGGTAGGCATCAGGATCTCAGAACTGGCCTCGAAGCATCTCAAGAAGGTGCATATGGAACTGGGCGGCAACGATGCCACTATTGTTTGCGCTGACTCCGACCTGGAAAAGGCAGCCGAGGCCATCGTCTTGGGTCGGCTGGCGCGCGGGAATGGCCAGATTTGTTGTGCGGTCAAGCGTATATTCGTCGAATCTCCCATCTACGACGAATTCGCCGACCTTCTGACAGACAAGGCCCAGGCCCTCAAGGTAGGAGACCAACTGGAAGAGGATACCGATGTCGGACCGCTCATCAGCGAGCATGCCGCAGTCCAGGTTGAGACGGTCATTCAGGATGCGGTCAAGGCCGGCGCGACGCTGAAAGCCGGCGGTGGTCGCCGCCGCGCATTCATCGAGCCTACCGTCTTGACCAACGTACCACCCCATGTCGAGTTATTCCGCGAGGAGACTTTCGGGCCGGTCGCTCCCCTGGTGGCGTTTGAGACGGTAGACCAGGCGATTAGCATGGCGAATGATAGCCCATTCGGCCTGCAGGCAGCCATATTCACCCAGGATATCTCCCGCGCCTTCGACATTGCCTATCAACTTGAGGCGGGAGGTGTCATCATCAACTGGTCTTCGGCCCTGCGGGTGGAAAGCCTGCCCTTTGGCGGCATCAAGATGAGCGGTCACGGACGTGAAGGTCTACACGACACCCTTGACGAAATGACGGAGCAGAAAGTGATCTTGGTGCACGACGCTCTGTCGGTATTTTCTCAGGAGTAAGGAGGCCCATGGCCAACCCGGATTTCCTGCAAATGCGGGCCATCAGCAAGAGCTATGATGGGACTCAGGCCCTGCGCGAGGTCGACTTCTCTGCCACCATTGGCGAAGTGCATGCCATCGTGGGCGAAAACGGCGCCGGCAAAACCACACTGATTAAGATCCTGGCTGGGGCTCTACGCCCAGATGCTGGGAGAATCCTGTTGGCCGGGCAGCCGGTTGACCTGAGCACCCCGCACGACGCGTTCAACCTGGGCATCCGAACCGTGTACCAGGAATTCAGCCTAATCCCTCACCTGACCGTGACCGAGAACATCCTGCTAGGCCAGATGCCCAGAGGCAGGCTGTCATGGTGGGTCGATTGGGCCAGGGCTCACCGCCGCGCGGACGAAATCCTGCAAGGCATCGGCTTCACCGGCATCCACGTACGGACGCCCATCTCGCGCATGAGCGTCTCTCTTCAGCAGATGGTGGAGATCGCCAAGGCGGTGGCAGAAAGGCCAACCATCCTGATTCTGGACGAACCTTCAGCGGTGCTCTCCCAGGAGGAGTTGAGACTTCTGTTTGCCCTCATCCGCAAGCTCAAGCAGGAATCCACCCTGATTCTGTACATCTCGCACCGGCTGGATGAAGTCTTCGAAGTGGCGGATCGAATCACCGTGCTCAGGGATGGAGAGGTGGTGGGCACCGTGGATTCTCAGGCAACCAATGAGAGCGATTTGATTGGCATGATGGTAGGTCGAACGCTGGACCAGATCTATCCCACTCGAGATATGCCGCCTGGAGAGGAGATTCTGGCGGTCAAGAACCTGAGTAGAGAGGGGGCCTTTACGGATGTCTCCTTCTCCCTCGCTCGGGGTGAAATCCTGGGCCTGTTTGGACTGGTGGGCAGTGGCCGCACCCAGTTGGCCAGATGCATCTTCGGCGCCGAACTGCCCACCTCCGGCACAATCTACCTGGACGGAGAGGTGATCAGGCCGAGATCACCCCACTATGCGGTGCTGGCAGGCATCGCCTTGCTGACCGAGGATCGCAAACGGGACGGTCTGGTACTCAGCTGCTCGGTTCGAGACAACTCAAGCCTGGTCACCATGCAGCGCATGGGCCGCGGCATTTTCCTGGACCGGCAGAAACAGCATGCGCTGGTGCAGTCTAAGGTCCAAGAGCTGGATATCCGCCCTGCTAAGATCGAGCGTTTGGTGCGGACGCTGAGCGGGGGTAATCAACAGAAGGTAGTCTTGGCCAAGTGGCTGCTGGCTGAGGCCAAAGTACTCATCCTGGATGAACCCACCCGAGGGGTGGACGTAGCCACCAAAGTCGAGATTTACCACATCATAGGCGATCTGGCCGACAAAGGAGTGGGTATCCTGCTTATCTCCTCAGAATTGCCGGAGATTCTGGGCATGAGCGACCGGGCTTTGGTGTTCAGGGAAGGCCGCCTGGTCGGAGAGTTTTCTAGATCGCTGGCCAGCGAGGAAAGCCTGCTGGCCAGTGCTGCCGGGGTGGTCCATTAGTCAAATGAATGGAAACGGGTATGCACAACATATCATCCAATACGCCTGATGGCCAGCAGCGACCTGCTGTCGCCCGTCTGCTTGCCCTGATCGGCCAACGGTTTGGAGAGGAGACACGCCGCCAGTGGGCAGACTACAGCTTCATGGCAGCGTTTGTGATCCTGATCCTGATCGCCGCCTCAGCCTCGGACGTGTTCTTCACCCAGCGGAATCTCAGCAACCTGTTCCGCCAGATCGTGACCAATGGCCTGGCTAGCCTTGGCATGCTGGTGGTCATCCTGACCGGAGGCATCGATCTTTCAGTTGGGCCGATTGTGGCCCTGACCGGAATCCTGGCTGCCGGCCTGACAGACCAGATAGGTCTTCCCCTGGCCGTTCTGATTGGTTTGGGAATTGGCTTGCTGGCGGGTGCGGCAAATGGCTTCCTGGTTGCCCGTTTCAAACTGCCCCCCTTCATCGTCACCCTGGCCACCTTGAGCGCCTTCCGGGGCATGATCTACGTCTACTCAGAAACCCCGCAAACGCCATCCAACCCGGCCTTCCGCAGGCTCTTGGGCGGCGGTTTCATCGGCCCAGTGCCCGTCGCCGTCATCATTATGCTGGCTTGTTTCCCCTTGGTGTGGGTCTTCCTTAACCGAACCACGGTTGGGCGGGCTATTGTGGCCATTGGCGGGAATGAGGAAGCGGTCAGGTTGGCAGGTATCAATGTCGGCAGGCACATCTTGCTGGCCTACATCATCTCGGGATTCTTCTCCGCCATCGCCGGGGTGCTGCTGGCCTCCCGGCTGGGGATCGCCCAGCCCAATGTAGGGGTCGGTTACGAACTGGACGCCATCGCGGCGGTAGTCATCGGTGGAGGTATCCTGGGCGGCGGCGGCGGCGGCGTGATCGGCACGTTCGGCGGTGTGCTCACCTTGGGACTGATTGACAACCTCTTGAATCTGTTCAACGTGCAGTCCTACTACCAACAGATTCTGAAGGGACTGATTATCATATTTGCCGTCCTGGCCCGGCGCAGAGACCAATAGGCCGGACGCTGTGCTGTGCGCATTCATCGCCGCGTTCAGGAAGGAGGCGTGGAAAGGAGGGAGCAGGCGAACAGAATCGAATTCAAGATGAGGCTGAAAACTGGACCATATCACCTTAACTAAGGAGGATAGAGACAATGAAGCGGTTTCTCACTTTAGGGACTCTGCTGCTGGTGCTGGCCCTGACCATCGTCAGTTGCCGTCAGGCAGCCCCGGCTGAAGAGGGTGCCGGCGAGGTACGTGACATCAAAATTGGGATGGTCAATTTCTCCCTTTGCTGTCCCTACTTCATAGGCATGTCTCAGGCCGTGGAGGAAGAGGCGGCCTACTACGAGAACGTGCAGTTGCTCATTACCGATGCTGACGGCGATGCCGAGAAGCTCACGTCGGACGTGGAAGACGTATTGGCCCAGAATGTGGATGGGCTGATTGTCAGCGGCGCGTGGCTAGAGGCAGCGCCGGCTGCCCTCGATGCCATCCAGAAAGCCGGCGTCCCGGTGGTGCTGGTGGACCGGCTGCTGAAGGGTGGCGAGTACACCAGTTGGGTTGGCCCCGATAACTACCTCATCGGCGTGCAAGATGGGGGGTACATTGTGGATAGGCTGGGCGGCGAAGGTTTCATCGTCGTGCTGCGTGGCGGGCCTGCGGACAACTCAATTGGCCTAGATCGTACCAACGGTATGCTCTCCGTAGTAGAAGCATCCAACATCAAGCTGGAGATGGCCCCCGACTTCGGCGGCTGGAGCTCCGATGGTGGGTTCACCTTGATGGAGGATATGCTGGCGCGCTACGACAAGATCGACGCCGTCTTCTGTGAGAACGACTCGATGTGCCTGGGCGCTCAGAACGCCATCGCGGATGCCGGTCGGAGCAACGAGATGTTCCTGTGTGGGGTAGACGGCGAAAAGGCCGCCCTGGAGGCCATAATGTCGGATGGCTCCAACTACGCGTGCACCGGCCGGAACAACTCCGACCAGATCGGACGGGCAGCCTTCCACCGGCTCATGGCCATCTTCGCGGGGGCGAGCGCGCCCCACGATACGGTTCTGCCCTCCCCACTCATCACCATCGACAACGTGCAAAGGCACTACGACCCGGACAGCGTTTTCTAGCCAGCCCCTGGAGGCGAGATCGGGGGACGGCCTGCTGAGTGTTGGCCAAAAAGTGGGTCCCGCAGCAGGACTTCTCGCCCAGCGGGTCCACGAGGATCTGGCTCGGTGCTGGGAAGCACCCCAATGGCCTTCCTCCCCCAAAAACCTGTCCCGCGAGTCTTTTGAGAGAGCTCAAAAAGAAAGGAGGGCACCAACCGAAACATAGCGTTTCCCGTCTACACAGTGTGTGATGTTTGTGGACCGGATCATTGACGGTTTAAATCCAAAGGAGGATACCCAAATGACCAAGAAATTTCTCAACTTGCTGGTGATTGTCAGCATGCTGGCAATTACGGCACCCGTCGTGATCGCTGCCCCACCGGTGCAAGACGGCGGCCAGGACTACGTGGTCGTGAACGACGACTGGCTGAGCAAGCTGGCCGAGAAGTACCTGGGCAACCTGCTCGCGTATCCGGCCATCATGGAACTGACCAACCAGAAAGCGGCCCAGGACAGCAGCTACGCCACCATCACCAACCCAGATCTGATCGAGGTGGGTTGGAAGATCTATATCCCCAGTGCTGCTGAGGCCGAGGCCTATCTGGCCGTCCCTGTGCCTGGGGCCGAACCAGGAGAAGAAGTAACTCTGGTCTTCTCCGACTGGCATCTGACCGAACCTCACTGGGAAAAATCCCTCAAGGAAGCCTTCGAGACTTACGGAGCCCTGCACCCCAACATCACACTCGAACTGGACTATGTCTCGTATGGTGACAAAGACACCAAGTATGCCACTGAGATCCAGGCAGGCGCCGGGCCAGACGTGATCCACCTGCATGCCTACTCGCTGCGCTCCTTCATCGAGCGAGGCTTTCTCTTGGATCTGACCCCCTTCATTGAAGCAGAGGGGGGAGATGCCTTCCTGGCCCCCTGGTACCCTCAAACCCTGGCTATGATGCAGTACGAAGGCTCCTATTTCGCGATTCCAGGGGACTTCATGTCCATGGCCCTCTTCTACAACACAAACCTGTACCAGGAGGCGGGCCTGGATCCGACCAAGCCCCCTGCTACCTGGGATGAGTTCCTGGCAAATGCGCAGGCACTGACGCGGGATAAAGATGGCGACGGGCAAGTCGATACCTGGGGATTCGGAACCATTGGGGCTGTCGATCCTGGTTTTGAGCTGCGAGTCAGCCCCATTCTCTTCAGCCACGGCGGCGACTACCTGAACGAAGACTATACCTGCTCGGCGCTCAACACCCCCCAAGCCAAGGAAGCCTTTGCCTACTTCACCGGGCTGTTCACCGAGCACGAGGTTATCCCGCCTGGTGTCACCGCCCAGAACCCGGGCACCGTCCGGGAGCAAATGGCCAATGAGCAGATCGCCATGTTGTTAGGCTCCGGCTGGACAGCGCCCATCGTCGCCTCGGTCAATCCCGATCTGAACGCCTTCGAAGTCCTGGAGGTGGCCGACGTGCCCATCAAGGCAGGCACAGACCCCGACTTCACCACAACCGCCTGGCTGAGCGCCTGGGCCATCAATCCCAACACGGAGCATCCCCAAGAGGCCTGGGAACTGATCAAGTTCATTACGGCCAAGGAACAGGAGCAAAAGTGGTTCGAGGACGCTCGCGTCACCTCGGCCCGCAGCGATGTCTCCGAAGAGTACCAACCGCTGGTCACCGACAAGTTCGCCAAAGCCATCGCTGGCCAGTTGCCCAAGGCCAAGTTCGTGCCCCAGATCAAGGAATGGCCGCAGGTCATTGAGGCGGTAAACACCGCGGCTCAGCTCGCTTTCACCGGGGATAAGACCCCCGAAGAGGCACTTGAGGACGCACACAATCAGATCAACGAAATCTTGGGTGGCACAGGCTGTCCAGGATTCTAGAACCGCCAACCTAGAAAGGTGGAGGGCTGTGCCCAACGGCCCTCCACCTCACAACTCAAACCCAATTCTTCGACCATGAACACACTTCGTGCCCGCTCTCCGTCAATCCATATCCCGTTCCGCCTGGCCCAGGGCTTCCTGTTCGTCTTGCCCACTCTCCTGGTGCTACTGGTGGTTCTGGGCTTTCCTATCGCCGTGGCCATCATCAACAGCTTCAGCCTGCCCGATGGGGGCTGGACGCTTGAGAATTACGCCAAGCTGCCCAGGGATGGGCGCTTCCGCAATTCTTTGGTGGTTACCTTTACCTTCGTGGCTGGTACGGTACTGCTGCATCTCGTTGTGGGCTTCATCATTGCCTTGGCCTTGAACACGCAGGTCCGGGGCAAACGTCTCTTCAGGGTGATAGCTATTCTTCCGTGGACGGTGCCCGACGTAATTTCCGGCCTGATCTGGCGCTTCATGTACAACCCTACCGCAGGTATCATCAACCGGTTGCTTTTTGACTGGGGACTCATTCATAAGCATATCGAGTGGCTGGGGGACTCCGATCTGGCCCTGCCCAGTGTCATCTTCGCCGACGTGTGGCGTGGCTATCCCTTTGTCATGCTCATTCTGTTAGCAGGATTGCAGGCCATCCCCCGCGAACTATATGAAGCCGCCAAGGTAGATGGCGCCTCAACCGTGCAAGAGTTTCGCTTCATCACCGTTCCTAGCATGAGAGGCATGATCCTGATTTCCGTTGCCCTGGATACTATCTGGCAGTTTCGACGTTTTGGGCTGGTTTTCAATATGACGGCCGGTGGGCCTGGCAATGTGACCGAGATCCTCTCTCTTTACGTCTACAAGCAGTACTTCAGATACTTTAATTTTGAATACGCGGCCGCCGTGGCCGTGGTTCTGGCCATCATCATGCTTCTTCTCAGCCTGCCGTATGTGCGGGCTATGGTCCGGAGACTGTCATGAAGAGAAGACTGCGACCCGGTCTGATTCTCGCCTACCTGGTCCTGGGCCTGGTCCTCTTGTACACGATCACCCCCTTTCTGTGGATGATCTTTACCTCTCTGAAGAGTGACAAGGAAGCGGTGACCATCCCACCTACCCTTTGGCCCAAAGAGCCGACGCTGGAGGCCTACATTCAGATTCTGCTATGGGGTAACTTCCCCATTTGGTTCCTGAACAGCACCATCATCTCTTTGGGCACTGCGTTGCTTTCAACAGCGATCGGATCATTTGCCGGTTATGGCTTCTCCCGCTTCAGTTTTCGAGGCCGAGCCACGTTAATTGGGATCATCCTATCCAGCCAGATGCTGCCGGGCGTGCTTCTGGTGGGACCCTACTTCAAAATGCTCTCCACCGTCGAACTGTACAACACCTACCCGGGGCTGATTCTGGCTTTCACTGCCATCACGCTGCCGTTCAGCACCTGGATGCTCAAAGGATTCATTGATTCTGTCCCCGAAGAACTGGACGACGCAGCCTTGATCGACGGGTGCACCCCCTTGGGCGCCTATTTGAAAGTGATTCTGCCGCTTATTGCGCCGGGCATGGTAGCCACAATCATATTCGCCTTCTTGCTGGCCTGGGGAGATCTGTTGTGGGTGTTGGTTCTGACCAGCGGCGAAAAAATGACCACCGTCACCCTGGGGCTCACCCGCCTGGTAACCCAGTTCCGCATCATCTGGCCTCAATTGATGGCTGGTTCCATGATTGGGGCATTACCGCCCTTGATTCTCTACTTGCTGTTGCAAAATTATCTGGTCGAGGGTCTGACGGCTGGAGCTGTCAAGGAGTGAAAAGGAGGCTTGGGAAAGCATGAGATTCGAGGGCAAGGTAGCTCTGATTACCGGTGCCGCCCGGGGTATAGGGGAAGCCATCGCCCTGACGCTGGCCCGGGAGGGGGCGGACGTCGTGGTTGCCGATGTAGATCTGGAACGTGCCCAACGGGTGGCCCAGGAGATTGAAAGATTGGGCCGGAAGGCCACAGCTATCCAGGTCGATGTCTCCCAACCCGAAGCCGTAAAACAGTTGGTCAGCCAAACAGTCTCCTTCTTGGGGAAGGTTGACATTCTGGTCAACAACGCCGGGATCATTCGGCGGGGCACTTTCCTCGAGCACAGGCTCGAAGACTGGGAAAGGGTGCTGGATGTAAACCTGGGAGGGACGTTCAACTGTGCCCGGGAGGTGATCCCCCTCATGATTGCCCAGGGAGGAGGCAAAATCATCAATATCTCCTCCATAGCCGGCAAAGTGGGGGACCTGGCTTCTGCCCCGTCCTATGGTACCTCCAAGGGAGCCATCAACACCTTCACCATGTCTTTGGCGCGCGAGCTGGCGCCTTATAATATCAACGTGAACGCCGTGGCCCCGCACGCCATCGAGACGGAGATGAGCCAGGAGTGGCCGGAAGAAAAACGCCGCCAGATTATCGAGTCGATTCCCCTGAAGAGATTGGGAAAACCCCAGGACGTGGCCGAAGCGGTGGCTTTTCTCGCTTCTGACGCCGCAAACTTCATCACGGGCGAAATCCTGGACGTTAATGGCGGCTACTTGATGGACTGACACCCGCACCCGCCGGTGTGTCTGACTCTGTGTCCCCAGAAAGATTGGCCGGACCCCAATTCGGGAGTTAAACGGAGTTAGGTAATGGACCTTGATCGACCTTTTGATTTTAGCGGGCAAGTGGCAGTTATCACCGGCGGAGGCGGAGTGCTGTGTGGTGCGATGGCCAGGGCACTGGCGCTGCAGGGAGCCAGCGTGGCCGTCTTGGACATCAGTCTGCCGGCTGCTGAGAAAGTGGTTGCCGAAATCCGGGCCAGGGCAGGCCAGGCTACGGCACTCCAGGCAGATGTGCTTGATAAGAAAAGCCTGATCACCTCGGCTCAAACAATCGTTGAAACCTTTGGCAAAGTCGATATTCTGATAAACGGCGCAGGTGGCGCCAAGAAGGAAGCCACAACCAGCCCAGATTTACCCTTCTTTGACCTGCCTGAAGACGCAGTCCGCTGGGTTTTCGACCTGAATTTCCTGGGGACTTTCTTTGCCTGCCAGGTTTTCGGCCGCCACATGGTGGAACGGGATCACGGGTGTATCCTGAACATTGCCTCCATGGCGGCCGACCGCCCCCTGACCAGAAGTGTCGCCTATTCAGCGGCCAAAGCGGCTGTCGTCAACTTCACCCAATGGCTCGCCGTACATTTGTGCCAGGAGTATTCGCCTCGTATCCGTGTCAATGCACTGATGCCAGGCTTCTTTCTGACCGAGCAGAACAGGTTTCTACTGCTTGACGAGGAGAGCGGTCAACCCACCCAGCGGGGGCAAAGCATCATCGCCCACACGCCCATGGGCCGCTTCGGATTGCCTGAAGACTTGATCGGCCCGGCTTTTTTGGTTCTCTCAGAGGTTGCCACCTTCGTGCACGGAGCAACCATCGCAATCGATGGTGGTTTCTCCGTCTTCAGTGGTGTGTAATAGAGGTTATTCATGACAAATCAATCCTTTGAAGCTGTATTGGTAGACTACGA
The DNA here is from genome assembly GCA_020343875.1 of Anaerolineales bacterium. Lineage (GTDB taxonomy): Bacteria > Chloroflexota > Anaerolineae > 4572-78 > NAK82. Next base: position 4,437,836 of record CP070811.1, on the reverse strand, counting down.
TGAGGATCTCTTCACCCCGCCAGACTGGGTAGGCCAGGAGCTGGTTCGTCAGGGCATCACGTGGACGGTAGGACAACATCGCACACCCGAAGCCGCTTTGGACGCAGCACGGACCGCCCCTGTAGTAATGCAACAGTCCGTTCGACCCTTGCTCACTCAAGACGTCATTCAAAAACTGGAAGGATGCCAGTGTATCGTGCGACTGGGCACCGGCTATGACAATGTGGACGTAGAGGCCGCTACCCGGCAAGGCATTCTGGTCTGCAATACGCCCACGTACTGCGTAGACGACGTGGCCGACCACGCCCTGGCCTTGCTGATGAGCGGTGTCAGACACATCGCACGCCAGGATCGCTGGATCCGAGCCGGGCGCTGGGACCGCACAGGCGCACGCCCGGCCCGGCGTATGAAAGGTTGCACTTTGGGCATTCTGGCTTTTGGGCGCATCGGCCGCGCTCTGGCCGAGCGGGTTCGCGGCTTCGGCATGACCCTGCTAACGCATGATCCTTATGTCAACTCCGAGACCATATCCCCCTATGGAGTACAGCAGGTCAGCCTGGATGAGCTACTCCAGCGCTCCGATTTTATCTCCGTGCACTGCCCGCTGACCGCGGAAACGCATCACCTGCTGGGCAGCAGGGAATTCGACCTCATGAAAGACGGCGTGTTCATCGTCAACACCAGCCGGGGGCCGGTCATTGATGAGACGGCCCTGATCCAGGCATTGCGGTCCGGCAAAGTGTGGGGAGCCGGCTTGGACGTGTTGGAGCAGGAGCCACTGCCCCTCGACTCGCCGCTGCGTGAGTTTGACAACGTGACCTTTACCCCTCACGTGGGGGCCAATTCGGAGGACAGCGTGGCCGATCTGTACCGCTCTGGTTGCCAGATCGCCATTCATGTGTACAATGGCCGTTGGCCGCCGTGGGTGGTCAACCCCGAAGTCGAGAATATCACTTCCTATACGTATCAGCGGGCGGAGCCAGAGGCTGACCGTTAGACCTGGCCCCTCGCGGTGGAGAACAGCCCACCGCTTGCTCCGCACAAGGATCGAACCTGAGCCTCAACCACATTGAAGCGGAGGCAAGTAAGCACTTGTCAATAAACAACTTCCCGCTTTGAGACAGCGGTCGGGCCTGACATGTCTATAAGAATGCCAAGTTATTTCTTGGTAAGCACTTAAGGAGGCAACCCGAATGTCCAAGAAGATAATAGCCTTTGGTGAGATCATGATGCGCCTGTCGCCGCCGGGCTTTTTGCGCTTTGGGCAAGCCCGCTCATTTGACGTCATCTACGGCGGCGGGGAGGCCAACGTAGCCGTGGCGCTGGCGGTTTTCGGCCTGCCGGTGGACTACGTCACCCGCCTGCCCCAAAATGACCTGGGCGACGCCTGCATCCAGTTCCTGCGCCAGTATGGGGTGGGCGTGGACAAAATCGTGCGCGGCGGCGACCGGCTGGGCATCTACTTCCTGGAGATGGGCGCTGTGCAGCGTGGCAGCAAGGTGATCTACGACCGGGCCAACTCAGCCATCGCCACCATCCAGCCGGGCATGATTGACTGGCAGCAGGTCTTCGCCGACGCCGACTGGTTCCACTGGACAGGCATCACCCCTGCTATCTCGGCCGGGACGGCGGAGGTGTGCCTGGAAGCCATCCAGGAGGCCCGGCGCATGGGCTTGAGCGTGTCGTGCGACCTGAATTATCGTAAGAAGCTCTGGAAGTGGGGCAAGACACCAGCCCAGGTGATGCCCGAGCTGGTAGGCTATTGCGATGTGGCCATCGGCAACGAGGAAGACGCCGACAAGGTCTTCGGCATCAGAGCTCCCCAGACCGACGTGACCGCTGGCAAGGTAGATGCCGACAAGTACCGCTTTGTATGCGCCGAGCTGGCCCAACGTTTTCCTAACTTGAAGACGATCGCCATTACCCTGCGCGGCTCAATCTCGGCCAGCCACAACACCTGGTCTGGCGTGTTATGGGATCAAGGAGACTTCTACACGGGGCCCACTTACGACATCACGCACATTGTGGACCGAGTCGGCGGTGGAGACTCCTTTATGGCTGGCCTGATCTATGGCCTGCGCACTTACGGCCAGAATCGGCAGCAGGCACTCAACTTTGCTGTGGCTGCGTCGTGCCTCAAACACTCGATCTTCGGCGATTTCAACATGGTCAGCGTGGCCGAGGTCGAGAAGCTGATGGGCGGCGATGTGTCAGGCCGGGTGTCACGTTGAGGGAACTGCTTTTCAAGAGACCAGTGCGGTTGAGACGGGGCCCGCGCTTCCGGCCGGGCATTGCCAACCTGATGCTCCGGGCCGGGAGCTGCTGTGCCTCCACAACCAATACCGTAACCAGGGAGGTACGCTATGCAAGAAATTCTTGATACTCTTAAGGGCTTAGGCGTGGTGCCAGTGGTCAAGATTGAGCGGGCCGAGGATGCGGTCAGCCTGGGCAGTGCATTGTTGGCCGGCGGGCTGCCGTGTGCTGAGATCACCTTCCGCACCGCGGCAGCCGAGGAGGCCATCCGTCGGATCTCCTCCAATCTGCCAGACATCGTGCTGGGTGCGGGGACGGTCCTCTCGGTGGACCAGGCTGAGCGGGCAGCCTCGGCAGGGGCCGGGTTTATCGTTTCCCCCGGCTTCAATCCCAAGGTGGTGGATTGGTGTCTGGCCAGGCAGATACCGGTCACCCCGGGGGTGGCCACGCCCACCGAGATTGAGATGGCCTTGGACAAGGGATTGACGGTACTCAAGTTCTTCCCGGCTGAGGCGATGGGTGGCCTCAAGACTCTCAAGGCCATCGCGGCTCCTTATGGCGGCGTGAAGTTCATTCCCACCGGAGGCATCAGCCTGGCTAACCTGGCGAATTACCTGGCCCACCCCAGCGTCCATTGCTGCGGGGGCAGCTGGCTGGCCGAGGCCAGCCTGATCAGCGCCGGCAAGTTTGATGAGATCACCCAGTTAGCCCAGGAAGCCGTGTCTGTCGTGCGCCAGGTGCGAGGATAGCGGCGGTCAGCCTACTAGACTTCAAAAGTCTCCAAGACTTTTGAAGTCTTTTTTCTTTTGTTTGGTGCATGCAAAAAATTCCCTCTTGACTTGTCGCCATGGGCGTGATAAACTGTAGGATGTAGTTCCTACACGGGTATGAGTTGTCATGCCTGACCCCCAGCCTCAACCTGTTGAGGCTAGATGGCAACTTTGCCTCAAGTATTCTATCCCCAGTCCGATAGACCGGCGCGTGCATAAATAACTGTCATCTATATAGTTCCATATAGTTCACGAGGAGGTGGCCTATGAAACGGTTGTTTGTCCGTCCGGAGCTATGCACCGGCTGCAAGACGTGCGAGCTGGCCTGCGCCGTCGAGCACTCCCAGAGCAAGAACTTGCTGGGGGCCATGCTGGAATTACCTCCGCCTCATTCCCGGCTATACGTCGAGGCAGCCATAACTTCCCCATTCGAGATCCTCAAAATGCCAATGACCTGTCGCCACTGCGATCCGGCCCCGTGCATTGCCGCCTGTATTCCCCAGGCCATGCATCGCACGCCGGATGACGTGGTGACCAATGTGGGCGGAAAGCACGAGTGCATTGCCTGCGGCATGTGCGTGATGATGTGCCCCTTTGGCATGATCGCCCGAGCGCCAGCCGTCGATGGCCTGAAGGCCACAGGTGGCCTGAAGGCCACAGGTAGCCTGAAGGCCACAGGCAGCCGGGTGATGGCGCTCAAATGTGACCTGTGCCCCGACCGGGATGTGCCTGCCTGCGTTGCAGCTTGCCCGACCGGGGCGATTGTCTTCGCGGAAGGCGACCAGTTCGCTCACCAGTCCAGAGTACGTGCCAGTTTCGTCTTGTCTCAGGCCCGGGCCGTGCGCGAGGCGACAATGGTTCAAGCACAGGAGGAATAAGCCATGGAACGCTCAATCAGCCCCGATTCTGTAATGCTGCTCAAGACCGCTCAGGCTGCCGGTGTGACCACAGCCTGGGATCGCTACGAGACCCAACTACCGCAGTGCGGCTTTGGCGAGACTGGCCTGTGCTGCCGCCACTGTTTGCAGGGGCCGTGCCGGATTGATCCCTTCGAGGTGACTGGCCCGAAGAATGGTATCTGCGGCGCCTCCGCCGATGTGATGGTAGCTCGTGGCTTGGCCCGGAGTGTGGCCGGGGGCACTGCCTCTCACTCCGCTCACGCCAAGCACCTGGCCCACACCCTGCTCAAGTTCAGCCGGGGCGAAGCAACCGATTATGGCATCAAGGACCAGGCTAAGTTCTATGCTGTGCTGGATCGGGTGGGTATCGCCCGCAATGGCAAGAGCGATCAGGAACTGGCAGGCGAACTGGCCCAATTGGCGCTGGATGAATTCTCGGAGCGGGAAGAGACGCCGGTTTGGCTCAAGACGACCGTCACCCCCGGCCGCATGACCAAGTTTGAGGAGCTGGGCCTCATCCCACCCGGCCTCGATTCTGCAGTCGCCGAAGTGATGCACCGCACCACGAACGGCGTCGACGCCGATGCGGTCAATATCCTACTGGGCGCCATCAAGTGTGCCATTGGCGACTACACGGGCATGTACCTGGCGACCGATCTCTCAGACATCTTATTCGGTACGCCGACACCGGTGATGGCAAGCGCTAACCTGGGTACACTCAAGGAAAACGCGGTGAACATCGCCGTTCACGGTCACAACCCGGTGCTGAGTGAAATCATTGTCGCCGAGGCGATGGGAATGGAGCAGGAAGCCCAGGCTGCAGGTGCCTCAGAAGGCATCAACTTGGTGGGCATCTGCTGCACCGGCCACGAAGTGATGATGCGGCATGGCATCCCGACCGCGACCAACTCGCTTTCGCAAGAACTGGCCATCGTCACGGGTGCCCTGGACGCAGCGGTGGTGGACTATCAGTGTATTATGCCCAGCCTGCCTGACGTTGCGGCCCGGTATCACACCGCCATCATTACCACCATGCCGATTGCCAAGATCACGGGGGCTACCCACGTCCAATTCGAAGAGCACAACGCGGGCGAAAAGGCGCGTGAGATCTTGCGGTTGGCAATCGAAGCTTTCAAAAAACGAGACCCGACTCGGGTCAACATCCCCCCCGTAACCAATGATGCCCTGGCTGGCCTGTCGGCGGAGGCCATTGTCAACGTGTTGGCCTTGGTCAACCCCGATGATCCGCTCAAACCATTGATTGACAACATCGTCAACGGCAATATCCTGGGCGTGTGCCTGTTCGCAGGCTGCAACGATGTCAAGGTTACTCAGGACAAGACCTTTGTGGAGCTGGTCAAGGCCTTGGCGGCTGAGAACGTATTGATTCTGTGCACCGGCTGTGCCGCGGGCAGCTTCGCCCGGCACGGTCTGCTGACCCCAGCTGCCACCCAGAAGTACGCCGGGGATGGCTTAAAAGCGGTGCTCACAGCGTTGGGGCAGGCGGCTGGGCTGGACGGTCCACTACCGTTGGCGCTGCACACCGGCTCGTGCGTGGATAACACCCGGGCCGCCGGCATCGCGGTGGCGCTGGCCAACAAGTTAGGAGTGGACATCAGCCAGTTGCCGGTGGTAGCCACCGCTCCCGAGGCGGCCATGGAGAAGGCGGTCTCCATCGGTACCTGGGCTGTGGCTATGGGCCTGCCTACTCACGTGGGCGTGGTCCCGCCCGTCACGGGCAGTCCTGTGGTGGTCGAGGTGCTGACCAAGGCTGCCAAAGACTTGCTGGGCGGCTACTTCATCGTCGAGCCCGATCCACAGGCCGCTGTGGCCAAGATGGTGGCTGCCCTCAAGGAGCGCAGAAAGGGCCTGGGGATTTAGACAACAATTCGTACCCATAACCGGCACACGCAAGGATGCGGGCCGAATTGAAGGAAGTCGCTCTTAACATCACTCCGGGTATGTGATGAGTTCCTGCACGGGTGAGCAGAATGGAGGTCGCTATGCTTCCATCCCAACAATATCGTCAACCTGATGCCGGGGGTGTGTTGGCCGCGCTGCACCAAGTCAACATGCGCTACGGATATCTTCCGCAAGATGAAGTGCGCCAGGTCGCCATCGAACTCGGCGTGCCGCTGAGCCAGGTGTTCAGCGCGGCTACCTTCTACGCCTCGTTCAGCTTCACCCCAGTTGGACGGCACAAGCTGCAGGTATGCGAAGGTACCGCCTGCTATGTCAAAGGTGCGCCCGCGCTGATGGGTCACCTGCAAGCCGAGCTGGGCGTCGCCCCCGACCAGACCACTGAAGACATGACCTTCACCCTCAAGCGGGTGCGCTGCGTCGGCTCATGTGGCTTGGCGCCGGTAGTGCGCGTTGATAATGAGACGTTTGGTCGCCTCACGCACAGTGACCTGGGCATCATCCTGGACAAGTATCGGTAATGGGAAGCAGGTGAAAATCGATGAGGAGCAAAATGCCTGCCGATTTGGAGCCCCTGCATGCTGCGGGCCGGGCCAGCCTGTACCCTGATCGCATCAAGATCACGGTAGGTATGGCCACCTGCGGCCTGGCGGCTGGCGCCGACGCGGTCTATGAGGCACTGTCACAGCGGATCAAGCAACGCGAGTTGGACGCGGTCCTGGTCGGTACCGGCTGCATCGGTTTCTGCCAGCAAGAGCCGCTGGTGGATGTGCGCCTCCCCGGTCAGGGCCGGGTCATCTATACCCAGATGACGCGCCCGCGGGCTCGTGCCCTGGTGGACCACCTGGCACAAACGGGCACACTTCCGGTTGACCGGGCCTGGGCCGTTATCGACCAGGAAGAGTCCCTGGTAGAAGACCGGGTGGAGCGCTTCTCCCGCTTGCCCGAGCTAAGCGGGGTGCCGGCCTACAGCCAGCAACCCTTCTTCGCCAGCCAGCGCAAGATCGTGTTGCGAAACTGCGGTTTTGTTGACCCTGCCAGCTGCGAGGAATACGTCGCGCGCGGCGGCTATAGGGCCCTGGCTGGCGTGCTCTCAGAGATGACGCCACAACAGGTGATTGATGAGGTGACCCGTTCGGGACTGCGTGGACGGGGTGGGGGAGGCTTTTCTGCCGGGCGCAAGTGGCAGGTGGCTCGCGACGTGCCAGGCGAGACGAAATATGTCATCTGTAATGGCGACGAAGGTGACCCGGGTGCGTACATGGATCGTACCGTGCTCGAAAGCGATCCACACAGCGTGATTGAGGGAGTGATTATCGGCGCATATGCCATCGGCGCCCATCAAGGCTATGCCTACGTCCGCGATGAGTATCCGCTGGCTGTCGAGCGCCTGACAAACGCACTGGCCCAGGCTGAGGCACACGGGCTGCTGGGCGAGAACATCCTGGGCTCCGGGTTCAACTTCAGGCTGGACCTGGTGCGGGGTGCAGGCGCGTTTGTGTGCGGCGAAGAGACGGCCATGATCTCTTCCATCGAAGGGGGGTCGGGCGAGCCGCGCCCTAAACCGCCGTACCCGGCGGTGGCCGGCCTTTGGGGCCGCCCGACCGTCATCAATAACGTCAAGACCTTCTCCACGGTACCGGTCATCATGGCCCGCGGTGGAGACTGGTATGCCGCTGTAGGTGCTCCAGGCAACACCGGCACCGTCGTCTTTTCCCTGGTGGGCCAGATTGCCAACACGGGCCTGGTCGAAGTTCCCCTGGGCATGACCTTAAATGATCTGCTGGAAGGAATTGGGGGTGGGAGTGGCAACGGTAGAGCGATTAAAGCGGTGCAGACCGGCGGCCCATCCGGTGGCTGTTTGCCAGCCCGGCTGTTTGATATGCGGATCACGTACGAAGAAATGACGTCCGCCGGTTCGATAATGGGCTCAGGGGGGATGGTCGTGTTGGACGAAAGCGCCTGCATGGTAGATGTGGCGCGCTACTTTCTCGACTTTACCACCGTAGAGTCCTGCGGCAAGTGCACCGCCTGCCGGGAAGGAACAGGCCACCTGCGGGCGATCCTGACCCGCATTACGCAGGGCCAGGGCACCCCGGATGATCTGGCCCTGATGGAAGAAGTGGGCCAGGCGGTCAAAGCCGGGTCGCTGTGCGGACTGGGGCAGACCGCGCCCAACCCAGCTCTCTCCACGTTGCGCTACTTCCGTGACGAGTACGAGGCTCATGTGATTGAGCACCGCTGCCCGGCTGGGAAGTGTCCGGTGGGGGCGTGAAATGTGAAACGCAATGGAGGTTCAGATGCCGACGATTGTGGTTGACGGTCAGACGCTTACCGTGCCGGAGGGGGCGACGGTCCTGCAAGCTATTCGCCAGGCCGGGGTGCATCTGCCTACCCTGTGTTACTGGGAGGGTTTGCCGCCATACGGTGCTTGTCGCCTGTGCCTGGTGGATGTCGTTTCGCCCAAGCCGGACACGATCGCTGCTTGCGCGTACCCAGCCGCTGAAGGTATGGTGATCGAGACGCAGGGGCCACGCGCGACCGCCGTGCGCAAGATCGTGCTTGAGTTCTTGCTGGCCCGCTGTCCGACCTGGAATGTGATCCGGGCCATGGCCGCGGAGGCAGGCGTGACCGAAACGCGTTTCCCCGCCAGTACGAAAGCCGATGAATTGTGTGTCCTATGCGGTTTGTGCGTGCGCATCTGTCGAGACGCGGTAGGTGCGGCGGCCATCGGCTTCATCGGGCGCGGGCCGGAGCGCCAGGTGGGGCCCCCCTTCCACCTGCAGGCTGAGGCTTGCATCGGCTGTGGCGCGTGTGCGGCGGTGTGTCCCACCGACGCCGTGAAGATCGAGGACGTGGATGGCCAGCGGATATTGCACACCTGGAATACGCGCGTGCCGCTGGAGCCCTGCCCGAGCTGCGGCCAGCCTTATGCTCCAGAACCGATGGCCTTTTTGCGCGAGCATGTGGAGGCCAGCCAGCACCTGTGGGGCCTGTGCCCCGCCTGTCGCCGCAAGGCAGCAGCCGCTCAATTGGAGGTGATCCGCGAGGCGACCTTTCACGCCTTGCGTTAGGCTTCAAAAGTCCGCTCTTTGGAGGATGTCATTGCAACCGGGCAAGTACTACCACATCTTCAACCGGGGCAATAACCGCGAAATCATCTTCCGTTCGGAGGAAAACTACCACTACTTTCTGCAAAAATACCGGCGCTATGTGCACCCGCACGTTGAAACCTATGCCTATTGTCTAATGCCCGGTCATTTTCATTTCCTGATCAGGGTGAAATCCTCTCAAGAGATTGTTGAACCGGCTACCGGTGCGCTATCTCCTGTGTCAAAAGCCTTTAAGGATTTCTTCATTTCCTATGCGAAGAGTTTCAACAAGCGATATAACCGCACCGGCAGTCTGTTTCAGTACAAATTCAAGCGCAAGGAAATTGGGAAAGAGGACTATCTCATCCGGCTGGTTTGCTATATCCACGCTAATCCGGTTGCTGCCGGCTTGTGTACCTGTTTCGGAGACTGGAGATTCAGCTCTTACAATGCTCTAGCCGGGTCCAGCTCGACCGAACTCGAACGCAATTCGGTACTTGAGTGGTTTGGTGGTCGGGAAAACTTCGCTCACCTGCATCAACAGTTCGCCAGAGACCAAGACCCAGACCTAGACTTCAAAAGTCTTGGAGACTTTTGAAGTCTTAGGTTCGGTCTTAGCTATTCCAGGCCACATCCAGCACGTGCAAAGAGAGCAATATCAGATCCAACCGCGTATGGCCCCCATGCGCCAGAGCCTGGTTACAGCGCCCCATGGTTTCCTTGAGTGTCCCGTCCTCTTCGACAGCCGCCATGGCCTCCAGCACCTGTCGCAAGAAGGCAACACCCGCCGCTAGGTCGTGTTCTCCAAAGCTCTTGGCACCGGCTTCCAAAACTGGGTCCAGTTCACTGAACCCCGCTCTTCGAGCCGGTTTCTGCATGGCCAGCACCGCCTGAGCGGCGGCCGTGTCGAAATCACTGCGGAAAGCCCGCCACCGCTGCAAGTAGTATCTCTCATCCCCCGCTATGCGTGCAATGGCCAGGCCAAGCTCTACCCGGACCGCTTCAGTCTTGGCCTCAGCCAGCAACTGAAACAGGTCCGGAATGACTTCCGCGGCCCGAAGTTTACCCAACGCCGCTGCGTAGGCCACTTTTAGCTGCATGTTGGGTTCGGCGTGCATCTTCTCTTTTAAATCCGGGATACTGTGGGCATCATCCAGTTGCCCGAGTGCCCTGGCACTTTCTGCCGCGATCAGGTCATACTGTGAGTGCAACGAGCGGCGCAAGGCAGGCAAGGCGCTGCGGTCGCCCAGACGCCCCAGGGCCCTCGCCGTGGCCATACCCAACTCTGATTCTGGCCCCTGCAGCACCTTCACCAGAGCCTTGACCAGCTCCGGCGCAGCCGGCATGCGGCCGATGGAGTGAATAGCCTCGTGACGTACACTGTAACTTGGATCACTTAAGGCCTGGATGAGTTCATCGCTGGTCAGCAAGGTATGCGTATCACCCATCTGCTCGGTTGCCATCACCCGCGTCATTTCGTCCCCCGCCTGATTGTACTGGATCAGCAAGCGCATGGCCCGCACGGGGTTGCCCCGCAGGAACATGCCCGCAAAACGCCTGAAGGTGATGTTACTCTCTGTTCTGAGTTTGGGAATCAACACCATGCTGGCGGCCAGTAGGGCTAAGCTGAGCACGAACAGGGGTGTATAGGCATCTATGTGGACGACACCCAGTTGACGAGCCCGGATGCCAGCCGAACCCATCAGTAACTGGCCCGCCAGCAGGGGTCCTATTCCCGTCACCAGGCTGATCCAAGCAAAGTACAACGACAGATAAGCAGGATGGTTGTGGGTAGGAATAGCGTTCACATACAAGTAGCGGGTCCAGCTAACCTGCCAGGCTAGTGAAGCAATACCCGCCACAAAAGAAATGGCCATGGCCAGGGCTGTGCTGGACGGGTCGTGCCTGGGTAACAGCAGCCAAAAAGGCGGGAGCAGCAGCATCAGCACCAGGCTGACCTGCATGACTGGCCTGCTGCTGTAGCGGTCGGCTGCCCATCCCCAAAAATACGAGCTGAACAACGCGCCGATGTGGGTGCCAATACTCAGCAGCACGATGACCCCTTCGGTGAGGCCAACCTGCTCCTTCATGAAAAGGGGTAAGAAGGAGCTGATGATGGACTGTCCACCGATGGTAGCCAATGCCAGAATGAGCAGAAACAAGAGAAAGGCCCGGTCCTCAAGCGCCTGACGCATGCCTGCCCAATGCCTGGTGTTGGCCAGCTGCAGCCTGGCCCGGTCTTCGCCTGGCACGCGCGCAAATAACAGGACTGAAACCAACCCACAGGCCACGCCAACGGTGATGAGTAGCATAAAACGCCGCAGACTCTGGCCGGCATCAATGACATAGCCGGCACCCAGCGCCACGATAATGCTGGCCACGGTGGTGGTGATACCGGTAATGGCCGAAAACTTGCCGCGGATGGCATCGGGGACGATTTCCATGCGCCACGGGTAACTGCCCGTCTCGCTGATGGCCCGCAT
>CP070811.1:4405324-4426319 GCA_020343875.1 Anaerolineales bacterium | reverse complement strand
CTCTGTAACCTTCTTCCCGCTGCTGGATGAAGTAGCTATTCTCCACAGCCCGCGTGGCGTCCAGGACAATCGGAATCTGGTATTGGTTACACAGCTGGCGCAGCGCGCGCATGTTGGCCATGGACTGCGGCTGGCCGCCCGCCATGTTCACTGGGCCTGCCACGGCAACGTAGGGTATCTTTTCAGAACCTACTTCGTCAATCAGCTTTTGCAGCCTGCCTAGGTCCACGTTCCCTTTGAAGGGGTGCTCGTTTTCCGGGTCGTGCGCTTCATCAATGATCACGTCCACAAAGGCGCCGCCGGCCAATTCCTGGTGCAGGCGGGTGGTGGTGAAATACATATTGCCGGGGATGTAGTCGCCCTCTTTGATCAGGATCTGAGACAGGATGTGTTCAGCACCCCGGCCTTGGTGGGTAGGAACAGCGTATTGGTAGCCGTAATACTCAGTGATGGCCTGCCACAGGTGGTAGAAGTTCTTGCTGCCGGCGTATGCCTCGTCGCCCAGCATCATGCCTGCCCACTGGTTGTCGCTCATAGCGTTGGTGCCGCTGTCGGTCAGCAGGTCAATGTACACGTCCTCCGAACGGAGCAGGAAAGTATTGTAGCCTGCTTCAGCTATGCACTTCTCGCGATAGGCACGGGACGTCATACGGATAGGTTCGACAACCTTGACTTTCCAGGGTTCCGCCCAGGATCGGCGGATTGGCTTAGGGTACGTCATCGTTTAAAACCCTCCTCAATTTTGGAAGTCCGGAAGATGGGGAAGACGAAAGGTAGAAGCTTGGGTAGGATAGGTGTTTCCAGGTTCTAGGTTTTGCCACCCTCCTTGTCTGGCCATCCGGCGCGTTGCTCCAACGCCAGTCAGAGGGGGGGCAGGGCTAAGCCACGCTGAGCACAGAATGGCTCAAAATCGACCCCCTGAGCCCATAGCGCCTCAAAGGTCACTTTTAGGGCTCTCGCCATGCTCGTGTGCTTGATGACCAGACAGGTCAAACTCGAATGTCCGCTGACGGGGTCTCGCAGCAGAATCACAGCCATTTGCTCGTCGTACAGATTGACTTTGAGAGGCAGTTCTGGGACGAAGCGAATTCCTTCGCCCAGATTGTGGAATTGGTGGACCAGGTTGAAGAACTGGGTGTCGTCGGCTATTGACTCCTCGTATACCCCTCGTCGGGTAATACGCCCTGCCACAGCCTGCGCTTCCGCAATGTTCTCCTCGATGCTGGCCACCAGGGGCTGTTTGAATAGCATCAGAATCTCTTGCCTGGCCTGACGCGATAAGCTCAACACTTGCTCGGCTACCTGGCGGCGGTCTGTCAGGACCTCAATGTAATCCAGCGGGGCTACTTCCAGCTGGCCACCAGAGAACATCTGGCTGAGATTGGGCAGGATAGCCTCCAGTACAGCCACCCGGTGCTGATTCTCCAACATTTGCTGTTCTCGGTGGGCGGCCAGCAGTGTCGGTAGAGCAGTCGAGGGGTCTACTGCGCTATAGGTGCGCTTGCGCTTGCCCAGCCGCTCTACACACAATCCTTTCGCGGCCAGGCTTTCCAGCACATCGTAGACTCGCTGGCGGGGTACACTGGCATAACTAGCGATTTCGGCAGCGGTGAATTGTTTCCGGCCGATCAGGCTCAGGTAGACGGCCGCTTCATAGCGGTTGAGGCCTAGGGTGGTGAGCTGTGTTTCAAGAGGAATGTTGTTCATCGCCAGAATTGTCACCACTATTTAGTGGTGACAATATCATACCACACTATGTGCCCATTGTCAAGCCTCCCATGCTGGGTTATAATCAAAGTAGCGACTACCTTGTTTACTTGGTGGAGTCACCCCGTGTCTGTTTCCGCTGACTTGTTGTCTGACTTGGCGGCCTACTTACCTCAGCCGTTAGTGAGACTATTGCGCCTTGATCCTTATCGTGAGTGGGCCGGTTATGCACAACGGCAGCCCGCAGCCGTCCTGTTTGCTGACCTGGTAGGCTTTACGCCTATGACCGAGGCTCTCACCGCAAAAGGAAGAGAAGGGGCGGAGGAGCTGACGCGCATCCTTGACCGGGTTTTCACAGCACTTATCTCCATCTGCGAAGACCACGGCGGGGTAGTGGGCAAGTTTGTGGGCGACGCTCTGACAGTGTATTGGGCGGCCGAGCAGGAGGTTGACCTGCCGGTGGCAATCCAGTCTGCTCTGACTTGCGGGCTCACCCTGCAGAGTCAGATGGGGGCGTTTGCCGAGGTACCGACGGCAGCTGGCTCTTTCCGGCTAGCCATGCGCGTGGGCGTGGCTGCGGGCTCCGTTGAACTCCGGGTTGCTGGCGACCCGGCCGTGGGACTGGAGGCGTTACTCTTAGGATGGCCGCTGCTGGCGGCTTCCCAGGCCCAAGCAGCGGCTGCCCCGGGAGAGGTAGTGGCCCATCCCTCGGCGGCGGCCCAGGCCATCGGCCACCCCCAAGATGGCATGCTGGTGGTCGAAAGCCCGGTCGGGCGTCCCCCTCGTCGCCCGCTTCGTCCTCTTACGTGGGACTCGGTCACCGATCCAGACCGGGTTGCCGCTCTCATCGCTCGTTTTCTGCCCCCTGCTTTGGCTGAGCGTATCCTACTGGGACAGGGCGCTTTCGTGGCGGATTTGCGGCGTGCTACCAGCGTCTTTGCCGGGTTGCATGGAACCCGCATTGATGTGGAGAATGCCCTGACCGCCGCTCAGCGTGTGATTTCAGCTGCTGGGGGACGGGTCAACCGGGTCAGCCTAGGCAATGAGGGAACCATGATTCACTTACTTTTCGGGGCACCCACTGCCAACGAAGACGACGCTGCTCGCGCCGTATGGGCTGCCCGGCTATTGTGGGCTGAATTGACAGGCCAATACAACGTCAACGAGGTACAGATCGGGGTAGCCACCGGCGGAGTATATGCCGGGCCGGTGGGTGGCCCAACCCGGCGTGAGTACACCGTAATGGGGGATGCGGTGAACCTGTCGGCACGATTGATGCAGGTGGCTGGGCCGGGGCAAGTGGTGTGCGACACGCCTACCGTGGAAGAGGCCTCAGGCAGCTTTGTCTGGGAACGGCTACCGCCAATTATGGTAAGAGGTAAGTCTGGCCAGATCCAGACCTGGCTGGCCAGTGAAGTCGAGGGCATCGGGCGCGCCGCGCCGCGGCAGGGACCACTCGTCGACCGTGAGCCAGAAATGGCAATCTTGAGGAAGGTACTTGAGCGGGCGCGTCAGGGCCATCTCCAGCTTGTTTCCCTGATAGGCGAGGCCGGTATTGGTAAAAGCCGCTTATTGCAGGCTTGGCTGACCGATGCCTTTATGGAAGGTTGGTGGGTGATAACGGGGCATGCGGCTGTTACCGGACGCGAAGTGCCTTATCTGCCGTGGCGCGCCTTGGCTGCCGAGATGCTGGCTGGCCCGGTTGATGCGGAGGTCGGGCGGCTGACCGAGGCAGCTATCGGCACGCTGGAGACTTTGGACCCCAACCAGGTCGACCGCTGGCCTCTGCTGGGAGACCTGCTGGGGGTTCCCTTCCCGGATACTCCTCTCACCCAAGGGCTGGAGGCGTCCCAGCGTCGCCAGGGGTTGGTGGAACTGATCACCCGCTGGGTAAAAAATCAGGCGGCCCAGACGCCGATAGCCTTGGTCTTGGAGGACGCCCAGTGGGCCGACGAGGCATCGGTGGAATTGGCGCTGGACTTGGCTGAGTTCATGGCCAGCCTGGCCACAGAAACCTTGCAAGGCATGCTCGTCGTTCTGGTACATCGCCCTTCGCCTTCTCCCGCCTCGGCGGCTTGGCAAACCCTGCAGCAGATGGCGACTGAGGCCATTGCTTTAGGCGAATTGCCGCCTGAAGAAGTATGTAAACTGGCCGCCTACCGGTTGGGAGTATCGTCGCTGCCCGATCGCCTGGCTGACCTGTTGGTAACCAGAACCCAGGGGCACCCATTCTTCGCTGAGGAGCTGTGTCAGACCTTGCTGGAGCAAGGGTTGGTGCGTGTCCTGGATGGACGGGCGCAACTTTCACCCGATTTGTCGTCGGCCGCTGTACCCAAGAGTGTCGAAGACCTGGTGCAAAGCCGGATTGACCGCCTGGGCGAACCAACAAGACTCACCCTAAAGGTAGCCGCGGTGCTGGGGGCCGTGGTGCCTTTCGACGGGTTGGCGCATAGCTACCCACTTCCTATCGAGCCCCTAAATCTGCGTCAACATCTGACTACCCTGGAACGGCTGGGGCTGCTGCTGATGGAGACAGAGAACCCACTCACCTATCGCTTCAAGCATTCTACCACCCAGCAGGTGGCCTACCGCTCTCTACTGTCGGCGCAACGACGAGACTTGCATGGGCGAGTCGCTCGTTACTATGAGGAAACAACAGGCGGTGCGCCAGGCCGTGCTGTAGAAACTCTGGCCTATCACTTTGCACGAAGTGACTACCGGGCTGAAGCCGTTCGCTATCTACGCCTGGCTGGCGAGCAGGCCACCCGACAGGCGGCATACACGGCTGCCATTGACTACTTTGGTCAGGCGCTTGAGCGGGTTGCCGAGACGGACTATTCGGATCGTTGTGCCATTCTGGAGGCACGCGAGCAGATCTGGCGGGCCCTGGGTAGTTTGGCCGCTCGTCAGCAGGATCTGGAAGCGTTAGAGGCAGTGGCCGAAGCCTGGGGCGATCCAACATGGCAAGCGAGAGCCACCTTCCGACGTGCCGTCTTCGCTCTAGACCAGGGCGACTATCACGCAGCCGACACGTGCCTGCAGGAGGTTATCGGGCAGGCCAGCGCTTTGGCTGATAACCGCCTGATGGGATTGGCGCTGCTGGAGCGGGGCACTATCCTCTCGGGCTGGAGTCGCTACGAAGATGCGCTTATCTGCTACGAGGTGGCGGCCGAATTGTTTGGACAACAAGAGATGATCGGCCACCAGGCCGAAGCAGTGCGTCAGCGGGCGGAGATGCAGCGCCGCACTGGTGATTGGGTGGGGGCCCTGGTCTCGTACGAACAAGCCGAGCATCTGTCAGAAGAAGCCGGTGACCGGGCTGGCGGGGCCATGCAGCGTGTGGACCAGTCCGTTCTTTATATTCAACTCGGCTTGTTTGAAGAAGCAAGACGGGATCTGGTAGCCGCCTGGAAGTGGGCGGAGCAAGTGAATCATCGCTATATTCTGATGGCAAGTGGGGCTGCGCTTGGGGAACTTTACTGGAATTTGAAGCGGAGCGAAGAGGCTTGGCCCTACTTGCTCATTGCGCATGCTCTAAGTGAAGAGCAAGACAATCTCTACCATCGTGCGCGGATCTTGCTGATCAGCGCGGCACACCTGCTGGACGACGGTCAATAT
The DNA here is from genome assembly GCA_020343875.1 of Anaerolineales bacterium. GTDB lineage: Bacteria > Chloroflexota > Anaerolineae > 4572-78 > NAK82. The sequence goes on along the minus strand of CP070811.1, from coordinate 4,420,994 downwards.
GACCGGGCTACAGAGGGTGCACGAGAGGCCCGCTTGTTGGCAGCCCAGATTGAATCGCTCGAGGGAGAGGTGCGAGCCATGGCGTTGGAGATCGAGGCTATGGCTCGCCAGGACCCCTTATCAGCCGCCTATGGCGCCTGGGCAGTCCTGGAGTGGTTGGAAAAGGCGGATGAAACGCTGCGTTCTCTCCCATCTGTCTATCTGGCCCTGGCCCGCACATTTGTCGCCGGCGGCTATCGCCAAACGGCCCTGGCTATGCTGCGTTGGGCGCGCCGCTTGGTGGCTGATCAGGCTGGCCACGTGCAGCCAGACAGCTTGCGCGAGAGCTTCCTGCGTAACTCGCGGGTCAATCGCGAGATACAGGCTCTTTATGAAAGCACTGCTATCCACGCTGATTGACCCCTCCCAGCCCTTCTCAGAACCAAGGCCGGGACCTAGTAATCTACGAGTGCAGCAATCTGGTCGGGGAGATGGTCAATTCCGCCAAATTCCTTCACGGCAATCGATTTTATCCTGGCCTTTAGCCCAGGTTGGATATGCGGATAGGTCATCTCTTCTTCCCCGCCGATACTCTCACAATCGTCTTCCACCAGAATATCGGGTGCGATTCTCTCCGCCACATGCCTGTAGTCCTCGCCATCCCGGCGGAAGAGGACCTCTCCGGTGGGAAAAGCGTAGGCCCTCAGTACAGATTGGTCTTTTTCAACATCTTCAACTGCCCGGTGAGAACTCAAATACACGATTTCTGCCCCCTGTTCTTTCCAGGTTTGCAGTTTCGCCACCGCGTGATCAATCGGAACATAGGAGTCGAAATCCCGAACAGACTCCTCACGATCGACAACTTGCCTGACTCGTTCTTCCCTGGTCCGACCTACGCCTCCCCCATGCATGATAGTTGTCCCGTGGAGAAAGATCATAATCTTCACTAGCGATCTCATTCTTCTGGACCCTTGTTGTGCTTAGTGCCAATCTGGGTCAAACTACCTCTCAAACTCTAAGCTGGTAATCCTGTCTTCGGTGGGTAACCATGTTGACGGGCCGGTCTTGGGCCGCAGCTAGCACGTATTCATCCAGAGAAGGCCTATAGGTTGGTTCAGAAAGTCAAGTATTGAATTTATCGGGGGCCGGCCCATTGGTCCACGATATCCAAGAGGAGATCAGCGGCACGCTGACACTGTTCCTGCGACACATCCAGGTGTGTCACCGCACGTATGGTGCGTGGACCGAATGCAAAGATTAGTAGGCCGCGCTCCCGGGCGCGGGCGACAACCGTCGGCGCGTCGGGAGCATCAGCCGTAAGACGAAACACGAGGATATTGGTTTGAACGGTGTCCAGGTCGACGACGATTCGATGGCTGGTCGCGATCCTCTCGGCAATCAGCCGCGCATTGGCGTGGTCGTCAGCCAATCTGTTCATATTATGGTCCAGCGCATACAGGCCAGCTGCAGCGAAGAGTCCAACCTGGCGCATGGCCCCGCCAAGCATGCGACGGTATCGAACGCAGCGTTTTATGGTTTCAGCCGAGCCGGCAAGTAGAGATCCCCCAGGCGCGCCGAGACCCTTGGAGAGAGCCACGGAAACCAAGTCAAACGGGGCGGCACACTCCGAGGGAGGGCGGCTGCTGGCAACAGCGGCATTCCACAGCCGAGCGCCGTCGAGGTAACTGGCGATGCCATTCGCTACCGCTGCCTCGCAGATTCGAACCGCTTCATCTTGTGGGAAGATGACCCCTCCGGCGCGGTTGTGGGTGTTCTCTATCTCAACCAGGGTTGTGGGGGGATAGACCACGTGGCCTCGGGGTTTGATGGCATCCAGGAACTCATCCAGTGTAAACACACCCTTGGCCCCAACGGCAGTGAATTGGACGCCCGAGTTGGCCGCCGAGCCTCCCGTCTCATGCCAGACGGCGTGGCTTTCCTGGCTGACGATGACATCGTCCCCGGGACGAGTAAGGACCCGAAGGGCGACTTGATTTGCCATGGTGCCGGTTGGGAGCCAGAGTGCCGCTTCTTTACCCAGCAGCGAGGCGATCCGATCTTGTAGAAGATTGATCGTGGGGTCCTCTCCGAACTGGTCGTCCCCCACGAGCGCCCCTGCGATGGCCTCTCGCATCTCTGGCGAAGGTTGCGTAACGGTGTCTGAGCGAAGGTCGATCACGTGTTCCATCACCTGTCCTCTCAGTGAGAGATACGTCCTGCCGGCACAATCCGGTGCCAAAAAGGCCGGCTGACAAGCATTGATTTCCATCCTGAGGGACGTACTATAGCACAGATTGACAACTCTGTACATCGCACAAATCCAACTCTAAGAATTATCCGTATTTGTGTAATTTTCTAAATAATGCCATCTGATTGACTGACAAAACTTGAGCTGACAATCAAGCAAAACCTGCAAACTCAACCAAGACACAGTTGCGATTTACGCATTCCGCTCCACGCATCCAAACTGATGGCTCCCGGCTGGCTCAGGCCCACCATGTCAACCCACAGAATGCTACCAGGCTGATCGCCGGGGTGTTCCCTGGAAATCCGCTTGTACCAGGATGGTACCACGCCAAACATATCCGTGTGCTCCGAGAGAGGGCTGTTACCCCGCTCCCCATCCTGAAAGAGGTGATTTGTGTCACTTGACAAGCGTACTCAAATCCATTATGCTGAAAAAGTATCCGCAGACATGATGGGTGACCGCGTTTTTATTGCAAACCCTCTGTAAGAGCCTGTAAGAGATGGAAACAATGCGCTCGGTGGAGCTTGGGCAATGTGAGTCACTCAACTCTATGAGCCCTATTTGGCTCTGTGGGCGCCGTAAGAACTGTGCAGGATCCAAATCCTGTCCCTAAGCGGCTGCGTTCCCCAAAATGGGGAAGCACAGGATGGAGCGGGGAGATTCCCCCCGTATCCCGCCAGGTTTGCCCCGATTTCCCCAAGATCTGGGACTCACCCTCCCCAAGGTTGTCATCTTGACAGAGTACTCAGGAAGTGATACGATGACAAGGAACAAAAGTCGAAACAAGTCTGTGCAAGCATCTATCACCAGGCTATACTTAACAAGGAGGTTGCAGTATGGCGCAGAGATTTAAAGTTACGTATGCCACCATGTCGGCTGACAACAAGGAATTGCAGGCAGCCTACGACGACGCTATCGCGCGCGTCAAGACTGGATGGCTGGGCGTGGAAGTTCCTATGTTCATTGACGGGGAAAAGGTCTACGCCGATGACAAGTTCGAAAGCTACAGCCCCATTGACACCGACATGCACTTGTGCACGGCCCAAAAAGGGACGGTTAAGCATGCTAAGGCGGCCCTGAAGGCCGCCAGGTCGGCCTTCCCTGGCTGGCGCGACACCCCCTGGCAAGAGCGGGTGGCCATTTTTCGGGATATTGCGGAAAGGATCAGCGATAACAGCCTGGACCTGAGCGCAGTGATGATCCTGGAGGTGGGTAAAAGCCGGCTGGAAGCGCTGGGTGAAGTGGAGGAGACCGCCGACTTGCTGCGCTATTATGCCAACTCGATGGAGAAGAACCGTGGTTTCGTCAACGAGTTGGGCAAGCTGAACCCCGATGATCCCCAGGAACAGAACTTCAGCGTGTTGCGCCCCTATGGTGTGTGGGTGGTGATCTCTCCCTTCAATTTCCCCATGGCCCTGTCGGCGGCCCCCATCGCGGCCGCTTTGCTGACTGGCAACACTGTTGTCTTCAAAGGCTCTTCGGACACTCCCTACAATGGTTGGAAGACGGCTGAGCTCTTCGCCGAAGCCGGCCTGCCGCCAGGGGTGTTTAACTACGTCAGTGGGCCGGGCAGTACAGTAGGGCAGGAGTTGCTCGACAATCCTGGCATTAATGGTTGGACTTTCACCGGCTCGTATGATGTGGGCATGAAGGTTTATCGGACGGCCGCAGGTGGAGCATATCCCCGCCCGGCCATCATCGAAATGGGCGGGAAGAATCCTGCCATTGTCTCGAACACGGCCGATGTGACCAAGGCGGCCACTGGTGTGCTGCGGGCAGCCTTTGGAATGGACGGCCAGAAGTGTTCCGCCTGCTCTCGTGTCTACGTCCACCAGGGAGTGTACGACGAATTCAAGGCCAAACTGGTTGAGATGACCCGGGCCATCAAGGTGGGTGATCCAACCCGGCGTGACGTCTTTATGGGCACGGTCATCAACAAGAAGGCCTATCAGGATTACCAGCGCTTCATGGAGAAGGCCCGCGCTGACGGTCAGGTGCTGGTGGGTGGCATGGCCTTGACCGAGGGTGAGTTTGCCAAAGGCTATTTTGTCGAGCCGGCTGTCGTGGAGGGCCTGCCCGAGGATCATGAGTTGGTTAAGACAGAGATGTTTGTACCTATTCTTCACATCGCTGAAGTCAAATCGCTGGAAGAAGCCATGCAGAAAGCCAATGACACTGTCTATGGCCTGACGGCTGGCTTCTTTGGCGAGGACGATGAGGAGGTTAAGTGGTTCTTCGAGAATATCCAGGCCGGCACTACGTATGCCAATCGGGCGGCCGGAGCCACGACGGGCGCCTGGCCTGGGGTACAGGTGTTCGGCGGCTGGAAAGGAAGCGGCTCCAGCGGCAAAGGCATCGGCGGGCTCTACACGTTGGCACTCTATATGCACGAGCAGAGTCGGACAATTATTGGATAACCAGACAGTGGTGGTCAGGTAGATCGGTGACATAAAGAAAGTGCACACAGGGTCACGGGGGATGAGATCCCTGTGGCCCGTGTTTTTATACAACCACTCAGGGTTCCAGCAGTTAGCACAAGAAGGAGTCACAACGCTGTGAGCAAAGTCACGACCATGAAAGAGGCCATCGCCCAGTTGGTGAACGATGGCGATACGCTGGCCATCGAAGGCTTCACTCACCTTATCTGCTTCGCGGCCGCCCATGAAATCATCCGTCAGCGGAAGCGCGACCTCACTCTGTGTCGCCTGACCCCTGATTTGATATACGACCAAATGATTGCTGCCGGATGTGCGAAGAAACTGGTCTTCTCTTATCTGGGGAATCCTGGAGTTGGGTCTCTGCATGCAGTGCGCCGGGCCGTTGAGAAAGGCATCCCTGCTCCGTTGGAGGTGGAGGAGTATTCTCACTTTGGCATGGTGGGGCGGTTCATTGCGGGTGCGGCCAAACTCCCCTTCTACCCAGTTCGGACCTTCGCCGGCTCCGATATCCCCTCCGCCAACCCGCGTATCCGGCGGGTGGACGACCCCTACGGTACCGGCCAGATCTATGTCGTTCCCCCACTCAACCCCGATGTGACCATCCTGCACGTACAGCGTGCTGATGAACGGGGGAACGCGCACATATGGGGGCTGATGGGCATGCAAGCTGAAGCTGCTTTCGCTGCCCGGCGCGTCATTATCGTCGCTGAGCGGCTGGTGGACGAGGCTGTCATCCGCGCCGACCCCAATCGCACCGTCATCCCCGGTCTCATTGTGGACGCGGTGGTCCACGAGCCGTATGGCGCGCACCCCTCCTATGCTCAAGGCTATTATGACCGAGATACGCAGTTCTACTTGGCCTGGGATACGCTTTCTCGGGATCACGATACGTTGCTCTCTTGGCTTGACGAGTGGGTGTATGGCTTGGCGGGTCGCGCAGAATACATACAGAGGATGGGACCTGAGGTATGGCAGCGACTGCAGCCGGGAGAGGCCTGGAGCGGCCAGGTGAACTATGGGCAATACCCGGAGTGAAATTGGGATGGATGAATACTATGACTGAATACACTGCTTCTGAAATGATGATCGCTGCCTCCGCACGGGAGCTGGCCGGTGCCCGGGTGGTATTTGTGGGCATTGGCTTGCCTAATATCGCCTGCAATTTGGCACAGCGCACTGTAGCCCCCGACCTGGAATTGGTCTACGAGGCGGGCGTCTATGGCGCGCGGCCCAGTCGACTCCCTCTTTCCATTGGCGACCCGTGCCTGGTCGCTGGGGCCACCTCGGTAGTGTCCATGCCGCAGCTCTTTCAGTATTACCTGCAAGGGGGCCTGATCGACGTGGGCTTTTTGGGGGCGGCTCAGATTGACCGCTACGGCAATCTGAATACCACGGTCATCGGTCCTTACCAAAAACCGAAAGTCCGTCTACCGGGCAGCGGTGGGGCCTGCGAAATTGCCTTGCTGGCTCGCAAAGTGCTCATCATCGCCCGTCTTAACCGCCGTACCTTTGTGGATCAGCTGGATTTCCTGACCAGCCCCGGGCATCTCACTGGCGGCGAGTCACGCGCCCGCCTTGGGGACTACGGACAGGGACCCACTGCGGTTATCACCGATATGGGTATCTTTCGTTTTGATGAGAAGACGCGGGAGATGGTGCTGACTTCACTTCACCCTGGCTGCAAAGTCGAAGCGGTACAGGAACGGGTGAGCTGGCCTGTGTGGGTAGCACCTGACTTGGCTGAGACTGAGCCCCCTTCACCTGCCGAGCTAGGCATTATGCGCCAGGAGCTTGACCCCGCAGGACGCTACCGTCAATGAATAAATGGAGGCTGGTGTGTACAAGAAGGTACTGGTGCCTTTGGATGGCTCGAAATTGGCTGAGGTGGCTCTGCAGCACGTCGAGCAACTGGCCTGGGAGCTGGGTAGCTCATTGATCTTGCTGCGTGTGGTGAGACCGCCCCGCTCAGTGGAGTACCCCTGGCCAGAAAAGATGATGGCGCTCAACCAGGAGCTGGAGGCTGGCTTCAAGCGCGAGGCGAGAAGCTATCTGGCTGCGCGTCGAGGTGAGCTGAGCAACAAGAATGTAGAAGCCAGTACGCATATCATGGTGAGCGAAGATGTGGCCAATGCCATCCTGGATTACTCCGAACAGGAAAGGGTGGATTTGATCGCCATGTCCACCCACGGGCGGTCTGGGGTCGGCCGCTGGGTGTATGGTAGTGTGGCAGAGAGAGTCCTGCGAGGTGCAACGTGCCCAGTGTTACTCATCCGGGCCAAGCGTGAGGGGCAATGATCGATTACAAGCATCCCCAGGGAAATGTCTTCTACCGTCGAATAGACTTTGCTCACCCTATGATCACGCGTGGCGAGGGGGTGTATCTCTTCGACACGTTTGGTCGGCGATACCTAGATGCTTCGGGCGGGCCGGTGCTGGTTAATATTGGCCATGGTGTGGATGAGGTAGTTGATGCAATAGCCGAGCAAGCACGACAGGTGGCCTACGTTCACGCCTCTATGTTCACCACCCAGGCCCTGGAGGACTATTCCAGCGCGCTGGCCGAGGTAACTCCCTTGCCAGATCCACGTTTTTTCTATTTGTGCAGCGGCTCAGAAGCGACGGAGACGGCCATTAAGTTCGCGCGCCAGATACAGGTCAATCGGGGCCAGGGGGAGCGTTACTTGGTCATCGGGCGATGGCGAAGCTACCACGGCACGACACTGGGAGCCCTGGCTGTCAGCGGTCGACCAGCGTTGCGCTCACTTTACATGCCTATGATGCAAGATATGCCGCACATCCCGCCGCCGTATTGTTATCGCTGTCCTTTTAGCCTCGAGTATTCGACGTGCGGGATCCTGTGTGCTACCGTCCTGGAAGACCAAATCAAGATTCTGGGGGCAAACACGGTGGCTGCCATGATCGCTGAGCCTATCAGCGGTGCATCGCTGGCGGCGGTCGTGCCCCCGCCTGAGTACTGGCCGTTGGTTCGCGAAATATGTGATAAATATGGACTACTTCTGATTGACGATGAGGTGATGACCGGCTTTGGCCGGTCCGGGCGCTGGTTTGCTATTGAGACCTGGGGCGTGACACCCGACGTGATCACGATGGCCAAGGGGGCAGCCGGTGGCTATTGGCCCCTTTCGATCACCGCGGTCAAGGGAGAGCATGTGGAAGTCATCCGCCAGCAGGGGGGAGGGTTCGTCCATGGAGGTACCTTCTCTCATCACGCAGTGGGCGCGGCTGCTGGTCTGGCCACCCTGCGTTATATCCAGGACCACGACCTGGTTGCTGCCAGCGCCTCGAAAGGCGAGCAGTTGAAGGCCAAGCTGCAGGCGGCGCTGGGTGATCACCCTAATGTTGGCGATATTCGAGGGCAGGGATTGATGCTCGGGCTGGAGTTGGTGGCCGACCGGCTGACCAAAGAACCCTTTCCACCCAAGACACGTGTGGCCCGCCGGCTGGCCGACGCCGCCTTTGAACTAGGGCTGATTCTTTATCCTGGTCAGGGGACGGTGGATGGCGTCTATGGCGACCACGTGATGATTGCACCCCCTTTCATCGTCACCGACGAGCAGATGGACGAAATCGTCGCCATTCTGGCCGCAGCGGTGGAAGCAGTGCTACCCGCCTCCGTAGCCTCAGGTCGGCGTAATTAAGCCAAGGTGCAGAGCACCCCTTTTATCTAGATTACGAAACGAAGGCAAGGCATGAAGACCATTCTTATTCTGCGACATGCCAAGTCAGACTGGAGCCATCTAAATCGGGCTGATTTTGACCGCCCGCTGGCCAAACGGGGTCTCAAGGATGCGCCTCGCATGGGTGAGGTATTAGCTCTGTTTGAGTGTGTGCCAGATACGATCCTCTCCTCTCCAGCTGTGCGTGCCAAACAAACGGCAGAGTCGGTAGCCAAGGCGTGCGGCTATAGGAAATCGATTAGTTGGCAAGACTCCTTTTACGGCGGAAATAGTGAGGACTTGATCATGGCTTTGCAGCGCCTGCCTGATACGATAGAGCGCCCCATGCTGGTTGGCCACAATCCAACCCTGGAAGAAACTGTAGCTCGCCTCCTGGATCGCTGCAGAGAGAGTAGGGGCTGGAATGAAGAATTGGGTATTCGAATTCCCACAGCCGGCCTGGTTTGCTTGGATGTGGACATTATCGATTGGGCTGAATTGGAGGCAGGGGATGCAGTACTGCGCTGGTTCTTGATCCCGAAACTAATCAGGGCCGTCCAGTGATTGGCAGCTTGTTGCTGCCTTTGTAAATTGTATCCACAAGAAGTAAGTTAGCGGAATCTTGGTTGACGTAAGCGAATGGACATCGCTGTGTCTTCATCCAAACCTGGACTCTGGGAGGAGGGAGCACAATGGCAAAAAAGAAGCATCCCAAGACTGCGGAACCAACACCCGACAAGATTATGGACCTGGATGACCCCAGTCTTTACATTAACCGTGAGCTGAGCTGGCTTGAATTCAACCGGCGGGTCTTGGAAGAGGGTTTGGACGAGCGCCATCCCTTGTTGGAGCGAGTCAAGTTCCTGTCTATTTTCTCCAGCAACCTGGATGAATTCTTTATGATCCGCGTCTCGGGCTTACGTCGGCAGTTGGCCGCTGGGACCTTGAAGACACCGCCCGATGGCATGACGCCGGCTGAGCAACTGGCGGCCATTCGTCGAGAGTTGCTGCCAGAGCTGGACCGGCAACTAGATTGCTGGCAGTTTGATCTACTGCCGAAACTAAAGCACGCCGGGATCAAGATACTGAACTTCAACGACCTTAAGCGTAAGCAGCGTAAATTGCTGCGCCGTTACTTCGAGCAGGAGATCTTTCCTGTCCTTACGCCGCTGGCCTTTGACCCGGGCCACCCCTTCCCCCATATCTCCAACCTCAGCATGAACCTGGCGGTGGTGATCAACGACCCGCTGCACGGCGAACGCTTTGCGCGGCTGAAAGTGCCCGGAACATTCCCGCGCCTGTTGCCCATCCCCAGCGAGGAGCGGGCTGAAAGTTACCAGGGCCTGGGGTTGATGGAAGCCATGTCCAATAATTTCGTGTGGCTGGAGCAGGTGGTAGCCGCCAATCTGGACATACTGTTCCCCGGCCTGGATATTGTAGCCGCCCATCCCTTTCGCGTTACCCGTGACGCTGACCAAGAGATTGAGGAAGACGAGGCAGCGGATCTGTTGGCTACCATCGAAGAGAGTGTGCGCATGCGCCGCTTCGGCTCAGCGGTACGATTAGAGACCGACCTCGCCATGCCAGAGCACGTGCGGAACACTCTAATCACCAATCTGCGCCTGGCTCCTTACCAGGTCTATATGACCGATGGCCCAATCGGCATGGCCGATCTGATGCAGCTGACCGGCATAGACCGACCCGACCTGAAGGACCGGCCCTTTCCACCGTCAGTGCCCCCTTCGCTGGCTACCGAGGAGAGCATCTTCTCCGTCATTCGCCGGCACAATATCCTACTCTACCATCCTTACGACAGTTTTGCGCCGGTGGTGGATTTCGTACGTGAGGCGGCCCGGGATCCCGATGTGCTCGCCATCAAGCAGACGCTTTACCGCGTTGGCCCCAACTCGCCGATTGTGGCGGCCTTGATGAAAGCCCGGGAGAATGGAAAACAGGTGGCCGTACTGGTCGAACTGAAGGCGCGTTTCGATGAGGAGAACAACATCGGGTGGGCGCGAGCGCTGGAGCGGGCGGGGGTGCACGTGGTGTACGGCCTGGTGGGCCTTAAGACGCACGCAAAGATATGCCTGGTGGTCCGGCGCGAACGGGATGGCATCATCCGCTACGTGCACATGGCCACAGGCAACTACAATGGCGTGACTGCTCGCATTTACACCGACATCGGCTATTTTACCAGCGATCCGACCCTTGGCGAGGAGGCGTCGCACTTATTCAATGCCCTCACTGGATATTCGCGCGACAATGATTACGGCAAGCTCTTGGTGGCTCCTGGCCTGATGCGGCAGCATATCCTGGATCGGATTCAGCGAGAGATCGAGCATCATCGAAAGCATGGCGACGGCTATCTGGCCTTCAAGATGAACCAACTGGTGGATAAAGCTTGCATCCAGGCTCTCTACCGGGCTTCGCAGGCAGGGGTGAAGGTAGAATTGCAGGTGCGAGGTATCTGCTGTTTACGACCCGGGGTGCCCGGCTTGAGCGAGAATATCACGGTCACCTCTATTGTGGGACGCTTCTTGGAGCACCCCCGCATCTTTTATTTCCGAAACGGGGGCGGGGGAGAAATTTTGCTGGGCAGTGCTGACCTGATGCCGCGTAATCTGGACCGCCGGGTGGAGCAACTCTTTCCGGTGGAGGACCCAGACCTGCGAGATGCGTTGCGTGATCACGTCCTCCTTGTCCACCTGAAGGATAACGTACAATCCCGGCGCTTGTTGCGTGATGGCAGCTATGAGCGGGTGCGTCCCCAGGATGGCGAAGCCAAGTTGAATTCGCAGCTGTGGATGGTGGAGAATCGGGGAATCTGGCATGGCGAAGAGTAGGCAAGGGTGGTTAGGCAACAGGGAGCTGACGAATGAAGATTGCCTTGATTGGGGACGTTCATGCCAATCTACCGGCGCTGGAGGCCGTATTGGCTCATGCGCACGAACAGGGCGCCCAGGCAATCTGGCATATAGGTGACTTTGTGGGGTATGGTGCCCATCCGGATGAGGTGGTACAGCGGCTTCGCCAAGCAGGTGCGCTGAGCACCATCGGCAACTATGACCTTAAGACGCTCAAATTCAAAGAGAAGCAAGACAAATGGCGAGGCAGCAAACGACAGGAAAAGTGGCTCGCTTTCAAATGGGCTTATGAGAATCTGTCCAAGAAGAGTCGCAAATACTTGCGTTCTTTGCCCCAAGAGATAAGGATGGAGCTGGGGGGGCGGCGCCTTCTACTAACCCACGCAAGCCCCGCCTCAAACGAAGAACACCTCACGCCTGATACCCCAGAAGAACGTCTAAAAGAGCTGGCCAAGATGGCGAAGGCGGACGTCATCATCTGTGGTCATTCGCACCAACCCTTCGCGCGTCAGGTAGACGAAGTGTGGTTCATCAACACGGGTAGTGTCGGCCGGCCCGATGACGGCGATACGCGCGCCGCCTATGCCATTCTTGATATCGAGCCCGAGCGCTTTGAGGTGTTACACTACCGCCTGGAGTACGATGTGGCGAGCGCGGTGGCCGCGATCCGTGAGCATAAATTGCCGGAAGCTTTCGCTCAGATGATGCTTCAAGGGCGTAGCCTGGACGAGGTGAGGGACGTGGTAGAGCCTCATGCAACTCCCAAGGCAAGCACAGAAACCTCTAAAGACTATAACTTGACATAATAGTAAGGCTGCGCTACAAGCTGGCATAGGCTGTAGCGCAGTGTTGCGGTTGGGGCTTGGACAAGTCAGGGCTATTCCTTATTCTTGCCCTCTTTCCCCTTTTTCTTGCCCTTCTTGTCTTTCTTCGCCTTCTTTTCCTTCTTGTCTGCCTTCCCCTTCTTGTCCTTTTGGGCCACGTCACTTTCTCCTTTCTGTGGCTTAGCGCCTCTAATCGGAGGCTCTGCGGGTTGGTAGTCTAGCTCTTTGCTCAAAACTTCCACAAGGGTACGCAGGGTCTTGACCCGGGCGAACCACTTGTCGTTGCCTTCCACAATGGTCCACGGTGCGGTGGCGGTGCTGGTCCTGAGCAGCATATCGTTGACCCCTTCTGCGTAAGCATCCCACTTTTCGCGGTTGCGCCAGTCTTCCTCCGTCAACTTCCATTGCTTGTAGGCGATTTGCTGGCGTTCCTCGAAGCGACGCAATTGTTCAACTGGACTGATGTGGATCCAAAACTTGGCCAGGATCATGCCAAAATCCGCCAACTGGCGTTCAAACTCGTTGATCTCGCGATAGGCGCGTTTCCACTCCTCTTCGGTGCAAAAACCCTCTATGCGCTCCACCATGACTCGCCCATACCAGCTTCGGTCAAAGATGAGAACCTGCTTTTCATCCGGCGGCTTCAAGCGACGCCAGAAGCGCCATAAGTAGTGGTGAGTGCCATCTTCGCCCTTGGGAGCAGCAATGGAAAAGACTTCGTAGCCACGTGGATCCAGGCGTTCGGTAACGCGCTTGATGTTACCACCCTTCCCGCTGGCGTCCCAGCCCTCATAAACCACGATCAGCGTTCGCTTTTGTACGTAGAGTTGATAGGCCAGCTCCCGAAGCTGCAGCTGGTGGCGGATCAGATCTTGCACATACTCCTCTCGCGTCAGGCTTTTGCCCAGGTCTATTGCGTTCAGCATGGCTGCTCCTCCTTTTCTGGCTCACTCATCCGCTATGGCGTAAATGCGGCCAGGTCCCCTATCAGGATACCTACCCCACTGCCGGGTCGGGTAAGCTCCCCGAGGCCTGCCCTCCCAAGAGCGATGGCCGCCCTATGGGAAGTAAGCACCTATGGGTGAGCCTCCGGCTCCGCTTGTGGTTCCGGCTCGCCAGGGAGGCGGTCGTTTCCTGCGTCTGAGTCTGTTGGTAGGTTTGTTGCTTCTTGGGGGCGCTTTGGGAGCGGTAGACCGCGTTTCTCCAGCGTATCCTCCAACTGGTCAATGATTGTCTCGAAGATTTTGACTCGCGCCCAACGGCGATCTGTGGCTTCCACAATGGTCCACGGACCCCATTCCGTTTCGGTTCGCTCCAGCATCTCCTCGACGGCCTGCAGATAGTCATCGTATTTGCGGTGGTGCTCCCAGTCCTCCGGCTGGACGTGCCAGCTCTCCAGCGGATCCTTCTCCAATTTTCTGAAGCGCCGCCTCTGTTCTTCTTTGCTGATGTGCAGCCAAAACTTCACAATCACATAGCCGTCGTCGGCGATGGTGCGCTCAAAGTTAGCGATGTCCCGATAGGCTTTACGCCACGCGACTTCAGGCGTCAGTCCTTCCACCCGTTCCACCAACACCCGGCCGTACCAACTGCGGTCGAATATGGCCATCTCGCCATAGTTAGGTAGCTTGAGCCAGAAACGCCACAGCCAGGGCATATGTGACTCGTATGTGCGCGGCGCCTGGATGGGATAAAGCTTGAAACCACGCGGCTCCAACCGTCGGGTAAGTGCCTTAACGGCCGTCCCTTTGCCAGCTGCATCCCAACCCTCAAAGAGGATTACGGTGGGGATATTTCCCTCCCAGCACGCTTTTTGCAGATCGTATAGCCGGTCGCGAAGACGGGGCATGCGCGTTTTATAGTCCTCTTTGGGCAGTCTGCTAGTCAGGTCTATCTTTTCCAACATGGGCTCGTTCCTCTCCCCAGTGCTTTGTCAAGGCTTGATTGACGGGCAATCTTGGCGCCCATGGTGTTGGACTCTACCCCTCAAATCACCTTTGACAAAGTATTAGTGCCAAGCGTCAATCAGACATTGCTGACAGCAGCGCGCAATTCAGCCTGAACTGCATCAATAGGCTGGTTGCCGTTGATATCTACCAGAACTCCTTGCTTACGATAGTAGTCAATCAGGGGGCTGGTCTGCTCCCAGTACACTTTCAGCCGCTTGCGAACCGTTTCCGGTCTATCGTCGTCGCGTTGGTACAGCTCGCCGCCATCCTTGTCACATATGCCCGGCTGCCGAGGAGGGTTAAAGCGGATGTGATAAGGCTCGCCGCACGTGCGACACAACCGGCGCCCACTCACCCGTTCTACTAGCACCTCGTCGGGCACAACGATATTGGGCACCTTGTGGATCGTGTATCCCCGGCTGGCTAGAGCTTGGTCCAGGGCTTCGGCCTGAGCGATGGTGCGTGGAAAGCCATCCAGAAGTGCCCCATCGGCGCAATCGGGCTGGCTCAGGCGCTCCCACACCATGGCGATGGTGAGATCGTCAGGCACCAACTCTCCCCGATCTATGTAGACTTTGGCTCTTAACCCTAGCTCGGTCTCATTCTTAAAATGTTCCCGAAATAGATCTCCGCTGGCAACGTGAGGCAGGTGAAGCGCCTCGCGCAATTGGGCAGCCTGAGTCCCCTTGCCTGAGGCTGGCGGGCCGAGGAGAACGATACATTTGGGCTCTGTTGTCACAAGATCTACCTCCCTGAAGGAATTGGCTGCGGTTAATAAGGGAGCCACGGCCAGGGCCACTAACTGTCCAAACTCAGGCCTCTGAAACCTGGCCCAGGTCTGGGGAAAGGTCTCGACCAGATTTTGGAGTTCAGCCTGCCGGGCTGCTAGGTAGGTTGCTACCCCAGGGGCGACGATTGGTTCTTGCGGCCAGGCCGCTTTCTTAGCCTGGGCGTGTCCCCAGGTGCCCCAGGTTAAGAAATCGCGTAGCAGGTTACTGGCCACTACCGCATCTTGAAGATCTCCCAGGTGATCCTGCAATCCCTTGACCTCGTCAATCAAGTTCTTGGCCTCTGACCCCAACACTTCCTCGAAGTATTCCAGCGTGTAGCGCAGCGCCTTGGCGGTAATACGTAGCTGATGCAATCGTTCCAACGGAACGTTTGGCGCCGTCACCCATTCGTCATAAGCTAACACGGCCCCCAGACGTTGGTAGACGGCCACCGGCACGACGTGCCGTAAGCGGTGTGGGGCGGGCTCGCCTTGCTGCGAGATCACCGGCAGTGCTCCGGCATCCGGTTTTTGAAGAAAGTCTTCAAATTCTGTCTTGAACCGGCTATAGCGCTTACTATCCAGGTAAGCCACCATCTGCTCCCGGGCTATCTGCCGTTGTGCCTCCCACACCGCCCGCAACGGACCGAGATCAACTGGCTGCTCTGGTGGCAGTGTATCCAAGTAATGCTGAGTCTTTTCCCAGAATACATCCAGGTCCCGCACTCCGCCTAACGCACGGCCAGTGCGTCGCAGGCCCTTGAGAAAGGGTGCCATCTGTTCCATATCCAGGTAGTCGCCAAAGACTTGGAAGGCGGCCCGCATGCGGCGGGTGGCCACCCGCATATCGTGCAGCTCCTCAATGTCCTCGCCCAGGCGGGTGCCCGGTTCGTGGTATAGCATTCGCTGAAAGTGGAGGTAG
>CP070811.1:4399336-4405224 GCA_020343875.1 Anaerolineales bacterium | reverse complement strand
CACCCATGCCCAAGCCAACTGCTAACATCTGCGTCATGAATTGGCGGCGGCTAATCCGACGCTGCCTGAGATCATTTAGCAAAGCATTCCGAACCAGGAATTCTTCTTCGCGTTTCACAATTGTAACCTCCTCCTTATCGTGAAGGACTAAAAAGGTTAATAATGAGTTGCGCAAGCCTCCAATTCGCAGGAATCGTCAGTGATCGCCCTCCTTTCTTGTTACAAAACTGTCTAAAAAAGGGTGATGATGAGCTGTAGAAGACAAACACTTGAATCTGGGTGTCATCTCGAAACGCGAGGGGAGCGTCCCGGCCCTTGGGGTTTTAGAAACCGAAAGGGGCCTTACCCCTGCTCATTGAGCAGACACCTTCTCCGGTCATGCAAATCGACGGCGCCCTGTGTTATCTTCATCTTCTACAGAATCACCGATTCGGTCAGGGTTCCTACCGCACTACCTGTATTACCCATCCACTCACTTGCTTCTCAGAGCGAGCCGTATGCTTGAGCATCGCCTCGGTTGATAGAATCAACAAAGGCGCTATTTCTGTCCTGGGGTCACTTTAAGGAAGGATACTTGTCTGATTATACGCAACATGGGTCATCAATGCAAGACACCGTTGTGCGGGACAGAAAAGCCAGGTCCTCTACAAGGGCTCAACCTTCTGGACAAGCGGCCAAAGCCTGACATCTTGCATCTCGAGATGCGGCGGCAATTCACATATGGTGACCACCAGATCTCCCAGTTCTTGCGGCTGAATACATTTGGCACTCGTCTCCGCATCGAAGGGGCTCAGATTGGCCGCCTCCAAAAACTCAGTCGCACCCCAGGAGGGAATCAGCGTCGTAACCCGAACGCCTTTTTCGCGCAGCTCAGTGTAAAGACAGTTCGAAAGCTGGGCCAGGCCGGCTTTGGCCGCCGAATAGACTGACCAACCAGGCCAGGCCTGTTCCTGGCAGGCACTGGATACGTTGATAATGGTGCCCGATCCTTGCTGGCCCATGACCCTGGCTGCACGTCGGCAGCCAAGTATGGGACCGGTCAGATTCACGGCGATAGACTGATGGACTTCGTCATCCGCCAGTTCTGCCAAGGGGGCGATTCTCAGAGCGCCGCCGGCGTTATTTACCAGGATATCTAATCTGCCTGCCTCCCCCATCACCCTATCAAAAACACGATCCCAATCTGTGGGAGAGATGACATCCGCCTGTAGCCAACTGACCCCCAGTCTGCCGGCCGTGGCGGCCAGGGCAGATTCCTCTCGCCCAGTGATCCATACCCTTACCCCTTTTCGCTGCAAGGACTGCGCGATGCCCGATCCGTATCCCTTTGATCCACCGGTTACGATGGCCACTTTGCCAGACAGGTCCGTCTTCATGTTTACCAGCCTCACTATAAATTTTACACTTGCCCGCCTCGATGCCGCAGGGGCGATGCAGGGCGGTCAGGCGCCCTTCGAAACGCGAGACAGCAGGATATGGGCATTTTCACAGATCAGGTCTTCGGCCTGTTCAGCCAAGTACGCGCCGGAGGCCACATCTGTCGCGTATCCTCCCTCGGCACTGGCCTTGGCAGTTGGGATGTAACCGTGGTAGCCGTTGGCCAGCCCAATCACATAAATCTGCAAGGATGGAGCCAGGGTTTTTATCTTTCTCCCGATTTCGGTGAAGAGTTCACCCGGGATGGCAAAAAAGATGCTCTCTGCCAACCTGATTCCCACCACCTCAAAGTCTACCCCGGGCTGAGTCAAGCCGGCCTGCTGCAAAATGTTAGCGGCTTTGATCTCATCCGAAATGCCATCCCGCAAGGTTGCGACCTCTCCCTTGGCCTGGCTGACCACATCACGCGCCCAGGCCAGGGCCTCCGATGCAATAGGCCGGTATGGTAAGAGAAAGACAAGCCTGCCCGAACGAATGACCGGATCGGGCCTGACCACAATCTTCCGACAGGTATCCAACACAGCCTGCCCCAGGGCCTCGCCACGTCTTTCAACCCCCTGGAAATCGCGACCCTCGAACCCTTCTATATCAACGCTGCCCTGAGCCCCATTGGTGAAGAGAGCAACCCCCCCCAACTCTTGCTCAATCAAGTCAGCTGCATATCCAGGGAAGTCTGCGCTGATAGTAAAATTGTCACCTGGCATGGAGTTGGGGTGACAGGCATAGTTAAAAACCACGGCCAGCGTCCGGCCCGTCGAACCCACTATTTTGACCACACCCAGATCAGGGTCGCCCTCCTCTGCCGGGCCTATGATCTCGTGTTGTGGAAATTCCTCCCAGTTCATGACGATGCGGCCATCTCGGGCAAGCAGGCGACGATATTGGCTGACGGTGGTCTCCTGGCCCCGTCCAACACCTACCAGGGCCGGTTCGGCTTTGCCCGCAGCTTCCTGGCACACCTGAACCAACCTGTGACTCAGTAAGTCAAGGTATTGCTTATCCACCCGCTCAGAGTCGTGGAAGATCCCCAGGGTTGCCGGGCCCGAATGATTGTGAGTGCAGGCGATAACCACCTGGGCGGGCGTGGTTTCCAGCGATTGTGCTATCCTCTCACGTACCTGCCAACAAAACTCCGCGCTCAGCCCAATCAGGTCGCAGGTGACCAGGCAAATCCTGTTCACGGTCCCTGGCGCGCCATCTGAGTACCCCACCACCAAGGCACGGGCGTGCAAGGAGTCGTGAATCGCGTTCGCGGGCTGAGCCCGGGGAATACCTTCCAGCCAGCAGCCTACGTCAGGCGTGATGTCCGTCTTGGCTGCGCCTGCTTGGACGTTCAGGCTCGTCACGCTTTTACCGCCCCCGAAGTCAGACCACTCACCAGATAGCGCTGAAAGACGATAGCGATCAACACCGGCGGAATAGCCGCAATCACCCCACCGGTGGCCATCATGCCATAATCGATGGCGTGCCGACCTGTGAACTCGGCGATGGCCACCGGAATCGTCTTGGCACTTGGGCTGGAGGTAAAGATGAGGGCGATCAGGAACTCTTCCCAAGACATCAAGAAACATAACAAAGAAGTGGCCACCAGGCCTGGCAGCGAGATAGGCACAACGACCCGGATCAGCGCACCCAAGCGGGTGGCACCATCTATCATAGCCGCCTCTTCCAGTTCCCGAGGAATCGTCTGGAAGAATCCGCGCATGATCCATACAGCAAAGGGCATGATCAGAGCAGAATAGACGATGACCAGTGCGTGTAGCGTGTCTGTCATGCGCCAGTTGGCCAAGACCGTATACAGAGGTACCACAAGCATAATCGGCGGCAGCATGTAAGAGAAAAGAATGACATTGATAAGCGGCCCGTGGCCGGCGAATCCCATCCGAGCGAAGGAATAGGCTGCCAGGCTACCAAGCGTCACACAGATGAGCGTGACGGCCGAGGCCACGATGAAACTATTGATCATAGAGCCCCGAAACACGGCCGCTGCATCCGTGCCGGTGGCAAACAGCACTTGCCCATAGCGTTCGAAGGTGGGATTCTGAGGGATCCAGTGAATGGGTACGCTCAGTAACTCGTTCTGGGTAGAGATGCTGGAGATGAACAGCCATATGGGTGGAGCAATTACCACAATGGCTACGATTAGAGCCGCCAGGTGAGTCAGCACTTGCGCCAGGAGGCTAGGTTTGCGCATAGATGTCTATCTCCGCTCAATACTCAATCTCTCTATTCAACAGCCGGATGTACACAAAGGCCATGATGCCCACAAAGAAGGTAATCAGGTATGTGAGAGCAGCTGCCCGCCCAAAGCGCAGATAAGAGAACGCTTCCAGATAGGTGAAGTAAGAG
Source organism: Anaerolineales bacterium (assembly GCA_020343875.1). Taxonomy (GTDB): domain Bacteria; phylum Chloroflexota; class Anaerolineae; order 4572-78; family NAK82. The sequence goes on along the minus strand of CP070811.1, from coordinate 4,401,438 downwards.
ATAACCTTGGTGCTGTCAGCGGGCCCGCCAGAAGTCATAATATAGATGATGTCAAACACCTTGAAGGCGTCCATACTGCGGATGACCAGGACGATGACCATAGTCGGCATGATCAAGGGCAGGGTGATATGCCAAAAGGAATACCAGCGCCCGGCTCCATCCACCAAAGCGGCCTCGTATAGCGTTTCGGGAATGGTCTGCAGGGCTGCCAAAGCAAGCAGGATGACCAGGGGGGTAACCTTCCACACGTCTGCTAAAATCACCATATTCATAGCGGTGCCCGGATCACTCAGCCATGGCCGATAGTTCTCTATGAGCCCGAGCTGCCACAGCAGGCTGTTGAGAGCGCCGTAGTTAGCGTTGTAGATCCACTTCCACATGATGGCATCAATGGTGATGGGCAACGCCCAAGGTATTAGAATCAGGGCGCGCAGCAGGCCTCGCCCCCAGAACCTGCGATTCAAGAGCAAGGCCACACTAACGCCCAGCACCATCTCGACGGCGATTGAAAGCACCATAAAGTAGAGGGTGCGCCCAACAGAGTCCCAAAAGTAAGGGTCTTTGAATATATTGATATAGTTTCCCAGGCCCACGAAGGGTTGTCCCAGCGCCGGGCGTTTCAGATCCATAATGTGCAGGCTCATCCACAAAGCACGCACAATGGGCAGAAAAATGAGTGCAAACACAACAATGAAGGCGGGGATAATCAAAGCCCAGGCCAACCGTCGTTCCCGGGTGAAGCCCCACCGTCGACGCTGCGTATGTCGGGGGGCTGGGGAGATTGGAGGCCCCATCAAGGTATCAGACATAACACGTACTTATCCCAATTAATAGAATTCCTCAATCCACACAGGTTCTGGAGGTGCGACGCACTTCAGGAGTGCGTCGCACCCACAGGATTCACTTGCGCTCCAGGTCCGTCATTATGGTACGTACATGGCGCGCACGTTCTGGATAGCTTCTTCAGCGTCGGCCAGGGCTTGTTCCGCCGTCTTGCTGCCCGTCAACGCCGCCTGCACCTCACGAGCCAGAATCTCGGACGTCTCCGAGTAGAAAGGAACGATGGGCCGGTTCTCGATGTAGTTGTATTGGTCCTTGGACAGACCAATAAAGTCCATCTCCCTGGCTACCTCAGGCTGCATGCCCGTGATCTCAGGATCGTCAAACAACGAGATCCAGATAGGCAATGCGTTCGCCGCAAATTGCTTCTGTATCTCCTTGCTGGACAAATGCTGAATGTACCGCCACGCCTCCTCAGGATGCTGCGAATCAGCCATGATCGCCAATCCCATGCCTCCATTGATGGTGGCACTCGGAATCTCCTCCCCAGGCATCAACGCTATCTTGGCTTTCCCCGCTATCTGTGACTCCGCAGGATCATTCGCCAGATTCAATTGATAGGCCCAGTTGATGGAGAACAGAGACGACCCTTGTGAAAATGTCCGCCGCACTTCCTCATACGTCGACTCCAACGACGCCGGATTGTAGAAGCCGTCGTTCATGCCATCTGCCATAAACTGCAACGCCGCCAATCCCTCAGCACTGTTGAAGGCCGGATTGTCGTCAGCATCAAAGAACTGACCCCCAAACGCCAACAAGTAGTACGAGAAGGCAATCGTCAACCCCTCATCCTGCTGGAAATACTCGATGAAAGGATAATCCGCCAGCCCCTTCTCCTTGGCCGCCATGGACATCTCCTTCAATTCTGTCCAGGTGGTCGGCGGCGCTTCGTAGCCAGCCTCTTTGAGCATCTCTTCGTTGTAATACAGGTACAGAACATCGTTCAACCACGGCATGCCATACAGCCGCCCTTTGTACGTCACCGACTCCATGGCCCCCGGGAAAATGTCCGCCCGCATCTCCTCCGGTATCCGATCCGTCACATCCAGGATGAACCCAGCCGCCGCAAACTCCGCCGGCCAGATGCAGTCCAGCAGCACCACGTCATACGTGCCTGCCTTCGACGCCGCCGCCGTCACTATCTTGTCGTGCAGGGCTTCGTAGGACACAAAGTCCAACTCTACCTCAATGCCCGGATTGCTCTCCTTGAAACTCTCCGTCATCGCCTGCACATCCGACTCCTGATAGCCCGCCTGCTTCAT
>CP070811.1:4386498-4399236 GCA_020343875.1 Anaerolineales bacterium | reverse complement strand
CCAGCAGTATCGGAAAGGCAATGTTGTTGACCCCGCAAAAGAGGGCGAAAGCGTAGAAACGGCGGTCAGCGAACAGCGCTTTCAATCGCCGCATTTGCGCCCACCCGTGTCCTTCATCAGACTGGGCGGCTCGGGGTGGAACGAAGCACACCAGCAACACACACGCAGCCAACGAGAGGGCCGCGTCTGCCACAAAGGGAGTACGCAGAGAGACAAAGGAGAGCACGCCCCCCATGGCCGGCCCCAAGATGAGGGACAGGCCCTGAGCCGAACGCAGCACGCCGAAAAACGTTCCCTGCCGCCCCTGGCTGACCTCTGCTGTCAGGCCCAGCAATGCCGGAAAGGACACCGCATCGGCCATCCCACTCAAGATTCGCATGGCCAGTAACCAGCGCCAACCACCAGCCAGGGCACATCCCAACGACGTGAGCCCGCCAGCCAGCGCTGCGCTCCCCAGCACAAGGCGACGCCCATAGCGGTCAGCCAGGCCGCCGGTGAAGAATTGGAAGAGGACCAGCGCCATCAGGGCCGCCGACAGAGTGGCTGCCGTGGCGCCCGGCTCAGCTCCCAGACTGGTGACCAATTCCGGGATAACCGGGGTGCCGACCAGTGTGCTCAGAAAGAGAACAAACGTGGTCAGAGCCAGCAATATAAGCCGCGAAGATCGGTCTCTCACCTGAGCACGCCTCGCTGGCGCAGCCAGGAAAACAGCAATTCCTCAAACGGCATGGAGGTCTCGACCGGCACGTAATGCATACCCCGCACGCCACAGAAGTGGCGCAACTCCTCCTGCCAGCCAGCCAGGCCTTGTCGGTAGCGTTCAAAGAGTTCATAGTCAGCGGTTATCTCGACCTGGGCGCCAGTTTCTACGTCCAGCAGCTTGAAGTCGCCGCCTTGGCCTGAACTGTGCCATGACGAAGTGTCCGGGTTCACCTCGTCCGGGGCCAGAATGTGCAGCACAGTCACTTCAAAACCACGTGATGCCAGGGCACGCAGGCCCTCCGCCCATCCCTCGTCCAACAAATCGGAGAAAAGCAGCAGTGGACCTGGCGACGATGCAGCCGCAGCGTAGGCGCGCAGGCGAGGTGCCAGGTAAATGGGGCCGCCCGCAGACAGCCCCTGCAGAAAAGAGAACAGAGGCATGGCCTGGCCTTTACCCCGGCGCGGCGCGAAATAACGTGCGCCCTCATTCCCCCCATGGCCGAAAGCCGTAACGGTCACTCGATCCAGGCCAACCAGCGCCACATAGCCCAGTGCGCCGGCCGCCCGGATGGCGTACCGCAACTTGTTGGGCTGGCCCCAATCCATCGAGCGGCTGGTATCTACCAGGAGGTGTACAAGCAGATCTTCTTCTTCGACAAACAGTTTGATAAAGAAGCGTTCCAGCCGGGCATAGGCGTTCCAATCGACGCGCCGAAAATCATCGCCTGGTGAATAGGGCCGGAAGTCGGCAAACTCTACCGACTGTCCACGTTTGGGGCTGCGTCGCTCACCCTGCAGCTGCCCCGCCATAGCCCGGCGGGAAAGAATGGACAACCGCTCCAGCTTGCGGAGAAAATCTTCGTCGAAGACACGGTCAGCATGCTGGGAGACGGGCTGATCGGATGGCTGAGTGATTGGATGGCTGGAAGAATCTACCTGCCTTCCCGCCTTCCAATCCTCCATTCCTCTAATGTGATCACGGTTCATCAGGCAAGACTTCTCCCAAAACCCCAGCAATCACCTCCTCCGCTGTCACTCCCTCCGCCTGGGCTTCGAAATTCAGGATCAGCCGATGGCGCAGGGCAGGCAGCGCTGCCTGACGGAGGTCATCGAAGGCGACGTTGTAGCGACCGTCCAGCAAAGCAAGAATCTTGCCCGCCAGGATCATGGCTTGCATGCCACGCGGGCTGGCCCCATAGCGCACAGTGCGGCGCACTACCTCCGGCGCGCCCTGGTCACGAGGGTGAGTGGCTTGGAGCAGGCGAGCCGCATAGGCGGTCACATGGCCGGCGGCAGGTACACCCCGAGCCAAAGTCTGCATAGCTACAACAGTCGGGCCATCCGCAACCGGTTCAGCCTGTGGAATTGCCACGCCGGTGGTACGATTGGCGATTTCCACCAATTCTTCCTCTGAGGGGAATGGCACGTCCACCTTAAAGAAAAAGCGGTCCAACTGCGCCTCTGGCAGCGGGTAAGTGCCTTCCATTTCCAATGGATTCTGGGTAGCCAGCACAAAGAACGGCTCCGACAAGCGACGGGTTGTTTTGGCCACCGTAACGCTGCGCTCCTGCATCGCCTCCAGCAGGGCGGATTGAGTCTTGGGCGTGGCACGGTTGATCTCATCCGCCAGCACCAGATTGGCAAAGATCGGCCCTGACTCAAACTGGAACTGCCGTCGTCCGTTTTCGTCCTCAACAATCAGATTGGTGCCCACAATGTCGGCCGGCATCAGGTCGGGCGTGAACTGGATGCGGGAGAAAACGCAGTCGACGGCCTGGGCCAGGGTACGCACCAACAATGTCTTGCCCAACCCCGGTACGCCCTCCAACAGGGCGTTGCCCCCCGCCAGCAGCGTGACCAGGGTGTGCCGCACCAGTTCCCGCTGACCAACGATGACCTGTCCTACCTGCTCCTCAATGGCAGCAGCCGTGTCACGGAATTTCTCGGCAGTGATAGAGGGCTCGTTCATCCTGGGTACTCCTGATTGATGTCCGATAGTTGAAAGCCTGGCCGGCTACGGTTCCAGCTGGGAGAAATAGGCCCGCACATAGTCCTTCAATCCGGATGGCACGTAACTCCGCTCTAAAGTCTGGTTGGCGGCGCCCAGGTACTCGTAATAGACTTGATGATACGGGACCAGTGCCTGACTGGGCGCCCCTGGCAGAAGGTCCTCCCGCTCGCGCGCTTCTATCTCACCCTGGCCAGTGTCCTGACCGCTGATCAGCAATTCGCCGGCGCCTGCTTGCCGATCCCACGGCACGTAAACCCGTTGATCCAATTCGCCAGTAGCACCTGCTTGCCCCTCTCCCTGGGGGCGACTGGCCTTGCCAGTGCCAGCAAAGGGGGGCAGGGTATCTGCTCTAGTACCTCCTCCACCACCCGGTAGCCCTTGGTTCTGGCTCTGACCTTGCCCTTGGACTTGCGCCATTACCTGCCCCTGGCCAGCCCGGGCGATTGCCTGCCGACCAGCGCTTAACTGAGAGACCGCTCGCCCCAGTGCTACCTGATCGGCTAACTCGCCTTCAACCTGCCTGATCGCCTCCGCAGCTGCCTGAGCAGCTTGGGCCATCGTCTCGCCTTCGCCAGATTGGGCAGCCTGTGCCAGCGAAGCCAGGGCTTGCGCCAGGTCACCGTCGCCAACCTGCGCGGCCTGGGCAGCCATCCGGGCCAGCGAGCGGGCGAGCGCGGCGCGCTCAGCGTCGCTCATTTCGGCCAGTAGCTGGGCCAATTTTCCTAACGCTTCGGCAGTGCCGGAAGCGTCCCCTTGCTCGTTTGCCTCCGCCTTGGCCAGGGCATGGAGCTGAGCGGCCAGCGCCCGCATGGCCGCCTGCCGGGCGGGAGCATTGGGATCCAGCCTCCGGCGCAAGGCCTCCTCCACCTTGGACAGGTCAGCCAGCGCCTCTTCGCGGTCGCCGGGATTGGCGCGCAATTGCTGAGCTGCTTCAGCCAATTGGCGCAACAATTCCTCGCGTGCCTCAGGCGTCAGCTCTTGCGCCTTCTCGATCTCCTCACGCAATGCCTCGATCTGCTCGGCTTGCTCCTCGGCAGCCTGGGAAACAACGGCCCGCTCAGCCAGGACAGCGTCCATCGGGCTGGGCAACAATGCCAGGCTGGCCGTGGCTGCCGCCAAGGCCAACGCCAGCAACAGGGGCCGCCGCAGCCAGTGCAAGCCAAAAGCGCGTGCAGGGTCAACAGCTTGCGCGACGGCCAGCGCATCCTGTCGTTGAAGTGCTAAAAGGGAAGGTTGGCCCATCCAAGCGCCCAGTCTGCCAACCTCTCCCCCCTCCAACGCCAGCGCCGTAGCCAATCGTTCCTTCAGGCCCAACTCCGCGTCGACACGCCGGGCAACACGCATAGAGGGGAAAGACCGCAAACGCGAGATGCCAATCACGATCAGAGGCCAGGCGGCTGGCGGCACCAGTGTCCACAGCCAGAGTCGCTCCACCGGCCAGACCCGGCCTGCCAGTTGAATCAACACTGCCCCTAAGCAGGCAACCCACAGCCAACCTTGCGCCAACAGCCAGCCATCCCGCAAGCGCAGGCGGCGACCAAAGAGAGCCAAGTGTGCGTGCAGTTCATCCACTGCCTGATCCACCGTAACTGTGTCCTCTGCTACCTGCCAGGTTCCATAGCTGCATAGATAGCCACATGGCCCACCTCAGCGGGTGCCGGTAGTAAGGCAAGCGATGGCGAGGCTACTTCCGGCAACTCTGTGGGCAGTGGGACCAGAGTTGGGAGGTTCATTGCCGCCCGCTTGGCCGGGACCGGCAGCGTAACCGCAGGCACAGCGGTTGGAACAGGGGTCACACCCGTGTCATAGCGGTCGGCCGTGATGACGAAAGCCATTACTACTACACCCCCCAAGACTACGAACAATACGCAGACAACCAACACCTCTTTCCAACCCACCCGCCATCGGCGTGTAGGTTGCACCAGGCGGGTCGCCAGCAAGTACAGCACCAACGTCGTCGAACCGTAGAGAGGCAGGCTGTAGTGATAGAGGGGGCGAGGTATCCCGGTCTGTCTTCCGGACAAAACTCCAACGTTCCCTCCCAGGGCCATGCCTATCCCCCAGAAGATGTTGTCCGACCCAGCGCTTGGAGCAGCGGCTGTCAGCGCCGAAAAGAGCGCACTCATAGGGTTAGGCACCAGGATCCAGCGCGGAGGCTCGTCCTGCCGGATCACGGCCACCAAGATGTAAACCAAAAGTGGGCCGATCAGCAAAGCCAGCACAGCCAGGTAGCTAAGCACAGTGGCCTGGCCAGTACGCCCCAGCCAGGCAGACATGAACAGCCCCACCATACCCAACGTCACCGTTACAGACACCAAGACAACCAGCGACTTGAGCATGTCCCAAGGTGCAACGCCGCCAAAAATAAAGACCAGGCTGGCCATAGGTATGGCGGCAAAGATCAGCAACAAGACATAGCTAAGCGCCGAAACCAGCTTACCCCACAGGATGCTGGTGGGTCGCATTGGCGTAGCCAGTAGCATCTCATAGGTCAGCTTTTCCCGCTCACCACTGATAGCGCCGGCGGTCACAGCCGGTGTGACGAAACACACTATCATCAGTTCCAGAAATACCAACCCGTTGAAAAGCGCCTGCCCGATCTGTGGGCCAAGCGGGGCATTTGTGTAGCGGGAGGTGGATAATACGATGCGGTACAGGCCGTAGCTCACTGCTCCCAGCAGTAGCAGGGTTCCAGTCAGCATCACAAAAGCGCGTGCGCCCCGCATCCGGGAGCGGAGCTCTTTGACAATAATGGGATTGCCTGCCAGCCGGGGTCTGGCCTGCATCTACGCCACCTCCCCCTTGGTCAAGCGCAAGAAAACCTCTTCCAGATCGCTGGACACTTCGCCAAAGGATACCAGCTTGATGCCGCGCGCTACCAGCGCTGCCAGCAGGTCCGCCGTCGCTTCCTCCTCACCCAGAAACGCGACTTCTAGATAGCCATCCACCTCATAAATCTGGCCGACTCCTGGTTGGTCACGCAGGGCTGCCTCAGCCTGGCTTGGGTCGGAGATCACTTTGAGGCGCAAGGTGCGTTCCTGCTGGACGTGCCGGGTGATCTCGTCCAGCCGGCCGCTGGTCACCATTCGCCCCTTCTCGATGATGCCTACCGAGTCACACAGCTCAGCCAGCTCCATCAGAATGTGGGAACTAACGACAATGGTCTTACCCATGGCTCCCAGCTCACGCAGCAACTCGCGCATCTCCACCCGGGCGCGCGGGTCCAGCCCAGAGGCGGGTTCGTCCAGCAGCAGAACTTGTGGATCGTGCACCAGCGCGTGGGCCAGACACAGCCGCTGCCGCATACCCCGTGAAAGGGTCTGCACATAGGCATCCCGCTTTTCAGCCAGATCGACCAGCTCCAACAACTCGTCGGTAACTCGGCGGCGACGGGCGACGGGCAGATCGTAGCAGCGAGCAAAAAAGTCCAGATACTCCCAGACCAGCATGTCCTCGTAGACGCCAAAAAAGTCAGGCATATAGCCGATCTGCCGCCGCATCTCGCGCCAATCATGATTTGCCACCTGACCGTTGAGCACGATCTCCCCCGATGTGGGCTGCAACAAGCCAGCCAACATACGCAGCGTGGTCGTCTTGCCCGCACCATTGGAGCCGATGAGCCCAAACAGCGAAGCGGACGGCACCCTCAAGTTCAAATCGTCCACGGCGATTACCTTGCCAAAGCGGCGGGTCAACCCCCGAGTCTCAATTGCAATCAAGGGCTTTCTCCCTATCTACCCATCTACCGGTGACCTGCCAGACTCCCAACTAGCGCTGCCCTTCCAACCCCAACTCCAGATAGAAACAGCCAGCCCGATTGCCTTCAGTCGCCAGGCGCAGGCGAATCAGGCCATCGTCACTCACCAGGTTGGCCGCGTCGGAGATGACATTACTGCCGATAACCGGGTTGTCTACAGCTACCCACGTCTTCCTATCCCAGGCGTAGACTGCCGTGTCTGGAGGCTGCCACCAGCCGCCACCGTCTTCTCTGATGATCAACTTGAGAATATCCACCTGCACATCTCGCACCTCCTGAGGCGCCTGGAACTCGAAGATCGCTTCCCCTCGCCCAAGCCAGACCGAAGCCGCGTTCGGCCCGCAAAGCCCTCCTTCCGTCGGCATTTCCACCAGCATGCCAGAGATGAGGCCTGGTGGGATAGAGAGGTCCCCTTCGTCGGCTAGACCAAAAGAGAGGGGCGCGTAGAGTAAAGCCGTTGCCTGCTGAGTCGGGGTACGGCCCGCTACCCTCACGTCGAGTGGGGTTTCGTCGAGCCAACCGAGAAACATCAGTCCCTGCAGCGATCTGCCACCACCGCTGGAGCCAATCCCTAAGGGCATCGGCCCAAACTGACCACTCGGCTCAAAAACACTCTGCACCAGCATCCGCTTTAGATCTGCCTCGCGGGACAAGCTGCCAGAGCCCGATTGCGCCAACTGATCCTGGAATAGCAGGAAGCTCAGCGGCTGCCCTAAGCCCTGTTTGGCGAGATCTGGCAAATCCATGCTAACCCGTGATCCTTGGCCCGGCTGTAGATCGCCCAGGCGCACAAAACGCTGGCCCAACACGAGCGAGGCATCCGTCAGCATGTAGTCCGTCCTGTTGCGCACTATGCCGACCAGCGTCTCATCTTCGAGTCTTAAATCGCCCACGATGTAGCCAAGATCAACTCGCACGTCTTCCATCATGAACGTCTGCATAGACCACTGGTTCACTGCCAGGCCTCGTACGCGGCCCGGATCGCCTTGCACGAAAACCATCTCGCCCGCCCCGCTGACGCCCTCTGGCCCCCAAGGATTGTAATCAGGGATCAAGGGGCTGAGCAAATTCTCGCCTCTGACTTCGATCTCATAGGATCGGCGTGCAGGTGAAAACAGGCCCACATAGCCAGTAGTGTCAGCTGTGCCATCCTGCCGCAGCTGGATGATGGCGATCTCGTTCAAGATCAAATCGGTGCCTCGCAGCGCATAGCCCAGGCTAAATGCACCGGCAGAAAAGATAAGGGTTATGGCAGGCACGCTGAGCCAGGCCCAATGTAACCGCTTTCGCCAGCGCAGCACAAGATAATTGACCGGCCCAACCAATACGACGTAGAGCATCAGCAGCACGCCCAACCCCCGGATGGAGGGCAAATCAAGGGCAGGCAGCCTGGCGAGCGCACTGGTCATCTGGCCTGACTTCATCTGCTGGGCCGACATGTCGGGCGGCAGCCACTCGGGGTAAGCTGCGCCAGGTGAAAGTAGACGTCCCCAGAAAGACGTGCTCCCCGCCCAGGCATCAAAAGGGGAAACAGCCAGATCAAGAGCCACGAAATCGACGAAACCGTCGCCCATGATCCGTTCACGCACTAGAGGCAGCTCGCCTTGGGCAGCCAGTGTACGTCCAATTGTTTCTTGACCGGTAGACACCACGAATGGGCCTGATACCCGGATGGCCCCGGCACCGGCAAAGTCAGCCAGCGACGGGAGCGTCCCCGCCTCAATCTCGCCCTTAGGCAGGAACGGCAATATCGTGTCAGGTAATCCAGCCGTCGTAAGGGTGGCCCCTCGGCCGCCACCGATCACCAGACGTCCGCCCTGGCGCACCCAGGTCTCCAGGGCCATCCTTTGTTCCGGGGTAAGCGACGAAGTGTCTGTATCATTTAGGACCAGGCAATCAAAAGAACGCAACCCCTCCCGCCGCCCTGGCAGGTCCGCCAGGGAGAGATCGATCAGCGTCTTGGGCCGCTCCCGACCCGGAAGTGATGCACCCGCGATAAATGAGAGCCCCCCCCGCTCCGGCGTCACCAGACCTACCAGATAACTGACATTGGCTTGGGGATTGACTGGGACTTCTCGGGAGAGCAGCTCCTCTCCGTCCGCTAGCAGTCGCACTTCGAGAAAGCGGGAAAAATTATTGGGCAAGACGTAGATTGGGATGCGCTTGCGAGAGCCAGAGGGTAGTGGCGCCGGGGCGGCGAAGGTCGTCGCCCCCCAACTTCCGGTGACACGCACTTGCACTTCGGCTTCCAGATCGGGGCCGCTGTTTTCCAGTCGAACCCAAACCGGCAGCCACTCACCATACTTAAAGTAGCCGTCGAAGGCGGCTTCAGCCTCCATTTGCAGACCGGGCGGGGAGCCAGGCGGCGCAGACCAGGCCGGATTTTCCACGCCGCTCGCCAGCGCTGCCACTACAATCAGCGTCGTGACCCACAACCGATTCATACCCTGTCCTCGTTGCCAACTTGCCCAGAAGCAGCTTTGTGCTTCGCCATCAGGCTACCCCCGATTTGCCGAAACTATGGAACATTGCATGGAACATGTACCATATTTGCCCAGAGCCACAAACCCACCTATGAAGCGGTTCTGAGCCGGCACGAGCTATTCCCCCACAACGAAGCCACCAAACAGGCAGCTGAGGGTTTAGACCCCAGCCGCGACCCGTACATCAACCAATTATAGCACCAATCAACGAAATTTTCAGGGCGACTAACCGGCGCCTGGCGGACTATTGACCGACGCTAGGCTGCATCACGCCAGAAATTGAAATGCCCTGCTGACCAATATGCCAATTGTCCGTCAAGGGGTAATTGTGTTATACTAAATGTGTCTATTTGGGATGACATATTGGATCTATTTTGGCTGCACCTCATACTCGCATTCATAGTAGGCAGCATCTGGGTCACTCTGACGACCGTTGCAGCCGAGCGTTTTGGGAGCAAAGCGGGCGGCTTTATCGGGGGATTGCCCTCTACTGCTGTAGTCTCGTTTTTCTTCATCGGGTTGTCCCAAACACCCACAGTTGCATCCCAATCTACCACCGTATTTCCCCTGGCATATGGATTTACGGGCCTGTTTCTGGTACTCTATGCAATGCTTGTCAGAAAGGGGTTCTTGGTCGCCCTGTTGGGTTCCCTCCTCACGTGGTTTACTCTGTCTGCACTCATCGTGATCCTGGATGTGAAGAATTTTGTCTTCTCACTGATTGCGTGTGCATTGATCCTTTTGTTTTCGTATCACATGCTTGAAAGCAGGCTGAAAGTGGAATCAGTCCCCAGTGTCAAGATTCACTACGCTCCTACTCAGATCCTATGCCGAGCGGTCTTCAGCGGCTTCCTGATTGCCTTTGTGGTTTTCATAAGTAAATTCGCCGGGCCCGTCTTTGGAGGCATTTTTTCGGCCTTCCCCGCCGTTTTCACCTCAACCCTGGTTATCTCATATCAGTCTGGGGGTTTGGAGTTTTCGCGAGCCATAACCAAACCTTTAATGCTGACCGGCATGATCACCATTGTGATATATGGCCTGGGCGTCAGATTCTTCTATCCTGGCCTGGGACTGGTGTTGGGCACAGTCGTGGCCTATGCGCTGGCAATGGCCTCTGCAGTTTTCACTAGCATTTTCATCCGGAAGAAGCTCGTATGAAGATATCACCCGAGGGGTGAGGCATAATATTGGACTTGATATCAATTCTGCTAATAGCAGTCGGGATGGCAATGGATGCCTTTGCCGTGTCGCTGGGTATCGGCACCACTCGCCGGGCTAAGTTGCCACGCCCCATTTTTCGTCTGTCATTTCATTTTGGCCTGTTCCAGTTCCTGATGCCCATTCTGGGCTGGTCAGCTGGCAGTACCATCGCATCCCTTATCTCCCGCTTCGACCACTGGGTGGCTATGGGCCTGTTGGCCTTCGTCGGCGGGCGGATGATCCGTTCCGGGCTGGATCCCGGCGGAGAAGCGTACCCCAGGGACCCGTCGCGCGGAGGCACACTGGTGATGCTGAGCGTGGCCACCAGTATTGACGCCTTCGCCATTGGCCTAAGCCTGGCTATGCTGAGAGTGAATATCCTATACCCCAGCGTGGTCATTGGCGTGGTCACAGCCAGCCTCTCGCTTCTAGGCTTGCTGATCGGGCATAGGCTGGGGACGACATTTGGCAAACGTATGGAAGTATTGGGCGGTGTAATTCTGAATGGAATTGGTTTACGGGTATTGATTACACATTTGATATGATAAACTGGTCCCCTGGCTGTATGAGGAGCAGAACTATGGCGACCAAGCAGGAACATTTCCGAAAGCTGGAGCGCATGTACGCTTCCGCACCGACGAACACCTACTATGCCCCGATGCTGCATATCAGCCAGGGCCAGGCACAAGTGATCATCCCGGTGCGTCCGCACCTCTTCCACGCAGCCGGTGCTGTCCACGGTTCTGTATATTTCAAAGCACTCGACGATGCCGCGTTTTTCGCGGTCAACTCACTGGTTGAAGACGTTTTCATGCTGACGGTCTCTTTCAACATGTACTTGACACGCCCCATTTCAGAAGGTGAAATGAAGGCGACGGGCCGGGTTATTTACCGTTCTCGACGTCTCTTTATTGCCGAGTCCGAGTTGGTCAATGCAGACGGTCGGGAAATCGCCCGAGGGAGTGGGACTTTTCTGAAAAGCAAGATCCCGCTATCGCCGGAGCTAGGCTATGAGTAGCAAAAGAAGAATCGCACTGATCACCATCTTGACAGACAGCGTACCCACTATGCTGCAATTCTACCGGGATGTACTGGGATTTCGGGTAAAAAGCGAGATGGGCGAGTACGTAGAGTTTGAAAACGAGGGGGTGAGGTTCGCCATTTGCTCCCGTTCAATCATGGAAAAAGTAACCGGCCACCCAACCTTTAAAGAACCCAAAGCCGGACAGTCTTTTGAGCTGGCCTTTCCACTCAAGACGACTGAAGAAGTAGACCAAGCTTATGCGGAGGTCGTAGCCAACGGGGCGACCCCTATTCACGCGCCATCTACCATGTCGTGGGGACAAAGAACGGCCTTCTTCGCAGATCCAGACGGCAATGTTCACGAGCTGTTCGCCAACCTGCCGAGCACGACTGAGTAGCATTTGGCCAAGCCCTAAACGCCCCGCAACTTATGTGATCATCGTCCAAATCTACGAACAGGATCTACTGGCAGCCTAACTGTATATTGATGGAGGTCAACCATGGTAAACCTTATCGAAATCGAAGGCATCGGAGCAGCTTATGCCCAGAAGCTAAGTGCGGCAGGCATCCAGACCACTGAAGCGCTATTGGTACAGGGTGCCACCCCGGCAGGACGCGACGTAATCGCTGAGAAGACCGGCATCAGCAATAAGATGATACTGGAATGGGTCAACCACGCAGACCTTTTTCGAATCAAGGGAGTCGGTGAAGAGTACGCCGATTTGCTGGAAGCAGCAGGAGTCGACACGATACCCGAGCTGGCTCAACGCAATCCTGAGAACCTGCACCAGAAATTAGCACAGGTCAACCAGGAAAAAGAGCTGGTACGTAGACTGCCCCCCAAGGCGGCAGTAAGTGATTGGGTCCAACAAGCCCAGCAACTGCCACGTGTGATAAGCTATTGATTTAAGACTTAGGGGTCAACAGATATCCAACCTATGAAGGCTGCCGGTGGTCCGTTGCCAGACTATCAATTGGGCGCTGTACACACTCCAGCTTTCACCGCCGTAGAAGCTCCAAGCTATGGACAGTGCATGCATGGCAAATGCGCAAAGGAGGTACAAACCAATGGATGAATTAGCCAAGCTGGTTTCGCAAAAGACCGGCCTGTCAGAAGATATGTCCAAAGTAGCTATAGAGATGGTTGTTGGCTATCTCAAGGATAAGCTGCCTGCGCCTATCGCGAACCAGATCGACGGTGCTCTTAGTGGCACTGGCACAGCGGCAGACCTGGGAGGCCTGACCAAGGGGCTGGGCGGTATGCTAGGCAAGAAATAGCCTGCCCCAAAACCCTGTCCCATTTCCAACGCAGTCCGGCTGCAGAACACAAAAAGATGCGGACCGATCACGCGAGGCCAGCCTGGGTTGCCCCGGCCAGCCAGAGGCAAGAAGGCCTGCAACACACAGGCACTGATCAGACAACCAGGACACTTCGTAACCTCCCCTTGCTGGCTAGGACCGGCAGGAGGCGAATTGAAAGGAGCCGACTTTGAACAGAAAGCCAGATGTGGTGATCGTGGGGGCCGGTGTGATGGGGTGCAGCGCCGCCTACTGGCTCACCA
>CP070811.1:4376886-4386398 GCA_020343875.1 Anaerolineales bacterium | reverse complement strand
CGTCGCCTGTTGCTTCGCCGCCAAAGACGAGATGCCATTCTTTCATGAACCTTGCACATAATCGTCGGCTGATCGCCGTCTCGCTTGGTCATTTCACCGTTGATGTATTTGCCAGCATGGGCCCGGTGCTGCTGGCTTTTTTCAGCCTGCCCATGGGACTCAGCAACGCGCAAGTCGGGCTGGCAGCTGCTCTCTTCACCATTGTCGCCTCGGCATTCCAACCAGTTTTTGGCTGGTTCGCCGATCGGTACGGGAGTCGCTGGTTTGGAGCGGGTGGCCTGCTGTGGACGTTGAGTTGGCTGGCGCTGGCGGTGACCGTGGGAAAAAGCGGGATGTTCTTGTTGTTTATGGTGCCCTTTGTGCTGGCCGCCCTTGGCTCGGCTGCATACCATCCCCAGGGTACAATGAATGCTACCGATGTGGGCGAGGGCCGGGAAGCCAGCGGGGCTGCTGTTTTCTTCTTCTTTGGCCAGGTCGGTCTGGGACTGGGGCCGGCTGTGGGTGGCCTGATACTAGGCCGGGCCGGGCCAGGCGGCATCCCTATGCTGGCCCTATTGGGATTGCCGGTGGCGTGGTGGCTGACCATGGTTCTGCGCCCTGCCCCCCACGCCCACGCTCCGGCAGGCCGCCAACCAAACACGAAGGACGCCCAACATCTGGCGCTGGGTGTGATCCTGGTCTTGGTTGGATTGACCGCGCTGCGGTCTTGGGCCAACTTTGGCATCGTGACCTTCCTGCCCAAATTCTACCAGGAAAAGGGGTGGAGCCCCGAAAGCTATGGGCTGGTCACTTCTATGTTGATGATAGGGTCGGCTATCGGCGGGATCTTCGGGGGGCCGGCCGCCGACCGCTGGGGACGGCGGGTGATTGTGGTTGGCACCCTGTTTGCCGCTGTTTTGCCTCTCCTCTTTTTGCCGCTGGTGGATGGCGCTGCCATCTTCGTCATTGCCGCCTTAGCTGGGGCGCTGATGGGAGCGTCGCAGAGCATCATCGTGGTGCTGGCTCAGGCGTTGCTGCCCGGTGGCAAGGCCATGGCCTCTGGCCTGACGCTGGGCTTTATGTTCGCCAGTGGGGCCGTGGGGGGCATTATTAATGGGGTCATGGCGGACAGCATAGGGCTGACTCTGACCCTGCAATCTGTAGCCTTGGCTGCGTTTGGGGCGGCCTTGTGTGGGTTGGCTCTTCCCTCCACTCGCGTAAGAGCCCCTGAGGCCAGCTTAGAAGTTGGCCAGGCATGACTATTTGCGCGGTATGGCTGCCTCAAGAGTGCTGGGCGCTCTTCTAGGTACTGCGCCAGCGCCCGGAATCAGAAAAAGTGCCGTTGCATCCCCTCTTTGCCAATCTGACAATTAGAGCTGGCATCTTGAGGAGGTGGATCGCTTGTAGAGAAAGGGCGGCAGAATGGAAACAGACACAGGTACGGCAGTCGTGATTTATGACAAAGCCTATCGAAAGATCATAAACTCGTGGGCCATGTACGACTGGGCCAACTCGGCTTTTGCCACTACCATCATGGCAGCCATGTTCCCGCCCTTTTACCGGTCATTGGTGACTTCTTCTGGCCTGGGTGAAGCGAACGCAACGGCATATTGGGCTTATACCACCTCCATTGCGCTGTTCTTGATCGCGATTTTGGCTCCGATGCTGGGAGCCATCTCCGACCACACCGGAGGCAAGAAACTCTACGTCGCTTTTTTCGCCGGATTGGGAGTCCTGTCAACAGCTCTGTTTGTGTTTCTCGGAGATGATACGTATGTCCTGGGCTCGGTCCTGTTTATTGGGGGCAACGTGGGCTTTGCCGGTGCCAACATCTTCTATGAGTCGCTGCTGCCCCACATCGCCAGGAAGGATGATATTGACCAGATTTCGACGCGTGGCTACGCATTGGGCTATGTGGGAGGGGGCATACTGCTGGTCATAAACGTGCTGTGGTTCATGAAACCGGCCTGGTTCTTCATGCCTGGTGTAGGCTTTGCGCTACGCGCTTCGTTCTTCAGCGTGGCGGTGTGGTGGGCGCTGTTTTCCATTCCCCTATTCCGAAATGTACCAGAGCCGCCGGTGGTCCGGACCAGCCGCGAGCCCACTAACTTGTTCCAGGCCGGCTTTGGCCGCTTGGCGCATACCTTCCGCCAAATCACCCGATATAAGCAGTTGTTGCTGTTTCTGGTCGCCTTTTGGATTTACAACGATGGTATCGGCACCATCATCAAAATGGCGACTGCCTACGGCGACGAGATTGGCATCAACCTGACTGACATGATCATTGCTCTTATCATCACTCAGTTTGTGGGGATACCCTTCTCGTTTGGGTTTGGCCGACTCGCCCGGCGCGTAGGCACCAAGCGTTCAATCCTGATAGGCCTGGGTGTATACACGCTGATCTCTATCGGGGGTTTCTTTATGCGGACTGCGACTCATTTTTACATCTTGGCCTTTGTGGTTGGTATGGTCCAGGGAGGCACACAGGCGCTCAGCCGTTCACTGTATGGGGCCATGATCCCCAAAAGCCAGTCCGCCGAGTTCTTCGGCTTCTTCAGCACCAGCTCCAAGTTCGCCGGGATTGTTGGACCGCTGCTATTTGGGGTAGTCAGCCAGCTGGCTGGAGGCAGTCGCCTGAGCATCGTCTCGCTGGTTGTCTTCTTTATCGTGGGGGGAGTCTTGCTCACGCGCGTGGACGAACAACAGGGCATCCGCGTGGCGAGGCAGGAAGACGCAGCATTTGCGGTGGCGTCAGGGGTCTAGAACCTGGAAGATGAAATCTGAACTTTCCGCAGAGACAATCCGTGTTTGGCTGCGCACCCAGTACATAGGTCGCACCATTTACTATTGGCCTGCCATCACGTCTACGAACGACGAACTGAGGCGCCTTGCAGAGCAAGGAGCGCCGGAGGGATCGCTGGCCATCACCGACGAGCAACTTTCTGGCCGGGGCCGTATGCAGCGCAAGTGGATCGCCCCTCCCGGCTCCAGTTTGCTCATGTCCTTGCTCTTCCGCCCCACTTTTTTGGCCCCAGCCCAGGCGCAGCAACTTACCATGATCTGTTCGCTGGCTGCTGCCGACGCTGTGACGCAGGTGACTGGTGCGCAAGTTGACCTCAAGTGGCCCAATGACCTGCTCCTGGAGGGCAAGAAGTTGGGGGGTGTATTGACAGAGTTGGGATTTGCGCATACCCCGGCTAATTGGCACTCTGCCTCCGGTGGCGATCACCAGGATGTTTTGGCCTGGGCCATTGTTGGTGTCGGGCTCAACGTCAACGTGGATTTCACTTCGCGGACCATCCGTCTCCATTGGCCTGAGCTGGCCGATGTGGCCATCAGCTTGTCAGCCTTCCTGGGGAGGCCGGTCCCACGCCTGCCGTTGCTGCAGAGCTACCTGTCCGGCGTCGAGACACGTTACGAAGCACTACGGGCTCAAGACAGCCCATACCAGGAGTGGGTGGAACGGCTGGCCACACTGGGGCAACAGGTGACTGTCGGCACGCCCCATGGTGTCTACCAGGGCCTGGCCGAGGGTGTGGATGAGGCCGGTGCCTTGCTGTTGCGTTTGCCTGACGACCGGGTTCAGCGCGTCTTGACGGGTGACGTTACACTCCGCTCGTAAGATACCCGGTCATCGGCATAATGATCGGGAATGTGCCGGTCATCCAAATCGGTGGCCTAATTGTTCTCCTTCGCGGTATAGAATTGGCGCCAGGTGCACTTATAATCGGTCGGCACCTGTCAGCCGATATGCAACGCATATTGCATGGGGAAACTGAGTGAAATATGTGTTGCATTAGGCGGAGCTTTGTGTTATAATGGTGTCTGAGGCTTGAGGGCTTCTTCCTGCAGGCTCTCACCGGAGGACACCCATGGACTCTGAGAGTAGCCTTGAGGCACGTATCGCGGCCTCGATGGCCCAATCTAGCCCCAAGCAGAAGCAGCTGGCACGCTTCGTCTTGGGGAACAGGTATCTGGTCTCCTTCGCTTCAGCCAGTCAAGTTGGCCAGACTGTGGGTGCCAGCGCGGCGACGGTTGTCCGTTTTGCTCAGAGTCTGGGCTACGCAGGTTTCTCCGAGCTACAAGAGGCCATCCGCAAGGAGTTACCCACCTATCTCTCAGCGGTGGACCGCATCCAGAAACGCCTGGATGCACCCCTACCCACAGATGGCATCCCCCAACGGGTGTTTCACGCTGACATCAAGAATATTCAGCGCACGGCAGCCAGTCTTTCCGAAGCTGAATTCAATGCGGCTCTCGACAAAATTGTGAAGGCTCGCAGGATCATGGTCGTGGGCTCGGGTCTTTCTTCAGCACCAGCCATATTCCTGGCGCATTCCCTGAGAGTGATCGGCTTTAGCGCCCAGGAGGCGATAGATGGAGGGCTGTTTCAGGCGGTTAATGCAGCCCAATTGGGCACCGGCATGCTCCTCATCGCCATTGACCTGTGGCGCTATGCGCGGTCTACGGTGGAAGCAGTTCATACGGCCAAACGACAGGGAGCATCCGTTATTACAATTTCGGACAGCATCGTCTCGCCTATGGCCCAAGTTGCTGACCACGCTTTTGCAGTGGTTACGGATGGTGTCTCGCATAGCCTTTCACTTACGGCTGTGATATCCCTATTGAACGGGATCATCGCTGCCCTTTCCTATCGCGCACCAGAACAGACAATGGAGTCCTTGCGCCGAGTGGACGCTGCTTATCGAACCGGGAATCTGTTACTCACGGAGTGAGGATGCAAGTCACGATCTGTGGCGGCGGGAACGCCGCCCATGTCCTGGCTGGCCTGCTTGGTGCCCGGCAGGACCTCCAGGTAAATGTGTACACCCCTCTCAATGACGAGGCCCAACGCTGGCAGCAGGGTATCCAGGCCGGTGGGGGTATTACCCTGACCAGCCACGAGGGTATCCTGGTGGGCCAGCCGTATCGGGTCAGCGCCGACCCCGCAGCGGTGATACCTGGCTCTAAGGTAGTCATACTGGCTCTGCCGGCCTTTGCTCATGAGTTAATTCTGCGCGATATCGTTCCTTACCTGGGGGAGCAGGCCTGGCTGGGTGCTTTGCCTGCCCGGGGTGGATTCGATTGGAGTGTCGAGCACATCCTGATGGCCAGGAACACTTCCATGGTTATTTTTGGCTTGCAAACCCTACCCTGGGCATGCCGCATCCAACAGTATGGACGGGAAGTCGCAATTCTGGGCACGAAGGCACAAGTAGATCTGGCGGCGTGGCCCTCATCTTATGCCGGGGAGGTAGCCGCCCTGTTGGCAGATTTGATGGACGTTTATGTGTGTCCCATTGCCAATTTCTTGAGCCTTACCCTGGCAAATACAGGCCAGCTCATCCATCCAGGCGTGATGTATGGTCTGTTCCAGGACTGGCATGGGCAACTCTACACTGAGGCACCCCTCTTCTACCAGGGTGTGAATGCCACGACCGCTGATATCCTCCAGCAGTTGAGTGGCGAGGTTCAGGCCCTGCGCCGTATCCTGGAACGCTACCACCCGGACCTGGATCTCTCTGCGGTGCGGCCGTTGGACGAGTGGTTGCGCCGCTCGTATGCTGAAGACATCCTCGACGCATCCTCACTGCAGAGCAGCTTCTCCACCAATCGCAGCTATGCCGGCCTGCGTGCGCCCATGCGCCCCCTCGGCGATGGTTGGGTGCCCGATTTCCAGGCCCGCTACCTGGCTGAAGATGTACCCTACGGGCTGATCGTAATCCGGGGCATTGCCGAACTGGCCGACCTGCCAACGCCCATGATGGATCGGGTGATTGCCTGGGCCCAGATGCGGCTGGGGAAAGAGTACCTGGTCGGCGGCAAATTGAATGGAGGCAGCCTGGCAACCTCACGCGCGCCGCAGCGCTATGGAATTCGCACGCTGGATGGGGTCGTACGTAGAGCGTAATAAGTGAGCGCCAGAATAGGCATTCACTTTTGTGTTTTGTAATTCGAATATCATTAGAAGAGGTGTTCAAATGGCTAAATCAAAGGAGCAGACAGAGGATAAGCCACCAGAACATGGCCGCAAGCGGCGGGTGATGGTGGGCGCCATCGGCAAATGCGTCCACAACCTGGGGGTGGAAGGCTTTGCGGATTGGATGGAAGAGCAAGGCCAGGGCTATGCGTCTGTCAAACTGGGACCGGCGGTGCCCATCCGGGAGGCCATCAACAAGATTCGCGAAGCGCGCCCCGAGGTGGTGGGTGTGTCAATGCGATTGGGAGACCTGCACGTAGACAAGCTGATCACCGAATTTGTGGAGACAGCTACCCAATACGGGCTGCATCCCCGCAAGAGCGGCATTCGATACTCATTTGGGGGATTGCGACCGGCGGCTAACCTGGTGCGGGCCATGACCGGGCTGCCGATGGAACCTGACCGCTTCGTGCGCGAGGAGGAGCGGCACTATGACCTGGATGCGGTGGCCGAGGCATATCGAGACCGGGAAGCGTTTCAGGGCTTTTTTGAATTGGTGGCAGACGACTTCGTGACCATGGAAGAGCTGGAGCGATTTGCCCGTCGCCTGCCGTCGGTGCACTGGGCCGAGAAAGCCCCCTGGTCGGACTATCTGGTGGAGCGCATACGCCAGGTTCGGGAACGGGAGAATCGGCCCATCATCCGCGCTCACATCGGGATTGCGGCCGAGACCATTGAGCCCACCATAGAAGCCGTCCAGAAGCTGGCCGAGGCCGAGGCCTTTGAGATCGTCTCGCTGGCCCCGGATCAGACCTCGCAGGAATTGCTGGCCAAGTTCATCCGGGGCGAAGAGGATCCGAGCAAGTATCTGGCCGGGCAAGGGGGGGCGCCCATCCGCAGCGTGGAGGATCTGAAGCGCTTGAAGGCGGCCACCCAACGGGGCAATTATCCTTTGACCCGCATCTACACCGGGACTGACGAATTGGTGGAGCTGGCTCAGCTCTGGGAAGAGCACCTGAATATGGCCTTCCCGGCCGTGCCTATCTTCTATTACAACGAACTGGACGGGCGAGGTCCCATCAGCATTCGCGATAGCTTCGACGAGCACTTTCGCACCATCGAGTGGTGGGCCGAGCAGGGCAAACCTCTGGAAATCAATGATCCTCATCAATGGGGCTTGCGCTACGCTAGCGACGATATGCAGGTCACCGACCACGTTCTGTGTGCCGTGATTGCCCTCAAGAAGGGCATCAAGCACTACGTGATGCAAATGATGTTTGAATTGCCGCCCGAGATTTCGGCCCTGGATGACCTGGCCAAGATGAAGGCAGCCTATGAGCTGGCTGAGCCACTGACCCGGCACTTCGACTTCCGCATTTTCAAGCAGGCCCGGTCTGGCTTGCCCAGCTTCCCCCCCAACCTGAACCAGGCTAAAGGCCATCTGGCTTTCGGCGTCTACACCCAGCTGTATATGGAACCGGATATCTTACACGTTGTGACACACTCCGAAGCCCATCACGAGGCCAGCGCCGAGGATATCATCGAGTCGTGCGAGATCGTCAAGCAAGTGTGCTGGGATTTTGGCAAAGGGCACGTGCCCCAGATCTGGGATGAGCCGGTGGTCAAAGGGCGGATTCGGGAGCTGAAAGAGACGGCCATGTACAACTTGCTGCACGGGGCCATCCTGGGCGGCTATGAAGGACCTGTCACCCCCGATAGCTTCAGGGAATGGGCCAGGGAGCGTGGGGAAGACCCGGAGAAGAACTTTGAGACCATGCTGCTCAGCCTGATTGACGAGGCAAACTATCCCACCGGGATATGCGGTCTAATCGGGGCCGATACATTGGATCTGGCGCTGCAGATTGGCCTGTACCAGGGCCCGCACATCACGGTGGTGGACCGGCGCTAAGAGATGGCGGGTGCCTGCCGCACCAAGGTGATCAACGGCATGTGCCGGGTTGTGGAGTGGAACGGCATCCAGGTTTACAGCGAGTTTGAGCGGGTGGACCTGGTGCGCAAGCGCTACCCGTGGTACTTCTACAAGGACGTGACCCGCGCTGACGAAATCAGCTTCATCGCCGAGGATGCAGAGGTAGAGGTAGTTGATGAAGAAACAGTCGCCGAGTTTCGTAAGGAGATTGGTGTCACCGGGCTGGCGGATGAGAAGGTCTTGGTGGTGGACTTTGGCAGCACCTATACCAAGATAGGCATTCTGGACGTGAAAGAGGAAAGCTTTGAGCTGAGCTACAAGCCTACCACGGTGGAGGACATTCGGATTGGGCTGGCCGATGGATTAGGTGTGCTGGGAGCCTGCCAGCAGCGCGGCGACTGGCAGCCGCTGGCCGAAAAAATGAGCGAGTTTGCGGTGCGCTTGCCTTGCTCCAGCGCCAAGGGGGGGCTGAAGATGGTCACTGCGGCGCTGGTCAAGGAGGAGTCCGGCTTCGCCGCCGAGTTGGCGGCCCTGACCGCGGGCGCCAAGCTGGTCGGTTCCTACGAAGGCCGGCTATCGACCAAGCAAGCGCGGGCCATCTACGAGCAAGATCAACCGGAGATCATCTTGCTGGCCGGCGGCACCGACCAGGGGGGTGATACCGAGACACAATTGCACAACGCTCGTTTGCTGGCCGCAGCAAGCAAGTATGCCGGCTACGCCGACTATGGGGTGCCGGTGATCTATGCCGGCAACCAGGACATTCGGGAGCAGGTTGAGAACATCTTCTGCTACAAAGGCATAGATATTTGGGTGACGCCCAACGTCATGCCAGAGATCAACGAGTTTCACATCGAGGTGGTTAACGAAGCCATTCGAAAGCTTTTCCAGACCGTCATCATCCGGGGCAAAGGCTTCGACGTGGTCGAGGAATATATGGACGCTCCCTTCATCCCCACACCCCGGGCCGCCTTCCGGGGCATCAACTTGTTGGCGAACGGTTACAAGGGCGAGGAGGGACTGGGCAATATTCTGGCCCTGGACATTGGGGGGGCGACCACGGATTTCTACTCCAACGTGGCTGACAATCCACTCTATCAGTTCCCGGGTGATGATCCACAGCGCAAGGTGAAGCGGACCATCTTGAAGACTCCTAACGTGCCTTTGGTCTATCGTCGGGTAGAGGGCAAGTATGGTCTGAGCTACAACGCTGAAAACCTGAAAGAGTTGAGACGGTTCCAGGATGGAGCTATGGCTCAGGAGCTGAGTGGCTATCTGAGCGCACGCTTCGGGGGCGAGTTTGGATCGGGGGGTGATCAGTTCCGCCAGTTCGTACACCGGCAGAACGGATCCTGCCAGGTGGACTTGGATGGCTATCTGAGCTGGCTCAGCCAGAACCCGCACCTGGTGCCCACCACCGCTATGGAGAATGCAGCCCGGTCCTTCCTGGCCAGGGAGATCATGGCAGTGGCTACCGGCAAGCATGCGGGCCGGGTGGATGAGACAGAGACCTATTTCCTGCAGTATGGTGTCAACTTCTTCAACCAGCCGGTGACGGTGCTGCTCATCGGGGGCACCATCTATCACAAGTGCCAGGATCAATCGCCCGGATTCGACCAGGATCTGGCCTTGATTGCCAGGGGGGTGCTGCACAACACGCAGGAGCCGTACCAGCTGCGCCCT
>CP070811.1:4372268-4376786 GCA_020343875.1 Anaerolineales bacterium | reverse complement strand
GACAGGGGTGTCTCCAGGCGCTCAATAGTTGTGGTGTCCTGGCTCTGCTCGATGCGGAAGCTCAGGTCAGCGGTGTAGGTGGTGATTCGCTCGGTAACCAGCTCGGGCGTAGGATCAGCCTCAGTCGCGCTGATTGCCCAGATACCCACTGGCAGGTCGGGACGGGGCTTGTCTATGAAGAGCACCTTCTGCGAATCGGGCGACCAGAAGGGTTGGGTGCAGCAATTGCCCTGGGTGAGTTGGCGCAACGCTGGCGTGGGAGTCGGTGTTGGGCTAGGGATTGGGGTAGGGGTAGCTGTGGGCACCATGGTGGGGGTGGGGCTTTGCGTCGGGGTTGGCTCAGGCGAAGGATTTGTGCCGGGCAGCGTCGGTGTGGGTGATGGCGTTGCAGGGGGCGGATCGGTCGGTTGGGACGGCTGCGGGGCTTGCAGGGCTGATCCGCCCGTGCTGGACGTCGCCGTTGGGAGAGGCTCGCGTTGTGTGGCACACCCGATGGCTAGCAGGGCGACCCACAGGGCGCAGGTTGCGACCCACTTGGCTGATTGCATCATGCTGTTCACCTTGCTAGGGCCTTCCCCGGTCTAAGGGCCACGGATTGGCGTAATCGTTGAGCAGCGGACCGCCTACCACGATCTCTGGTTGGTCGTCCAGGTATTGCCATTTGCGTGGATCGTCCAGGTCCCGCTCAAAGGCCTGGCTGAAGGGACCAATCAGTGCCAGGTTGTCCCAATCGGCCTGCATCAGGATGGCCGGGTTGTATTTTCGCCAGTGGCGTATATCACGGATCTCCAGATGCAGGTGCGGGCGGCCATAGCAAGTCTCCGCCGGGTCACCGCTA
Source organism: Anaerolineales bacterium (assembly GCA_020343875.1). Classification (GTDB taxonomy): domain Bacteria; phylum Chloroflexota; class Anaerolineae; order 4572-78; family NAK82. The sequence continues at coordinate 4,375,948 of CP070811.1, read as the reverse complement.
AGGGCTACCACGTCGCCGGCCTTGACCCGTTGACCAGGTTCCAGCCCGGGCCGCTCCAATAGGTGGCCGTAGAAGGAGGCATAGCCCAGGTCCGGGTGGTCGATCATCAAGTTGTGAGGGAGTGAGCCAAAGTTCAAATTATCCGCTTCGAAGACCACACCGTCGGCAATGGCTACGATTTCGGTGCCACAGGGAGCGCTGAAGTCCACACCGAAGTGAATGCCTTGCCCGGCACCGTAGGTGGTGTTGCGCTGATAATAGGCTCCCACCGTGTTGCCGTACGGTTGACCCAACAGCCAGGTATCCGGACCCGGGGGCTCCCTGAACGGTAAGATGAACGGCTTTTCAGCTTCTGATTGGGCCGCGACCTGAGGCAGAAAAACAGCCCCGCTCATCAGCGAGATGATCCCCCAGGCCAGCCCGATAAAGGGTGCCAGCTTCCTTAGCCGTCCAGTTTGAAGGCGCGTGGTATTTGTCATCGCTTGATCCTCATAAGTGTTCAGCTCAGCTTGATGGGCAGGGATTATAGCAGTTTGAGCGGGTTGCCGCAAGCTCTCGGCTTTTAATTATCCCCATACAGTCCCTGTTGGCGCCTGGAAATTCACCGGACAGGGATGCTGCTGCTTGGTGTGACGCAGGCCTGTTGCTTCTCTGTCTATTAGAGGTAAGAGATATTCAGTTTGAGGCGTCAATGGGGTACAGGCACGTGTAAAACGTCTTGGGGGACTGGCTCAAAGCCAGTTTCTTGAAACTTTTGGCAGACTGTGACCGGCGTGCTATCTGGAGGCCCCCAGCCTATGCCCCTCTGGAATATCTTGCTCAAGGCCCAGGCCCGGCCCGACATCCCCTTGACCTGCGACGAATGTCTGGCCATTCTGAATTATCTGGTGTTGGCAATAGACGACGCCGGCCGGGAGAGCACACGGTAGGCTCTCTACAGGCACCTGGCTCACCGCCGGGCATGCTTCGAACACGAACGTCACCGCCTTCGCCAGCTTGAGCCTGGACTAGCCATAGAACAAGACGACAGGCAGGAGTGACGAGTATTGTGTAACAGAAAGTGGTGTACCTTGCTGCTTCTCTCGCTAGCGGAATTGCTGGCGATGGCTGTCTGGTTCTCAGCGTCGGCTGTTGTGCCTGCCCTTACATCCAGCTGGCAGCTGAATGAGTCTGGAAAAGCGTGGCTGACTATGTCTGTGCAGATTGGCTTTGTGGTCGGAGCGTTTGGTTCCGCCCTGTTGAACTTGGCGGATCGGGTCCCTGCTCGCTGGCTATTTACTGCTGCGGCGCTCTTGGCCAGTCTGGCGACTGCCCTCATCCCGGCCTTGGCGGCAGGGCTGGGCCTTGCTCTCCCTGCCCGTTTTCTCACCGGGCTTTTTCTGGCTGGGGTCTACCCGGTGGGCATGAAGATCATGGCGACCTGGACCAGAGAGGACCGTGGATTGGGGATCGGGCTTTTGGTAGGCGCACTCACACTGGGCTCAGCCTTGCCGCATTTGCTCAACGCTTTTGGCGGAGTAGGTGACTGGCGGCTGGTGCTGTATTTGGCATCCGGCCTGGCCGCGATGGGGGGGCTGATTGCAGCCTTCTTTGTGGATGAGGGCCCGTATCGCGTCCCAACGCCACGCTTCAACTGGAAGTACGTCGGGCTTATCCTCCGTGAGCAGGATATGGCCCTGGCAAACTTGGGTTATCTGGGGCATATGTGGGAGCTTTATGCGATGTGGGCCTGGGTACCTGCGCTCCTGCTATCTAGCTTTCAAATCAGTGGTGTCGGCCCCGCTTGGGCTAGCCTGGCAGCTTTTGCAGTCGTAGGCGTCGGCGGAGCAGGCAGTCTGGTGGCCGGGCGGCTAGCGGATCGAATGGGGCGGACCACCATTGCTAATGCCTCGTTATTCATCAGTGGAGCCAGCGCTCTCCTGGTGGGCAGGTTGTTTGGGGGAGATCCAGCTTTGCTGGTAGCTCTGTGCCTGGTTTGGGGCTTTGCCGTGGTGGCTGATTCAGCTCAGTTCTCGGCCTGCATCAGTGAATTATGCCCCGCACAGTATCTCGGCACTGCGTTAACCTTACAGACTAGCCTTGGCTTTCTACTGACACTGATCACCATTCGCTTGATCCCCACCCTTCAGGCTTGGGTTGGCTGGGAATGGGCCTTTGCCTTTTTGGCACTGGGTCCAGCCGTGGGTATCTGGGCCATGAGCCGGTTGCGGCGCTCCTCCGCTGCCCTGCGTTTAGCCGGTGGGCGGGGCTAGAGCCACTCAGTTGGTGAATGGCTGAATGCACTCCATGCTGTTGTTCTGAGGTGAATTGACCAGCCTGGATACCTCATAGGCTTCCATTTCTTGGTTGGGATAAGGCCCTATGGCTCGTAGCCAGCCGTCAATGTCGGGTGTTGCCGGGTCTAACCATTCCGCCTCTTGAGACTTGGCGAGGATAAGTGGCATCCGGCCGTGTATGGGCTGCATGAAGTCGTTGGCTTCCGTAGTGACGATCGTGCAGGAGAAGACGTCCTGTCCCTGGGGAGATTTCCATACGTCGAAGAGACCTGCAAGGCCCAAAAGACGTTGGGGTCCCAGCTGGATAAACATGGGGACTTTTCCCCGCTCAGTTTTGGTCCACTCATAGAAGCCATTGGCGACGACCAGGCACCGCTGGCTTTTGAAGGGACGCTTAAAACTCGGCTTTTGGCTGAGTGTTTCTGATCGCGCGTTAATCATCTTTGAGCCGATTTTGTCATCCTTGGCCCAGAAGGGTATCAGCCCCCACATCATCTTTTCCAAGGAGCGCCCTGACTCTCGGTTAACTACCACGGCCACCTCTTGGCTGGGGGCTACATTGTAGCTGGCCTCCGGCTCCCATCTAACCTGCTGGATCTTGAAGGCCTCCCTGATTTCCGACACATTACTGTACAAGGCAAACCGTCCACACATCAAAAGAACCTCTCATTCAATGGTTGAATTAACAAACGAGATCTGCCTTCAGTGTATACCGCCCGGCATAGATATGCAAGCCGATTGGTGCCATACAAGCCAGGCTTGATCCGGCCAGGGGCCACCATGGACCGATGTCTGTGCCATCAGGCAGGAGCGATCAAACAAAAGCGCCACCCAGGGGGTGGCGCCTCGTCATAACTAACTAATTAACTTGTCCAATACTAGGCTGGCATCGGTGCTAATTGAGCGGGTGTTACCATTCCCATCAAGATTCGTTCAAGGGTCATAACGTGACTGCAAACGCCGCGTGTGCCAAAGAACCCACAGTCGCAGGTCCATTTGCCGTCACTATATGCAACGGCGTGCGAATTGTGGTCGCCGTTAAAGCTTACTTGGAACTCACTGAAATGGATGCGGTCAGGCTCCTGAGCGTACCGCATTGCCTTTTCGATTTTACCGATCATACTCGAGTCCATCTGTCTATCCTCCTTAATCTATTTGTCTGGCCAGCCCCTTGATGGGGCCAGGCATTGAGGTACCTGTCTACAGCCCAAATAAGACAAAGAGCACTCAGGCGCAATGACACCTACGTGCTCTCAGAGGGTGTATGAAATTAGGAGAATCCAGGTGGGTCATAATCAGCTTGCCTCCCACTCTGGCACCAGTATACAACCAGACGCCCTATCTTGTCAACCCCTTTACCTGACGGCTACCCTACGCATGGCCCCATGATGGACTAGGCTCCGT
>CP070811.1:4346724-4372168 GCA_020343875.1 Anaerolineales bacterium | reverse complement strand
GTCTGGATTCAAGTTGGCTTTGAAATCGAAACCTTCCTCTACATCGTCTGGGTTTTCCTTTGTAAAGAGATGATCATACAAGCGTACTTCCGCTTCGAGCGCATGGGGGGCCGAAACCCAGTGCAGCGTCCCTCTGACCTTGCGCCCGTCTTCCGACCAACCACCTCGTGTCTCTGGGTCATAGGTACAATGTAGCTCGACCACCTCACCCGTTTGTTCATCTTTGACCACGTCCACACAGGTGACATAGTAGGCGTGTTTCAGTCGTACCTCACTACCGGGGGCTAGTCGAAACCACTTCTTGGGCGGGTCCTCACGAAAATCTTCTTGCTCAACGTATAGTACACGCGAAAAAGGGACCTTCCGCGATCCCATACCGGGGTCCTCCGGGTTATTTTCGGCTTCCAACTCTTCGGTCTGACCCTCCGGATAGTTGTCAATGACCACCCGCAGTGGGCGCAACACGGCCATAACCCGCGGAGCCTGCCGATTCAAATCCTCCCGGATGCAATGTTCAAGCAATGCAATATCGATGACGCTATTGGTCTTGGCTACTCCGACGCGGTCACAAAAATTTCGGATTGCCTCCGGTGTATACCCACGTCGCCGCAAACCCGAAATGGTCGGCATGCGCGGATCGTCCCACCCGGTAACATACTGGCCTTCCACCAATTCTATGAGCTTGCGCTTACTTAGCACGGTGCGGCTGACATTGAGGCGGGCAAACTCGATCTGCTGTGGATGGTGTATATTCAATTCGTCCAAGAACCAATCGTACAAAGGACGATGATCTTCAAACTCTAGTGTGCAAATTGAATGGGTGATCCCCTCGATGGAATCCGACTGGCCATGGGCAAAGTCATACATCGGATAGATACACCACTCATCACCGGTCCGGTGATGGGTTGCATGGAGGATACGATACATGACTGGATCGCGCATGTTCAAATTAGGCGATGCCATGTCAACCTTCGCTCGTAGCACACGGGTGCCGTCCGCAAATTCACCAGCTCGCATACGCTCAAATAGATCCAGATTCTCGTCAATCGAGCGACTGCGGTACGGGCTTTCCCTGCCGGCCTCAGTCAAAGTGCCACGGTACTCCCTGATTTCATCAGCGCTCAGATCATCCACATAAGCTTTACCATCCCTGATAAGCTGAACCGCCCACTCATATTGTTGGTGGAAGTAGTCATATGCGTACAGTAGCCGATCTTCCCAATCGAATCCGAGCCAGCGAACGTCTTCAATGATCGACTGGACGTACTCCTCTTCCTCTTTCGTCGGGTTGGTGTCGTCGAAGCGCAAGTTGCACAAACCCCCGTAATCTTCCGCAAGACCGAAATTGAGGCAAATGGACTTGGCATGCCCGATATGCAGGTAACCGTTCGGTTCCGGCGGGAATCGAGTATGCACTCGACCTTCGTATTTAGCCGTGCGTAAGTCTTCGTCAACAATGTCTCGAATGAAATTGGTCGGCTTAGACTCGGTTATGCTCAAAGTGGGTCCTCCATTTCAAGATCAGTTGTGATGGCAACACAACCACCAATCGTACGGGCGACCGGGCAATGATCGGCATGGAGCTCATGAGCGCGCCTGGCCGCTTCACGCTTGTCGGGTGCCACCCGCAGATGGTAGGCAACCTGAATGCGCCGGATGACCAACACGTTCCCCTCCTTCTCGATCTCGCCGACTGCCTCAGATGCTAGCCGTCCTTCCCCAGCCGGAATGCCACGCGCCTCCAGCGCGCTTCCCAGAGTGCCAGTCAGTCAGCCAGCAGTGGCGGCTACAAGATAGTCCAGCGTGGCCGCATGAGGCTCGTGAATGTCCAGATCGACCCCATAGTGCTCGGCAATCTCGGAATGGACTCCAAAGAAAGTCGGGCCGGAGTCAACAGGAAGATAGGCCCGGCGCAGCGGGCCTTTGATGCGCTCAATGCGCACACGAGAACGATAGACGATCGATTCTGGCATCAACGGCCTCCTCCCTCCAAGCGAAAGCTTCAGATTACCCAATACCCCAATTATACGTTCGTAAAATCAGCCGTGCAAGCGATTCCAGATCAGGGACCGCGCTCTACTTCAAAGCCTGGTCCTTGGCCGACTGCCAAATCCACTGTCACCTCGCGCCCGCCGTAGCCATCTACCAGATCATGGGCCCGGACGCGTACCTGGGTGACGTCACGGGGAATGAGGATGCCGTCTTGGCTGCGGGTGAAAGGCTGTTCCGTCTCGTGCGGATGGAGCAGCAGCCGGGTGAAAGGGCTGGATGGGTCCGGCTTGAGGACTGTGCCATCAGGAGTGAGTACATCCCAGCCGTCAGCGTAATCATCCCAACCTGTGTCAGGATGACGCACAGTCACGTAAAAGATCCACGTGCCGTCAGAGGCTTGAACCGCACGCACATACTCCACGTCTGCGTTGGCCATTTGCTTAGCCGGTGGCGCAAGTGGAGGCGTGGCCGTAGCCGCGACGGGCGTGACAGATATCTTGGTAGGGGAAGCGGATATAAGCGAAGTTACGGGTGTGAGATTGTCAGGGGTGGTGGCTGGCAGGCAAGCGCTGAGCAACAGCAGGCTCACCAATACCAACAGCAGAAAGTAAGTTGGCATCAGTCCCTCTTCAGACGGTAGCTGACCACACCCTGAACGCCACCCGTAGACCATGTCGCTATGCTGGCTTACCCCTTGCCGATAGGGCGACGAGCGACCCAGATTTGCTCAGGCGAATCCTCGCCGAAAGGACTGCGGTCAAAGTCGCCGTACAGAGCCTCGATCTCAAACCCAGTTCCTTCCAACAACATGCGGGTTTGTTCCGGCTCCAGCCAACTAAAGCTCAGCCGCCGATACTGTCGCCGTACTAATACCCCCACCCCATCTATCTCGTCAGTCCAGGTAATAATACGTATAGTCTGTGTCTTATGGTTGCGGCGAGTCGTCATCCAGAGCAGGGTATCTTGGCCCGTATCGGGATTGGCGTACTCGGCGCGCAGCATGACTCCACTGTAGCGCTCAGCTGCCTGTGGATCATAAACAAAGTGGTCGAAGATGAGGCGACCGCCAGGCGCCAGCTGGTCGTAAATACGGCGTAGGCCGACTTGCTTATCCTGCATGGTCACCAGATGTCCGATGGTATGGAAGGGGATGGTAATCAACTCAGCCGGCTCGGGTAGGCTAAAGTCGCGGAAATCAGCGTGGATGAGCTTTAGCCTGTTGAGAACACCGGCCGCCCGGGCCGCGGTACGGCAGCGGTGCAGCATTTCGGCTGACGAGTCAACGCCAGTCAGTGGCTTACCGGTCCTAGCCACCTCAATTGCAATACGCCCGGTGCCCACCCCCAGCTCGACCACCAGCCCTGGGGTCTGCCGGCAGGCCTCAACGTAAAATGGCAGATTACGGCCCGAATCGGGGGCCGTGGAAGTCCATATTTCGTAAATATCGGCAAAGGCGTCGTATTCTGCAGTCGGGCTCATGGCTATCTCCGCATCTTTCGCTATTCGATCGCTCTCAATCTCTCCAGCCCCAAATCCAGGCGCTTGAGCACATGCTCCCGGCCCAGGACCTCCAGTGTCCCAAATAAGGGGGGCGCCACAGTCCTACCACACACAGCCACTCGGATGGGGGCAAACAGTTGGCCGGACTTTACCCCCATAGCCTCGGCTAGGCCACGCAGTGCCGTCTCCAGCAGATCATGCGTGAACGGGCTGACCTCATCCAACACAGCTCGCGCCTGGCCCAATAGGACACGAGTGCTGGCCGCATCCATCTTTTTGGGGATGAGCAAGGCTGCGTCATACGCGAGAGGTTCCTCGGCAAAAAAGAAGTCCACCACGCCAGGGGCCTCGTCCAGCCGTTTCACCCGCTCCCGAATAAGAGGGACCAGACGCCTCACGGTCTCCCGATCGGCGGCAAGGCCTGCCTGCTCCAAGAAGGGCATCATCCGGTCGGCCAGATCATCTGCCCCTAATTCTCGGAGGTAGACACCATTTACGTGGTCCAGCTTGTCGTAATTGAAGGCGGCCGGCGCCGGATTTATGTGTTCGATGCTGAAGCGCTGGACAATCTCTTCCATCGTCATCAATTCGGTGTGGCCGTCATAGGACCAGCCGACCAGGGCCAAAAAGTTAAACATCGCCTCAGGCAGGTAGCCGGCCGCCCGAAAGTCGCGCACAAGAACTGGCAATTCACGTCCATCCGGGCTTGCCTTCTTGCGCTTGCTCATCTTGCCTTTGCCGCTGGGATCCAAGACGACAGGCAGATGGGCAATGGCCGGCATTTCCCAGTCTAAGGCCTGGTACAGTTGCACGTGGCGCGGCGCGGTAGAGATCCACTCGTCAGCGCGCATGATGTGGGTGATGCCCATCAGATGGTCATCTACCACATTGGCCAGGTGATAGGTGGGATAGCCATCCGATTTGAGCAGGATCAGGTCATCTTGGGTGCTGTTCTCAACGGTGATGTCGCCTCGGATCATATCGTGAAAGGTAGTTTGGCCTGCCAACGGCATCTTGAGGCGCACCACGGCCGTATCACCAGCCGTAACGCGGTCGACACTTTGGCCGGGGTCAAGGTCGCGACAGTGACGATCATAGCCAACGAACTCTTTGCGCCGCTGCTGTTCTTCACGCAGCTGAGCCAGCCGCTCCGGCGCGCAGAAGCAGTAGTAGGCGTGACCATTCTCGACCAGCTGGTGGGCGTATTCCCGATAGAGGTCAACTCGCTCCGATTGGAAATAGGGTCCGTAGTCTCCACCCACTTCGGGGCCCTCATCCCAATCCAGGCCGAGCCAGCGCAAGCTTGTCAAGAGATCGGACAGGGCTTCCGGCTCGTAGCGTTTGCGGTCGGTGTCTTCAATGCGCAGGATAAAGGTCCCCTTGTGGCGGCGGGCAAAAAGCCAGTTAAAGAGGGCACTGCGCAATCCTCCCACGTGCATCGGGCCGGTGGGGCTGGGGGCAAAGCGAACGCGCACGGTATTGGCCGGCCGGTCCCGCCCGGCGTGGTCCGAGAGTGGGCTTTCATGGAATTGAGTCATACTTCACCGCCTTCAGATTTGAGAATCAGATCATTCACAAATCGGTATGCCTTCAAATCAGGATGGCTAACTGGCTGATCTGTCAGTGTCATAGTTGATCGATGGTTGGAACGAAGCTTTGATCCGCCTCAGGTTAAAGTAGATGAGAGGGATAATGAGCGCTAGTCCGTAGCGGGCGGACGCCAGCCAGATGTTACGAAACAGGGCCGGAGCCTGGGCAGTCAGTGGCGAGCTGTCTGTCAGCCAGACACCAGCCAGGTTGATCCCGAAAAAAAGGGTTGACATTACCAGGAAGAGGCGGCGTCCCCAAGGGCGCTGCCCCCACAGGCCATATACAGAGGCCCCAAAGCCAAAAGGGGCCACGAAAGCCAACAACAGGCTCAGCCAGCCGAAGACCGTGCTGGGTCGGCCAAGCTGGGAGAGCGGCCCGGTGATGTCCCAGAGAATCACGCCTGTGTTGAAAGCCAAAACGAACGCCCAGGCAACAAACAGATACAACGACAAGGGTCGGCGTGATTTGGATGGCGCAACTGATCTACCCAATATCAGTCTCCTGAAGCCAGTGCAATCTTTACACGCTGGCTGACAGCTGGCGTCTCCCACTTGCGCTGTAAGTGAGTCGAGGCATGTCGCTTGAAGCGGCGAGCGACCTCGGCCGGGCGTACATTGCCAACTACCTCAACGGCAGCCGGATCAACTGTGCCGTAGCCAGCCTGAGCACAGTAATACAGATAGCCCACTTCCCCCAGCTCGAAGCCCATCAGCTGCGCGGCGGTGACGTCCGCCGCCAGCCAGTCGGTGCTGGCCAGCGCAATGCGCCACTCTACCCGCTCGCCCTTCGTCGGGCCATCTCCCTCCATGGCGTCAAAGCCGTCAATGACCGACAGGTGCGGGTAAAAGTAAGGAGCCAGGGTGAAAAGATTGAGATTCATGACGGAGAAGCTCTGGTGCATAGCCCGCTTGCTTGACGGACCGAAGGCAGACAGGCAGAACAACTTGGCCCGCTCCAAGAGGGCATTGTAGCGTAGATGTTTGGGGAGAGCCTCGTACACAGACTTCACAACTCCTGCCGCGCGGACGCGGAAAAGGCTATAGTCACGGCCATTAGGCTGGCGACTTTCCACCGCGAACCGGCTGATCAGCCCGCCCATAATCATGTTCTTGAGGCTGAGGGTGACCAGAACTGTGTCATGGGTCTTGGGCGGGCCAAGGGAAATGCGGAAGCGGCCGTCCACTACAGTTCGGCTGGCCTGGAGCGGGAGCGGGCGCAACCGCCAGTCAAAAGCCGTAACTGTCGCCACTTCGTCAGCGTTCAAGTCCATCAGGCTGACGCCCCGGTATTCGTCCGGCAAGGAAAGGTAGCCGTAGTTCTCAAAAGCCTCCCAAGTGCTTTTGAGGGCCGTCCCTTCACCGATGACGATTGGCGCATCAGTGCGGGTCCGCAGCCAATCGAGGACCGCCCGCGCGGCATCCACGTGGGTGGCACATAGCGGCCAGTCGGGCGACACGAAGTTTGGTTTGACCAGGATCTGGCCCACATCGCTCAGGTCGATGCCGCTCGCAATGGCGTTCAGGGCGGCAGAAACGTTCTGGTAACGGTCATCACCACGTATGAGGGCCAATCGGCTAGCCATATCGCCTCCGGTGTGGCAGATACAAGGCAGGAGAGAGCAAACCCTCATCTATGATCTATCGTGTGCTGTTCTCAGGAGGGTGCCCGTATATTCTATCGGTTTTTGAAAGGGGTGTCAATCGTGGCTCTTGACATGCATCTGCTTGTCGGCTACAATGCAGCGGCGTGGTTCAAGCAAGCTTGTCAAAGCACACAAGGTGAATGATGACGAACACAAACGACGATTCGATTGACTTCAGCGCCCTGAGCTTGGAAGAACTGTATGAGCAGATGGGCGATGACTTGTATGACGGCCTGGAGGACGAAGTGGTGGAGGCGGTGAACGAAGCCTTGCGCCGAGGCCGTGATGCTTACGAGGTTATGACCGAGGGCCTGGTAGTCGGCATGGACATCGTGGGTGAGGATTTTCGGGATGGCATTATCTTCGTGCCCGAGGTGTTGATGGCAGCCAAGGCCATGAAGGCAGGCATGACGATTCTACGACCGCTGCTAGCCGAAAGCGGAGCGCCCCGCCAGGGAACCCTGGTCATCGGCACGGTTAAAGGGGACATCCACGACATCGGCCAGAATCTTGTGTCTATGATGATGGAGGGAGCCGGTTTTGAGGTGGTCAACTTGGGCATCAATGTCAATGCCGACAAGTATCTGGCCGCCATCCGAGAGCATCAGCCGGACATCATCGGCATGTCGGCCCTGCTGACCACCACTATGCCCTACATGCAGGTGGTGGTCGACCGGCTCAAGGAGGAAGGCATTCGGGACGACATCATCGTGATGGTCGGCGGAGCGCCAGTGACCCAGTCATTCGCCGATCACGTCGGGGCCGACGGCTATGGCGCGGACGCAGCTGAGGCGGTTCAAGTAGCGCGGAGACTGATCGCCGAGCGTCGTCAGCGAAGCCCTGCTAGCTAGATTTGCCCCTCACAAAAAGGAGCAACTTCTGGTACAAGGGACGCGAAATCGAATGGCGAGGGACCGCTGAATGTCATCACGATCTCTGCTGGCGATAGTCGCTGCAGCAGGCTTACTGCTGGTTTGCATTCTTGCAGGAGGGATTATCTTTTGGCTGATGCGGCCTCAGAGTACTCCAGCGGTGATCATCGCTGTGTCTACTTCCATTCCCACCGCCAATCCGACACCTCCGACAGCAACGCCCCGCCCCACGGTTACTCGCGTACCAACGCCTGATGAACCCCCTACTCCGCCCCCGACTGCGACACAGCCACCCACCTCCCCTCCACGCACTGACACCGCTGAACCAACTCCGACCCCCTGGCAAATGGCCCTGCGCGAGGATCTGCCGCCACTGGCCCTCCCTGACTGGCCGCGCCCGGTTGGGGACAACGGTTGGGGGATGCACTTCCTGGCCAGCCAATACTACACCCCGGAGGAAGTGGATCGGCAAATCGCTCGCCTCAAGGAGGTGAACATCAAGTGGTCGCTGGTCATCTACGGCGACGAAAATATGCTGCATATTGCTGCTCCCCGCTTTCGCGACGCGGGCATCACGGTCGTCTGGCGGCGCATGCTGCGCGCCTCGGATCCCTATTACGACTGGGGGCGCGACATCGGCATCTTGAATGAATATGGCATGCCACCTTATATGCAGCTCTACAACGAACCGAACCTGCCGATAGAATGGGACGAAGGTGGCCCGGATATAGACGATTATCTGCCCGACTTCTTGCAAGCAGTCCAAGATGTGTACAACGCCGGCGGGTACGTGGGACTACAATTCGTGCGCCCAGACTGGCTGATGGCCGCGCTGGATGCCCTCAAGCGGCACGGCGGCGAGCGGGCCTTTGGCCGCATGTTTTTCATCCCGCATCCCTACGGGCTGAACCATCCGCCAGAATACGACGCCGACGTGAACGCCGTGCTGGGATTTCTGCCCTACGCCGCCGTCTTTGAACGCGAAATCGGGTTTGTGCCCCCCATGATCGCTGGCGAAGGGGGCTGGGCCATCGGCAGCGACCACGACGCTAATTTCCCCAAAGTCACCGAAGAGCTACAACGCGACTACTACGTGGCCCTGTTTAGCATGTTCCAGACTGGTACCATGCCCAATGGCGACGCCCTGCCTGACTACTTCTTCGCCTTCTGTCCCTGGTTGCTCTCCGATTTCATGGATAGCACCGCCTTTTACGACAGCTACGCGGGCCCCCGGACTCTGACCATTGAAGCTCTCAAGGCCATTCCACCCTTTGAACGGCAGTTTAGCTGGTCCAGATAGGTCAGCCTCCGGGACGGGACGGAAAGCGGGCTCTGTGACTCCTGTTCTTCGCTCTCCATCAGAAGCAATGAACGGTAACCGCTTGCAACTGTATTTTGTCGGAAAAAAAGGTTGACATCCTCCGGTTTCTAAGATATACTGGTGACATTAGCTCAGGGAGGGACAATGGGTGTTCGCTCGTCTCGACGTCGTCTTCCGGCCTTCTACCCATCTGTACGCCAAAGGCCATTGGCTCGGCTGGCGACAGGTATCGAACGTCGCGTGAAGAGGGCGCTGTTTGATTGTCGGATGTGCGGCAACTGTCTCTTGTTTGATACAGCCTTCACCTGCCCCATGTCTTGTCCTAATGGCACCCGCAATGGCCCTTGCCGGGGCTCCTCTTCTGATGGCTGCTTTGTAGACCCTACCTCCGAATGCACCTGGCTTTACATCTATCAGCGGGCTGAGCGACGGGGCAACCTGGAAAGACTTCTGGAAGTCAACGCCCCCCTGGATGGCCGCAGGGTAGGATGCGAGACCTGGCTGACTGCCTACGAACTGTGGCGCAGCCAGCATCCAAGACCCCGTCTGCGTGATCTGATAACCAATCGAGCGCGCCCCAATGCGGAATGGGACGCGTTTTGGCATAAGCTCCGGCAGCCGAGTTGGTGGCAGGGTGACAGCCAGTATCACCCGCCGGCCTACGTCCAAAAGATATCCAGACTGGAAGCAGCACTAGGTGCCCACCAGTTTGTTGTCTCGGCCGAGGTGGCCCCCCCGATGGAGCCCACAGGTGACCGCATCGCCCAGGTGGCTGCCAGTCTCAAAGGTTACGCTGATACCGCCAACTTCACCGACAATCCCCTGGGCGTACCCCGGATGAGCGGTTTGGCCTGCGCGATACACAGCCTAAAAAACGGCCTGGAGCCCGTGTTGCAGATCCAAACCCGGCATCGAAGCCGGCACGACTTTCAGGCCGAGGCACTCGGGGCAGTCGCCGTAGGCGTGCGCAATATCTTATGCCTGTCTGATGACATCGGGCGGCTGGGGCCAGGCCCGCGCCCCCGGCCCGAGCTCAGTGACATTGACGCCGTACAGGCGCTGTGGATACTTCGGCGCCTGCGAGATGAAGGGATAGATGTGGACGGTGAACCTGTTGAGCATCGGCCTCGATATTTCTTGGGCGCTGCTGCTTCGCCCTGCGCCGCGCTGCCCAAATACGAAGCTATCGTCACCGAGAAAAAGATTAATGCGGGAGCCCAATTCCTTCAAACCCTGCCCATCTTTGATCGAGCTCGCTTCCTTGAGTGGATGGAAGCCCTCGACAAACGCAACCTACTGGGCAAAGTCTTTTTGATGCCTTCCGTCGCACCTCTCAAAAGTCCACGGCACGCGCGTTTTATGGCCAATGATGTACCTGGTGTCACCATCCCGTCCTCCATTATGGCTCGTATCGAAGATGCTGCTGACCCTCAAGAAGAAGGCATCCAAATCGCCCTTGACCTTATCGCTGAGTTGAAGGACACGGGTGGGATTCACGGATTGCACATTCTGTGCCCGGGCCAGGAAGAGGTGGTACAACGTTTAGTCAAAGAGACAGGTCTCAGAGCTTTTGTTCCAAGAGCTGGAGCCTTCTCGGGTAACGGTCGACACAAGTCTGGTAACGGGCGGGGGCGGAGTGCCAGTTTCAACCTGTCGGGCTCAATGGACCAGTCTGCTTTTGACCTGGACTACCTCTCAGGGAAAAAGCCCAACAGGGACTGGGACATCTGAGGAGGGATGCAGTGCTCGTCAAAGACCAGATGACTCCGCAACCTCTGGTGGTCGTCACGCCCGATACACCTGTCATTGATGCGCAGCGCCTGATGCAAGACCACGATATACGGCATGTACCGGTCGTCACCGAACGCCAAAATATCGTGGGCCTGTTAACCCGTGAGACCATGCTCCAGGCCATACCTTGGTCAGCGGCTCCTCTGAGCGCCCTGGAGACCCAGTACATCCTATCCAAGGTCACTGTCGAAAAGGTGATGATCCGCGACGTGATCACGGTCACTGAAGATGTGGCGGTGGAAGAGGCAGCCCGAATCATGGTCGATCACAAAATCGGCTGCCTGCCAGTGCTGCGTGGGGGAGCTCTGGTGGGTATGATCACCGATATCGACCTCCTTTCCACTACCATGGAGATGCTGGGCGCGCGGCAGCCAGGACTGCGTCTTTCGGTGACGGTCCCCAATCGAGTGGGGGAAATGGCCCGGCTGTCTGCTGCCATCGCCGCCGTCGGCGGCAACCTGAACGCTTTCGGAACCTGGCAAGGGGAGCAATCCTCAAAACGATTGGGCGTCGTTTTAAAGGTGACCCGGGTTTCTAAAGAGCAATTGGTGGCTGCGGTGAAAAAGCTGAGCGAAGTCGAACTCCTGGATGTACGCGAATTGTGACATTCTAAGGCTGAACCTAGAGGAAATTCGGCATGCTTGGACGCAAGAGTGCAGAAGTTGTCGGAATTGATGACCCTAACGGCGTCGCCGGTCGGGTCATGGTGGTCGGTGGTGGAGTTGGCGGCATGCGGGCCGCAATTGACTTGGCCGAGGCTGGCCTGCAAGTCATCCTGGTCGAGACAACACCTAGCCTCGGTGGACGGGTGGCCCAACTGGGCTTTATGTTTCCCACCCATGATTGCGTCCTTTGCCGGGGCACGTCGGACCATGGCTATGGGTGCACACGCCCGGCTATCTCGCCTGCTTTCATGGATTACAACCTGCATCCCAACATCGAACTCCTCACCAACACCCAAATCATTGGCGCCAAAGGGCAAGCGGGCGACTTCACGATCCAGCTGCGCCAGCATCCCCGATATGTGAAGGTCGAGCGCTGCACCAACTGTGGGTTATGCGCTGTTGCCTGCCCAGTTTTTCTACCCAGTGGCTTTCAGATGGGGATGTCGCAGCGCAAGGCCATCTACAAGTCGGCCCCGCGTGCCATCCCAGACGCCTATGTGGTAGACAAAGGGCCTTACTGTGAGGACTGTGGCATCTGCGTGGATGTGTGCCCCACCCAGGCAATAGACCTGAACGAAGAGTACCTCAACAGAACGGTCCAAGTAGGGGCGGTCATTCTGGCTATTGGCTACAGCTTGACCGACGTCACCAGCTACGAAGAGTATGGCTGGGGGCGTCACCTCAACGTCGTCCACAGCATGGAATACGAGCGCCTGGCCAGCCGGTCAGGACCCACCGAGGGCATTGTCGTCCGCCCCTCTGACGGTCAAATGCCCCATCGTATCGCCTGGCTGCAATGTGTCGGCTCACGCGATCAGAAATACCCATACTGCTCGTCCATCTGCTGCATGTATGCCGCCAAGGAAGCCATGCTTGCCAAGCAACGCATCCCCGACGTGGAATGTCGCATTTTTATGATGGACGAGCGCGCCTTCAACAAGGAATTCAACGCTTACTACGAACGGTCGAAAGAAACATTTGGCGTGGAATATGTACGCTGCCGCGTCTCGTCTGTCAAAGAGGATCCGGAGACCAAGGATCTGGTGCTGCGCTACATGCGTCCCAATAGCCCCGAGCAGATTGTTGAGGAACGGTTCAACATGGTCGTGCTTTCGGTGGGCACGCAGCCGCCGGCTCAGGCCAAGGCCACTGCCGAAGCCCTGGGCATCGAACTCAATCCTTATGGCTTCTGCGAGACAGACAAATTTGCTCCGCTGGAAACCAGCCAACCCGGAGTCTATGTGTGTGGGACCTTCCAATCGCCCAAAGAGATTGCCGAAACAATCATCGACGCAGCCGGTGCAGCCGGCGATGTGATGCGGCTGATGAGAGCTGACCTGGGCAAGAAGGAGTCAAGTCGCGAATATCCATTTATCTCCGACATACATTTCGGCGAGGAGCGGGATGTATCGGGTGATCCCCCTCAAGTGGGTGTCTTTGTGTGTGATTGTCACCCCAGCATCGACAGCGTGGTAGACACGGAAGCGCTCACCCGTTACGCGGCCAAGCTACCTGAGGTGGTCCACGCTGCTCGGGTCGGCTACGCCTGCTTCGATGAGGGGCAAGCCCAGATCGAAGAGGCGATTGAGCACTACCAGCTGAACCGACTGGTAATCGCAGGATGCAGCCACCGCACCCACGAGTCGCTCTTTCAGCGGACAACCCGCCAGGCAGGCCTGAATCCCTACCTGATGGAGATGGTCAATATCCGCGAGCATTGCGCTTGGGTCCACAGTGCCCATCCGCAGGCGGCGACCCGGAAAGCGAAAGAGCTGTTGCACGGTGGGATCCAGCGCGCTTGCGCCATGATGCCCATTCACAAGGGCTCGCTCAACCCAGCCCGCCGGGCACTGATCATCGGCGGGGGAGTGGCAGGTATGACAGCCGCCCTGTCTATTGCGGATAGCGGCTACAACGTAACCCTGGTTGAGCAATCTGCTGAATTGGGCGGTAACCTGCGCCACGTCTATTACGTGGCCGAAGGACAAAATCCTCAGCGATTGCTGCGCGACTTGGTCAATCGGGTGCGCGGCCATGAGCGTATCACCGTCTTGGCCCGCAGCCAGATGATTGAACAAACTGGATCTGTGGGAAGATTCAACTCGGTTGTTCTCACTCATCCCATGGAAGCGGGCCAAGCAATTGATTCGAGCGTGGAGCACGCCGTCACAATTGTCGCCACGGGTGGAGAAGAATGGCGAGGTGACGTCTACCTGCTGGGCACAAACAGGCAAGTTATTACCGAAGTTGAACTGGAGGATCATATCGCCCACCGACCGGAGGCCATCGCTGAGATGACCCACGTGGTGATGATTCAGTGCGTCCACGCGCCGGACGCGCTCGACTCCTCGTACCAGGCGGCCAGATACTGCAGCCGCATTTGCTGCACTAACTCAATGAAGAACGCTATCCGCATCAAACTGCTAAATCCCAGCTGCCAGGTGACCATCCTATACAAGAACATCATCACCTACGGCTTCCGCGAGCAGTATTACACTGAAGCACGCCGGCGAGGTGTGGTCTTCGTCCGCTATGACGACACCACCCAACCGCTAGTCCAAGAAGTGAATGGGCATCTACGGATCAGCCTGCAAGAGCCGATTCTGAAGCGAACACTCACCTTTGAGCCTGATCTGCTCACCTTGAACATGGCTATCGTCCCGCCGCAAGGTACAGCGGAGTTGGCGCGCATCCTGAAGGTGCCCCTCTCTAGCGAAGGTTTCTTCATGGAGGCACACCTTAAGATGCGCCCGATGGACTTTATGGAAGAGGGCATCTTTGTAGCCGGCATGGCCCACTACCCCAAGTTCATCGAGGAAGCCATCGCGCATGCCCAGGCCACGGCTGGTCGGGCAATTACCATCTTAGCCAAGCAACCCCTGTATATCGGTGGGAGCATAGCCGTGGTAGATCAGGCCAAGTGCGTAGGGTGTCTCACTTGCACCAGAACCTGTCCCGTTGGCATTCCGCAGATTCGGCCAGGGCAGGTCGGAGTAGGCGGCATCGTGGGCGCGGCTTACATTGACCCGGCGCTGTGCCAGGGTTGTGGCTCCTGTACGGGTGAATGTCCGGCCAAAGCTATCCAGCTTTTGAACTACACCGACGAGCAGATACTCGTCCAGGGATTAGGCGCATGGGCAGTTGTCGCAGATTAGAGAACAGTGCGGCGCAGCGGCTATAAAGAACAGGCTGGAAATTGCAGATGACATATATCTGGCTCCCTATTGGGTGAGGCTGACCTAAAACGACTCAAGACATCTCAGCCTCCCACCCCCAATCTCTTGGTTTAGGAGAGCCAACACTGCACTCGAGGGGAATATTATGAGTGACCAGGGACATAACAAAACCTATGAACCTGAAATCACCGTCTTCACCTGTATTTACTGCGGCTATATGAGCGCCGACACCGCTGGCGCGTTGCGACTGCAATACCCGCCCAACGTCAAGCTGATCCGTCTGCCTTGTACTGGCAAAACCGACGTGGGCTACATCCTGAGGGCCTTTGAGATGGGTGCCGACGGTGTGTACGTGGTGGGATGCCCCATCGGCAACTGTCACCACGTGCGGGGTAACGAACGCGGTCAGGCGCGAGTGGAACGGGCCAAAAAGCTGCTGGATGAAATCGGATTGGGTGGCGAGCGGCTGAACATATTCTTCGTCTCGGGCGGTATGGGAGCCACATTCGCCCACCATGCAGAGGAGATGACGGAGCGAATCCGGATGCTTGGCCCCAACCCATTGAAATAACGCATACAGAGGCAACTTACATAGCAGGGAAAGGGAGGCAACTGAGCTAAGAGTCGGGATTTGCCTTTGCTGCAAAGACAGGTGGAAAAACGGGGGGATAGAGAATGGTTAGCAACAGTCATGGACAAAACGGACAGGATAGCACGCCACAAGGGAATGTGGTCGGTGCCGTCATGGTTGTGGGGGGTGGTATTGCCGGTATGCAGGCGTCGCTGGACTTGGCCGAGGCCGGATACAAAGTCTACCTGGTTGAGCAGAAATCAGCCATTGGCGGCCACATGGCGCAACTGGACAAGACTTTCCCCACCAACGATTGCGCCATGTGCACCATCTCGCCCAAGTTGGTCGAGACGGGCCGACACCTCAACATAGAAATCCTGACCAACAGTGATTTGACCGACCTGAAAGGGACAGCGGGGAACTTCACGGCCACGGTACGTACCCACCCCCGCTACATCGACGTGGACAAATGCACTGCCTGTGGCGAGTGTGCCGACGTCTGCCCGGTGATCATCCCCGGTCGCTTCGACGCAGGTCTGGCTAAACAAAGGGCGGCTCACAAGCTTTACCCGCAGGCCATACCCAATGCCTATGCGATCGAGAAGCGGGGCATTGCGCCCTGTCGCGATGCCTGTCCCTCCCACCAGCGAGCCCAGGGTTACATCGCCCTCATCCGCGAGGGTCGCTTTGAAGACGCGCTGCGGGTTATCAAAGAGGACAACCCCTTCCCCGGCATCTGCGGTCGCATCTGCAACCACCGCTGTGAAGACGCGTGCAACCGAAGCAAGGTTGACGATCCCGTTAACATCCACGCCCTCAAGCGCTTTGTCACCGACACAGTGTATGCCAAGCCACGCATCCCACCCGAACCAGTTCCCCGCCAGTACGAGCAGCGAGTGGCCATCATTGGGGCTGGGCCATGCGGGTTGACTGCCGCCCAAGACCTGTGTAAGCAGGGGTACCCCGTAACAATCTTTGAGGCATTGCCTGTGGCCGGTGGCATGCTGCGGGTAGGCGTGCCAGAATATCGCCTGCCCAGCTGGATCGTAGATCGGGAAGTGCAGGACATTGTTGATCTGGGCGTCGAGTTGCGACTGAACACCACCATCGAAAACCTGGATGACATCTTCAGCCAGGGCTTCAAGGCGGTACTCATCGCCGTGGGAGCCCACGAGGGGATTCGGCTGCCCATTCCCGGCAACAACCTAGAGGGCATACTGATCAATACCCAGTTCTTGCGCGATGTCCGGTTGGCAGAGTTAGAAGGCCGAGCACCAGCGAATCCAGGGCCAGGCAAACAGGGATCAGAGAATCAGGCAGACGGAACTCTGGCTGAGGGACAGCCATCCGATTCGCCCAGTTCAGATCCCTTTTCCTTGGTCGAGGGCAGGCGGGTACTGGTGCTGGGTGGCGGGAACGTGGCTATTGACGTAGCCCGCACGGCGGTCCGCCTCAGGGCAAGCGAGGTGCATATGGCTTGCCTGGAGGGCCGCCACAATATGCCATCGCACGAATGGGAAATCCGCGAGGCGCTGGACGAAGGGATCGTTATCCATAATGACCGTACCTTCTTGCGCATCGTGGAAAACGGAGATGGACGGGTCGGCGGTGTGGAGTGCCAGCGTGTGGCTCACTTTGAATTCGATGACCAGGGACGGCTATCCGTAGAGGTGGTAGAAGGCTCAGAACACGTGCTGCCCGCCGACGTGATTATCTTCTCTGTGGGCCAACGAGCTGGTTTGGCCTTCATCCCCGACGACGCCGGGGTGGGCCTGACCCGCAGGCGAACCATCGCAGTCAACCCAAATACCTTCGCCGCCACCCGAGCTGGCGTCTTCGCCGCGGGCGACAGCGTGAGTGGCACTGCTTTCGTTATCGAAGCAGTGGCCAGCGGGCATCAGTGCGCCGAGTCAATTCATCGCTACCTGCGCGGCGAGGCGCTGGAACCAAAGCCCCGCCCAGAGCTACCAGTGGTGAAGCTGGCTCAGATGGAGCTGGACGAACGCATGCAGCGCGGTGAAATCAAGATTACCCCGCGGGTGCCTATGCCGGAGTTGACGGTTGCGGAGCGAGTAAGAGATTTTGCCGAGGTAGCAACCGGGTACACGCCAGAGCTGGCTCAAGCCGAAGCAGCCCGCTGCCTGGCTTGCGGCATTTGCTCTGAGTGCCTGAGTTGCTGGTATCAGTGCGGCGTGGGGGCAATTGATCACGACATGCTGCAGCGAGTACGCGAACTCAGCGTAGGTGCAGTCATTTTGGCTCCCGGCTATCAGGTTTACCGAGCCGAGCTTTCAGAAGAATATGGTTGGGGACGTTACCCAAACGTAGTCACTTCTCTGCAATTCGAGCGGCTGTTGAGCGCCTCGGGGCCCACCATGGGCCACGTAAAACGCCCGTCGGATGCTCGCACGCCCAAAAAGATCGCTTTCCTGCAATGCGTCGGCTCGCGCGACCAATCACACGACTATTGCTCGGCGGTCTGCTGCATGTACGCTGCCAAAGAAGCCATCATGGCCATGGAGCATGAGCCCGGCACCGAAGTACACGTGTTCATGATGGATATGCGAGCCTTCAGTAAGGGTTACGAGGCCTACTATCGCCGGGCGCGCAATAAATATGGTATCCAGTATACCCGTAGTCGAATCTCGTCAGTAAAAGAAGATCCGGTCACGAAGAATCTCATTTTGCGCTACGTACCTTCGGAGGGAGGGAGCGCCTCAGGCCCGGTCACCGAGGAGTTCGACATGGTGGTCCTCTCCGTCGGTATGGAGATTTCAGAAAGTGTGCGAGCATTGGGGCGTAAGCTCGGAGTTGAGTTGGACGACTACGGCTTTTGCCACACCGTGCAATTCGACCCTCTGCAAACGAGCAAACCCGGCATCTACGCCGTGGGCCCCTTCCGTGAGCCGAAAGACATCCCGGAGTCGGTGGTCGAAGCGAGTGGGGCGGCGGCGGCGGCGGGGGAATTGCTGGCCCAGGCACGCGGGACTCTGACCCGGCAGATAGAGTACCCGCCAGAACGAGACGTAGCGCAGGAGGAGCCTCGCGTTGCCGTATTCATCTGTCATTGCGGAAGCAACATTGGCGGCTTCCTCGACGTGCCCCAGGTGGCTGAGCATGCCAAAACCCTGCCCTACGTCATCCATGCCGAGCATAACTTATATACCTGCTCTCAGGATAGTATCGCTCACATCACCGAGACGATGAAGGAGTTGGGGGCAAACCGGGCGGTGGTGGCTAGTTGCACGCCGTTGACCCACGAACCGCTGTTTCAGAGCAGTATCCGGGCGGCTGGGCTGAACCCTTACCTGTTCGAGATGGCCAACATTCGGAATCACTGCTCCTGGGTGCACTCGGCCGAATGGGACGCTGCTACACGCAAGGCCAGAGATTTGGTGCGTATGGCGGTGGCGCGGGCTGCCAGGTTGCAGCCTTTGTACACCATCCCGATGCCCACTGAGAAGGCCGCTCTGGTCATCGGCGGCGGGGCAGCTGGCATGACGGCGGCTCTGTCCCTGGCACAGCAGAGGTTCCCGGTGCATATAGTAGAGCGGAGCGCTGATCTGGGCGGCAACTTGCGCCACCTGCACTACACTCTCGACGAACTAGAGCTCGGTCATGGTGTGCGCCAGGCCGACGGATTCGACGGGCTCAGCCCCCAAGAATATCTGAACAGGCTGGTGGATCAGGTGAACGCCAATCCACTTATCACGCTTCACCTGGAGACGGAACTGGTGGAAACGAGCGGCTTCGTAGGCAATTTCAGCTCAGTTCTGCAATCGGCTACGAACGGTGGAGAGAGGCACAAGGTTCGTCACGGAGCTGTGATCCTGGCCACCGGCGGCGCCGAGTATCGGGGGAACGAGTATGGCTACGGGCCCGATCCCCACATCCTGACCCAACAGGAATTTGAAGGGTTGCTGGCTGGACGGTCGAGAGCTCAGCAGATCAGGGAAACAACGGCTAATCGAGGCGATGCCTCAGACCTCGTTGGCCTGTTATCCAGTAACGCATTACCCGATTCTGTAGCGATGATACTGTGCGTCGGTCCAGCAGAAGAATATTGCAGCCGTATCTGCTGCACAACGGCGTTGAAGAATGCCCTGATGCTCAAGCGGCTCAATCCAGCGGCTCGGGTAACCATCATCTACCGGGATATACGCACCTACGGATTCAAGGAACAGCTATATGCCAAAGCGCGCGAAGCGGGCGTCCTGTTCGTCCGCTACGATTTCGATCGCAAGCCGCAGGTCGCCAGGGAAGATGGGCAACTGGTGGTGCGGGTGTGGGAGGAGGTGCTGGGCAAGGAGCTGGAATTAAGGCCTGACGTGCTCGTTCTGAGCACACCCATCGTCCCCTCCGAGGGTGCGCGGGAGTTGAGCACCAGGCTCAAAGTGTCGCAAGACATGGACGGCTTTTTCCTGGAGGCTCATGTCAAGCTACGACCGGTGGACTTCTCTTCGGATGGCATTTATATGGCGGGGCTGGCCCACTACCCCAAGCTTTTGGACGAGTCCCTGATCCAGGCCCGAGCGGCGGCGGCGCGAGCGGCGTCTCTGCTGGCGAAGGACACCATAGATACTGGCGGACGTGTGGCAGTCGTAGATCAGACACGCTGCGTGGGTTGCCTGACCTGCGTACGTACCTGCCCCTATGACGCGCCTCGCATCGTGGCCAATCTAACGGGGGTAGGAAACATCTTGGGAGCCGCGCAAGTCGAAGCAGCCATATGCCACGGATGCGGATCGTGCGCTTCCGCCTGCCCAGCCAAGGCCATTGACTTGATGCATTACACAGACGCCCAATTGCTACCCAAGGTAGATGCCCTGTTCGCACCCGAGCACGCATTTGAAGAGTCGGCTTAGAAGTAAGACAGGCTAGCCCAGAGCGAGAAAACTTATGTGGAGGACTACCTTTCTGTGACTGAGAATGGCTTCGAACCCAACATCATCGCTTTCTGTTGCCGACATTGCGCTTACGCGGCCGCTGACTTGGCCGGCGGCCTGCGTCTCAGGTACCCGGCATCCATCAAGGTGGTCGAGTTGCCCTGTACAGGCAAGTTCGACGTGTTATATGCCCTGAGGGCGTTTGAGGACGGGGCCGATGGTGTGATGGTTGCCGGTTGACTGCCGGGAGACTGCCATTACCTGGAAGGTAATCTCCGCGCTCAACAACGAGTCAACTATCTGTGCAGCTTATTGGAACAAATCGGGCTCAAGGGCGAGCGGGCCAGAATGGTCAACTTATCATCGGCAATGGGGGCTCGCTTTGCCGAAATTGCTACAGAGACCGTAGAGAAAATCAGGGAACTCGGACCCAACCCGCTAAAGCGGTGAACAGCGCACCGGAGATGTCGTTTCAAGAGGATCATTTGTGAACTATCGCAGACAATCGCCAAAGCACCCTTGGCCTGCTATTTCAAGCGTCTGGTGGGGAAAGACCATTCCCCGCTTCCCATCTACCGGCTGTTGTATGCTAATTTCTGACTTAGATGGAGGTAGGACATGATCGTTGCTGAACAAAAGCCGTTGGCCACACTGAAAGCGATGCTAGATGGCTATGAGAAGGTGTTGGTAGCAGGATGCGGCACATGCGTCACCGTCTGTCTCTCCGGTGGCGAAAAAGAAGTAGGTATTCTGGCTTCGGCCCTGCGCATGGCCACCAAGCTGGACGGTAAGGGAATCAGCATGGACGAAGTCACCGTTCAGCGACAATGCGAATGGGAATACATCGACCCCCTGGCGGAGAGGCTGCAGAACTATGATGCTATTCTCTCCCTGGGGTGTGGCGTCGGCGTGCAGACGCTGGCCGAGCGATTCCCTTACAAGCGGGTGCTGCCGGGGCTGAACACCACGTTTATGGGCCTGCCTACCGAGCAGGGAGTATGGGAAGAACGCTGCCAGGCATGCGGGGATTGCATCCTCGACCAAACCGGGGGTATTTGCCCCATCGCCCGGTGCTCCAAGCAACTGCTCAACGGACCCTGTGGCGGATCACAAAACGGCGAGTGCGAGATCGATCCCGAGATACCCTGCGCGTGGCAGCTCATATGGGAGCGGATGAGCGCATTGGGATTGCTGGATCGGCTGATGGAAGTGCAGCCGGTCAAGAACTGGTCTACCAGCCGGGACGGTGGCCCGCGCCGCATCATCCGCGACGACCTGCGTCTGCCTGAAGATTATCGGGATACGTGATACGGAAAATGTGAACCGTAAGCTTCGTTTACGCGTCGCGCATCACGTTGTACGCTTTGTGCTAGCGTGGAGGATATGAATATGACCGACGTTTCGATCAACGGCTTCAAAGCCGGCAGCAACCTTGAGCGAGTGCTGGCGGCCGGGCACTTTGCCGTCACCGGCGAACTGGGACCGCCCAAGAGTCACGATGCAGATGTCATTCGCGAGAAGGTTGGATTGCTCAAGGGTTGTGTGGACGGCGCCAATATCACCGACAACCAGACCGCCATCGTTCGCATGAGCAGCATCGCCGCCGGGACCATCCTGGTGCAAGAGGGGCTAGAGCCGATCATTCAGATGACCTGCCGTGATCGCAACCGACTGGCTATACAGAGTGACCTGCTGGGAGCAGCCGCTTTGGGAATCAAGAATCTGCTCTGCCTGTCGGGTGATCACCAGTCTTTTGGCAATCACCCTACGGCCAAGAACGTGCACGACATAGACTCAATGCAGCTGGTACGCATGGTCAAAGACCTACGTGATGCGAGCAAATTCCAGTGCGGTGAAGAGATCAAAGGGGGCGGGCCCCGCTTCTTCATTGGGGCTGCCTCCAATCCCTTCGGGGACCCCTTCGAGTGGCGGCCCTACCGGCTGGCCAAAAAAGTGGCCGCCGGCGCCGATTTTATCCAGACCCAGCTCATCTACGACATTCCGCGATTTAAGGAGTTCATGAAAAAGGTCGTGGACATGGGGCTGCACGAAAAGGTGGCCATCCTGGCCGGGGTAGGCCCGCTCAAGAGCAGTGGCATGGCCAAGTACATGCGCGACAAGGTGCCTGGGATGATCGTTGCCGACGAATACGTTGACCGGATGGCAGCCGCCATTAAGGGAATTGACAAGGAAGACAAGGCCGCCCGACAGGACGCCTGGCGGACTGAGGGCATCAAAATCTGTATCGAGCAGATCCAACAGTTGCGAGAGGTTGAAGGCGTGGCTGGCGTTCACGTTATGGCCATCGAGTGGGAAGCGGCCACTCGGCCTATTGTTGAGGGAGCTGGCCTGTTGCCTCGCCCGGTGCTGAACTCCGAAGCAGCACCATCGTGAGCCTCTTGATAAGCACAGAATAAGCGTAGCGAAAGCGCCAGTGGTCAGTTTATAATACCTGAGGTGTAAGATGGTAAAACCTAGTACAGCCGCAAACATCCGGCAGGGCACCGCCACAGCATTAGCTCAGACCATCCAGGACGAAATTGAACAGAACATCTTTCTCTGCTATCAATGCGTCAAGTGCACCAGCGGCTGTCCTCTCTCGGACCATTTTGACCTGACGCCCAACCAGGTAATGCGTGCTCTCCAACTGGGCGATGAGAGTGTCCTGGAGTCGAAGACCATTTGGTTGTGCGCCTCTTGCCAGACGTGTACCACCCGTTGTCCCCAGGGACTGGACATCGCAGGTGTCATGGATACGCTGCGCATCGAAGCCAGAAGACGCAATCTCCCGCCCGCCATTCCCGAGGTAGACAAATTCAGTAAGCTCTTCCTGGTAGACATCGGCCTACTGGGCCGGTTGTATGAAGTGGGCCTGATGGGCGGGATGTATATGGCAACCCTGAGGAAATTGTTGAAAGATACAGACCAGCTGCGGAAAGATATGCGTATGGGGCTGGGGATGATGAAACGGCGTAAGCTCAAGCTCGTCCCGGGCTTCACCCGGTCACCCAAACAGGTGAAGCCGATTGAAGCCACCCCAGGAATGGTAGCCTACTATCCTGGCTGTTCGCTTCACTCAACGGCTGCCGAGTACGACCACACTGTGCGGGCCGTCGCCGATACGCTTGACTTGGAGTTGGTCGAGCCGCCCGGCTGGGTTTGCTGCGGCTCGACCCCTGCCCACTCCACCGACCATACGCTGGCCACTGTATTGCCGATGCGCACCCTGGCCACCGTCGAGCAAATGGGATTGGATACAGTGACCGCCCCGTGCAGCGCTTGCTTCGCACGTATGAAGACAGCCGCCCACACCGTAGCTCACGACGGGGATATGGCCAAAGAGGTCGAGGCAGAAATTGGCTATGCCTACCGAGGGACGGTTACGGTGCAGCACCTTCTGGATACGTTAGTAGACCGGGCCGGCCTGGAGAAGGTCGAGGCCAGGGTAAAGAAGCCACTGGAGGGGTTAAAGGTGGCCTGCTATTACGGCTGCCTGGTCACCCGGCCGCCCAAGATCACCCAAGCCGAACACGCCGAATACCCAATGAAGATGGACTACCTGATGCGCGCATTAGGCGCTGAAGCGATTGACTGGTCATACAAGACCGATTGTTGCGGGGGTGCGCTCACCCTCACCCAGACACCCTTGGCCCTGGAGATGACACGCAAAATCCTGCAAAACGCTCACGGCTGTGGCGCGGACGTGGTAGTCACCGTTTGCCCACTATGTCACATGAACCTGGACGCCCGTCAAAGCCAGATTGCTCTCGACTTCCAGCTGCCCACTCTATATGCCACTCAGTTGATGACGCTAGCCTTTGGGCTGGGGAGCAAAGTATCAGCTTTTGACAAGAACCTGGTGGACCCACAGCCTGTGCTCCAAGAAAAGGGCCTCCTGATGTAGTGTATCCTGTCTCTCGCCTTGGCAGCCAAAGTGCAAGCCAACAATGACAAACACCTGTGCCACACCAGGCGCAGGCAGCCCCGCCCTCTTTGTTCAAGGGCGGGTTTTTTGTTGAACCAAATTGTGCTATACTAGGCAGTTGTCGGAAAACAACTTGGCTTCCCCCCTACATCTGCTGGTTGAGAATGCCAAGATGATGAATAAACGGATGATAAAGACTACTTTGGACCGTGTGTGTAAGACCCGCTTTTATGTTCACAACAAAGAAATATCCTTTTTTGCTTGAGGAAAGAGCCGATGAGTGTGAGATCCATAGAGTATCGAACCCTGGTGATAGCTGTTCTTACTCTACTGCTGGTAGGACTAGGCTGCAACGTTCTTGGGTCGGCAACTGTCCCCCCAAATAATGTCCCGTCTACACCAACCCTTGCGCCCCCCACAGCAACGTTGCCGCCTCCAGTAGCGCCTATGCCCGATGAGGTGGAAGCAGCCAACGCTTTGGAAGCCCAGGTAATTGCCGTATACGAGGCGGTCGGTCCGGCGGTGGTCAACGTTACCAGCCGTGGCTACACCTATGACATGTTCATGCGGACAGTTCCACAAGAAGGGAGTGGCTCTGGCTTCCTCTACGACAGAGAGGGGCACATCGTCACCAATTTTCACGTGATTGAAAACGCCGAGGAGCTCTTGGTCACCCTGGCCAGTGGTCAAGTTTATGAAGCCAAGGTGATCGGCCTGGACCCGGCCAATGACCTGGCTGTGATCGGCATAGACACCCCAGAAGGCTTGCCGGCTCCAGTGGCAATTGGCGATTCGGACAAGCTACGGGTAGGTCAATTTGTGGTCGCCATTGGTAATCCCTTCGGCCTGGAGCAGACGCTAACCACTGGCGTGATCAGCGCACTGGGCCGAGTCATTCAAAGTCCCGAAGACAACCGCTTCATCGGCGAGGCGATCCAAACCGATGCAGCAATTAATCCTGGCAACTCGGGCGGCCCATTGCTCGACCTGAAGGGACGCGTCATCGGCGTCAACTCGCAGATCATTAGCCCCAGCCGAGCCTCAGCCGGAATCGGCTTTGCCGTTTCGGCGAATACGGTGCAGCGCGTTGCGCCCGAGTTGATCTCGCGTGGGTACTACCCGCATCCCTGGTTGGGCGCACAGATGTTGCCCCTGACACCTGACCTGGCAAAGGCGTTTCGCGAGGCAAATATGAAAATCCCGGTAGATGCAGGGCTGTTGGTAATTGAGACTGTCCGGGGTGCTCCAGCAGCCAATGCAGACATACGCGGAGGCAGCCAGTTGGTGCGTATCGGGCGATATGAGATCCCTCTAGGGGGTGACATCATCATCGCCATTAACGGCGAGCCGGTCGACAACTTTGAAGAACTGACGGTGTTCCTAGAGACTCAAACCAAAGTCGGCGACATCGTTGAAGTGACCCTCATCCGAGATGGCGCTGAACAGACTGTCGCAGTCACCCTGGACGAACGGCCGCAGTAGTCGACTGCGTAGGGCGACAAAGCGAAATTGT
>CP070811.1:4340325-4346624 GCA_020343875.1 Anaerolineales bacterium | reverse complement strand
CCATCGTCAGGCTTGTAGATACCGCTGATGGTATTTACCAGGGTGGTCTTTCCCGATCCGTTGGGCCCGATCAGACCCACTAACTGGCTGCCCGAAATCTGCAACGAGACCCGGTTCAAGGCCCGAATGCCTCCAAAATTCTTGGAAATGCTTCGAATCTGCAGGTCCATCAAGCCCCCACCTCCTCCCCCAATTCAACCTGGGCTGGCTCTTCCCTGGCCTCGGCCCGGGGCGCACTTCCAGATAGGCGTTGCAGGAGGGGCGACAGCAGGCCATTGCGTGCAAAGCGTAAGGTAATGACCAACAGCGCCCCAAAGATAACCAATCGCCAGGCATCGAATTGCCTCAGCAGTTCCAGGCTGATCTGAATGATCATCCCCCCGATGGCGGCGGCCAGCAGGTTCTCCACCCCCCCGATGATAGCCATGGCGATCACCAGGCCCATTTGGGGCAAGACCAGGATGTTTGGGCTCAGGATGGTCACGTAGTGAGCGAAGACGGCCCCTGCCAGGCCAGCCAGCATGCTGGTAATGACGAAGGTCAACACCTTGTAACGCACCACGTCCACCCCTCGAGCTGCAGCCGCCTCCTCATCCTCTCGAATGGCACGCAGGAACAAGCCTACCTTTGACTTGGCCAGCCAGTACATAAAAAGCAGGGAAGCCACCAGCACCGCTAACATGACGTAGTAATACGGGATCCGCGAGATGCTCTCCGCAAAGAGGGGCGCCACCTTCAACCCGTGGTCCCCCCGGGTGATCTGCGGCTCGCCTCGGATCAGCGTGCGCAGGATTTCTGAAAAGGCGATGGTAAACAGGGCCAGGTAGGCAGCTCTGAAACGCAGCACCAAGGCCCCGATGGCCAGGCCAGCCAGACCAGCCACCAGGACGCCCAAGATGATGCCGGAAAGGACGGGTGGGCGATAGATCAAGGTGCCTGTGGGCATACTGGCTTTGGCCACTTCCAGGCAGTCCTCGCCCACAGTATTAATGAACGTCAGCCACAAGCCCCCTCCAGGGAGCGGCATCTCTGTGCACAGCCCGGTGGGGGCCGTAGTCAGACGCACGAGTCTACCTACCAGGCCCGTTGCATAAGCGCCGATGGCCATAAAGGCCATGTGCCCGAATGAGAATTGTCCCGCGTAGCCAGCCAACAGGGACCAGCTGGAAGCCAGGATAGCATAAAAGTAAGCGATGATCAGCACGTGTAGCCAGTAGGGGGAGTAGGTTTCCAGATAGAAGGGGACAAGTAGGGCGATGAGCAGGGCGACCAGCGCCGCCACCCACTGGGGACGGAACCAGAAGCGAAGACCTGTACTCTTGGCATAAGTAGTCATGCTTCTTTCCTCCCAAAAAATCCTCTCGGCCTGAAGAGCAGAACCAGCGCAAAAATGACCAACCCAAAAGCTGTCTTGTAGTTGAGGGCGCGGCTGGGGTCGGGGTAATAACCGGCACCCAAGCTCTCCACCAGGCCGATCAAAAGCCCACCCAGGATGCTGCCCTGAATCGAGCCCATGCCGCCCAGCACGATGATCACATACGAGCGAATGGAAGGAACCGCCCCGACGTTAGGCACGATCGAGAAGCTGGGTGCCAGCAACGCGCCCGCGGCTGCCGCCAGCCCCACCCCCAGGGCAAAGGCCAGTGTATTCATGCGCAGCGGGTTGATGCCTACCACGGCTGCGGCGTCCTTGTTCTGACTGACCGCTTGCAGCGCGATGCCTATCCAGGTCCTGTTGATGACCACCAGCAACAGAGCCAGCAAAGCCAGCGACAGGATGCTGGCGGTCAGTCGGTCAGCGCTGACGTTTACGAAACCCAGCCGGACTCCGCCTTCGAAGAACGAGGGCGGACGATGCGGATAGGGCCCCACAGCGGCCAGGGCCAGGTTCATGAGAAAGAAAGATAGTCCAAAGGTGACTAGAATAGCATACTCGTCGGGGCGCTCAATGCGGCCCAGATGCATAGGACGCAGGAACAGGAGTTCAAAGGCCAGGCCGATCAAAGCAGCCATCAAACCGGCCAGGGGCACGGCCAATAGGGGATGGAGACCCGTGAACCAGGTCAGGACGAAATACGAGGCGTACCCCCCCAGCATGTAAAACTCGCCGTGAGCGAAGTTAATTACCCTCAGGATCGAAAAGATCAAAGTCAAACCGAGCGCCATCAAGGCATAGATCACCCCCATGATCACGCCGGTTGTACTCAGAGCCAGAAAGTATTCCACAGACGCAACCTCCTCGTTTGATGAAGGAAAAATGGGTCTCCCCTGACCTAAAGAGGGGGAGACCCATTTGCCATCAGGTTACGGCGAGGTGTAGAGCGGACCGGTAGCCCGTTCGACAGGGAAGGTAACAGTTGCATCGTCAACTGATTGGCCTGCCTGTGTGTACTGCAGGATGAACACGTTAGGTGTCGGCCACTGATGCCACATCCAATCCGGTTGGCCATCCGGCACCGGGTTCTTTGAGTTATAGGGGAACCAAATCTTGCCCAGTACGCCCAAATGCTCGATGCTCTCCAGGGCGTCGATGACAGGCCCGGCCTCCGTGGAGCCAGCCTGCTCGATGGCCTTCAGCAACACGTAGACCGAGTCGTAGGATTCCATCGCCACGCCGCCCGGCACCTGTCCAAAGCGGGCCTCATAGTTGCCCATAAAGGCTTCGGTGTTATCGTTCCACAGCGACTTGGGCAAGCCCACATAGGTAAAGAAGACGTATTGCCCGCAATCACCCACCGTCTCCCAAAACTCTGGATATTGGGAGTCAGTGGTGCCATAGTAAGCAGTCTGGGCGGTGGGCGCCAGGCCCAGTTCGCAGGCCTGACGCAACATGCGGCTGTTGCCAATGCCGGTGATGACGCCACCCAACATGTCGGGCGGGTCTTGCGCGATCCGCTGCAAGATGGGAGTGAAGTCTTCCGTAGCCGGATCGGCATAGATGATTTCGACGTCAGTGATTCCCAACACCGCCAATTGCTCCTGCCATCCTTCGCCCTGCAAGCGGCCGTAATCTGTGTCCTCAGTTACGAAGACAATCTTCTCCCAGCCTAACTCTGCGATATAGTTGCTGGCGATGCTGCTGTAAAACTCGATGGACGGTGCCACCCGGAAGATCTCCGGATACCCACTGCCAGTTACCGCATCAGCCCAAGGCTCCGCAAAGACGACCGGGACGCCGTACTTGTGCGCCACTTCCATCTCGGTCAGGGCCACACCGCTGTGATATTCGCCGGTGAGGGCCACCACGTTGTCCTGAGTGATCAGACGTTCCGTGACGGCTGTGCCTCGCTCGGGCAATCCCTCGGTGTCCCCAAAGATGAGCTCGACCTGCCTGCCCAGCACGCCGCCGGCCGCGTTGATCTCCTCCACTGCCAACTCGGCCGCCTGCTTCATCTCCGTTCCACCCTGGTAGGAACCGGGGGCAGACAGGGGACCAAAGCCACCGATCTTGATGGTCTCGCCGCCAGTAGCACCGGCCGTGATAGTTTGCCCTGCGAAGTAAGCCTGCGCTTCCTCCGGGCTGGGGATGTAGATCTTCCATCCCACCTCGATCACGTCCGAGTTAGTGATCTGGGCGTAGCTATCATCCTCGGCGTTCTTCTGGTTAGTGTAATAGGTGATGGCCGGATAGGCCAGCAGGTCGCCCAGGAATTTGTCGGCCAAATTACTCAGCCAATCGTCAGCCACCACAACGTAATCTTGCCCGCCGTCCTGCGGTGGCGGAGCAGCAGCCACAGCCGGTACCGCTACCAGCAACAAGGCTGCGATCAGGAAAAGGTTCAAAAGCTTCTTCATGGTTGGATGCTCCTCCTCTCAGAAATGTTTGGAAAACGTCTGATAACCAGTGTGCAACGATTCTTGATTCGCTTAGACATCCCCCCTTTCTCCAGGGTCGTGTTCTCTAGAAGAATGTGGAGCAAGCGTCCTGGGACAAGAACAGTGGCTTCCCATGAGATCTCAGAGGCTCACGCTAAGAATGGTAAATGCAAGTCAATAACTGGGCATCGCTTTTTGAATCAAATTAAGAGGGCGGATTCTCATATTTGTACACAATTCCTTCCCAATTCCTGAGCACCAGGTAACCTGGGCCCTCCGAAACCTGATACTGTGGAGCCAGGGGGGTCTTTCCCAGCCCCGATGGGGTGATTATGTAAGACGGAACCCCAAGGCCAGAGGTAAATCCTCTAAGCTGCTCCACAATCTCAATGCCTGTTTCCACCGGGGTGCGCAGATGAGCGATGCCGATGGTACCCTGGCAGTGGTAAATGTAATAGGGCCTGACCCGTATCTTGAGCAGTTCATGGCTGAGTACTTTCATCACATGCGGGTCATCGTTAATCCCCTTCAGGAGCACGGATTGATTCCCCAGGGGGATACCTGCTTTCGAAAGCAAATCGCAAGCACGCGCGGTGTCCTTGGTTATCTCTTTGGGATGATTTACCTGAACGTTTATATAAAGGGGATGATGTTTGGCGAGCATATCGCACAGCTTAGAGTCTATCCTTTGGGGCATGGTTATGGGCACCCGGCTACCCAACCGCTTGATCTCCACATGCTCAATCTTTCCAAGTTCGGTTAAGAGCCAGTCTACTCGCTCATCCGAAAACGTTAATGGGTCACCCCCGGTGTAAAGGACATCACGTATTCCTTTATTCTGCCGGATGTAATCCAAAGCCTTGACAATGTCTTCATCCCTGGTAGGTATGTCCGTTTCGCCTATCAAGCGCCTTCTCAGGCAGTGTCGGCAAAAAGCAGCGCAAATATTGGTGGAATTGATGGTCACTCTGTCTGGATACCATCTGACCAGCTTGGGTGCTGGAGATGTATATTCCTCCCCCGAAAAGTCAGGCCTGCCCGTCATCTCCAATTCCCTGATGCTGGGGAGCATCTGCAGGCGGATAGGGCAGTTTTTGTCATCCCTATCCATCAAGCTTGCAAAATACGGGGTAATAGCCCATCTGAATTTGGCTGCGACTTGGCTGATATCCGCTTTTTCCTGTTCAGACAAATTCAGAATCTGCCCCAGAACTTCAACCTCAGAAATCCGATTCCTGAGTTGCCAAGTCCAATCTTGCCAGTCTGCTTCGGTGGCGTCCAAAACTCTTAGAATTCTTTTCTTATTGGCTTCAATAACCTCTGCCGCCCTGAAACCGGTGGGGATTTGTTCTCTCATATCCGAGAACTCTTGTGCATAGGCATTCAAGGTCTCTGCCTTCTCCAATGATGCCCTTTGCTTCCGATCCTCTAAGCTTTCCATAGGGCACTCCCTTCCCGGTCGGTATCACCCGTGTGGTCGCCTTCATCAGCTTGCGAACCGACTATCGAGGCCAGGTTATTCCACGCCTCTTGGATGTACTCCGCCACCACCTGACGCGCGCGTGAGCCGTCCCGGGCTTCCAGGGCCTCCAGAAGTTGAGTATGCTGCACTTTATCCGCCTCCCCCAATCTCTGGCGAATTTCGGCACCTTGCCCCGTGTCCAGGGTGCGGGCATAGACCATCAGGGGATCGAACCAATCCCATATCTGTCGCAGTAACTGGACCAAGAAACGGCGTTCACTGGCTCGGATGACTATCTCGTGAAATTCGCGATTGGCCTCTCGGGCACGTTCCACGCTGCTCGGATCAGCATCCACGATGGTAGCCGGCAGTAGTTCACGCATGGTGACCAGCTCTTCAGGGTCAATCTGGCTGGCGGCCAGCTCAGCTGCCAGCCCCTCCAGCAAGCCTCGAATGGCGAGAATGTCCTCCAAATCCTCCAGGGTAGGCGCGATCACCCGCACACCCTTGTAGGGGATATGGATGCATAACCCTTCGCCAACCAGCCGGTGCAACGCCTCGCGCACTGTGATCTGGCTGACGCCTAACTCCTCAGCCAGGGCTTCTTGGCGCAGCCGCTCGCCAGGAGCTAACTTTCCATCAATAATGGCCCGCCGCAAGGTATCAAAGACTGCGTCGGAGAGACGCTGGGGCTCGCGTTCGATGCGGATGGGTTCACGGGTTTCCATATTCTTGGCGCAATCTTTTGCAGAAGAAAGAGGAGGACAATATATATTATATATAAGCTATAATATATGATTAAATTATAACATGAATCTGGCAAATGTCAATCCCCTTTGCTGCCTCGGAAACTTGGCTAAACCTGGGTTAGTTCCTGGTTCGGCTGTCTTAGTGGCCGCAATCATGGTATACTGTGCGCTAAGTCCAACTTCCCCGCCGGCATGAGGGTCCCCCCCGTGTGCTGGGCGACTTCGGGAGTTGGCATAGGCCTTGAGCCAAAGTAGACTTGAGGAAAGACAGG
>CP070811.1:4326996-4340225 GCA_020343875.1 Anaerolineales bacterium | reverse complement strand
TCCGACGTGAGGTGACCCACTGCGAGCTGTTCGAAAGCGTCAAAGCTCTCCTGGCGGCTGCACACGATTTCTTCGACCGTTACAATCAAATGCCTGAAAAGATACTATCGATCATTGGTGCTCGTCTTACGCTCCAATTACCAGTACGTATCAACCAAGACTTTTCTGTTTGTACTTAGCCAATCCCGCTTCTCGGAAAGAAACTCGTCGAGCCAACGAATTAGCCAACTGCGCTTGTCGGAAGTAACTTCTTCGTCGTAAATCTCAGGTATTGTCTTTGGGTTTCTTTCAGCCTTGATATATTTTCCTGCCAATCAAGATCACTTACGACCACGTTTGTCATGATCCAGGCAGTTGCTATGCCAATAAGTGGAAGAACGATAAAGCCTGCCATCATCGAGTCACTCCCCTTCGTCGAACAGGTCCCGCTTGCGAATCGGGGCCAAAAGAAATCGCAGCAGAAGTTTCCAGCGTGAGACCCTGGAGATACACGCACCCGATTTCTGATTCTTGAGGATCCTCTCCGCCAGCCAGGGGGTGACGGTTTCCACTCGCTCGGCTATGATGTTGAAGATTCGCTTGGCCCGCTCCCAATCTTCGGGGCGGTCGTCGTATTGCCGGGTGATCAAATCGGTCACCACCATGCCGGGCCGGATGGCGCCGATCACCAGGGGCGTATGCTGAGACTCTTTTACCAGTCCCCGCGTGAAATAGTTGAGGCCGTATTTGGTCGTGCCGTATAGGATCAGCCCGGGGTGCATACGACCATCACTCCCCATACCCTCCATGTTATAAATGCTGCCGTATCCCTGCTCCAGCATGCCCTGGATGGCGACCTGTGACCCGTAGATCGCACCCAGCAGGTTGCTCTCTACCACCGATTTTGCATCAGCTGGGGAAAGCTCCCAGGCCATTCCTTGCGTGTTGCTCTGGCCTGCGTTGTTTATCCAGATGTCGACGTGTCCCCAATGGGACTTTGCAAACTGCCACAGGGCCCTGATTTGATCCGGGTCCCTGACGTCGCAGGCGTGCCCAAGCACCCGCCCGGCGTCGTATTTCGCAACCAGTTTCTCCCCCCCTTTTTTAACGGCCTCGTCTGTGCGGCCACTTATGGTCACCGCACAACCCAGTGCCAGGAAAGAATCGGCCAAACCGAAGCCAATTCCGCGGGTGCTGCCTGTGATCACAATCGTCTGCATAGTTTCACCCCTGCGCTGGTAATGCCAAGTACCTGATCAAGACCCATGTTCTAAGGGCTTCCCTAATCGGTCGACTCCAGATCGGGAGTTCTGGCCCATGGCTATTCGGAATTCGGGTTGCTCAACAAGAATAGCGCCAGTGCTCCACCACCAACGAGCCTCTCTTTCTCGATGTGTAATGAGTTCTCCTGGATAAGCGTGGGCAGCCCTTTGATGGCCATGAAATGACGATAATTCCTGAAGTGCTCACCACCGGCTGCCAGCTCCGACAGGAAGATGATCGACTTGGTAAGCCACCCCTTGTACGGGAGAATGGGACCTGGATGGAAATCGATTAGCAGAATGCGGCCCGTATCCTTCAACACGCGTTTCATTTCACCGATCACAGCCGCCCGCATAGCCTGATTCATCTCGTGCAGGGCCAGCATACAAGTAACCAGGTCGAATGCCCCATTTTCGTAGGGCATCTCCGATGCATCTTGGAGTCGAAGCTCTGCTCCATCACCCAGCCTGTCCCGGGCGACTTCTAACATAGATGATGAGGTGTCAATGCCAAACAAACTACATTCGTATCTGCGGTAAAGTTGCAGGTGGGTGCCTGTACCACAGCCCACGTCGAGCACCGCCATCCCCTTTTGCGGGCGGAACATTCTCACCCCCAGTAACCTCAGGCCACTGTTCATCGGCTCAAATAGCCTGTCGTAGAACCTGGCTACGTTTTGGTAGCGATCTTCTCTCATGGTTGATTTCCTTTTTTACAACGACGAGTAGCTGCCCTGCTTCGACGTGGGCTGGGGGTCTTACGAGCCATGGGCCGAGGGAGAGAGACCGCCTCCCTTCTATCTCATTATACAGCAGCCCCACCCAAAACTCAATGCCCATGTGACTTGCAGGCGGGTGAAAGGGGATTGTCTCGCCGGAGGAAGGCTCAGAAAACTGGCCCTAAATCTTGGGTGATTGCCTTCCTGATGACCAATATCAGGTTGTTTTCGTGGTAATTATGATAACCAAGCGCCTGTACCTCATGCATATGCGACGATGGCCGTGCGGGCGCCCGAGGTGGCTGGCTCCGTCGCGAGTCGCCGGCTTTGTGCCAGACCTTTCACGCTGCACCCGTCAGGCTAGCATCGCCGGTCAGGCTGGCCAACAGCTCGGCTTGCCGCGCCGGGTGCCAGGCAGGGCAGGCTGTTCACCCTTGCCTCTTTCCCTCGATGGGCGGCCATACCTGATTTGGCAAGCGGATGAGGGGGCCAGCTGAGTTGAACGCGATGTGCGAAGGCGCGGCTGTGTACCTTGCGCCTTAGAGCGGATTGCCGTACAATCTGCTACCGGTCGTGTACCTGGCGCGTTGTGCCACGCTGTGTAGCTGGCTGGCTAGGCCGTTTCATCTCAGGGCTGAGGCCGACTCCTCAAGAGTAATGGCTCTGCCACTGGCGTGACGTGCTCATCCTGCAACCGGAGGAGAATCCATGTCCATCGACTTTGCCCAAACCATCGCTGGTGAATTGGCCATTCGTTCCAACCAGGTGGCTCGTTCCATCCAGCTCTTCGACGACGAAAATACGGTGCCCTTCGTGGCCCGTTACCGCAAGGAGATGACCGGCGGGCTGGACGAGGCCCAATTGCGGACCATTTTGGAGCGGTTGACCTACCTGCGCAACCTGGAAGCTCGCAAAGAGACGGTGCTGAACAGCATCCAGGAGCAGGGCAAGCTGACTGACGACCTGCGCGCCCGCATCGAAGCTGCTTCCACCTTGCAGGCGGTGGAAGATTTGTATTTGCCCTACAAGCCTAAGCGTCGCACCCGGGCCACCATCGCCCGCGAACGGGGGCTAGAGCCGCTGGCTCAAACCATGCTGGCCCAAGAGCTAACCGAGGGCGACCTGGCCCAGATCGCGACTCCTTTCCTCAGCAACGAGGTGCCCACCGTCGAAGACGCTTTCGCCGGCGCGCGAGACATCATTGCCGAGAACGTGGCCGAGGACGCCGACATACGGGCTAGCGTCCGCGAGCGGACTCGCAAAGAGGCCTGGCTGGTGGTGACGGTCGCCGATGAGACCAAGGACGAGCGGCGCGTGTATCAGATGTATTACGACTATCGGGAGAAGTTGAGCGCCATTCCCGCCCACCGGCTGCTGGCCATCAACCGGGGCGAGCGAGAGGGCATCCTTAAGATAAAGCTGGAAGGGCCAGACGAGGAACTGGTGAAGCGCATCCAGGCCCGTTTGGTGTCCAATCCCAAGTCAGTCTTCAGCGATCACATTCGGGCCGCCGTAGCCGATGGCTATCAGCGCTTGCTGTCCCCCTCCATTGAACGCGAACTGCGGGGCGAATCAACTCAGACCTCCGATGAGCACGCCATCCAAACCTTCGCCACCAACCTGCGCCAGTTGCTGCTGGGGTCGCCCCTCCGTGACAAAGTAGTGGTGGGGGTTGACCCCGGCTACCGCACCGGCTGCAAGGTGGCCCTGGTGGACGGCACCGGCAAGTTCCTGGGAGGGACCACCATCTACCCTCACGAGCCGCAGAAGCAGTGGGATCAGGCCAGGGCCACCCTGGTTAAGCTGATCGTGGAACGGGGTGCCGACGTGATTGCCATCGGTAACGGCACTGCCAGCCGGGAGACGGAGCAGCTAGCGGCCGAAGTGCTTTCAGAGGCCAGGCCCCTGGTCTCAGGGGGCAGGGAGACTGCCTACGTGATTGTGAATGAGGCGGGGGCGTCGGTCTACTCGGCCAGCGATTTGGCGCGGGCTGAGTTCCCCGACCTGGACGTCTCCATGCGGGGGGCCATCTCCATCGCCCGTCGTCTGCAAGACCCGCTGGCGGAACTGGTGAAGATTGAGCCCAAGTCTATCGGGGTTGGCCTCTACCAACACGATGTGAACCAGAAACGCCTGGGCGAGACTCTGGACGCGGTGGTAGAGAGCGCTGTCAACCACGTGGGGGTGGACGTCAACACCGCCAGCGCCCCGTTGCTCAGCTACGTGGCCGGGGTCAGCCGCCGGGTGGCGGATGCCGTCGTCAAACATCGTGAACAACATGGCCCCTTCCGCCATCGCCAGGACTTGAGAAACGTGAAGGGGCTGGGTGAAAAGACTTACCAGCAGGCCATCGGCTTCCTCAAGATTCCCGGCGGTGACCAGCCCCTGGACAACACCTTCATCCACCCTGAAAGCTACCCGGCCGTTGAGCGGCTGTTTGAGTACCTGGAGGTGCGTGGCGACGAACGAGACCTGCCGACCCGGATCGAACGGCTGCGCCGGCGTGAAGACTTGAGCGACCTGGCTGCCCTGTTGGAGGTTGGTCAGCCTACTCTGGCTGATATCCTGGAGTCGCTGGCAAAGCCCGGCCGCGACCCACGCGATGAGCTGCCGCCCCCCTTGCTGCGCCAGGACGTGCTCAAAATGGAAGACCTGAAAGAGGGGATGACGCTCAAAGGCACTGTGCGCAACGTGGTGGATTTCGGCGCCTTCGTAGACATTGGCGTCAAGCAAGATGGCCTGGTGCACATCAGCCAGATGGCCGATCGCTACGTGAGAAACCCATTTGAAGTGGTGGGTGTGGGCGACGTGGTGACGGTGAGAGTAATCAGCGTGGATTTGGAGCGCGGTCGCATTGGCCTAAGCATGAAGGAGTTGAAATAGCGCCTTCACGTTGATGCTCAACTTGAGTGTCCATCAGCTTGACTTGCGTCCCCATGACCAGGCTGGCAGCCGGGACCATGTGTGGGCCACATTAGTGTACCTTATCGTGACTCAGCCCTGTTTCACAAATGTGCCATTTTGAAGGTCTCGCAGCGCCTGTTCGATCTCTGCTCTGGTGTTCATAACGAAAGGCCCGTACCTGGCAATGGGTTCATACAGGGGCTTGCCCGAGATGAGAAGAAATCGGACCGCCTGTCCTGCGGTGCGCACTTCGATGTAATCGCCGTCCTCGAAGACGACCAGTTTCGGATGGGGGACGGTTTCGCCACCACCTTCAGGGGTGATGCCAAAGGTCCCTTGGCCCTCGAATACATAGGCGATGGCTGCATGCCCCTTCTCGATCGAATGGACAAACGAAGCGTTGGCGGGAATCGATACGTCCAGGTAGGTCGGGTCTGCCACAATTTCAGTCACCGGGCCTCGTACGTCATCCACCGTGCCTGCGATCACTCGGATTGCCACTCCATCCTCTCGCTTAATCTCCGGAATCTGGGCTAAGGGGATCTCCTGATAGCGAGGCCGGGTCATCTTGAACTTGGCCGGCAGGTTGACCCACAACTGGAAGCCACCCATCTGGCCCTGGCGAGGCTGGGGCATTTCCTCGTGCATAATCCCGCCCCCGGCTGTCATCCACTGTACGTCGCCCGCTTCAATGATTCCCGAATTTCCAATGCTGTCTCGGTGTTGGACGGCGCCAGCCAGCATATAGGTCACGGTTTCAATTCCCCGGTGAGGGTGCATGGGAAAGCCCGCCAGGTAGTCATCCGGGTTATCGGATCCAAAATGGTCGAACAACAGGAATGGATCCACGTAGTTTAACCTGCTGGTTGCGATAC
This sequence comes from Anaerolineales bacterium, assembly GCA_020343875.1. Classification (GTDB taxonomy): domain Bacteria; phylum Chloroflexota; class Anaerolineae; order 4572-78; family NAK82. The sequence goes on along the minus strand of CP070811.1, from coordinate 4,334,486 downwards.
TTCGCTTTAGCTTAACCCCTGCTCCTTCTATGACGGGTTGTGGCTCGACCGTCTGAAGTACCTGCCTCGGTTGCAAATCCATGGTCCTCTCCTTGGTATAGAAATATTCCTCACCTCAAGCATGGCTTAGGCTTTCGACTGCCTTTATGTGCAAGGTCTGGCTGTGCCACACAGGGTCGTCAGCACTAAGGGCGATACCATCGAGCATTCAGATTCCTCAAGTAATCGAACTGCCTGGTAGCAGTTGATTATTTCTAGAAGCCCGCTGGCTCTCGCCTTGGTTGGATTGCGAGTTTTAGATAGGCTTGGCTCAATTTTCGAGAACACCGGCACGTTTGGAAAAACGGCTACCTTCGGTGAGCCATTTGATTGCAGCAAAGACACCCAAGGCCAGGATCATGGCCGCCATGATGGTAGACATCGCCACTTGCGGCCCAATCGATTCGAAAAGTTGGCCAATCATCCAAGGCAGGGACATACCCCCCAGGCTGGCTCCCACAAAAAACCAACCTGTCACCTGACCGGTGATCACCATCCGACGCTCGGCCAGGGAGACGGTGGTGGGGAACATTGCCGCGATTGAGAGGCCCATTCCCAGGGTTCCCAGCCAGATCGCTGCCAGCGACTTCGGCCACAGCAAGACGATGCCCATGCTGAGCAGGCATCCCACCAGGCTGTTTCGTAAGACGATGCTAGGTCTGAGGCGCACGGCGATGGGGATGGCCAGCAACCGGCCCAGGGTGAGCGCTCCCCAGAAGGCTGAAGTCAGATAAGCAGCCAGCGTTTCGCTGCTGATATCCTGCGCCACGGCGTAGGTGAATATCCAGCCCCCGAAGCTAATCTCTGCTCCTACGTGAAGGAAAAAGAATAACGCGATCAAGGCCACCAGGCGATGGTTGGCCTGCTCGGCCGGTTCGTTGCTAGGGGCGTCTCCAAGTGAGGGGCTGGGCAGGCGTAGCAGCCAGGCCAGCACGGGTAACATCGGCAGAGCCAAGGCCCAATAGGCCCAGATAATATCGCCACTCCTCAATACGGCCTGGGCGATGATGATGGGCGACAGAAAAGCGCCGATTCCAAAGAAGAAATGCAGCCCATTCATAAATGGGCCAACTTTGTCGCCATGCACCCAGACCAGCAGGGTGTTACCTCCCACGTCCAGTGCGCCTTGGGCCAAGCCTAAGATCAAAAAGGCAGTAAATAATACCCAAAACAGTGAGATCAAAGGAACCGATATCATCATAGCGACCATTATCATCAGCATAGCAGCCATCACTGGATGCCCCGGCACCCGATCGTACAATCGTCCACCCAGCAAAGATCCGGCCAGATATCCCATCGCGTTGGCCGTGAAAAGAAGGCTGATCTTGCTCAAGTGGGCCTGGGTGTGTTCGGCTAAACCGGGCAGGGTTGGCCCTAATGCGGCCGCAACCAAACCCAAAGCGACAAAGGCCACGTAGTAGGCAATTGTCTTGGAGATTCTACCTGCACTTTTGGGCGGCGCGTTGTTCGTTGCTATAGTTTTTGCGTCCAAGTCGTCTCCAATCAAGGGTCAAAGTATCTGTACCATGATTCATCTTCCACGCTAAGCTCGCCTTGTATACGCCGGGCGTTAACGGATGATCAGGTTCAGTAGTGTGTAGGGCGGTCCTGTCGCCGGGTTTGAGGCGGCATGGCTGGCTTCGATCTGGATATCCAGAAGGCTGGCAGCGATTACGTGGGCCTCCTCAAGCTCTCTGGGCGTGTGCGTGGTAGCCACCGCTACCGCACACATACCTGCGGCGCGGGCCGCTTCAACTCCCGCCGGGGCGTCTTCCACCACAACGCACCTGGAAGGCGGGATGCCAAGCCGCTCTGCCGCAAGCAAATGTGCTTCCGGGTCTGGCTTACCTCGCCGGACATCGTCGGCGGTGACCAGTACGGCCGGCACAGGCAGATTCCCGTGCTTGAGCCTGGCCATCGCCGTATCTCTGTTGCCTGACGTAACCACAGCCCATGTGCCCGTGGGCAGCGAGCCTATCAGCTGCGCAGCTCCTGCGATTTTGTGCAGACCGTCGGTATCAGCGGCTTCGCGGGCCGCCAGGCGAGCCGCTTCCTGCTTGGCGTTGAGATGCGGAGCCACATGGCTGATAATCTCAACCAGGCGCCTGCCGTGCATCACGTTAAGGGCCGCGTCGGCGTTGATGCCATGCTCCGTGGCCCAGCGGCGCCACTGCCGTCTGACCACGGCTGACGAGTCAATTAGGACGCCGTCCAGGTCGAAGATGATTGCCTGGCACTGCAGCCGCGTGGTTGTTCCATGAAATGGCTGTTGCTCTGCTGCCATTGGCTTTTCGCGGGCGTGGCTAGACTCATGATGAATGGGGCTCAACCTTGAGCGACACGCCATCACGCTGAAGGCAAGGCCCGCCCAGGTGGAGCAGGGGCGGTTGGGGTTTGCGGCGCTTTCCTGTTGGGGTGCATTCTACTATAAAGGGAATGAAATAGCAATGAGAATTGTTATGTCTGTGGTAAGTTGGTGTGACAATACTAATAGATAGTGTTATAATGCCCAGCATAGCCAACTGGAGCCGAAACCGATGAACGCCAAGATTGCAGCCTCTATCCTGTCGGCCGACTTCGCCCGCCTGGGCGAACAGGTACAAGAAGCGACCGCTGCTGGAGCAGACTGGATTCATGTGGACGTGATGGATGGGCGATTTGTGCCCAATCTGACCATTGGACCCCTTGTCCTTGAAGCTCTGCGGCCTATCACCGACCTGCCGTTAGATGTACACCTGATGATTGAGCAGCCTGATCGTCTCATCCATGAGTTTGCCCAGGCAGGGGCTGATGTTCTCACCGTTCACGTAGAGACTTGTCCTCACCTGCATCGTACCATTCAGCAGATCAAGGAACTGGGGGTCAAGGCTGGGGTCACCCTCAACCCGGCCACTCCCTTGGCTACGTTGCAAGAGGTTTTGCCTGATGTGGATCTGGTGCTGATTATGTCAGTCAATCCTGGCTTTGGCGGTCAGTCGTATATACCTGGCAGCATGGACAAAATCGCTCGTTTACGTCGGATGCTGGACGAACGTGGGTTGACTGGGGTAGAATTGGAAGTGGATGGCGGCATCAAGTCGCACAACGTTGCTGAGGTCGTAGCGGCGGGTGCCAGCGTGTTGGTTATCGGCTCGGCCATCTTCAACCGTCGGGCGAGTGTGGCTGCTAACCTGGCAGCCTTGCGGCAGCAAATTGGCTCTATGCCCAACTGAACAGACGGCCTTTGTGGTTGGCCCGCGCTTGCGTTGTGGACTGCGACGTTTAGCAGTATAATTCAGGCGTTTATCTGGGTGAGAGGAGGTTTCGCTTCAGCGAGCGAAATGTCAGTTTACCACCCGAGTACAACTCTGTCTCTGAGGAGGCCCAATCTATGATGCGACTGATCAACTTCCTGGCTGGCTTTGTGGTTGGCGTGGTTCTGGGCGGGGCAATTGTGACGCTGTACGCTCCGCAGCCGGGGTCAGAGACTCGAGAACGCTTCTTGAGTCGAATTGAGGCGATTTTGGAGGAGGGGCGGCGAACTGCTGAGAGCACCCGTGCTGAGGCGCACGCCCGCTTGGCCGACCTCAAAGCAAGGTAGGGGTATTGTGCCGTATACGATCTGAGGTATATGCTGCCCCTAAGCCTGCAATGCAGCATTCAGGAGACGGTCGAAGATGAGGTTGGCTTCGTCTAGGTCCGGCTCGCCAAAGACGTCGGCTCGGGCCGATTTGGCCTTCTGCAGTAGTCTGAGACTATGCTTGCTGTCCTCACCGTCCAGGATAATCTGGTCGGAGATGTAAGCGGCTGCCATCATCAAGGGGATGTATAGGAATTCAGGTGGAAGTAGTTCAGCTGCTTCCACCGTGTCGGCCACCAGGGAGATCACAGCTCGTCGCTCTTCTAAGGTCCATGGCTGGCGTCCTAGCGCCTTATGCACTAAGCCAAAGCTCAATGCCACGCTCAGCCGCAGCAAATGCTGAAAACCAACGTTACGCAGCACCCAAAGCGGGTCACCGGTTGGTATCTCATATTTCTTGGCCAGGTCCCACATTGGCACCAACAGGCCATCCTGCAAGTCGCTGTTCGCCAAAAAATGACGAACTGTATAGGTTAAGATCTTGCCCAGCGCCACTGCTTCACCGACGCGCAAAGGCAGGCCTGCATCGGCGAAGCGTTTGTGCCCTTCCCCAAAAAGCCCCACGTAGAGTGGTTCCGTTTGTAGCTGGTCGATGATAATAGCACGCCGCTGGCTCACCTCTTGCAGTGCTTCATACTGCCGGTCAATCTCTTCCCGATTCCAAAGGACATCAAACCTGGTTGCCAGATCCGGTGTTTGGTCGGGGGGGGCAGCCTCGCCTTGGACCGTGAGCGACATACTGATCTTGCGGGTAGTTACTGCTTTATATGGAACGCCGACCACCCGGACCAGGTTTAGACCCACCACATCATCAATCAAGTTGCTTCGGAAGCGCCCCTTGGATTCGCCATACCGGATGCGAGTGGCGTGGGCTTTCATTTTCCCTGAGATGTTCAGGTGTATGGGGTGCTGGCCTTCCTTTGCCTGAGGGGTTGTCGTTATCGGCACAAACAAGACCCCCACTTGTGCAGGCTCCAGGGCTACCTGCCACTTTGGCTCGCCGACCGCCAGCATGGGCGATCCTCTTAAACGGCCGGACTGGGGCAATACGGGTTCAATCGTCAGTTCCACCGGCGCATCAACCGCATTCTGTAGAAACAGGACTAAATTGGCGGTTTCACCCATGGCGACCTTGGCTGGCTCCAGGTAAGGGGCGATCTGCACGCCATCGCTCTCATATCGCTCGGTGGCGACCAGATATTCACTGATAATGTCTGGATAGTCAACTTCCATCGCTGAGCCTCCTGCGAGCGCCACCCAATCCTATGTCAAGTTCACCTAAGTCAAGTATAATTGACATTCTCCAATTTGTCAATGCCTGTTGTCGTAAGGCCACGCGGCGATGCTATAATAGCCTGTCACGATGACGATGAGCAACCAGTAGCTGGAGCAGGTTCACCACGTAGTGAGCAAGTAGAGGAGGGAGCAAACTCCCACGCCAGAGAAAAAGACCGGCCAACAGGAGGCTAACGGCCGCCGTTATGACCATCCCCAGACGTCCCTGAGGGCTATGCATCCAGCCGAACAGGAGTGCCGTGCCAGCAACCAGCGCCGAAACCGGGAAAAACATCTTCAGCCCGCCCAGCAGCAAGGAGCGAAACAGCAATTCCTCCACCAACACGGCCGGGAAGAGTGCCAGCAACACCGGTGCCCATTCGTCACGTTGGCGAGGCAGGATACTGCGTATAACCAGAGGAGAATAGATCTGAGGCCCAAAGCGCATGAGTGCCCAGTTGGTCAGCGCGTTGAGGGGTAACTGCACCAGAATGCCTGTTCCCAAGCCGATGGCTATGTCGGCAAGTGGCGTGTGGCTGATCCAGCCAAACTGCTCCCGGGACAATCCACTGGCCCAACCCAAGATCAAGCAGGTGATGACCAGGCCCACTCGCAGCAGATTCTCGGCAGGCAACAAAAGAAGGTTGAAATCAACCTTCACCTGCTTGAGCATCTCAGCGCTGTGGTACGTTGCCCAGGCAATGAATATCGTCAGAATCAATGTGCCGGCGACGAAAACGACCAGCGCCATTCTCGTTCCCCACTTTGGCAATCTGTTTACGTGTGGTTCTTGGATGAAGAATGCCAGATTATCAGCAGTCAAGTATTTCGATGACTGGTCAGCGATCTTCCCAGCTAGGCACTTCCTCATTGACGCACCACAGGAAGACGAAGGTTCCGGTGCGTCCCAAGTTCTTGAAGCGTTTTGAAAGGGTCTTTTGCCGCTCCCGATACGGGAGATCATCCAGGGAGCGCAAATACCTTGCGAAGTAGCCAAACTCGTGGGCGATGGTCTGGAACTGAATGGCGTTAAGGATAGTAGCTTCGATCTTGCGACCGTTCCGAACGATGCTCCGGTCGGACAGCAGGCGGTCTACGTCTTCGGGGCCGTAGGCGGCTACTCGGTCCACGTTAAAATCTTCGAACGCTCGCCGGAAGTCAGGCCACTTGTCGTTCACTACCTGCCAGCTAAACCCTGCCTGGAAGACGGCCTTGGTCAGTTGCTCAAAATAACCATCATCGTCGGCAGGGGTAATGCGGGCAGGAATTTCGAAGCCAGGGCGGTCAGGCATTGGTCAAACTCCTTAAGGAAGCAGGCCGCGAGCCCTATTGTGTCAGGCTAGCGTTGTAACGGTAGCTGGCGGCCTCGGTGGTAAAGGGTGTAATTGCGCTGATCACCAATACTACCTGGTCGGTCGTCTCGCCCAGCCCATCGATGGTCAGTTGCCCGTGGTTGCGTTCGTCCAGCGTCATGCGTTGTACGCGTGTTTCGTCCCCCACCTGGATGGCCTGCACAACGAAGCGCTGGGGGAGCACGTTATCCATACGCACGAAGCCAGATGCTTGCCAGCTGCCGTCGCCGGATTCCGCGTCATCAAAAAAGCCGATGGCCGGGATGGCAATGTCATCGATCAAGAAACCTTCGTGAGTGATGGCGTCGTCAGTGATGTACTCGAAGCGCACGTCCACTGGCTGTCCGGCGTATGGCGACAGGTCAACTTCCTCTTGCACCCATTGGGGAGTATCCTCATCGCCAGAGATGCCGGTCCAAGCGTGGCCAAAGCTGTTGCCACTTTTGTTTTCGGTCGTAGTGTATCGGCCGGGCAAAATGTCCCAGGTCTGGCCGCCGTCGGTGGAGACTTCCACGTAGGCAAAATCCCAGTCCCCCTCGATGTCGTACCAGGCCCAAAATTGCAGCGTGGCCTGGTCTACGCCTGACAAATCAAAGGAGTGAGTGAGACTCATATCCGAGTCATCCCCCCGGTTAGACCACCACTGGTAGGCTCCGCTGTGAGCCTGGTTGGGAACCACCTTTACCTGTGTGTCGCCAGTGAATTCGATGGACAGGCTGCCTGGTCGGCCTTCAAAGGTGATGTAGTCTGCGGCATACTGGCTGACAGTGCTCTCTCGGGATGCCGGATAGTCCTTGTGTTGGCTATCCAGACTGACCGAACTGACTGACAGATCCCGATAACCCCACTGGCCTTCGTCAATGGTCGGATCATCCAGGTAATTGGCCACCAGCCAATCGGCAAAAATATCATCGAAGCGATGTGATTGTCCTTGGTCAACCAACACGGCATTGAAGCCATCCGCACCATTGGCTGGATGGGCCACTACCTGGCGCATCAGATCTTCACCAAATCGCTCCAGGAAGTAGCTTAAAAAGAGGAAGCTCCCTCCATAGTGCGCGATGGACTCATTGGGTGAATCACCCCAGGTGTTTAGCTGCGTATCGGGCGTCTGGGCGAAGACGCGCTCCGTCCCTCCAGTATCGTAGCCGCTAAGAGCCATCGCCAGCTCGGACAAGCCCTCGTTAACCCAGGTCTCTTCGTTG
>CP070811.1:4322306-4326896 GCA_020343875.1 Anaerolineales bacterium | reverse complement strand
CGGGCAGAAAGCCCATATCCAGCATCCGGTCGGCCTCGTCCAATACCAACACCTCGACGTGGCTCAAATTCAGCCAACCGCGCCGGATATGGTCGAGCAGCCGGCCGGGTGTCGCGGTCACCACCGTCGCGCCGGCCTGCAGCGCCTGCCGTTGGGGCCCCATCGACACCCCGCCGTACACCGCTACGCCCTTGAGGGGCGTATAGCGATTGAGGTGGGACATCTCATCGTTTACCTGAATCGCCAACTCGCGCGTCGGTGTTAAAACCAATGCTCGCGTCTGGCGCGGCGGCCCAGTCAGTAAGTGTTGCAGCGTAGGCAGCAGGAAGGCGGCGGTCTTGCCTGTACCGGTCGGCGCGCAGGCAATCACATCGCGGCCTTCCAACGCCGCCGGGATAGCCTGGGCCTGAATGGGTGTGGGAGCGCTGTATCCCTGCTCATGCACGCCTTGCATGAGGCTGGGATGAAGTTTCAATTGTTCAAATTTCACAGTCAATTTTGTTTCCTTAAATGTAGTGAATTGTGGCCGTCAGCCCAGAGTGAACTGACGGGCCCGTTTTGGATTGGCGCTGCACACCCGGCGGTGAAAAAAAACGCCGTTCAGGCGAAGTAAGGCCTGGACGGCGAGTTAACATTAACCAGCGTGCAGCTTACATTATTCTGTCAAGTCGAAGTGTACCCCTGTTGCCCCTGATTGTCAAATTGGGTGCCAGATCGCGAAAGAGTCATGGAAGGTTCTTTACAGGTATCTAACCTGATTCTCGGCGGTTATTGCTTTTAGGCCATTAGTGCTTCAAACTGAGGCCGTTCAACGGTTTCAATATCCAGCAGTGTCTTGGCCAAGTTCTCCAGCCTGTCTTTCTGCTGGATAATGATGTTCTTGGCACGCTGGTAAGCCGTGTCCAGGATTTGGCTGATTTCTTGGTCGATGCGCCGAGACATCTCCTCGCCGTAGTTGGGGGTCTCGCCCAGGTTGCCCAGGTACGGATTCCCCTGCACCTGCCCAAAGGTGCGCAGCCCCAACGCCTCGCTGAACCCGTAGCGGGTGATCATGGACCGGGCCAGCTCGGTCGCTCGCTCCAGGTCGTCGGCCGCGCCGGTCGTTATGCGGTTGAAGATGATCTCTTCCGCGGCGCGGCCACCCAGCAGGCCCACGAGTTCGTCTTCAAACGCTTCCTTGCTACGCAGGTATCGGTCTCTTTCAGGCAAGGGCATGGTGTAGCCAAGGGCCATACCGCGGGAGATGATGCTGACTTTGTGAACCGGGTCGCTGTTCTCCAGGTTGTGCATCACCACCGCATGGCCGGATTCGTGGTAGGCCACCACTTCCCGTTCGTGTTGGCTGATGATTCTGCCCTTGCGCTCCGGTCCAGCCACGATACGCTCCATAGCATCTTGAAATTCCGGTTGGCCGATCAAGCTCAGGTTGCGACGGGCGGCCAGAATAGCCGCCTCGTTGACCAGGTTTTCCAGGTCGGCCCCGACAAAACCGGGCGTCAGTTTGGCCAGGTCGGCGATACCTACATAGGGGCCCAGCGGCTTGCCCCGGGTATGGACACGCAGGATCGCTGCCCGGGCATCGATGTCCGGCCGGTCCAGAATGACCTTGCGGTCAAAGCGGCCGGGCCGTAGCAGGGCTGGGTCGAGCACGTCGGGCCGGTTCGTGGCTGCAATGACGATGACGTTGGTGTCGGTGCCGAACCCATCCATTTCAACCAGGATCTGATTGAGCGTCTGCTCGCGCTCATCATTACCGCCGCCCAGGCCGATGCCGCGCCGGCGACCCACGGCGTCAATCTCGTCGACGAAGACAATAGCCGGCGCCTGCTCCCGGGCCCGCTTGAACAGGTCGCGCACCCGGGAGGCACCCACGCCAACAAACATTTCGACGAACTCCGAGCCGGAGATGCTAAAGAAGGGCACCCCGGCTTCCCCGGCGACGGCCTTAGCCATTAGCGTCTTGCCGGTACCCGGAACGCCAGCCATTAGCACCCCTTTGGGAATGCGCGCGCCTAACTTGACGAATTTGTCGGATTCTCTCAGAAATTCAACGACTTCCTGGAGTTCCAGTTTGGCCTGGTCCGCCCCGGCCACGTCGTCAAATGTCACCACCGACATGTTCATCTTTTGATCTTTGGCGGCGGCACTTGACAAGACACGCGGCGTGCTGCGCCCAATCCCTCCGAATAGACCGCCGCCTTGCATTTGCCGCGCAAACCGGAACATGATGTAGCCAACCAGGAGGAGCGGCACAACAGTGAGCAACAGGCCGAATAGACCGGCAAAGCCGAAACTGGGATTTTCGACTTTAATGGGCAATGTTCTCAATGCCTCGGGCGAAGCGCCCAGAATTTGAAGCGCTTCAACCGTGCTGATATTCGACTCTTTACGGGAGCCCAGACGGGTGCCATCGAATTTGGTAGCAATCAACGAATCGCCCCGCACCGTGAGGGTCTCTACTTGACCTGCTTCAATGGCGGTGACGATGCCGGGCAGCGAAACGTCTTGCGCCGGTGCGCGATTGAACAGAGGCAAGAGGAAGTAACTGCCAGTTGCCAGTATGATCACCGCCATTACGATGGACCGCCTCAGCGGCGACGAATCTTGTTCTTGTCGCTGGGGGTTATTATCGGGAGTCAAAGTCGTCCCCTTTCTTTTCAGGTATCAGTGGAACTATCCAAAAAGGTCATGTTTTCACTAACTACCTATATACATCAGACAGGTTCAAGGAATAGACCCTTACCTTTCAATGGTTATTTTGCGGATAGGGACTCTGTCTGTGTTGGTTACAATTCAGATTGCCGGGTTGAGAAGAACTGCAGAGCCCTGGCTCGGTCCATGGAATCGTTGTGCTCATGGCTACTATTCCACGCCTTGATGTATTCAATCAAATCAAACCACCTCTTGAAAGTGGTCGTTTCTGCGGCCATCATCGCGGCCTGGTCGTGCGCTTGATTGGCCTGCTGCTCTGTTTCGGCTGAAACGTAGTCAAAAGCCAATTCAATCAGTCGCCTTTCATCATTTCTAGTTATCATTTCACGTCTCCATAGATCAAGTAGAGTAGCGCGGCGGGCTCCACTTCTGCCCCGCGCCGCAAAGTTCCGGCTTTTTGCCCCTCCCACTAGCAGGCTCGATGATCGGTAAAACTTGTTCTCGGCTTAGTTTGGTCGTATCACTCCAAAGATGCTTACTGAGTTGTCTGCAGCAAGGATTTAATTTCTTTGATCGCCTCGGCTATTGATACGCCAGCCGCCGTTGCCCATTCTTGATATAGGCTCTCCTGCGTCTTCTTGAGGGTGACCGCATCCGCCCGGTTTAATGGCTTTCGCCAACCCCACGCGGTCAGGTCCCGCACAACTTCGCACACCACCTGGAATGAGCCCTGGTTCAAACGACTCACCAATTCCAGATGTCGCCGCTTGTAGTCTTTGTGCAGGGGAACCGGACGGCTTTTCAATAAATCCCTGTACTGATCGAGATCGCCCCTGGCCGTTACCAAGCGCAGCCCAATGGTCACCCTAGCCTCTACGGGTATCCATACAGTACTATTGGGCAAAGTGATTTGGTAGTAGAGGCGGGCCCGCATCTCAGAAAACTGTCTTTCCTCAATCTTGACAAGGTGGCCCAGACCGTAGACAGGGTGCACAATGAAATCGCCGACTTTGAATTCTATGAGAAGCTCCTTATTCTGCCACATGAGCGGCGCTTGCCGCGGCTTGGCTGTTTGAAGCTACCAGCTCGCTCTTCACAGGGCCGAGCCAGATCCCGCACCATGCTTGAACTGCTCGAACAATTCCGGGATTTGGTCAAACTCGGTTGACTTATCCAGAAAGAAGTCGGCCCCGGCCTGCAGGCATTTTTGCCGATACGCCGGATACGGATAATTGGTCAGGATAATAACCATTGGCGCCAGCTTGTCCTGTTTGACAGTTCGCAGGACATCAATCCCGCTGCCGCCTGGCATGCGAATGTCTAGGATCACCACATCCGGCTGGATTATCCGAATACCGCTGATAGCCTCGGCCACATTCTCCGCCTGGCCCACAATTTCGATCCCCGCCAAGTCGTCGAGCATCGTGACCAAATGTTCCCGGACGATAAGCGAGTCGTCGACGATGAATACTTTGATTTTGCGGTTCGAGAGTGAAGGTATCATAGTCATACTACCAGTATACACGATCCGACTGCTGATAACTATCGGCAGAACGCTGATTTTGGTGTAGGCCATAGGCTCATTCGTTTGTCAGTATATGGCCTACAACTTAGTTTTACAACGTGGCCTGGCGCTGCTCCGTACGTGCTGGCCTCACTCTACCGACAGCGGAAAAAACTCGAAGCCAGAAAACTACTTGAAAACCGCGCAGAATCCCATCCGGTCGCTGCACGCTTTGTTGGGCTGGGATTGACGTTTTGGGTACCTGGCTTTTTGCAGTTCATCGGAGAGTACTTTATGGCGTGTACCTAGGCTAATTGTTCTGAAATTGCATCAGCGATGTAATGGGCATCCTCATCAATTCCATAAATGATGCCCGATTTGCGACTACTGAGCCAAGGAAATCCGATGAAGTACAAGCCACGCACCGGCGAAAT
>CP070811.1:4307230-4322206 GCA_020343875.1 Anaerolineales bacterium | reverse complement strand
TCAAGTCGGTGCCCAGGGGAGTGGTGATGGACACCTGCTCTTTGCCCTCCAGGTGTCGCTTGAGCCGGCGCGTGATAGTAGCGATGGCTTGATAATCAGCACTGAGCTCATTCTGCAGGATCGAGTCTTCAATCTGGGGTCCGAAGCCCACCCGCGTCCGATTTCCGCGGCAGGTGCGCCAACAGGCCAAACGTCCCGGAGTCTCCTCAGGTTGTAGATGCGAGTAAAACACTATCACTGCGTCCGCCTGGGCAGCTACCTGGTGCAGCAAAGGTGGGTACTCCAGAAAGGGGCGCTCAGCATCCGGGAGGGTGTAGGTCCATAACTGGGCAGGGCTGCAGGACAGGATCTCAGCCACCAGCCGTTCCTGTATGTGTGCCAACCGCTGGTCGGTGATGAGCAGTACTTTTTCACTGGTTGAGATATTCATACAAGTATTTACGACGTTTTTTGCCCACACAGGCAATCCCCTATTTGATGGCATTGATGGAACGATAGAAGCTTAGAGGTATAGGCCAGGTGCTCAGGAACCGTTTGCGCCCATCTCCTCATTATAGCTTTGTTTAGATTTTCACTCTATGGGCACTGGACGAATCCCTGAGCCCACAAACAGCCGCCGCAGGTAGGAAAGGCGTTATGGATGCAATCCACAAAGTTAGCAGCGAAGCGCTCACAGCCCCCGCAAGTACTGCAGGGCGAGAAATGAAACTCACGCAACCGGGCCCGGAAGTGGACGAATTCTGGTGAATCCCATATCGTGCGCAATGGTTGTTCGTAGATGTTGCCCAGCGGGTAGTGAGTCACCTGCTTGCGCCGTCCGCGCAGGTACACAGGATGATCATGCAGCAGCGGCAGGCAGGGACTTACCTGGCCATCCCAGCGCACGGCGGCATAGCCCTCGTGGGCGAAGCGGCAATAGTCATTGCGACCGCTCAGGCTCACATCGAGTAGGCTGAGGCTGGAGGTGGAGGCAAAGACTCGCCGCAGTGGCTCGGAGGTGTACGAATCCACATCAAATTTGGGCAGGCTCATATCAGCCACCCAACGAGAGGCACGGAAAGCGCACGCGGTCAGCGACCGTTGATATAAGATCTCGCGCTCCATCTCCTGCCTATGCGGGACGAGATTAGACACCTGAATATACCATGCCCCAACCCGAGTCGCCAATCGAGATAACTCAGGCAAGTCTGCCACATTGCGCTTCATAGCCACAAAGGCGATGCCCAGCTGTGGGTTTCTGTGCGCCCCGCCCCAGCGGATCTTGAGCCGGTGCATAAGGCGAAGGGCCTCAACCAGCTTCTCAAAGTTCCCGTTGGAGCGAATCTGGCCGTAGCTTTCGGGTGTCACCCCATCTATGGAAACGACCAGCCGGTCCAGATCCAAATCGATGAGTGCGCTGGCTGTGGCGGCATCAAGCAGCGTGCCGTTGGTAGTCACTTCAACACGCAGACCGGCTGCCTTGGTCATGCGCACCATTTCCAAGAAGTTGGGGTGGGACATGGGTTCGCCGTACCCGCCCAGGTGAACAGTGGGTGGCAAGGGGAACTGGCACAATCCCTCCATCAAGGCGCCGAAGGTCGCCAGGGGCATATCCCCGACAGGTTCCTCCCACACACGCTGCACACACATCTGGCAGCTCAGATTGCAGGCAGTGGTGACTTCGACATACAGCTTGTTGAGACGATCTATTGGGGGGCCATTTTGCTGGTCCATTCAACAGTTTCACCCTTTCATGCGTCCGCCTTCTTCTTCATTAATGAAGATCCAGCCCACGACTTCACCGACGTTTATTTCGGGCTGCAATTGCCAGGTTGCCGGGCTGGCCATAGCGCGGCCCCAGCGCGAGCTGGAGTCGAAGCCAGGCGTGGGCATACCTTCTGATTCGGATATGATGCGAGCCAGGCGCACCTTCCAGCGGGCCATATTGCTGGGGCGCAGATCGATCCATTCAGTTTCCGCCCAGCGGTTGATGGCAGTCGGGGTTACGTGCCAATCCTGCCACTCCCATCGATGATCCCGCCGGTCTCGCTGTGCGCAGAGTAAGCTAAGGCCATCGCCTAGCGTCAATTCCCCTCCCTCCTGCTGAGAGGAGGCGGTATTCCCCGTTCGAGGTGCTCGGGGAATAAGGATAGGAATGCCGATAGAAATGGCCCGGCTGCGCAGATCAGCGTCTTGTGTCACCAATTTGAGCAGTGCATCGGATAACGTCTCAGGGCTGCTATCGGCTACCGCCTGCATCGTGTTGGAAACACGCTTGAGCAAATAGGCTTCGAACAGCAATTTGGAAAGCCTGGGGGGGCCAAGAATCTCAAAAGCAACGCTGTCAACGTTATGTTCGCGTTGCAGCTGACGCGCAAATTCGATGGCCCGATGGCGCAACACACCAGCCCGATAGCTGGGTCCAATCACAGCGCCGTCCAGGGCACTTACGATGTCGCAGCCAGTATTGATGCCCTTGAGTTCGCGCACCACGTTGAAGGCGATGTCCTCCGGCGTAACTCCCTCCATCTGCCCCAACGTGGTAATTGCAGTGAATTCCGCCAATGAGAAATATCCGTTCTCGCCTGTGTCAATATAGACGGACTCTAGCACGCCGCCGAGCGTCCGTCCGCCTTGATGATCCCCCAAGTCGAAGGCCTGGCCATCCACCAGGGGCAACCCTTGTTCAGGCGGACAATCGTAAAGAGGGATCTCACGCCCTCGCTTCTTGATCGGGCCATAGCCAATTTGCTTCCAGGTGATAGCGGCGGTGGGCTTAATCTCCTTTATGGCTGGACTACCCGGCGTGCGAGCCATCAAGAAGAGGAGCAGGCTGTGGGCGCCAGCCATAGCCGCTTTGCTAAGCAGCACCCGCGAGGGTTTCTCCTCGCCATGGGTGTAAGGGATATTCAATCCCATACCGCCAGTTCCACTGGTACCGATTTTGATGTAAGCCCGCGTGCCGGCCCGTCTCATGGCCTCATGCAAGATCTGAACGTGGCGGACGAGTTGCGGCACATACAGACTTGCCAGTAACCGCTCGACAGCTGCCACGTAGGGCTCGACCGTCTGATCGGGGGAACCTTTACCCAATCGCCACACTTCCATGGCCCGGTCGTAGATATCGAGCACCTCGGCAGCACTGGTGTAGATATCCTGATAGGCCAGGGCGGTAGCGGTGTTAATGCAATCTACGATAGCATCGGGCACTACCCCGGGTGCCTGGGCTGTTTCGCCCCGCACGACCTGCGCCAGATACGAGTTACTTAGCGTCACCTCCCCCATCTCGGCCAGCACGTCATCAAAGATCCAGCGCCGGTACTCGGGACTGGCCAGCGCCTCGGCACGGGTTTTGTCCATGAGGGTTGCACGGACGAAGACGTTACCCCATAGGGGGATAAGCTTGACCCGGCTATCAGGGAATTCGACACGCAGGCGCTCCACGGCCTTGTAGGCCTCGTCCTCCAGCAAGGAGGCGACAATGAGCGCATCCGGTTCTTCATACATCAATTGGCGGCAGACAGCCATGCCTACCAAGCCGTAGCCGCCCAACACCAGAATCGTCCTGCCTTTGATCTCCATCGGTCATTTCCTCCTCTTTGAGGATATCCTATTCTCAGGGGGGCAAGGCGTGTTACGCTTAGGCTATGTTCTGACCTGATCCACAAAATACTGGGGACGCAGGCGTTCGCCTGTAGCAAACTCCAGCGCATCTTGCCAATGTCGTAACGCGCCAGGACGGAATATTCTTTGGGTGAGAAAGTGTCCCAGGGACGGGTCGGTGACAAAACGATAGCCCGGGTTCCCATCTTCGCCAAAGATGTGTGTCTCGACATAGGAACGCAATTGAGAAGCGATCAGTTCGCCCATCAGATAGTTATGGTAGTAGACAGGGGTAGTGCCCAGGTGAATCTTGGCAGCCCAGTCAGGCGCATCGCGCCCTTCGGGGCGCGGTACCATCTGGAAGCGCTCTTCCAAGTCCCACCAGAGACTGTTCAGGTCTTGGCGAGGGTCTCGGTAAAGAGCTCGCTCGAAGCGGCTCATCAGGGAAACCCAACGGGACATGATGAGCAACTGCCCGCGCATTTGCCCCCATAGTTGGTCAGCCAGTAATTGAGCTTCTCCCCCAGGGACGCCAGCGTACGTGGTCAGCCAATGTGGGTCGGTTTCAAGGCGCCCCATCAGCATCGCGATGGCTTCGGTGAAGAGGATATGGGCATGCTGGCGTAGAAGGTAAGGAAGGTCCGAGTCCAGGTATTTATCATAGACCGCATGTCCACACTCGTGGAGCATAGTGCCCATCCACTTGTCGTTGGGCTTGATGTTGGCCAGAATGCGGATATCATCCTTCCGGTCCACATGCATGCAGTAGGCATGTTGCTGTTTACCGTCGCGCTCATACAAATCGCTGCGCGCTAGCACGTCGTCTACATCCAGCCCGATGGTCCGGTAGAAGCGACGGGTGAGGGCTTCGATATCCTGGTGGGCGAAGGTATCCGCCAAGAACTTGCGCACGGCCGGGTCGGCGGCTGGTGCATCCTGGAAGAAGGGATCGCTATAATGCCAGGGGCGCAGGTCAGCCGGGAGGATACCGAAGCGATCGGCAAGTTGCGCATCCAGGTCAGCCTTGTAGTTGCGGTAGATAGGGCTCACCAAACGATCCAGCTCATCGAAGATGGCGAAGAGTTCGTCGTCGTCCAGTTCTTGCAGGGTGATGCGCATGCGGTAGAAATTCTCAAAGCCGATGCTATGAGCGATCTCATTACGCAATTCCACCAACTCAATCAACGGCCCGGCCACCTGGGCGCCAACCTGCTTGCTGGCCTGCCAGGCCTGGAAGCGCAATTCCAGGTCATCTGATGCGCGCAGAATCTCCTTAAGTTCGTTCTCTGTAACCTTCTTCCCCTGAAGTTCAGCCCGAAAGGTATTGAAGATACTCTCGATAGCGACCTCACGCTGAGTTAGCTCCTCGATGGTCTCATCATCCATTTGGTTGCCGGTGAAGAGATCACGCAACAAGGTCACCTGGCGAGCCAGCGTCTGGTCGTTAATGATCTGATTATCTGTCAGCGACTTGAGCCGCTCAAAGCGAGCGGGGTCGGCATAGACCTTGCGCAACGCCACATGGAGACGGGTGACTTCCTGCTCATATTCCTTTTTCCCCGTCGTCGTGAAATGCCAATAGGCCAGGCTGACCGCCTTCTCCAGCGGCTCAATGGCGGCTACGTGTTCGCGAATGAACGCTTGCAGCTCTTCAAGCATAGGCTTCTTCCCCTTTTGGAGGCGTATCCCCTCTCAATGTGAGAGTGGGACTGTGGGCGACAAGTCGCTCTGACCGCTCATCATCATTCAAAATCATTCTCTTCCATTTCCACAACGTCTTCCAGTTTAACCCACAGAATGAGCTTCTCGCCTTCCGAGGCCTGCTGGCAACGGGCGGCAACGATCTCCACCACGGCCCGTCCACCATCGAGTTGCGGAAAATCCAAGCGCGCAGGTCGCCCGTCTTGCCATGCCACGCGACAGCGTTCAACCAGCACCTCGCCGTTGAACGTACGCGTCTCACACATAGCCACTGTAGCCGGCGAACGTCCCTCGGCCAAAGAAGCGGTCCAATAGTTGTCCACTTCCGTGAATTCTGGGGGAGGGCCTTCTACGATGGTAATATATGCCGCCTCGTCCCTTTTAGCATCCTGTCCAGACTCCATAGGTCTTTCACCTTTTTAGAGCTTACTATCCACTTGTTCTTGAACAAACAAACCTACACTTCGGAGCACTGATATGGCATAAAACCGCCTCACCCATATCAAGTTATTCTTGAACAGGTACCTTGCGTGGCAAATCAGCAAATCGGTCAATTCTGCCATCGTCTTTTGTCTGATTTGTTGATTTGTCTGATGTCACAGGTAGCCATGCTCATGAAACCAGGCCAGGGCGCTGGCTACGGTTTCGGCAAAAGGACGGCAGGCTAGACCCAGTCCGACGCGGGCCTTGCTCGTATCAAGCGGCTGAAAATAGCGGGTGCCCAGGATGACGTCAGCGTTCAGAAGCCCTACCCGGCCCGCTACAGCCCCACCGATTTCGACCAATGGCAGTGGAAGGCGTAACCAAGGCGGTCGACGCCCGGCCTGGCGCGCCATCTCGGTCAACATGTGGCGAATGCTCATGTTCTCGCCGCCGATGATATATCGCTCACCAGGTCGGCCCCGCTCGACGCTACTCACGTGCGCCTCGGCTACGTCTTGCACGTCTACCACGTTGATTTGGCCATCAAGATAGAAAGGCACCAGTCCCTGCGCCACGCCCAGGAGCAGACGACCGCTGGTTGGCTTGAAGTCGCCGGGGCCAAGGACAAAAGTGGGGCAGAGGGCCACCACCGGCAATCCCGCCTCGAAGGCCGCTTGCTCCATCGCAATCTTGATGTCAAAGTAAAGGACGGGTGCGTCTCCCTGCTGATAGACGTCGCGCTCATTCGCCAGGCGACCTGGCTCTGAGGATGGACCGATGGTACTGAGTGAGCTGGTGTAGACCAGCAGGCCCGATTTGGCCTGGCGAAAGGCCAGCAGCACCCGATCCATCTGTGCCCGAGCTTCGCGGATCTGGCGGGCCGGGGCGCGGCTGCTGAGGGGGTAATAGCCTGCCGCATGGAAGACCACATCGCAGCCAAGCATTGCCCTGACGACAGCGCTGGAATCAGCCAAGTCGGCGTGATGCCATTCTATTCTGCCTTGCGCAGCCAGGTCTCCGATCGCACCAACCCGGTGTTTATCGCGGCGCAGAGCACGCACTTGCCAGCCCTTCGCCAGGGCCGCGCGCGCAATCGCCCCCCCAATAAAGCCAGTAGCGCCAATAACGAGTGCCTTCAATCTTCTCCTGCCATCAGGCCCATCCAATACAGCCCGCTTTGGCACCTAGATCCGCACCGGCGGATCCATTTCCATGCCGTGGGTCAGCATGTTGGTGAGTTCCTGCCTGGGCCCGCCGTAGGCCGCTACAGATCCATGCCCGGGCAGAACGGCAATGACCAGCTTGTCCATCGGGCCGGGTTCCCTAAAGGTTCTGGCTTGAAAGAGGGCCGACAGCAACTGAAGTTCTGCTGAACGCACGCCGCAGGGAAAGTCAATCCTGGGAAAACGCTCTTCGTCGGGATAAACCAGCTCTACGCTGCCTGGATCTTTGATGGTGCCCTTCCTGGGTTGCCGATGGAAATGCTCGATGGCCATAACCTTTGTTGTCATACCGCTGGGAAGTATATCGATGCGTTCGTGCTGGGCAAAGTGGCTCTTGAGAAAGTGCATAAAACTGTCAAAACTATCTACAACGCCGGCGTTGACCAACGCTCCAGCCAGGTACACCAATCCATTCTCGTGCGTCTCTATTGAAGGGGCATTAAAGGTGATAGGGCAACCCCGCGGAATCGCTCGGATGTAACCTCTCCAGGTCAACTGACTGATAGGAATAATCTGGCCTTGCAGGGGATCAGGATCGACGTTTATCTTTCCCCCGCCCGTGCTGGTAACTGCCATCACACGCAGCGCTGGCTCGAATTGGCTCCGCATCCCTTCACCCAGCGCGCTTCGCTCCAGGAATCTCAGCACCTCCCGGGCCTGATTGTCTGAACCATACTGATCCAGCACCACTTTGTCTTCGATGATATTGGCTTTCCCCAGAACACGCCCCGCCTGAGCAATATCGTGGTGGACCGGTGATTTGCTCCACTCCTCCCAGGATATCGATAGTTCATCATCGCCTTCATACAAGTTTACTTTTTCGGCGCCAGCATGAGCCTGCACACGCAATGCCAAATCATCGAAGATCTGGTCTTCCTGGCCGGTTAGCAAGCTGTGATTCCCTGCCATACTGGCCCACAGTGCTCTTCTCACTTGGGTTCCTTCCAGGTCACCCTCGACCAGGATGCCGATTTGTCCGGCCTTCCTGGTCAGCTGTCCTCGAGCCAGGTCAAACAGGTCTGTCTCCGGTATGCTTTCAACTGCGGTGATCATCAGGGCTGTACCTCGCGGCTTGGGCAAGCGGCCATAGACTGCCGAGGGTCTGATCTCTTCCCGTAGCTTGGCTCCAAAGCCGATGCCAAGGTGAGCCACTGGCCCTAATTCTGTCTCCTCCCCCGGCACCTGAACAAAGATGCAGCCCCGAGCCTCAAGCCTAGCTCGTAGTGCGCGCAGCACGTGTAACTGAAGGTTGTTGAAAGGGTTCATGCCAATCCAAATATTGATGGGGCGGGGTTGCCAGACATATTGTCTGGCAGGTCCATCCTCAGTGCTTTGCCGAGAACTGGTAAGCTCGACATTTGATAGAATATTGTATGTAGCCACTATCCAATCTCCTCACTTGTATCCTAATGGCTTGTTCAAACCTCAGGTCAGGCTGTAATCAAATACCACCTTAATTGTACCAGTGCGTTTGTCCAAGGCCGTGCTGACTGCCTGGCGCCATTGGCCCAGAGGAAAACGATGGGTGATGAGACCATCCACCGTCAGTTTGCCCCGGCGCATCAACTCAATTGCCAGGTCATAAGTACGCCACGTTTGACCCTCCCAGACCTCAGCGCCGTAGCTATACAGGCCGACCAGGTCTACTTCCTGATACCAGATAGGAATAAGATCTAGCTTGAGGGGGCCAAGTTTGACTCCGATCATCACCACGGCGCCGCCAGCCCGCGCCCAGCGCAGGCTATCTTGCAAGGTACGGGCGGAGCCGACGCAATCGTAAATCACCTCGAAGCCGCCCAGCAGCATACGGTTGTTAAACATCCCCTCGTATAGTTTGGCGCCGGTGATACGAGCAGTGGCCTGGTAGCCGTCCTCATCGCCTGCTACCTCATCGGCCCCAAGGCGACGGGCCATATCGGCCTGGTGCGGGTGGCGGGCAATCATGGTGATGTGGCATTCGGGCGACACGGCGCGCAGGCATTGCAGAGTATTGAGGCCAACGATGCCGCTGCCCACAATCAACGCGTGTTCGCCCGGCCCTGGCGTACGGCGCAGCACAGCTCGCAACCCGGTGCTAAAGGGCTCGATCATCATGGCCTGGTCATCGGTCAGGTCGTCAGGAATGGGGTACACCTCGGTCTCGTGGGCGGTGAAACCATCTCCCCATCCCCCGCCGACGCCGCGCGGCCCAACCCCGGCAGAGGTATTCTCGCAAAGCTTGTGATTGCCCTCAGCGCAGTGACGGCAAGGAGGGTCGATCTCCTGGCTCAGGCAGGTGGCCTCCGTAAAGCGAGTGTACATAATCACACGATCGCCCACCTTCACTTGAGATACATGCGAGCCAATCTCGGTCACCACGCCAAGCACTTCATGCCCCAAGTAGACCCGTTGGTTGCCCGGGAGGGCAAGGGGCGCGATAGAAGGACTGGCATCCACGAAGAGCAACGACACGTCACTGGCGCAAATGCCACACTGTAAATTTTGCACTCTCACCCAGCGGGGGCCAGGCAGCTCAGGCTCCGGCATTTCCTCGTAACGAGCTGGGGACAAAGGGCTGAAGACGACGCCAGGCCAGAGCGGCTTGAGGGCTTTGACAAGCAGGACTTTGGGGATGTTTTTGTCAACATAGATAGTACGCAAGGCTCTTTGTCTTCCCTTCTACCTTCCGCTGGCTTAGTGCCAGGTTCACCTTCAAACAGCACGGACAATCCTGATCAATGCCTGAACCGTCCGCCGCAGACGAGAGGGGTCAGCGGCGAAATCTGGGTCCTCGCGATAAAGCACGGCATCTGATTTGCGGCGCACCACCCGCAGGTGAGCGTTGATTTCAATTTGAGCCGCGTTGATGCCGCATTGCTCCCACACAAAACGGGTCACAGTCCGCTGGCGAGACCCACCTTTGAAGAGACAATTCACCCACAGCCGATCCAGGGAACGACTATGGTCCCGGACAAAGCCTTGCCATTCCAGGTACTGGATAATGGTGGCCTGATAGTCAGGGCAGGTGGTGCCGCTCATTGTGCCCAACTCCAAGCCAAAGTCTCGCCTGCGCCGCGCCCCGTGCAGATCGAGAACCAGCTCAATGCCCTGCTCTCGCAACAAGCGAGCAAGAGTCCGCTTGTAGTCCGAATCATCTTCAAAGTTAGGGTCAGGCCTGATACGCCGCACTGTGTACAGGGCGTGGGCACCAGTCTGCTCGGCCAGAACGTGGGCCAACGCTGCAGTGTATTCGTCCTCACCCTTCCACTGATTCTGACGCCAGTGAAGTGCGCCGTGGGGGGCCGAGATAAGCACCGGCCGCGTTCCGGGTCGGTATCGAAAGGATGCCTGGCCCGGTGCCGGATTCTCTCTATAACGAACCTGCGTTTCCTCAAATTGCCATAACTTCCATGCCCAATTGCCCGCCACCTGCTGTTCATTACGCATCCTGCGCGTAGTTGAGGAGGCATAAATCGGAGATGGAGATTCAGGAAGTAATGGGATAAGAGACCTACCTTCCATAAGCCGTTATAGTACCACACATAGTGATAGACTCAAAGTCTGGAAACGGTATCTTGGCGCAATGTGGCCCTGCGACTCTATTGAGTTTGTCTGGCTCTCAAATATGCCGAATCTTGACATTCATGGTATCATATTCAGGTTAAATAGCATAGAGGCATCATCATTCAAAAGACAAAGCCTCGCCCACGGAGCTGGAAATGAACCTATGGCACGAACTGGAACCCGGGCCCGACCCGCCCCACCTCATTTACGTAATCGTGGAAATTCCTAAGGGATCGCGAAACAAATATGAATACGGCAAAGAATTGGGCGTGATCAAGCTGGATCGGGTGCTTTTCTCTTCGCTGTACTACCCGGGCGACTATGGTCTCATACCACGTACTCACTATGAAGATGGCGACCCGTTGGATGTGCTGGTAATGAATAATGAACCCACTTTCCCCGGATGCGTTATCGAAGCTCGCCCTCTTGGTATCTTCAAAATGCTGGACCGGGATTTGCCTGACGACAAGGTACTGGCTGTACCAGCCAGTGACCCACTCTTTAATGACTACCAAAACATTGATGATATTCCCCAGCACTTCCTACGCGAAGCAGCTCATTTCTTCGAGGTCTACAAAGACCTGGAAGGGGTACGAACTAAACCTATCGGCTGGGAAGGGGTAGACGCGGCCTGTATGCAAATCCAGCATGCGGTGAGCCTGTACCGGGAGAAGTTTGGTCGGGGTAGGCGAATTTAGAGAGGGACCAAGCGACCCACCCAGAATCTGCACCGAACAACACCAACCACTACGCCCATCAAACTAAATAAGCATCCAGTCATCCACGGCGTGCCGCTGCACAACCCATCGCCCTCCTTCGCTGGACAACTCCAACTCTGTTGCGCCCAGGTCCCACCACAGTACGCGACCCTCAAAGGCAGGCCCGTCACGCAGGACCAGGCGGATAGGGCGATTCTGTGCCTGAGCGGAATATAGCGCCTCGGACAGAAGCTTGCGCCATTTCTCGCGCCGCCAGGTTAGCTCCTCAAATGGTACACCAAAATATTCCGCCAGCTTCTGCAGATCTTCGTCGTTTTCACCCACCCGCCGATAACGCTGCTCAATCTCGCGTGTGGTGTAGGTGGGGACGCCCGTGCCCTCTTGAATGGCCAGAAAATCCGGGCCACCTTTCATCGCTCGCAGATAGCGTACGTAATCCCCTAGGCTCACAGGCTACGCCTCCTGCTTGCGGTAATAGGCAATGGCCAGCTTGTTAACGGTGATCTCCTCACCCCTTGGCTGGCGGACAGTGATAGTATATGGGCTGAAACCGGCAATCACCCCCTCAAGCTGGCTGCCATCCAAGAGAGTAATGGACAGAGTGTGGCCAGCCGCTTGCGCCGCAGTTAGATACTTCAGCTCGAACTCATCCACCCCTTCGGGCAGGTAGGCACGGTGCCGATCAAAGGGTTGCTTGGAGGGCGGTGGCTGTTCCTGCCGCAAGCGCTCCTGGAGCTGATTCAGCAACCCACTGGCTTCTCGCTTCTCTAGCTCTTCCAGAGGTTTCCCGGCCTGTGCTTCGAGGCTGGCCCGGTTGACGTCGGGGAATCTTTCAGCCAGACCCAGTAGGTGCTCAATCTGGCTGGGGCGGACCGGAGCGGGCCGGCGGCTCGGAGTCTTCGAGGTTTTTTGGGGGCGTGCTGGTTTTCCCGAGGGAGGCCGCGGCGGGGGCCCAGGCGCGGGTTGGGCACGCGGCTTAGGGTCTGACAGAGGTTTGATGTCCCACGTATCCACGATGAGCGCACGGGCCAGCTGGCGCATGTGTGCCTGGGAGATGGTCTTCTCACCAGCTTCGTATTGATGGATGAGAGAGACGGGCACGCCTGATTTTGCAGCCAAGTCGCGCACTTTCATCTTCTTGCTTCGACGAACTTCCCACAGATTCCCTGACATCGCTTGCCTCCAGAAAGGCGATACACTAGGCAGGCTGATTATAGCACAGAGTAAAAGAGGGGTACAATCTCCGCGCCCTAATGCTGCTGATTGCAATTCGGGCACACATGGGTTATAGTACCGACAGTCAGGAGAATATTGATGAACGAGATACGACGTGTGATTCTGATCATACTGGACAGCGTGGGCTGCGGCGACGCGCCCGACGCGGGGAACTACGGGGACGAGGGATCGAACACCTTGGGCAACACCGCGCAGGCAGTGGGTGGACTCAGGCTGCCACACCTTGGCCAGTTGGGATTGGGAAACATCACATCGATTGAAGGAGTACCAGCGGTCGACTCGCCGTTGGGCGCCTACGGCCGGCTGACCGAGGTGTCGGCAGGGAAAGATACCACCACCGGTCACTGGGAGCTGGCCGGGGTGATTCTGGCCAGGCCCTTCCCTACCTATCCCGATGGCTTCCCGGCCGAGCTGATCGCCGAATTCGAGCGTCTCACCGGACGTGGGACGCTAGGCAATTACCCTGCTTCGGGCACAATCATCATACAGGAGCTGGGCGACCAGCACATGCGCACCGGCAAGCCCATCGTCTACACCAGTGCCGACAGCGTCTTTCAGCTAGCTGCGCACGAAGAGGTCATCCCAGTGACCGAGCTGTACCGCATGTGCCAGATTGCGCGCGAATTGCTGAGCGGCGAACATGGAGTGGGTCGGGTTATCGCCCGCCCCTTCGTGGGTAAGCCGGGCAACTTCACCCGCACGGAACGCCGCAAAGATTTCTCGCTGCTGCCTTACCGCGACACCCTCTTGGACGTCCTGAAGGCCAGCGGTCAAGAGGTGATGGGGGTAGGCAAAATAGAAGACATTTTTGCCCACCGAGGTTTAACGCAGAGCAATCACACCCTCAATAATATGGCCGGTGTTGAGGCCATCTTAGGGTTTATAGGTTCCAATCCCAGCGGGTTGATTTTTGCCAACCTGGTGGACTTTGACATGCTGTATGGACATCGCAACATCCCGCGCGGCTATGCCGATGCCCTGGAGGAGTTTGACACCCGCCTGCCCGAAATCCAGCTAGCCTTGCGGGACACGGATGTATTGATTATTAGCGCCGACCACGGGAATGATCCTACCACTCCCAGTACTGACCACTCCCGTGAGCGAGTGCCCATCCTGGTAAGCGGGCCCAAGGTTCACCGGGGCGTGAATCTGGGGACCCGGAGTAGTTTTGCCGATGTGGCAGCTACCATTGCCGAACTTCTGGGCGTCGCCTGGGACGGGGCCGGCAAAAGCTTCGCCTACGATATCGTCGGCTAATAAGGCCCAGCACAGGAGCACCTCGTTACAAACCCACCTCTTGAAAATCGGGCATTATGATTGACAGATGCCTACACATACACTATACTTCTGTTACCTTTTGGACAGAAGGAGCACAGCAAATGCTCTCGACCACGGCTTTTCGTCTCCGAACTTCCCATCTAGCACACGTGATAGGCATTGCCTTGTTTGCTGCCTTCACCGCGCTGGCAGCACGAATCACTATCCCCCTCCCCTTTACGCCAGTACCAATCACGCTTCAGGTGATGGCTGTGCTGCTAGCTGGGCTGGTACTGGGGCCGAGAGCTGGTGCCGCCAGCCAGGCTGTCTATCTGGCCAGCATCATGGCGGGTCTGCCGCTGGACGCCCAAGGGCTGGGCATGGCCGCTCTGGCCGGGCCAACAGGCGGCTATCTGATCGGCTTTGTACCGGCCGCTTTCATCACTGGCTGGCTGGCCGAGAATCTATCAGCCACGCGAGCTGGTCGCTTTCTGGCAGCATTGGCTGGGGCGGCGGTGATCTATGCCGCTGGAGTTGCCTGGCTGGCGCCAGCCGTGGGCGGTCTGCATAAGGCTTGGCTGTTAGGAGTGGCTCCCTTCATCCTAGTTGACCTGAGCAAAGCCATGATTGCCGCCGCCTTGACCGAGAGCGGGCAATTGCTATTCAGACAGTAACCAGTTTGCTGATTGACCAGGAAACCTCCGATGAATCAACTTGAAATGATGAAAGAGCTCTCCATAAAGGGCGAGACCAAAATCGTACTGCTGGTGATTGATGGGCTGGGCGGTGTACCTCTTGAACCGGGCGGACCTACCGAACTCGAAGCAGCCCACACGCCAAACTTGGACGAGTTGGCAGCCCGCGCGGCCTGCGGATTGAGCATGCCCGTGGCGCCAGGAATTACCCCAGGCAGCGGGCCGGGGCATCTGTCGCTCTTTGGCTATGACCCGCTAGAATACGAAATCGGACGCGGAGTGCTGGAAGCACTAGGCATCGGCTTTGAACTCCAGCCGACGGACGTGGCGGCCCGGGGCAACTTTTGCACCGTGGACGCCAACGGACTTATCACAGACCGGCGGGCCGGGCGCATCCCAACCGAGGAAGGGGCCAAGCGAGTGGAACTGCTACGCAATATCCGCTTGCCCGGTGTCCAAACCTTTGTCGATCCAGTCAAGGAATACCGATTCGTGCTTGTTTTGAGGGGCGAAGGACTGGCGGGTGACATTCACGACACCGACCCGCAGCAGACCGGCGTCCCACCGCTCCAGGCCGTTGCTTACGCCCCAACCTCT
>CP070811.1:4303853-4307130 GCA_020343875.1 Anaerolineales bacterium | reverse complement strand
CCATGGGATCGGGTGTGCATGCGTCTGTACAAATGCCGTTGGAAGCTGTGGGCAGGCCGTAATAGCGTCCGACCTGGACGCAGGCCGCAGACATCAAGCCCACCTCCCCCATACTGATGGATGCCATTCCGGTCTTCATGTCCATTGCCATGGGGTGGGCTGCATATATCACCCATGCCCCTGGCCTGTGCAACTGGATGATCGTCAGCGCCGCCAGCATCTCGGCATTCATTTGCGTCACGTTGCCTGCCAAGGTGACCGGTGCGGTGACTCCGGCCACCGCCGAGGAGTTGAAGCAGACGGGTATGCCTACTTCGGCCGACACCATGGCTGCCTCACATTGGCCCCAGCCGTAGATCAGGGGGCTGTTCACCGACGAAAGGACCATGAGGCGTGGCTGGCGCTGGTCGGTCTGGGTTACCTCGGTCAATCGCCAGAGCCAACGCATTCCTTCCCCGCTGAAGGCCGAAAACATCAACGGCTTGTCCGTGTAGTGTAGCATGCGGGCCAGGCAGCGTACTTCCTCGGATTTGGCCGCTTCCTCTTGATCGTTCAACGAACCTGCCAAATGGATGTTAGGCAGAGCATGGATTACGCGGGTCCAGTTCACGACATCTTCCTCGGTGACCGGCCGTTTTTTGGTAGTGCCAAAATCCAGTATCCAGTTAAGCCCGGTAGTGGTTCGCCCGTAGCGCTCACCATCCAACACCAGCTGGCAATCCTTGAGAGGGTTGCTCTGGCTGTACACGCTTACCTGGCGCGGGGCAAGCTTCAGTGCCTCCTCAACCAGGCGACTCGGGATGCGCACCAGCTGGTGTGTTTCATCAACAGAAGCACCGTGATCTTGAAGTAGTTTTCGGGCTGGTGGAAAGTGCAGGATGATGCCCGTTTCTTCAAGTATTTTCAGGGATAGTTCGTGGATGCGCTCGATATCGGCCAGTTGGAGCACACTGAAACGCATTGGCTGAGTTTCTGCGTCGGTGCCGCGGCTATTGTTCACCGTATTCTCCTTGTCTGCCTCATGGTCTGTGGATGAATAACTTCGCGCTTTTCAGGTTGATTCCCTGCCGAAATGGAAGGTAACGTGGGAAGTTATTCTTTGACGGTCCCTTTATGATAGCGACCGTGTTCCAGCGCGGTCTCAACCAGTGCAGCGACGTTGTCATCTGGTGTTGTGTAGGGCAAAGTACAGCCTGGGCTGAGGATGAATCCCCCTCCTCCTGACATATGCTCAATATCATGGCGGGCAGCCTGCATGACATCCTCAGCTGTGCCCCGGGCCATAACCCCACTGGGGTCTACGGTACCTATTAGCGTAGTCTTTCCCCGGGCAGCTGCCTTGCAAGCATCGTGGTCAATTTTGTAGTCGACCTGCAGGAACATAGCCCCTGTATTCACCATTTGTTCGATGATAGGCGTCACGTTTCCGCACATGTGCATGCCCATCACTTTGCCTTCAGCTCGCAAGGTTTCTATCAGGCGTTTCTGATAGGGGAAGGCAAAGCGACGGTAAACTTCCGGTGAACAGACGTCTGGTCCGGAGATGGATTCTCCCATCATCGTCACGTGGGCTCCTGCCTCAATCAGCGCCCGGGCATAGCGGAGCACCTGCTCGCAGGCGTATGCCAACAACTTGTGAATCAGGGCGCCGCGAGTGGCGTCGAGCAGGTTCACCAACAATTCCTCGGGGCCCAAAATCTCAGCAGCCAGGCTGAAAGGACCCTGATCGGCCTCGGCGAGCAAGCACACGTGGTGACCTAATTCTTTGGCAATCAGGCGGGTGGCCTTGATCATCTCGGGGAGCGTAGCATCCTGATGGGGATCAACCGGTTTTAGTTGGTCGACTTCCTCGATGCTTTCCAGCGCAGGACGGATAATCCAGGGAGGGGCATGGTCGGTAAATCTGACTTCACATCCGGCTGCCTGTGCCAGTGCAGCAACTCCGTTCTCCAGATCAATCATATCGTGTCCATATTTCTCCCAGGCGGTGATGTGAGCGGCAGCCATCTTCTCGCCATCCAGGCAATAGTCGCGAAGGGTGTAGCCAGCCAGGGCTGCAGCATGCTGGAAGTTTTCCAGGCAAACCGGCACTCTATCGGGGATGCCACCTTTCAATACGGTCATGCACCGTTCTAATGATGTCCCTTCAGGCAAGGTGTAGACTCCCCTGGCGGATTTTGATAGTCAGGTTTGGTAAGACAAAGATTGGAGGGCTAACCCATAGGTCCCCGGAAAGGAGAGGCTGGGGCAGGCAGAACTTCCTGTAACCGATGCGCTGATTATACCATGTGCCAGGATAAAGACGAAAAGAGAGTCTTCCTTGGTCAGCCCGGCTGCCTGAAACCTGCCGGCTGCGCGAGCCGGGGGCAATCCTGATTTGTCAATTGGGGGAAATGAGTTATAATTAGTTTAAGTTGGGAACTTCGTTATCTGATAGTGGGGGTTCGTCTAGCGGTAGGACAGTGGACTCTGGATCCATTAGCCGAGGTTCGAATCCTCGACCCCCAGCCAAAAAGCCAGGCGGAATGCCTGGCTTTTGCTTTGGCGATGATGCCTGCTGCGTTTCGCTTTCGCAGACCTGCCCAGCGGGATGCCAACTGGCGTTAACCGCCAAATTGGATTCCTTGAGCCAGCGGTAGTTCGGTTGACCAGTTGATGGTATTGGTCTGGCGACGCATATACCCCTTCCATGCATCGGACCCTGATTCACGGCCGCCGCCAGTCTCCTTTTCACCGCCGAACGCGCCGCCGATTTCTGCTCCACTGGTCCCAATGTTGACGTTGGCGATTCCGCAGTCAGATCCGGTCACCGACAGGAATTGTTCGGCGGTCAGCAAGTGAGTAGTGAAGATGGCACTGGATAGACCTTGCGGTACCCCATTATGGATGGCAATGGCCTCATCAAGGGTCTCATATTCCATCAAGTACAGGATGGGCGCAAAAGTCTCCTCACAAACTAGCGGCGTTTGCTGCGGCATTTTGATGATAGTGGGTTCGACAAAATTGGCGCCTTTGTCCAGCAGGCGCTTCCCGCCGCAGATAATCTGCCCGCCTTGGGCCTGGGCCGCCTCTAAGGCTGCCATCATATCTTCAACCGCCCACTCGTTGACCAAGGGTCCCATCAAGATACCATCTTCCAGGGGGTTGCCGATTGGCACCTGCCGGTAGGCTTGCACCAAGCGATTGCTGAGCTCATCAGCAATGTTTCTGTGCACGATGATGCGACGGGTAGTGGTGCAGCGCTGTCCCGCTGTGCCCACCGCACCAAACAAGATGG
>CP070811.1:4299920-4303753 GCA_020343875.1 Anaerolineales bacterium | reverse complement strand
CACTGGGCATACAAGATACGGGCTTTCAGGTACCTGAGGAGAACATCGAACGATTCTCTGTGTTATATGGCGGCGCTGAACAGGGTGGTCTCGAAGTTGTTCAGGGACCAAACCGGAATTGGCGGACGCAATACCCCATCTCCGGCAGTACTGGGCTGCTTTCAAATGCCCCCGATTATATGCGGTTCGCCCAGATGCTGCTCAATGGTGGTGAATTGGATGGGACGCGACTATTGGGCCGGAATACGGTCGAGTTGATGACAGAGAACCATTTGCCGCGTGCATTGCTCCCCATAAAGGTTGACCCTGCGGACGTTTGGAACCGTGGCTCGGGCTATGGCCTGGGCTTTAAGGTGCTGATAGACGTCGCTGAGTCTGGTTTTTTGGGGTCGCAAGGCGAGTATGGCTGGGGCGGTTTTGCCACCACCCGATTCTGGATTGATCCACGGGAGGAACTGATTGGCCTCATTATGGCCCAGTTCGTGCCAACGTTCTCACGAGTTCTCGACGAGTTCAAGGTGCTTACCTACCAGGCGATCGAGGACTAATTTAATAGCATTTCAGGACGTGAAACACCATACAGAAGCAAATTTCATCGGGACTGAAGACCACTTACCCTCACTACCGAACATTACCCTTGCTTCAAATCGCCGGGTCCGGGTTGCCCCTACTCTGCCAGATCTTGCAGCTGGGCAAACGGTTTACCCCACCCGGTGCACGCGCCGACGTCCACCTGACCGGGCCCGAACCGGACACGAAAGCGTCAATCAAATCAGGGCCGTCATCGGCCAGTACCTGGTTGGTATGAGCTTGGTGGTATCGCGCTCGTGTAGGTAGCGCGGCTCCAGGCACTATTTGGTGACGCGGCTGTTCCCACCACCGTCGGTGACAACAGCTAAGTTAGAGTATGCCGAATCCTCGCCCCCATCAAAGATGAAGGTGCCGCATGCTGTCGCCGACGCGCTAGCCTCAATTCCCTACCCCTACGGCCAGACGGGCACATACTGGCCGTTCTGGAGTTGATTGACCACAATCTGCGGAGCGGCACAGTCACCATACTCGTCGCAAGTCAAGGTGCCAGTGATGCCTTCAAAGTTGTCGGTGGCATACAGCGCATCCCGCAACGCCTGCCGGCCAATGTGCAGCACACCCTGCGCATCCTCCACCGCCACCTGCTCGATGGCCGCAAAGATCACATTCGTCGCATCGTAGGCGTGGGCGTGGAAAACGCTCAACGGCCCCTCACCGTACTTCTCCCGGTGCTTCTGCAAGAACGCCTGGCCCAACGGGTTGTCGAAGGCCAAGTCAGGGCCTGACATATACATGCCCTCTGCCGCCTTCCCAGCTGCTGCCACAAAGGCCGGTGAGATCATACCGTCCGCTCCCCCAAGGATCACATCCTCCAGCCCAGCTACCTCCTTGGCCTGCACGGTGATGAACGCACCCTCGGCGATGAAGATCGGATAGTACAGCAACTCCGGGCCTGTGGCCGCTATCTTGGTCAGCACCGGCTGCATATCGGTGTCGCCTACGTGCACCGCCTCCTGCGTGGTGATTGCGCCCCCAAGCCGCTTGAAGGTGTCCGCAAACGCCTGCTGCAACTGGTCCGTGTACAGACTCCCATCGTGGATGGTGGCCGCCTTACGCAACCCCAGTTCGTTGTACACGAACCGCGCCATGGCCGCCCCCTGCACCTTGTCGTTGTGCGCCGTGCGCAGGTAACCCGGGTTCCAACTGCCCGCCGGATCCGTCAGCGACGGCACGGTGTTCGAGGGCGAGATCAGGACCATGCCCGCATCCGAGGCTATCTTCGAGGCCGGCTCACCCGCGCTCGAACAGTTGGTGCCGATGATGGCGATCAGACTCGGATTAGACACCAGCTTGGTCAGCGCCATCTGCCCACCTTCCGCACTGCACAGCGAGTCCTCACCCACCAGCTCCACGGGGTGTCCCAGCACTTGCGGCTTATCGTCGATGGCAATCTCGATCCCGCGCCGCGAGTCGATGCCCACCGTCTCGTTCGGACCGCTGAGCACCAGCGCGTAGCCCACCCGAATGGAATCGCCAGGGGGTATGTCCACACAGCCAATCGCATCCTCGCAGGTGAATTGTTCAACCTTGACTACAGATTTGCCTGGAGTCGCAGTTGGCACCGGTGTATGGGTTGGAGGGGCAGGTGTATTGGTCGGTTCAGGTGTATGTGTCGCTGTGGGAGTAGACGTATCGATTGGTGTTGGCGTGTTGGTCGGCATGGGAGTGTCGGTCGGCGTGGGAGTACCCGTGGGTATGAGGGTATCGGTAGGCCTAGGGGTATGCGTCTGGGTGGCTGTGTCGGTAGGCTGAGCTGTCTGCGTGGCTGCAAGGGCAGCCTGTACCGTCGCTTCTAGATCAGGTGTCGGGGTGCCAGCACAGGCGGCCAACAGCAGGCTAAACAGTACTAGAAAGACCGAAAACTGCTTCATGATCTAACACCTCCTGTGTTTGATAACGGCTGTGCCAAATCACGACAAATAGAAACACCCCCCGGTTGAGGGCGGTGAAGTCAAGGTTTATAGTGTAGGGATTCTGGAAAGGGCGCCGCCCAAGTCCAGTGGGGCTTCTAACCTTATTATAGCACATTATCCCACCACGTTCAATAAATTTCACGCCGCGATGGTTTCCTCTTCTGTTGGTAATCAGTCTTGATAGGGCTGCCAGGTTGGCCGGGAGTCGTTGACCGATAACAGAGGAAGATAAAGACGCTTACCACGAGGCGGCCAAGGGATCACCGACCAGCCGTGGTGGATTTGACTCAGGGCTGCTTCAAGCATAGATTCACCTCCAATCGAAGAACCCCCACCGCTGGCGGTATTAGTACCGCTTGGCGGTGGAAGGTAGGCAGATTGGGGTGAGGGATGGGAGCTGAACTAGGCAAGACGATCCCCGCCCAATTCCTAAGCCTCATTGCCACCTGGAAAGGTCATCCGCCGAAGATGTCTTGCTCGGTGTAGCCCAGGCCTTGGATCAGCCTGCGGATTGGATCATACGCGGCATCCTCGACCGGGTCCAGGCCGGTCCAGTTGTAGAACTGGTCGGAGCAGATCGACTCCAGACACGCCTCAGACGCGGTGAACTCAACCAGCGCATCGATGACCTGACCCCTGAGCTCACCCGGGAAGTCGGGTGAGAAGCTCATGGTGTCATTGGGGATGGGATCAGTCAGCATCATGATGCGCACCTTCTGGAAGATGTCGGGGGCGGTTTCGATCACCGCGGTGCGGGCATCGAGCACCCGCACGTCACCGGCGAAGGTCCTGCCCTCCTCATTCATAGCCACTTCCATCGGATCAAAGGGTTCGGGATCGTCGCCTGTCTGCCACCCGGGATCAGTCAGGGGCGGGCTAAAGTAGGTGGTGGCAAAGTCCACCTCGCCGTTGTACACCGCCAGGGCTGCCTGCGGGTGTCCACCCGCTTCGATGACCTCGCCAGGCTCAACCCCGGCTTCCTGCAACACAACCTTGGGGAACAGATACCCGGACGTAGAGCCCAGATCGGGGACGGCCCACTTCTTGCCGGCCAGGTCTTCCAGGATCTGATAGTCGCTATCGCGCGCCACCAGGAACTGCGCCCAGTAGACGGACCAACCGAAGCGTACCGCAGCCGCACCAACCTCCACCCCACACTTCTGATTGGCGATCACGTAACCCAAAGCCGGGATGAAGCCAATGGTGTCGTCCGGCGAAGCGCACATGGCCTCAACGGTCGCCGCGTAGCTGGTGGGCACGCTCACCTCAAACTTGAGACCGGTGGCTGCTTCGAGCGCTCCGACCATCACCTCACCACCGGAGACGATG
>CP070811.1:4273252-4299820 GCA_020343875.1 Anaerolineales bacterium | reverse complement strand
CCGGAAAAAAGCGCCGCGCCGCTCGGGGCCTGTATCTGAATGCAGATTTAGCTTAGCGCCGTCTCCTGGCCGGCCGGTGAGGAAAGACCGATGGCGTTAGGCGGGCCATGTTTTGCTGTGTGACAACTACTTGTGCCTTGTCCGCGACCCTGGCCCTGGCCCTAGCCTTATCCCTGGCCTTTGCCTTTACCTTTACCTTTACCCTTACCACCACCATCGCTGCCGGTACCGCCGCCGTCATCGCTGCTGGTACCACCGCCGCCACCACCGCCAGTACCACCCGCCTCGAAACGCAGATAAGCGGGGTCTGCCTGCTGCCCCAGGTCAGCATAGGTAGGGCTAATCTGAACCAGGACCACGGTCCACAAGTATATGCCACTACGGCCCTGTACCCCGGGGGCATTTGCAATATCCACGTTTAAACGATACCTGTTTTCGCCAATAGTCTCAATGGTGCCATCTTGATTATCAAGCACGGCATCGTGCACTCCAGCAGGCGCCTCACCCTCGCGCCAAACACGTACCTCAAAGCCGAGACCCCGACGTAAATTGGCTGTCCATTCCCATTCAAAATCGGTCGGTCCATAAGAAGGGTCATCCAGAGATAAGGGACTAAGCAGTGCAAATGTGCCAGCGGTGGCGCGGGGGGTTGGCGTGGGAACGCGAGTAGACGTAGCTGAAGGTATAGGTGTAGGTTGTGCAGTAGGGGTTAGTGTTGGTCGTGCCGTGGGCGTAAAGGTAGGTGGTATTGGCGTGTCCGTCGGCATTGGGGTAGGCGAACCCAAGGCTGCTAAAGCTGGGGTATTGGTCGGCACCGGCACCAAGCTTACCAGCGTCCCGTATCGCTTCTGCTCATCCCATAGGGCCGTGTAAATTCGTGTGTCCCGCATCAACACTTGCTGGACCCGGCCCTGCCAGCTCTCATCCAGACTCAAGGTCGTGGCCAAGTCAGCCAGAGCCTGGCCTGATTCACCGAGCGCTGCATATGCCAACCCTCGATCGAAGTAAGTGCCCGGATTGCGGCTGTTTATGCCGATGGCCACATCGTATGCCTCAATTGCCAGTTGAACCTGGCCTCGGTCATTATGATACTCACGCCCTTCCAGCCATTGCTTGATCTCCAACTCCAAGCTGCTTGCTCCCAGCGATGGTGAATCCCCGAGTTGAGACAAAGGTTGAGCCATAGCGGCTAGTAGTAGATTGTTCTGCGTGTTGTTTTCCAGGTTTGGATCTGTATACACTCCCTTCACCACCGTTACCAACTGCTCCCCCACTGCGCGTGGGTCGCCCAGATCAAACAGAGCCAGTTGGTCGGCTGGGCTAAGTTCCTGGAAGAACAATTGACGGGCCAATTGTTCGTGCCCCCCTAGATTGAACAAACCTGCCAGGCTAGCCAGGCGCTCGTTTGGACTGGTTGAATCCCTGAAGCTATCGATGAAACCTTGGGCTTGGGCTACTGGCTGTCTCTGCCGCTGAATGAAGAAACTGCCAGCGCCGACCAACAAGAGTATGAGTAACCCGGTGACAAGCGCGATGCGACGCATTGCTGCCCTCAATCTCGTGCGTAGCGCTGGCGAGGGTTGGGGGCTGGAAACCTGTGTAAGGCTTTGTTCTTGGCGGTCTCTTTCCAGGCATTTAGCCAAGGCTACCTTCATCTCTTCGGCGCTGGCGAATCGATCTTCGGGATCGTATTCCAGCGCCTTCATGACGACAGCATCGAGTTGTTCCGGAACAGCTGGGTTGAGCAGGCGGGGTGGTTCCTCATGGAAAGTGAAAGGTGGCTCACGACGTGGGTCTCGCCGGGTGAGAAGATGATGCAGCGTAGCGCCTAGTGCATAGATGTCGCCATGGGGGCTGGCAATCCCTCGGTACTGCTCAGGGGGGCAGTAGCCTTCAGTGCCGATCATGGTTCCCCTTTGCCCAGCCTCAAAGACACGAGCGATGCCGAAGTCAATCAGCACAATGTCATCCGGCGGACGCATTATGACGTTGGAGGGCTTCATGTCCCGAAATACGATGGGGGGATCTTGGCCATGCAGATACGAGAGTACATCGCAAATCTGAATGGCCCAATCTACAACCTGGTCCGGGGGCAGCATCTGTTCCGCATTGTCCAACAGTGTTTCTAGATCGATGCCTTGGATGTAATCCAGCACCAAGTAGCTGCGAATGCCCTCGGAGAAGTAATCATATACCTTGGGGATTGACGGGTGATTCAGGCTGGCCAGAATATTGGCCTCACGCTCAAAGTTCTGGATAGCTAGCCGTCGAACCTGGGGGTCGGGCGTGGTGCTGGTCATCTCTTTAAGGGCACAGAGGCGAACCACACCGGTGAAGCGCAGGTCACGTGCCTGATAGACAGCGCCCATTCCACCCAGCCCCAGCACCTTGAGAATCTCGTACCGACCTTGAAGAATGGCACCCTGGCCCAGGATCAGCTCATGGGGACTTGCTAGGTTGTTTTCAGGTTCGAATGTGCCCCTCAGGTCAAGCGTTTCCAAATCTCGACTCCTGGTGTAGCACCAGATGCTCTCTCATAACCATGATGCCGTGTGATTCCGGGATACGTTAAAACGTATCAAGCTTCAGATGACGATCAAAAGACCAGGAAGCGATGTTATGAAACGAAGCGCACCACAATCGCTGCCACGTCGCAATCAGACAAAGTATATCATATAATTCATGAATAAGCAATAAATTTGCATTTGATCGCTTGGGAAAAGCTGGGGAATTGAGGCTTTCCTGAGCGAAAGGGGGTCGACCTTATACGACGCCTGTCCGCGCCCAGCGGAAAGGTAGGTATGACGCGGCGCACCTACCGGGCGCAGTGAACGGGCAGGCGCCACAGGTGTGAGTGGTGCTATGGGGGGAAACACTCTGCCGCGTCGAGCGGGCCTTCCTGGCATAACCAATGCGTTCAACCCGGCTGACTTGCACATATCACCTGCGTGAAGTAGAATGCCTTGACCTGGCGAGGCAGCCAAGAAAGGCGGCACCCGACTCAGGCTCAGCATCATAAAGTTATGTAACCCAGGTTTATTAGCGCCAGGCATCGTATGTGTCACAAGACACCTCCAATTGCGGAGATAGAAGAGCCTGCCAATTTGTCATACGCACAAGAGTCAGAAAGGATTTACTTGATGAAACAACGTCTTATCGTGGCGGCCGCCACAGGGCTTATCCCGTTGCTGGCCGCCTGCGGGCCGATGGCTGCTCCACCAGCAGCCGAGGTGACCGATACACCAGTCTCCGTAGCGGCTGCGTCGCCCACAAAGGCAAGCCCGGCAACCCCTACGTCTTCCGCTACCTCTACCCCCGAAGGGGCTACTGAGGCTGCGCCCGAGGTAGAGTCCGCCTTTCCCACGCCCCATCCTAACCCAGAGTGTGTGGCAGAACCCATTACTGGAGACCCGAACATCTCCCCCGTGATGGACGGCGAGTGGTCAAAAGGGCCAGCGGATGCGCCGCTCACCTTGGTGGAATACAGCGACTTCCAGTGACCGGGCTGCGCGGGGATGGTCCCCGTGCTTGAGCGTCTGGTAGACGCCTACGATGGTCAGCTACGGGTCGTGTATCGTCATTTCCCCCTCATCTCCATTCACGACAAGGCTGTGATCGCCGCTGAAGCAGCCGAGGCAGCTGGAGCCCAAGAAGCTTTTTGGGAGATGAGTGACTTGCTCTTTGATCGACAGTCAGAATGGGCTTCGCAGGCGGTAGAAGATGTGCCTGCGGTGTTCTCCGGTTACGCCGAAGAATTGGGCCTGGACACCAAAACTTTCGACCAGGCGCTGGCTGATGGCACTTACAAGGACAAGGTGATGGCTGCCTATAACGAAGCGGGCGCTGCGGGCCTGTCAGGGACGCCCAGCTTTGTAGCCGAAGGCGTTCACTATCCTTCTCAGCAGTGGGGTCTTTCCTACGAGGGACTGGACACCTTCATGCAGATAATTGCTATGAAGCAGCTCCAGTTTGACGCCCCGCCTCCAACAGTCATCGAAGAGGGAAAAGATTATCAGGCCACCATCCAAACCGAAAAGGGGGAGATCGTGGTTGAACTCTTCGCGGATGAAACTCCCGTCACGGTAAACAGCTTTGCGTATCTGGCCGAGCAAGGCTGGTATGACGACACCACTTTCCACCGGGTTGTGCCCGGTTTCGTGGCACAGGCCGGAGATCCCAGCGCGACCGGTATTGGCTGGCCCGGCTATCGCTGCTTCGATGAATTGAATCCCGAGCTCACTTTTGACGGGCCAGGGGTTCTGGGGATGGCCAACAGCGGCCCCGACACCAACGGCAGCCAATTCTTCATCACTCTGGCGGCCCAGCCCAATCTTGATGGAAAGCACACCGTTTTTGGCCGGGTTATCGAGGGTATGGACGTAGTGGAGTCACTTTCCGCCCGTGATCCGCAGGCAGCCAGCCCGGATCAGCCAGGGGACCGTGTCCTGAGCATCACCGTCGAGGAACAGTAGGAAATCAGCCACATGAAAGAGGAACGTGCGGCCTCATGAATAATCTACTTATCACGGGCGGGGCAGGGTTCATCGGCTCGAATTTTGTGCACCACGTCATGCAAACCCATCCCGGTTACCGGGTGATCGTCTTCGACAAGTTGACCTACGCTGGCAACCTGGACAATCTCAAGGACGTGAGCACCGATCCACGTTACACCTTTGTGCAAGGAGACATCTGCGACGCTGAGACGGTGAAGCGGGTCATGAGAGAGCAGCAGATCGACGCCATCGTCAACTTCGCCGCTGATACCCACGTAGACCGGTCGCTGATGGATGCCGGTACTTTCATCCAGACCGACGTTTATGGTACGTATGTGTTGCTGGAAGCTGCCAAAGAGTTCGGCGTAGAACGATATCACCAGATCAGTACCGACGAAGTATATGGTGAGGTCTTGGAAGGCCGTTCAACTGAAGTGGATCGCCTGCACACTCGCAGTCCCTACTCAGCCAGCAAGGCCGGCGGTGATCTGATGTGCCTGGCCTACTTCACCAGTTTCGGTGTGCCCGTCACCATCACCCGAGGCAGCAACAACATCGGCCCGTATCAGTACCCAGAGAAGGTAGTTCCTCTCTTCATCACCAACGCCATAGACAACGTCCCCCTTCCCCTCTACGGTGACGGTTCACAAATGCGGGACTATCAATATGTGCAGGACCACTGTGAAGGGATTGACGTGGTCCTGCACCATGGTAGCCCGGGCGAAATCTATAACTTGGGCACGGGTGTTGAAACACGCAACATTGATATGGCGCAGCTCATCCTGAAATTGCTGGGCAGGTCGCAAAGCCTGATCCAACCTATCACCGACCGACCCGGTCACGATCGCCGCTACGCCCTTGACTGCGGCAAAATCCAGGCCTTGGGCTGGCACAGCCGTCATAACTTTGAAGAAACCATCGAGAAAACGGTACACTGGTACGTTGAAAATCAGTGGTGGTGGCGCAAAATCAAGAGTGGCGCGCACTACGAAGAATACTACGAGCGTCAGTACGCCGGGCGAGAGACTGACTTGAAGCTGGCCTAGAGCTCAGTTGCCTCAATCGAAGTGAATTAATGATTGCACAGCGTAGCCTTCCAGCTTATCTCGCCCGTGCAAAAAGTCCAACTCGATCATAAAGGCGACTCCTGCCACCTCGCCGCCTAGCCTCTCGACCAGATTGACGGCTGCCCGAGCCGATCCCCCAGTGGCCAGCAAGTCATCAATGACCAGAACCTGCTGCCCCGGCTTGATAGCATCTTCATGCATCTCCAAAGTGTTGGTGCCATATTCGAGCGCATAGCTTTCACTGATGGTCTTGGCCGGCAGCTTGCCTGGCTTGCGGACTGGCACGAAGCCCGCGCCCAACCTGTATGCTAAGGGCGCGCCGAAGATATACCCGCGCGCCTCGATAGCCACCACGCAGTCCACACTAATGTCGGCATACAGCTCAACCATCCAGTCAATAACTTCCTGAAAGGCGTCCGCATTCTGGATTAAGGTCGTAATATCTTTGAAAAGGATACCCTCTATCGGATAATCGGGCACATCACGGATCAGGCTTGCCAATTCCATGGCTCGTCTCCTCTCATCTTGGCAGATTGTGAGCAAATTGGTTCAGTTCTTGGCTGTCTGGAAACGAGCCGATTTTAGCAGATGGAAACCGATTCGGCAAGTGTCTCCTACCTCGGAATTTGTGGTATAATCTATACAGTATAGCCGCCCTGTGGGGTGCTGCTGAGTGCAAGGCACCTTGAACGTCTCAAAATGGCTTTCGCAAGGGTTGAGATCTATGGACAGAAGGCAACCATGACCAGTCGCAGTCGCACAATGCTAATCGCCGGCATACTCTTACTTTTGCTCACCGTGAGCTGCCTACCGCAGGCCGCGCTACCCGCATCTCCTACCCTCACCGTTGCACCCGAGGCCAGCGTTGCCGCAGAGGCTGTTACACCATCACCTTCGCCGGCGACGGCCGAAGCCGGGCCGGAGGCCATCTCTTCCCCCGAGCCCTCCTTGCCTGTCCAAATCACTCTGTGGACCGTCGAAGCCGTCTCTGCTCAAGCAGGGGGCGAAGCGGGCCAAATCTTTGGCCGCGGCCTGCGGGCGTTCGAAATCAATCGCAGCGATGTTCTAGTTTCGGTGGTGCTCAAGAATGAATCGGGCAAAGGGAGTGTGCTCGACTACCTGCGCACAGCCAGTCAGGCTGCGCCCGATATACTGCCCGACATAGTGATTCTGGACACAGTCGACCTAGCCCCAGTAGCACGTGCCGGCCTGGCCGTGCCTCTGGATGGGCTGATCTCGCCGCCGCTGATTAGCGACTTGCTTCCAGGCGCTCGGGCTGCTGGGACTGTGGACGGTCAACTGGTGGGCATTCCCTTTGAAATGGATGTAGAACACCTCATCTACAACACCAACAAGGTAAACGCGACCCCAATGGACTGGACCGACATCATCAGTGCCAGCACCCCGTACGTCTTCCCAGCCAAAGGCAGAAATGGTCTAGTCAATGACGCCTTTCTCATCCAATACCTGGCCTTGGGGGGGCGCTTGCAAGACGAGGAAGGACAGCCACTCATCAACGAGCAGGCTGTGCAGGCCGTCCTTGCGTACTACCGCCAAGGGGTTGAAGAGGGCATTATCCCCGCCGACGTATTGACGATTGGCACCCCCAGCGACATATGGCCCAACTACGTATCCGCCCAGGTGGGAATCGCCCATGTCAATAGCCACCGCTTTCTTAGTGACAGGAGTGTGCTGCAAAGCACACAATTCGCCACAATTCCCACCCACGATGGGACACCTCTCACGATCGGCCGTGGGCGGGCTCTGGCTGTCGTGGCTCGTGATCCCAATCGACGAGCCATAGCGGCCAGTCTAATCGAGTGGCTGGTTGCACCCGACAACAACGCAGCGTGGAGCCAGGCAACCTCGTATCTTCCAACGCGCTACGCTGCGTTCAATCTGATTGGAGATAGCGACCCTTATTGGCCCTTCTTACAGCGCCAGCTAGAGGTCGCTGTGCCACCGCCATCCTTCCCCGAATATGACCAGATTGGGCGTGTGCTCCAACAAGCTATTATCGAGGTATTGAGCGAAGGGGCCACGCCTGAAGAAGCAGCAGCTACTGCCGTAGATGCCATCACTCCTTAAGATATCGTCTCATCAAGGAGCTTGAAATCGGCGGGCATCCGCTGCTGCCTGACGTAGATGAAACGATGAAGAAATTATTGGAACCTCCTGCCAGCAATAGGGAGCGTGCTTGGCAAATAATGCGCGCCGCTTTGAACGCCGTAGAGCCAGGCGCTGCCGTAGCACGACACCTGCAACTCGTTGCCAGCCGCCTGACAATTGGAGACCCGCATGGCATTCAACAGGCCTACGACCTGAATGATTTCGACCGGGTTTTGGTTGTCGGGGGAGGCAAAGCGGGCGCGCCTATGGCCGCCACCGTGGCCGAAATCCTGGGGCCACGGTTGGCAGGCGGAGTGGTGATCGTCAAGCACGGGCATGGGTTGAATGATGCCGCCGGCGGCGGCCCTATCGAGATTGTGGAAGCAGGGCACCCCGTGCCCGATGACGCAGGCCAACAGGGCGCCGGTCGCATCATCAGTCTACTGCGAAACACGACCAGCCGCGACCTGGTGCTATGCCTCATCTCCGGCGGGGGGTCGGCCTTGATGACAGCCCCTATGCCGGGCATCTCGCTGGCTGACCTGCAATCCCTGACCCAGATCCTGCTTGGCTGCGGGGCCACCATCAACGAGATCAACACCATCCGCAAGCACATCTCGCAACTCAAAGGAGGGCAATTGGCACAACTGGCCTCGCCAGCCCCGGTCGTCAGCCTCATCCTCTCCGATGTGGTGGGCGATCCACTGGAGGTCATCGCCTCTGGCCCGACTGTGCCCGATCCAACCAACTTTGACGACGCCTGGTCTATCCTGGTTCGCTACAAGATTGTGGACGACGTGCCGGCTTCTATCATGAGCCATTTGAGCGCTGGGATTGAGGGTGGCATCCCCGACACGCCCAAGCCGGGAAATCCAATCTTCGGACAAGTCCGAAATTTCATCATCGGCAGCAACCGACTGGCGGCTGCCGCTGCCGCCCAGGAAGCCCAACTCCTGGGATTCGACACGATTCTGTTGACCACTTTTCTGGAAGGCGAAGCACGCGAAGTAGGCAAGGTAATGGCTGGTCTGGCAAAGGGCTTGGCCCGTGAGGAGACGATGCACCCTGCAGGCCAACCCCTGTCGGGACCCACCTGCCTGATATTGGGCGGGGAGACCACCGTCACCTTGCGCGGCAACGGCAAAGGAGGGCGCAACCAGGAGATGGCGTTGGCAGCGGCGCTGTCATTAGAGAATTGGCAGGGTGTGCTCATCGCCAATCTAGCTACTGACGGCACCGATGGCCCTACGGATGCCGCTGGCGCCTACGCCGATGGGCATACTATCGCTCGCGCAACCCGCCTGGGTCTGGATGCTAAAGATCATCTAGAGCGCAACGATTCCTATCACTTCTTCAAGAAGCTGGGTGACCTGATCGTAACAGGCCCAACCAAAACTAACGTCAATGACTTGGCCCTTATATTTGTCAGTGACTAGCGGTCTCTGATATTCGAGCTCACTACTTTCTCGCTACTTTTATGCACGAACCTACTCTGCTACCGCAGGCCCAACGCCATCTGAAACGCATCGGCCGGGCTGACTTGGTGATTGGCATCCCCACCTACTGCAACGCCAAAACTGTGGGTATGGTGGCGCGGACAGCCTTAGATGGAGTGACTGAAGATTTGGGTCATTTGCGGGTTGTGCTCATCAACGCAGATGCCGCCATCAGTTGTAGCACCCGACAGGCCATGGCCGACGCCACGGTCGACGCTCCTTTCCCGGTCATCATCAGTGGCTACACAGGCAGACTCGGTCGAGGAAGCGCTATGCGAGCGATCTTGCAGGCAGCACTCGATCTGAACGCTATCGGCGTGGTGGGGCTAGACGCTCACACCACCAGTATTACCGCTGATTGGATTGCCGCCCTGGCCCGCCCCATTCTGGAAGGGAAGGCCGACCTGATGATGCCTCGCTATCGCTGGCCACTACCTACTGGTGGGCTGGGCGACCTCATCTTTTACCCGCTCTCCCGCGCCCTGTGGGGGCGCAGCTTGCGCCAGCCAGGCGCTGGTGACTGCGCCATGTCTGGGGCGCTCGCCCAGGTTGTGGTCGAGCGCGACGTATGGGAGACTGAGATTGCTGCTGCGGGTTTCGAGGTGTGGCTTAGCAGTGTAGCACTGACCGAAGGCCCTGACGTGAAAGGCGAGGGGGGCTGGCGTACAGGGCAGGTAGACCTGGGCGAAAAATATTGCCGTTTGCGGACACCGCCTACTCACTTCACCATACTTTTCCGGCAATCAGTCGGTACCTTACTACGACAGGTTCACCTGCGGCGAGCCACGTGGCAGTCTATGCCTCCCATCCAGTCGGTGCCGACGTTTCCGGGCCCGCCCACCTCATCCGCAGAGCCAGTTCCTGTTTCTGACGTAACGTACCTGGTTGACGCGCTAGCAGCAGGCTGGACAGAGCACCGGGCCTTGTGGCAACGGATTCTCACCTCTAGCAACCTGGCCATGGTTGAGGGGCTGGCTGCTCAACCGGCTGAACGTTTCACCTTTCCGCTCGATTTGTGGGCACGCGTGATATACGACTTCGCAGTAGTGTATAATAAAGGAGAACGTGATCCAGATCGCATCGTTGACTCATTATTACCCCTCTACCAGGGCAGATTGGCCAGCCTGTGGAACGAGGTGGCTGGCCTGACCCCCGTCGGCAGGGAAGGCACGGTAGCTGCCCAGGCCGC
Organism: Anaerolineales bacterium; assembly: GCA_020343875.1. GTDB lineage: Bacteria > Chloroflexota > Anaerolineae > 4572-78 > NAK82. The sequence goes on along the minus strand of CP070811.1, from coordinate 4,289,466 downwards.
TGAGTTCGAAGCGAGCAGGGAATATCTGCTCGGGCGCTGGAAGGCGTATCTCCCCTGGATAGACAGTGGCGAAACCCGCTAATGAACAACGTCAAAAGCAACGAACCTATAGCATCACCAGTTAGCACACCGATCACACCCTGACTGAGAAAGGAGTCTGGTACAATGACCATTAGATTTGGCACAGACGGATGGCGCGCCGTCATCAGCGATACCTTTACCTTTGCCAACCTTCAATTAGTGGCTCAAGCCGTCGCTGACTACGTTCTGGACGAGACAGAGGCCGGCCAACCTGAAGTGGTGGTCGGATTCGACACCCGCTTTCTGTCCGATCGCTACGCAGCAGAAGTAGCTCGCGTGCTGGCCGGCAACGGTATCATTGCTTGGTTAACCCGGGCCGACGCGCCCACCCCCTCTATCTCTTACAACGTCGTCCACAAGAAGGCCGCAGCCGGCGTGATGATCACTGCCAGCCACAATGCACCACGCTACAACGGCGTTAAGCTTAAAGCCGCCTACGGTGGATCAGCCTCTGGGCAGCACGGTCGTATGGTCGAGCGCTTTCTGGAGCGCAATCAGGAGCAGGCCCGCGGCCCCAACATGATTGACCCTCAGCAGGCTCTTGACCAGGGCCTCATCCGCCGCTTCGATCCAGCTTGGGCCTATTATGAACACTTGGGACAGCTACTCGACGTGGATGTGATTTCCAATGGGGAGCTGCGCGTGGTGTCCGATCCAATGTATGGCTCCGGGCGGGGTTGCTTCCGTGAGTTTCTGTCGCGTACTCGTACCCACATTCGTGAGATCCGAGGCGAGATGAATCCGGGCTTTGGTGGCATTCACCCCGAGCCTATCGCTCGCTATTTGACGGCCCTAGTCGGCGCCGTGCAATCCGAACAGGCCGATGTCGGTTTAGCCACGGATGGCGATGCCGACCGCATCGGTGCAATAGACGCCCAGGGTAATTTTGTGGACCCGCACCATATCTTTGCCCTGGCCTTGCGCTATCTGGTCGAGAAACGGGGCTGGACCGGTGCTGTCGTCAAAACAGTCTCTACCACCATGATGGTGGACCGGCTAGCAGCCAAGTACAATTTGCCCCTGCACGAAACGCCGGTTGGTTTCAACTACATCGCTGATCTGATGCTCGAAGAGGAGGTGCTGATAGGCGGCGAGGAATCGGGCGGATTGAGCATCAAGGGTCATATCCCAGAAGGGGATGGGGTATTGATGGGATTATTGCTATTGGAGATCATGGCGGAGGCGGGCACGCCACTGCACGAACTAGTCGCCGACTTGCAGGCAAGCGTGGGGCCAGCCTGCTATACCCGGCGCGACCTGCGCCTACGCCACCCGGTAGGCAAACGTGAGATGGTGCAGCGCCTCGCGGATCGGGCGCCCTCCCACCTCATTCAACAGTCGGTACGGCAGGTGGACACGCGTGACGGGGTAAAATATCGCCTGGCAGACGATAGTTGGCTGCTGATCCGACCCAGCGGCACAGAGCCTGTGCTGCGCGTTTACGCAGAAGGGCCCGACCAAGAGGCAACAGACATGCTCATCCAAGCCGGGAGCGAGCTAGCGGGGATTGAATAAGTAACTTATCAGGCCTATGTCAAACAACCAGACTACCTTCCAGTATATGCCGGATGCGCTGGGCAGCAAATTGGCCCGCGTAAAGGGCAATACCCAATCTAGATCCTTTTTCAAGCAAAACAGCTATGGCTGCGCTATCGGTAGCTGGAACCACAATCATGACGCCGTCTCGACCTTCGACCAGCATTCGCTCAATCTCACCCTGCGCCAGGCGTGCCATCGTGCGCTCAGCCAAGGCCACCAGGGTAGCAGCCATGGCCGCCATCTGGGAGCTATTGGCTGAGCCACCCTCTGTAAATGATTCATCGCCCGGAGGATGAGAAGCGACCACAAAGCCTTCAACGCTCACAATGACTGCTGCACGCACCCCCTGCAGCGAATCGCACAGATTGCGCAGAGCATTTTGCAGTAAATCCGTTCGATAGACTTGAGCCATAACTGCTTCTCCGTTGATCGCTTAAGCAAGGAGCTCGACTACCTGACCATCATAGGCCACATCGAAAGTCTCATCTGGCAGGTACGCGTGCAACTCCTCCGGTGTGATCTGAAAATGTCCAATATGAGTAAAAAGAGTCCGACGAGCGCGAATGGCCTGGGCAAACCTGACCCCATCTTCGATGGGCAAGTGACGTCCATGTCCCTCGTACAGATCCGGGGCGTCTGCAACCTGTTCAGCAGCGGCAAAGGTCCCATCAAGGATAAGCAAATCAGGTTCTGCCAATCCGAAAAACGCGCTGTCATAAAAATCAGGCGCGTAGACCACTCGCAAGTCATCTTGCTCAATGACCAAGCCAGCTGTAGCAAAAGTGCTGGTGTGGAAAGTATCAAACGGCGTAAAGGTAAGCCCCTCGCCCAGCTCAAAAGGTTCCCCCAGCGTCATATCACTTCGGGAAAATGGGCGTGGAACACCCTGGCCAGGATCCAATTCATGAGAGACGAGGTAGTTGAAAGTAACCAGAATCAAGGTCCAACTATCGAACTGCGCCCACACAGGTAGTTGATCCAGGTTCCATACATGGCGAAATTGTGACAGGTCATCAAGTCCCAGGTGATGTTCGGGGTGCGGGTGGGTGATGACGACGTCGCGAATGGCCCTTACTTCATCGGGAGGCAGGGCAGCCAGTTGCGCATAGACGTCGGGGCCCGGATCGATCAGTACTCGCCGATTGACTAGGATCGATGGCCGAGACCTGACGCCCTGTGGATTGCTCTGTGCATCACTGCATTGGGGGCATTCACACCCCCAACGCGGTAAAGGAAATCGGGCACTGGTCCCCAGGAATCGAATGGTCATTGCGCCCATAGGCTTTACTCCCTGTAACTGTTACCAATACCGGTTTCTATTATAGCCCAACTACGACTGCATCGCAATAGGCAATTGCTCCCTACTGAGGCCAGCATAGATCTTTCAATCGTTCCCTAATTGTTCAGTAGCCGGAAGCTATCGAGGATCTCATCGAAGATGGGGCGCAGGTCGTCATATTGAACCTCATCGCCAAGCAGTATAACCACATAGGTAGCCTGACGTGCAGGCACGAACAGTTGCAGCCCACGCTGTCTAATCGCGCCTGTGTCTCCGTCGGCACTGAAGGTGAATTCGCTCAACGCGGCGGTCACTCCAGATACCCGCCGCGCTTTCGTTTCCAGCGCTGTATACCCTTCAAGCTCCCCAAGTCGCCCCATCACGCTATTCAACAATACCCCCACCGGTAAGGCAGGCAGCGGCTGGCCAATCAGCACGGCCACCACAGCACCCGACTCTGGCTGCCCGTCGATGGCCATCAAGCTGAGACTGGTCAGCAGCCCCGACCGGAAGGCGCTGTCCAGGGCTTGAGCCAGGCCAGGACTCTGGGCAGCCAGCAAGTCAGAAATGGCACCAGGGTCTTGTGCAGACGTCAGGCTTTGCCACGCGCCGGGTATGGTTATGGCATAACCATCGGTCCGGTTTATGATCTCAATCCAGGCCGGAGGCTGGGGGGTTGGCGTGTGAGTAGGCGTGCGCGTAGGAAGAGGCGTAGACGTTGGAGTGCGGGTTGGAGTGTAGGTGGCGGTAGGAGTATGCGTAGACGTAGACGTGTACGTCGGTGTTGGGGTGGGAGTACGGGTGGAAGTAGGAGATGGCGTTGGCGTAGAACTGGGGGTAGATGTTGGCGTAGATGTGGGCAGTGGAGTAGCGCTTGGAGTCAAGGTAAGAGTAGCCGTCGGCGTACCGGTTGGCGTCGGGGTGACGATGAAGGCAATCGCCGAAGTCGCCAGTTCTGTACCCCTTGCCCAAGCCAGCCAGATCAGTGTGGCACTGGTCGCTACAGCAAAAAGCATCAGTGCAAACCACTTTAGGAAATCAACGAACCGTGAGTTGCGCATTAGCAGCTGCCTGAGGCCTGGATTTGCGAGTAAGAGAATCGGCGCCTAAATTCATTATACCAAACACCTTCGTCGTAATCAATCTCCGGTTGGGCTCAGCGACGGCTTAGCGACGGTTTGAGCGTAGCCTGGCAACCGTCTGCAAGACAGTCGACTGTCAATCGCACTCCTATCAGTTTATGATATAATGCACCTTGGAGGCAACAAACTTGCTTCCAAGCCCGCTGACCCAAACCACATGGCTTCTACCGGACAAGCAGGAAAACAGAGTGCAAATTGATCGTCGAGAATTGCAGGGGTGCTACGAGTGAACAGGCATCAAAGCCAGGTCGCCTGGCCCTGGCTAGCACGAATCTTCATCACGCTTGCCATATTAGTGGCGCTAGCTGTGGTCGGCATGCTGCGCTGGCTGGTAGTGGATCTGCCCACACCTGACCGTCTGTACGAGCGAGCGGCCGCTCCTTCCACGCGCATCTATGACCGCCATGGGCGACTTCTATACGAGATCCTCGATCCACACGGCGGCGCGCACACCCCGCTGCCCCTGGAAGAGATACCCTCCAGCTGTGTCGACGCCACCATCGCTACCGAAGACGCTAGCTTCTACCGTAACCCCGGCGTGGATGCCCGGGCGATTATGCGCGCCCTATGGACCAACCTACGTGGCGGCGAAATCCTGTCCGGCGGCAGCACCATAACTCAGCAACTGGCTCGCAACCTGCTGCTCTCACCCCAAGAGCGGGCCGAAGTCAGCCTGGAACGCAAATTGCGCGAGGCCATCCTGGCCTGGCGATTGGCACGTACTTATGACAAAGATGAGATATTGACGCTTTACCTGAACGAAGTATATTACGGCAACCTGGCCTATGGCATTGAGGCGGCGGCCCGCACATACTTTGCCAAAAGCGCTGCCGAACTTGATCTGGCAGAGTGCGCCTTGCTAGTGGGACTACCTCAGGCGCCGGCCCGCCACAACCCGCTGGAGAATCCCAAAGCAGCCACAGCTCGGCAAGAAGTGGTGCTGGGACTGATGGAAAAGCACGGATATATTTCATCCCAGGAAGCCCATTTGGCCGCTAGCGAGAAGCTACACTTTGCCTCGACGCCTTTCCCCATCAAAGCACCCCACTTCGTAATGTATGTGCGCGGTCAGCTTGAAAAAGAATTTGGACTGGAGGCAATTTACACGCATGGGTTACAGGTACACACCACACTAGACCTGGATGCCCAGGACACAGCGGAGCGCGTCGTCCGCTATCGGCTGGAGCAACTGGCTGACACACGCTCCGGGCAACCGCCCCGCAACGTACGCAACGCGGCCGTGGTTGTAATGGATCCTGACACTGGCGAGGTGCTGGCTATGGTGGGCAGCCCCGACTACTTTGACCCGCTGATTGATGGGGCAGTTAACGCCACTGCCGCTACACGCCAGCCTGGCTCCTCCATCAAGCCCATTACCTACGCTGCGGCCTTTGACACCGCTCGCCCCAACCCCTTGACGGCAGCCACTATGGTGATGGACGTGCGTACTGCCTTCGTCACCCGTGAGGGAGCACCCTATGTCCCGCAGAATTACGACCACCAGTGGAGAGGGCCAGTGCTGCTACGGCAGGCCTTGGCCTCCAGCTATAACCTGGTTGCGGTCAAGGTGCTGGACTATGTGGGCATCGAGGCGATGACGGAGCTGGCCCGTTCGATGGGGATGACCACCTTCGACGAGGTGGGCCGCTTCGGCTTAGCGCTGACGCTGGGCGGCGGCGAAGTCCGCCTTTTGGAGTTGACGGCCGCCTACGGCGCTTTCGCCAACGGTGGTTACCGGGTGGAGCCAGTGACCATCGCCCGCGTGGAAGATAGTCAAGGGCAGGTGCTCAGAACGTGGCGGACTGCCTCCGGTTCCAGGGTGATGGACGAGCGAGTGGCCTACCTCGTGACTGACATTCTAAGTGACAACTTGGCCCGCGCCTCCACCTTTGGTGAAGGAAGTCCGCTACGTCTCTCACGCACAGCCGCGGCCAAAACCGGCACCACCACCGACTGGCGAGATAACTGGACAATCGGCTATACCCCCGACCTGGTGGTTGGCGTATGGGCTGGCAACGCCAACAACGAGCCGATGCGCCATGTGAGTGGCGTGATAGGCGCGGCGCCCATCTGGCATGACGTGATGGAGGCGATGCACAAGGGGCGGCCAATACGTGAGTTTGTTGAACCGCCGGGGATGGTGCACATGGAGGTGTGCGCCGACAGTGGCCTGCCGCCGGCAAAACTGGGAGGGGCAACCTATGGGCAGGACCCTGGTCAGCCGGCTATCCAGCCTTGCCCGCGCACTATCATCGAGCTATTCATTCAAGATACTCAACCAACTCAGACAGACGATTGGCACCAGCTATTCACCCTCGACACGCGAAATGGTATGATAGCCGGACCCGACTGCCCGCCACAGTTCACGACCAAGAGACTCTACACCCTCTATCCGGCTGAAGCGCAGGATTGGGCCCGGCGGCAGGGTATTCCACAGCCACCGCAGGCATACTCTCCACTGTGTCCCAGTGGGCCGACCGAAGGTGCCAAAGCACAGACTGCCAGCAGTGAGACTCATCGTCTGCTACCTTCAGGTTCGCAACAGATTTCCCACTCCCTACCTCCTGCTTCCTACCCGTTGCTTCTGACCAGCCCCGACCAGGGGAGTCGCTACCGTGTGTCGCCTGAGATTCCACGCACCATGCAACAAATCTCGGTGGCAATCCGTCTCACCGATGGGGTTTCTCTACGCCAAGTAACGTTACTAGCCGATGGGCGACCCCTGGCAACGCTGCTCCGCCCCCCCTACCGGACACTATGGCCAATGGCGGCCGGGACACATACTTTCACAGCGGTCGGACTGGATGCCGAGGGGAATGAATTGAGGGGCAACAGCGTTGTGATAGAGGTACTGGAATAAACTAAGGCTGGAGATTGAGTATTTGAATGGCACAAGCCATTTCAATCCCCAGTCTCTAATCTCCTTACCAATAGGAGGCACTCTGTATGAAACTTATCAAGCAACACCTCGCTACGACAATCTCTATCCTGGTTATCTTCAGCCTCTTGCTACCAGCATGTCGGGTGAGCCCCCAACCGGGGGCGTCCACGGCAGCGCCGGGCGCAACGCCGTCCAGTCCATCCACGAGCGCACAGGCGGGCACGCCCAGCACGCCCACGCCCTCCCCCGTACCTCTGTCGCCACAGGTTATTCGGGTGACGCCGGACCCAGGCGAGGAGCAACCTCTTGACGCGCCATTACAGGTTACCTTCGACCAGCCGATGGACATGAAATCGGTACAAGCGGCCTTTACCATCGCGCCGGCGATTACTGGCGACTTTGAGTGGCCTTTTCCCCACGTGCTGCGCTTCAAGCCAATGGGGACAGGCTTTGAGCGCGCCTCACGCTATACCGTCACCCTCAAAGAAAGCGCCCGCAGCCAGGCTGGCCTGCCCTTGAAAGCACCGGTGCAGTTCCGGTTCACCACCGTCGGCTTTCTGGAGGTGGCTGCTGTGCAACCCGCTGAGGGCACCAGCGAAGTGGCTACAGACGCCATGGTAACTGTTCTCTTTAACCGCCCTGTGGTCCCTCTGGTTGCCATCGAAGACCAGAACAACCTGCCACAGCCGCTGACCTTCGTACCACCGGTCCGTGGCAAAGGAGAATGGCTGAATACCTCGATTTACACCTTCAGGCCTGAAACGGGATTCGATCCGGCCACCGTCTACAAGGCGCGCATCGCCTCTGGCCTGAGCGACGTCACCGGCGGCGTAATGGTTGACGACTTTAGCTGGGAATTCACCACGGTTATGCCGGCTGTGGTCGCTACCTATCCCAGTCAGAACACCAACTATGTCAGCACCGAGCCAACCATCCTTGTCGCCTTCAACCAGCCAATGGACCACAAATCGGCCGAAGCCGCCTTTGAGCTGAAAAACCTATCCACCGGTGAGCTGGTCAAGGGTGCTTTTGAGTGGCACGACGCAGGGCTGGTCCAGACAGAGGTAGGTAGCGATGAGTCCTATGAGTGGAGCTGGAGCCGAGGCGAGGGGCCCGAGCAAGTGGGCGTGGAAACGATGAGCTTCACCCCTAGCGCCCCCCTGGATTTCGAGAGTGGCTACGTGGCGATTGTGACTGAGGGCGCCAGGGGAGCCGCCGGGCAGGCCGGCACTCTGGAGAGCTATCGATGGTCCTTTGAGACCATTGAGTATCCTCGCATCGTCAGTACTTATCCAAACGATGGCGAAGAGAAGGTCGATCCATGGACGGGCCTGGAGGTTACTTTCTCCAGCCCGATGGACCCTGAATCCATCAACGGCAACTTCACGATCCGTCCCACCGTCGCGCCAACTCAAGTCTTCACCTATTGGTGGAACAGTAACACGCGGCTAAACATCTCCTTCCCTACCCAAGCCAGCAGCGAGTACGAAGTGACCCTGAGCGGCGACATCCGGGGACGCTACGGGCATAAACAGGATGAAGACACCACTATCGGCTGGAGCACCCGGGCTATGGACCCTATGGTCTACCTGCACGCTCCCTACCGCATTGGCACTTATAACGCTTACACGCAGACCAAGGCTTACGTGACCGTACGCAACTTGGGCCAGATCAACTTCAGCCTCTATAAGATGCCTCTCAGAGACTTCTTGCGCGCCAATAGTAATGACTGGTGGCAGTATTGGGATGGCTACACCGGCGACCCGGAAAACCTGATCCGGCAGTGGTCTCTGGACGTCCAGCCGTCGCTGAATCAGACACTGATCTACGGCACCAACCTGGCTGGAGTAGAGCCAGGCTCCGCCCTGCCGCCAGGGCTTTACTACTTGGAAGTGGAAGCCGAGCCAGGGTCGGTTTATTCTGAAGCGATTGGCTATGGTTGGCTACCGCAGCAAAAGCAAATGCTGGTCGTCTCAAAGCACAACCTGAGTCTGAAAACAACCGCCACCGAGGCACTGGCGTGGGCCACCGACCTCAACTCCGGCGATGTGCTTCCAGACCTTCCCGTGACGGTGATGACCACGGGGGTGACCCTAGCCGAAGGAAAGACGGACCAAGATGGCGTATTCGTGAACGAAAAACATCCGCCCATCGATCCGTGGGAGCCTGTATTCGCCTTCGTGGGCGAACCCGACAACCCCAGTCAAGACTTCGCAGTTGCCATCAATCAGTGGAGCGAAGGCATCTCCCCCTGGGAGTTTAGTGTGCCGGTGGAAGACTATTTGCAGCCCTTTGCAGCCTATTTCTTCACCGACCGGGCCATATATCGTCCCGGCCAAACGGTCTACTTCAAAGGGATTCTGCGGGAGGATGACGACGCCCGCTACTCTCTGCCCACCCGAAGCGACGAGATCAATTTGGTTATCTGGGACCCTCAGGGGACAAAAGTCTTCGAGGATTCCCTTTCGGTCAGTGAACTGGGCACCCTGGACGGCGAGTTCGCCCTGGGTGAAGAAGCAGCACTGGGCTTCTACTCCATCGAGGCCACCTACCGAGACCAATACTTCGGGGCCGGATTCCAGGTGGCCGAGTACCGCAAGCCGGAGTTCCAGGTAACGGTGGAGACCGATCAATCGGAGTACGCCCAGGGCGATGAGATACAGGTCAGTGCCCAGGCTACCTATTTCTTCGGCGGCCCCGTGGCGAACGCCCAGGTGCGCTACAGCGTCCTCTCCGCCGACCACTTCTTCAACTACCAGGGTAAAGGTTGGTGGGACTTCACCGACTACGACTTCAGCCGTCGCCAGCCCGAAGAGTTCTATGGCTCCTTCGGGGAGCTCATCACCGAAGGGACGGGCAGCACCGACCCGGAAGGCCGCTTCACATTCAGCGTGGATGCCGACATCGCCAAATACATCACCAGTCAGCGCTTCACCCTAGAGGTATCAGTAACCGACATCAACAACCAAGAGGTCAGCAACCGGACTGATGTAGTCGTCCACAAGGGGTTGTACTACATCGGGTTGCGGCCGGAGCAGTACGTAGGCCAGGTAGATCGGGAGAATAGTGTCAACCTCCTCAGCGTGGACTGGGCCAGCGATCCATCACCGGACCGAGAGGTGACCATCGTGTTCTCCGAGCACAACTGGTACAGTGTCCGCAAGCAGGCAGAAGATGGCCGCTATTACTGGGAAAGCAGCGTGGAAGACATACCGGTCTTCACCACGACGACCACCACGGACGAGGGGGGTGAGGGAGCGGTGAGTTTCACTCCCAAGGAGGGTGGCATCTACAAAGTGACTGCCAGCGGCCTGGATGAGAGAGAGAATGAAGTTCGCAGTTCCACCTATATGTGGATTAGCGGTAGCGATTACATCAACTGGCGCCAGGAGAACAACGACCGCATCGACCTGGTAACCGACCAGAGATCATACCGGGTGGGCGACACGGCAACCATTCTCGTCCCCCATCCCTATCAAGGCCCAGTCAATGCCCTAATCACCGTCGAGCGTGGGCACATATACCAGCACTGGGTGCAAACCCTGGAGACTAACTCAGAACAAATCGAAATCCCCATCACAGAAGACCTTATCCCCAATGTCTTCGTCTCAGTGGTCATCGTGAAGGGGAAAGATGAGACCAACGAACTGCCTGGCTTCAAGGTCGGCTACACCCAACTGCCCATCGAAACCACCGAGAAAGAACTGCAAATCACGATGACACCCGACAAAGCCGGCGAAGAGCACTACCGGCCAGGTGAAACCGTCACCTACGACGTGAAGGTCACTAACAGCCAGGGAGAGCCAGTCAAAGCGGAGCTGGCTTTGAACCTGGTGGATCTCTCGGTGATCTCGCTGGCCGACCAGAGCGGGCAGGACATCGTCAGCTACTTCTGGCGTGAAAGAGGGCTGGGTGTGCGCACTGCCAGCGGGCTGACCCTGTCGGTGGACCGCATCAACCTGGCGGTCGCACCCGAAGCAAAAGGTGGAGGCGGCGGCCTTGGGGAAGAGTTCGGTGCCGTGCGCCAGCGTTTCCCGGATACTGCCTATTGGAATCCCAAGCTCCGTACCGACGAAACGGGCCATGCGACGGTTAGCCTGGAACTGCCTGACAACCTGACCACCTGGCGCATGGGCGCCCGGGGCGTCACTGCTGATACGTTGGTGGGCCAGGCCGACGTGGACGTGGTAAGCACTAAAGACTTGCTGGTACGCCCGGTGGCCCCGCGTTTCTTCGTCGTCGGCGACCAGGCACGGCTGGCAGCCGTGGTCCACAACAACACCCGTCAAGCCCTGGATGTCGAGGTCGCCTTTGAGGCGGATGGGTTGCAGATCAGCGAAGCAACTCGTCAGCAGGTCAGCATCCCCGCTGGCGATAAAGTTGAGGTGACGTGGCAGGTGACGGTGCAGGACACAGAGCAAGTCATACTGCGCTTCGGGGCGCGTGCGATTGGCCAGGAGGCCGAAGGCCGGCCTGGCGGCCATGCATCGCCGCCCACCCAAGGCCTGGCCGACGCTGTGGAAATCCCCCTGCCCGTCTATCGCTACAGCACGCCGGAGGTAGTAGCTACGGCCGGCCTGTTCGATGCCGACGGGCAGCGCATCGAGGGCATCGTCCTGCCTCCCAGCTACGACCCCAGCCAGGGTGAACTCTCAGTGCACATCGACCCCTCGCTGGCAGCGGGCACGTTGGACGGGCTCAAATACCTGGAGCACTTTCCCTACGAATGTACCGAGCAAACGGTCAGCCGATTCTTGCCCAACGTAGCCACCTACCGAGCTTACAAGGAACTGGGACTGGCTGAACTAAGGCCTGATCTAGAGACAAAGCTGCCGGGCTTGGTTGGGGTCGGCCTGCAGCGGCTCTATAATCAGCAACACTACGACGGTGGCTGGGGCTGGTGGGTCCTCGACCGATCAGATCCTTTCTTGACTGCATACGTTCTGCTGGGAATGGTAGAGGCGGAGCAAGCCGGCTTCGTGGTAGACACACGGGTGATGGCAAACGCGATAGACTTTCTGCAAGGAAGTCTTCTCAGACCCCGAGACGTGGAGCAGCATTGGCAGGCCAACCGGCAGGCCTTCATCCTGTATGTCCTGGCCGAGGCAGGCGCAGGAGACCTGGGGCGCACCGTCACCCTGTTCAGGCAGCGCGACGCGTTGGACACCTTCGGCAAGGCTTACCTGGCCATGGCCTTTGGCTTGATGCAGCCGGACGACCCAGAACGGGCACAGGCCCTGCTATCCGACATCACCAGCGCGGCCATCGTCAGCGCCACGGGCGCCCACTGGGAAGAGGAGCAGGTGGACTACTACGCCATGAACACCGACACCCGCTCCACCGCTATCGTTCTGGCTGCCCTGGCGCGGCTGGACCCAGATCATGCCTTGGCCCCGAATGTGGTCCGCTGGCTGATGACGGTCCGCAAGGAGGGCTTCTGGGAGACGACGCAGGAGACCGCCTGGGCCATCCTGGCCCTGACTGATTGGATGGTCGCCACTGGCGAGCTGGAGGGCGCCTACGACTGGCAGGTGGCTGTCAACGGCAAAGCGCTGGGCGAGGGAACCGTCAGCACAGAAAACATCGACGAGACGGTCAAACTGCAAATCAAGGTTGCCGAACTACTGTCCGAGGAGGCCAACCGGGTCGTCCTGGAACGCTTCCCATCCGAGGGCCAGGATGAAGGCAGCGGTCGCATGTACTACAGTATGTATCTGCGCTACTTCAAGCCGGTGCAAGAGGTGACCGCTCTAAACCGAGGAGTCATCGTCAGTCGCCAGTACACGCTGGCTGATTGTGATCCAGAGAAGGAACCCTGCCAGGCCATTGACGAAGCGCAAGTGGGCGATGTGATTCAAGTCAAGCTTACCCTAATAGCCCCTAACGATTTGCACTACGTTGTGGTGGAAGATCCCTTCCCGGCCGGCGCCGAGGGCGTTGACCAGAGCCTCAAGACTACCAGCGTGGTAGGTGAGGCGCCCGAATTGACGCGCACTGATACCGAGGCGGGCACAGGCTGGTGGAGTCCGTGGGGTGGCGGCTACGGCTGGTGGTGGTTCAGCCACACCGAACTGCGTGACGAGAAGGCGGTTCTCTTCGCCACCTACTTACCGCGCGGCACCTATGAATACACCTATCTCATCCGCGCCAGCCTGCCTGGTGAGTACGGGGTGATCCCCACGAACGCCTACCAGATGTACTTCCCCGAGGTATTTGGCCGGAGTGATGGCGGGATGTTCACTATCAATGAACAGAGCGAGTAGGGATTCAGCCCTCCCGGAAGATTTCGGGCCTTGAAGCGGACCACGCCTTGTCAAAGAAGGCCCCAACGCCAGGGTTTGGGGTTGGGGCCTTCAGCCGCCCAGGAGAAGAGGCGCAAGAGATAGGCAGTTACCTTCTGCATCGATTGAGCGTGAGGCGGCGAAAAGTGGCCACGTTGACGCTGACAGTGACTTGACGTATCATAAGGGCACCTGTCTTTACAGAAAGAGCGCGCCGTGACCGCTGTGGTGGCAGGTGCGCCCCAGGAACTCATGCCTTGAACAGGCGCCACGGTCCATACCGAACCGGCAGCGGTCAAAAGGGGCTCGCCAGGCTGAAAGAGCCATTATATGCAGTACGGCTCATGGAGGAAAAACCTATGGGGCAGACAATCTTTCAAGTAGATGCATTCACACAGGTGCCATTTAAGGGCAATCCGGCGGGAGTCTGTATCTTACCCGAACCGGGGGATGAAGGCTGGATGCAAGACGTGGCCAGTGAGATGAATTTGTCCGAAACGGCTTTCCTATACCGGCAGGAAGATGGATACAATCTACGCTGGTTTACACCAGCCGTCGAAGTTGAGCTGTGCGGTCACGCCACTCTGGCCAGTGCGCACATCTTGTGGGAGACAGGCCACCTTAAGCCGGGCGAGATGGCACGTTTTCACACGCGCAGCGGGCTGTTGACGGGCGAACGCAAGTGGGACTGGATTGAACTTAATTTCCCGGCCACCCCCGAAAAGCCGGTGACCCCGCCCAAGGATCTGGCCAGAGCATTGGGGGTTGAGCCCAAATACATAGGCGGGAGCCGTTTCGACTACCTGGTGGAAGTTGACTCAGAAGAAACCTTGCGCAATATGCAGCCGGACTTTATCCTACTGGGACAAGTTTCCACTCGGGGCGTTATGGTCACCAGTCTGGCCGCTTCTCCTAAGTACGACTTCGTGTCCCGCTTCTTCGCTCCGGGAGTAGGCATCAACGAGGATCCGGTCACAGGCTCCGCGCACTGCTGCCTGGGACCTTATTGGAGCCAGCGGCTAGATAGAGATGAATTCGTAGCCTATCAAGCTTCCGCCCGGGGGGGAATCGTGAGAGTGCGGGTGAGTGGGGATCGGGTGTACCTGGGAGGCCAGGCGGTTACAGTTCTGCGCGGCGAACTTCTGTGATCAATTCGATACGCCAGCCGATTATCAGCCTAATTGTCTGGCTTTGGGTGCTGGGCTTGACTTTGCCCGCGCTACCCGTTTTGGCTGGCCAACCGGCCCTTCCCCCCCCGCCAGAAGAAGATGAGTTGCTGTATTATATGAAACGTTGCCAGTCGGCCCTGGCACGACGGAAGGACGCAGCCTGTCCCGACCTGAGGCAGCCATCTGCTACCGCCACCCCGACACTTTCTGTCATCACCAATACCAGGCCCACTAATTACATCAAAGGCCTGTACATCACCTATTATGGCCTGGGCTCCGCCAGCCATAGAGCCCACGTCCAAGGCCTGTTGGAAAGCACTGAGTTGAATGCGATCGTGATGGACATCAAAGGGGACCGGGGCTTTATCCCTTACACCAGCACGGTCCAACTGGCGATGGACGTTGGGGCCAGCCGCCGCCCGATGATCCAGGATTGGGCAGCCTGGATGGAATGGTTCCAGGCGCGGGGCATCTACACCGTGGCCCGGATTGTGGTTTTCAAGGACGAGCCTCTAGCCAGCGCGCGTCCTGAATGGGCCGTCATAGACGCCGAAACCACTGGCGTGTGGCGCGACCGGGAAAACCTGGCCTGGGCCGACCCCATGCGGGAGGAAGTGTGGGACTACAACATCGCCCTGGCCGTAGAAGCTGCCCAAAAAGGCTTCGACGAGATTCAGTTTGATTACGTCCGCTTTCCCACCGACGGGGCCATTCGGCAAGCAACCTTTCTAGACGAGAACACGCAAGAGAATCGCGTAGCAGCCATCACCGGGTTTCTGGCCAGGGCCCGAGAAGCCCTGGCCCCATACCCGGTCAAGCTGGCCGTGGATGTGTTTGGCTATACCACCTGGCGCACCAATGATATGGGCATCGGGCAGCAACTGGAGGCTATAGCCCCTTACATAGACGTGCTTTCCCCTATGCTCTACCCCTCTACGTTTGAGGATGGGCTGCCCGGCATGCCAGAATTCAAACTGGCAGTTGCGTTCCCCTACCAGATTGTGAACAAAAGCGCCCTCAGGGCTGTCAATCGCCTGCAAGCCATCAATCCGGCGCTGGAGGTGCGGCCCTGGATCCAGGATTTCTCCGATTATTCCTTCGACCGGCGCACGTACACCCCGGATGAGATCAGACTCCAAATGGAAGGGGCCAGGCAGGCTGGCGCGCGAGGCTGGATGTTGTGGGATCCGCGCGTCAAATATACGCCCCAAGCCCTGGTATCTGCCCAACCAGCCTACCCGCCCAATCCAGACGGCCAGGTGTTGGTATTGGAATATCACCTGATTGGGGAGCCCGAAGAACGCTGGCAGCGCACGCCCGCCAACTTCCGGGCTGACCTGGAACGGTTGCTGACGGAAGGCTACTACCCGGTCAACTTGAGAGACCTGGCTGGCGGCGATCTGAGCATGGTGCCCACGGGCAAGCGGCCGGTGGTGCTGACCTTGGATGACTCTTCGATGGGTCAATTCCGCATGCTGCCTGACGGTCAGGTTGACCCCGAATCGGCGGTAGGCATCTTGCTCGATTTTCATGAGGCCCACCCGGCCGATTGGCCTTTGAGAGGCACCTTTTTGGTGTTGCAGGATGTGGATTTGCCAGAGAGAATCCTATTCGGCCAACCTGAATGGGCGCAACAGAAACTGCGCATGCTGGTGGATTGGGGGATGGAAGTCGGCACTCACACCATCAGCCATGCAAATCTGGCCGAAAGCTCACCGGAGGAAATCCAGCGCCAGCTGGGGCTGAGCCAGGCCTGGCTGGAAGAGCTGTTGCCGGGCTACCAGGTCGTATCCCTGGCCATCCCCTACGGAGCATATCCCGAGGGTGAAACGTTATTAGCGA
>CP070811.1:4259773-4273152 GCA_020343875.1 Anaerolineales bacterium | reverse complement strand
CGTTCCGCGATCATCCCCTGACAGAAGTAGTGGGGATCTATAACACGACCCCCAATAAAGCCACCAATGTCATGAAGACCCATGGCGTGGATGGCAAGGAGTACGCCTCGGTCGACGAATTCTTTGATGACGAGCGCATCAACATTGTGGTGCATTGTGCCCATGCAGATACGCGACCGGATCACATCAGCCGCGCGGCTTCCACCGGCCGACACGTCGTCATCGAGAAGCCGATCAGCACCGACGCTGAAGGCACGGTCCAGATCCACGAGGCGGTCTCCAAGGCCGGCGTGAAATCGGTCGTCAGTTGCGTGTTGCGTTGGAACCCCCAGTTCGAGACCATCCGCGCTTTGATCGACGACGGAAAACTCGGAGACTTGATCTATGCCGAAGCGGACTATTGGCACCCCATCATCAAGGCTTATCCTGGCTACCCATACTACATGAAGAAGCAGTCTGGAGGCAGCTCGTTCAGGGTGGCGGGCGTCCACGCCGTAGATATTCTGCGTTGGTTGGCTGGAGAGGTGGTTGAGGTGGCTTCCTTCAGCACCGGCCCGATTATGAACAAGGACTTTGAGTACCAGCCAGTGTCGGTGGCTGCCCTTCGATTTGAAAATGGCGCGGTAGGAAAGCTGTCCAGCGTGATAGAGGGCGAAACACCTTATATCTTTAACTGCCGGATATTCGGCACCACCATGTCTGTCAACAACAACCGCATCCATTCTTACAAGTACTACCCCGGTTCGCTGGGCTACTGGGATTTTCCAACCGTAAAACCGGACAGTGGCGACGTGGCCCATCACCCCTTTGTGCCTGAGATGGCTCACTTCATGGACTGCATCGAGAATGACGTAGAGTCCCATGCTTCGATCTACGACATGGTCAAGACTATGGCACTCTGCTTCGCCATGGATGAGTCGGCGGCCAAGGGCGGTCAGCCAGTCACCGTCAAGTCTCTGGTCTGATGTTGTTACTCTGCCCCACGTCGCGCATGGAGGACCTACCACCTACTGCGTAACTGGGGTTGTAAGTAAGAATCTTTCGCATTGGTTAGGTGTCACTAATCTAATTAAGGAGGAGACAAATGTCAGAACGAAAGATGAAGCGTCGTGATTTTCTTAGGTCAGCGGCCACGGTAAGCGTGGGCAGTGTGCTGGGCGCTGGTCTGGCCTCGGCCTGCCAGACGGCGGCCACGCCTGCCGCTACCGAGGCGCCGGCCGTTACCGAAGCGCCGGGAGCGGCCACCGAGGCCCCCGGCGAGGCCCCGACCCAGGCACCTGCGGTTGTGCAGGAAATGCGGGACATCAACGTGGTGGGCATCTTCCCGGTTAGCGGCTTCATCGCCGCCGACGGCATCGAGATGCGCAACGGCACTGTCATGGCCATCGATGAGATCAATGAGCTGGGAGGCTTGGTTGGTCACAGACTCAACTACATTGAGGTGGACGATGTCGACTCAGTCGGCGATCAGGTCACCACGGCCTTTGAGCGGGCCATCGATGTGGAGAAGGCGGACGTTATTTTCTCCGGCTACCATCTGACCTCCGGGCCCGAGTTCGATATCTGCGCCAATGCCGGGGTGTTGTACTACAACGTCAACACCCAGAAGGCCTGGACCGACCGCTATGCTGGCGACCCTGAGAAGTACTGGTCCATCTTCCAGAACGACCCCAATGACGAGTGGTATGGCCAGGGCTTCGCCCGCTATCTGAACGATCTGGTAGAAGCAGGCCAGTACACGCCCACCTCCAAAACCGCCGCCATTATCCACGGCGACGAGGCTTATGGTACCTCCATTGGCAAAACCTTCGAGGATCAGATCCAGGAGTTTGGCTGGGAGATCACCATGAATGAAGCCATCACCGTCGGCAATGTGTCCGACTGGGGCCCGCTGCTCTCCAAGGTGCGCGATAACCCGCCCGGCATCCTCTTCACCGCGGACTACAACCCGGCCGACAATGCGGCAATGATCAAGCAGTGGGTGGCCGATCCGCTGCCATGCCTCCTGTATCAGCAGTATGGGCCGTCGGTGCCGGAATACCTGGAACTGGCGGGTGACGCCGCCAACGGCGTCATCTGGGCCACTGTGCTCGGCTTCCTGCCCGACGAGATTGGTATGGACTTCGTGTCGCGCTACGAAGCCAGGTTTGACCAGACGCCAGGCTTTGCCAACGCACCCGGCTGCTATGATGAAGTGTGGGTTTGGGCCAAGGCGGTCGCGTTGGCTGGTGACCCCTTCGACTACAAGAAGGTGGCCCGGCTGACCGAGACGGGCATCCACCGCGGGGTGACCGGCAGCATTTCCTTTGAGAACCATGGCGGGCGCTGCTATCCCTGGCAGACTAAAGATTCGTCGTTGGGACAGGCACACACCATCTTCCAGATCCAGAACAAACAGCAGGTGCTGGTCTTCCCGGATCCCTACACCACCGGCGCATACCAAGCGCCGCCTTGGTTCTAGGTAGGGAAAGGGCTACCAGATTCTGGAAGCCCACCACGGCCAGACAGGAACGGCGCTGGCTGGGCGTTGGCGGGCACGGTCAATCTCGGATTTGACCGCAACTATGTTGACAGTGTAACTTGTTGGCGGCAGGCCCTCACCTACCCTCCAGCTTCCTCTCTCCCGCTACCGGGAGAGAGGGGGGGGTGAGGGCCTGCAAACTTAAGACGAGGTTTATCAATGACTCTTCCCTGGCAGGACCCTCCCGTACGCTTCCGCGAGGTTGAGGTCGAGCGCCACGAGCCAGCCCGTATGCGCGATGGGACGTTGCTCTACGCCGACATCTACCGGCCCAAGGGTGAAGGCCCTTGGCCGGTGCTTCTAATTCGCCACCCCTATGACAAGACCCAGGCCGAGAACATCTCTTACGCCCACCCCAGCTGGTACGCCCGCTATGGGTACATGGTGGTCGTCCAGGACATTCGGGGACGCTGGATGTCCGAGGGGGAGTGGTACCCCTTCCTCCACGAAGAGAATGATGGCTGCGACACGGTCCTGTGGGCGGCTGGCCTGCCCGGCAGCAATGGGCAGGTGGGTATGTACGGCTTTTCTTATGCCGGCGCCACCCAGTTGCTGTCGGCCGTGCACCAACCAGCCCCCCTTAAGGCCATCATGCCGGCCCTAACCGGTTCTAATTACTATGAGGGCTGGACATATCGGGGTGGGGCATTACACCACGCCTTCACTCAGTCCTGGGCCACCTTCCTGGCGCAGGACACGGCTCGCAAGCAGGGTGACTATGCGCTAGAAGGCAACCTGGCCGGAGCGCTGGGTAATGCCTGGGCCAATTACTGGATCCCCCCCCAGTATTTCCCGTTTCTGACCCAAGAGGGATTGGCCCCCTACTATTACGACTGGCTCAAGCATGACACCTACGACGATTATTGGAAACGCTGGTCGATTCGAGGGCGATATGATAAGATCACGTTGCCGGCACTGCACATCGGCGGCTGGTATGATGTCTTCCTGGAAGGAACCATCGAAAACTTCACCAGACTGCGCACAGAAGCCGGCAGCCAACTCGCCCGGCAAAACCAGAAATTGATCATCGGCCCCTGGTATCATATGCCGTGGCATCAGCACGTGGGTGGCTTTGACTTCGGCGAGGCGGGCCGCAACTGCGTGGATGCCTTGCAGGTCCTATGGTTAGACAAATATCTGCGTGGGGAGAGCAACCAACTCGATCAGGAGGCACCCGTAGCCCTGTTCGTTATGGGGGATCAGAAATGGCGCTTTGAGGACGAATGGCCGCTCAAGCAAGCCCAGGCTACCCGTTTCTTCTTCCATTCCGGGGGACGGGCCAACTCATTGAACGGCGACGGCTGGCTGGATCGCCAAAGCCCGGGCGACGAATTACCGGATGTCTTTACTTATGACCCACGTCTGCCGGTGATGAGCGTGGGTGGCCACAGTTGCTGTGTGAATACGCTTACCCCCATGGGCGCCTTCGATCAGCGGTCCCAGGAGTACCGCAACGACGTGCTAATCTACACCACGCCGCCGCTGACTGAAGACGTGGCTGTGATTGGCACGCTGGAGGTGACCTTGTACGCAGCTTCGAGTGCGGTGGATACGGACTTTACGGCCAAGCTGGTGGATGTCCATCCCGACGGCCAGGCTATTAACCTGGGCGAAGGTATTCTACGCGCTCGCTTCCGCGAGTCGCAGGAGCAGCCGACTCCGATTGAGCCAGATCGCGTGTACAAGTACCAAATCCTGGTCGGCTCGACGGCCAACGTATTCAAGGCGGGCCACCGCATTCGGGTCGAGATCTCCAGCTCTAACTTCCCGACCTTCGATCGCAACAGTAACAGTGGTAAGCCGCTTGCCGAGGCGGGTCCAGCCGATTGGTTTGTGGCTACTCAGACCATATTTCACGACAACCGGTATCCATCTCACATCGTACTGCCTATAGTCCCTCGTTAGAGGGGCCTATAGTCCCTCGTCAGAGGGGCAGGGGATAAGCATGGGGGCGTTTCACCTAGACCTGCCAGGTTTTTGGAAACCTGCCAGGCCTGATTAGACAGAGGGTATTCTATGGCTACACTCTTTGAATGCCAGAATGTTAACAAGGCTTACGGAGGCCTGAGCGCGGTTAAGGACCTCACTTTCTTCGTCGAGGAAGGGGAGATCTATGCCATTGCCGGGCCGAACGGAGCTGGCAAAACCACCCTATTCGATACTATCACCGGCGTCTCTCCGGTAACCAGCGGGGTGATTCGCTTCGATGGCCAGGAGATCCAGCGTCGCCGCCCGGACAGCATTTGTCGGTTGGGAATCGCGCGCACCTTCCAGACCACGGTGGCCTTCGATACCCAGACGGTTTTGACCAACGTGCTGGTAGGCGGCATGCTGGGCCGCGAGGGCACCGGTAACCCTTCCACGAGCTTCTCGGAAGCGGCCATCGAGGCTGCCCTGGACGGGCTGGAGTTCTGCGATCTTCTACACAAGCAGGGCCAGCTGGCCTCGCAACTCACAGTTTCTGAACGCAAGCGACTTATGCTGGCCACTGCCTTGGCCACCCAACCCAAGTTGCTGCTATTGGATGAGCCCGTGGGGGGCCTTAACCGCACCGAGCGGGAAGACATGCTCAGCCTGGTGCGCAAAGTCAACCAGGCCGGAGTGACCGTGCTGCTGATCGAGCATATCATGAAGGCAGTCCAGGCCGTGGCGGGCCGCCTGTTGATTCTGCATCACGGGGAGAAGATCGCCGAAGGACCTCCGAGCCAGGTACTCAGAGACGAACGGGTGATCGAGGTCTACTTGGGTGGAAAACATCGTGAAAGACAGTCAGCAAGCGATGGAGGAGGTTGACCATGTTAAAGGTGAGTAACCTTCATGCCGGCTACGGGGGATCGGAGGTATTGCACTCGCTCTCGTTGCAGGTGGGGGATGGCGAAGCGGTGGTGGTGCTGGCCCCCAATGGTCATGGCAAGACCACCTTGCTGCGCGCCATCTCCGGCATTATCCATCCCACCGCCGGCAGAGTGGAATTTGACGGCCAGGTCGTTTCGGGGAAGCGGGCTTCAGAGATCGTCGCTGCGGGCATCATTCACATCCCCCAGGGAGATCTGCCCTTTCCTGAAATGACGGTCATGGAAAACCTGCTCATGGGCGCCTACCGGCCGGAGGCCTGGGCCGAACGCAAGCAGAGGTTGGAGCAGGTGGTTGAACTATTTCCGGTGCTGGGCGAACGCACCAACCAATTGGCGCGTAGCCTGTCCGGCGGCGAACGGCGCATGTTGGCCCTGGGACGTGGGCTGATGGCCAAGGCCAAGATACTTATGATTGACGAACCTTCGCTGGGCTTGGCCCCCTTCCTCATCGAAAACGTGTACCAGGCCATCCGTGAAATCAACAAGAACGGCATGGCGGTTCTGCTGGCCGACGAGAACGCCGATCACGTCGAGGGCCTGGCCGACCGGGTCTATCTCCTGGAGTCGGGCACGGTCGTCAAGGAGGGCAATGTGGCAGACATGCTCCGTGACGAAGCGTTGCTGGCTGCCTACCTGGGTTAAGTCTCCTCAAGCGGAAGACGCGAGAAAAGGGGAAGAAAATGAAGGAACTCTTTCAAGCCATCTACGGTGGCATCCTATACGGCTCAATCTACGGCTTGATGGCCATCGGCTTAACTCTGATCTGGGGCTCTCTGCGCATGCTGAACCTGGCTCACGGTTCCCTGTACCTGGTGGGAGGGTACGTGGCCTGGACTGCTCTCAACCAATGGGAGTTGCCTGCCTTGCCCTCCTTTCTCTTGGGGGTGATCGCCGCCGGCCTGATGGGTCTGATCATACAGGTGCTGCTCATCAACCGCATCCTGGGCAGATCCGAGTTCTTCACTGCGGCTATGATTGCTACCTTGGGCGCCTCAATTGTCATCGACAGCGGCGCGCTGTTGATCTACGGGGCGCGCGTCAAGCAGATGCCGCCCGCCTTTGAGGGGCAGTTTAAATTCTCTGGTGTTGTGATTACCTACCAGGGCCTGCTGATTGTTGCCGTGGCGGTGATTTCGTTTGTCTTGCTGGGGTTGTTCCTGCGCCGCTCGCGCCATGGCCTGTCCATCCAGGCCGTTTCCCAGCAGATGGACGCGGCTCGCTTGATGGGAATTCCTACCGTGACTACCTTTATGATCGTCATGGCCATCAGCGGTGCCTTGGCCGGGTTGGCGGGTGTACTTCTTTCCTCCGTATTTTACTTGGCGCCTACTGCCGGATTTAACCCTATGGTGAAGGCGTTGGTGGTGACCATCTTCGGTGGCCTGGGCAGCGTCAAGGGCACCATCTGGGCCGCTTACGCCATCGGCTTGCTGGAAGCGTTCTTACAGGTCTATTTTGGGTCTGGCGCGGCCCTGCCGGGCTTGTTCCTGTTTATGATCATCATGCTGGTCATTCGCCCGACCGGGTTATTCGGGCTAGGGGAGGAGCAGAGACTATGATGAACGACACAGCCTTGCAGCCAGCGAAGACAACCCAAACCTCCCAGCGACTGGATTGGGCGGCCGGGCCGTGGTCTAGGGCCAACCGGGTTTTCCTGGGCGTGGCTATCCTGATAATGCTGGCCCTGCCCTGGGGGGTCTACCAGCTCGGTATTGGGCGCTTCCTCCTGCATCTCTGGATCTTGTTTTTTGGGTGGAGTGTCGTGGCCGAGAGTTGGAATCTGATTATGGGAGTAGGCGGCATTTTCTCCTTTGCCCAGATCGCCTTGTTTGCGATCGGTGGCATCACCACGGGCGCCCTGGCCAAGCACTTGGGCTGGAATCCGTGGATCAGTATGTGGCTGGCACCCATCACCGCCACGATTGCCGCTCTGATTATCGGCCTGCCTAGCTTGCGGCTACGCGGCCCTTATGTGGTGCTGCTCACCTTGGCTTTTTCCGAGTTGGTGCGCAACTATCACAGCCAGGGACCCAAGTGGGTTGCCGAGGGTGGCTATGGTTTGCGCTACGTGCCCAAATTGGGGCTGGATGAGATGCTGGGCAGCGACGTTGGCCGCATCGCCTACTATTATATAGCTTTTGTCCTGTTCGCGATTGCCAGCTATGTGATCTGGCGGGTTTTTCACTCACCCATCGGTATGAGTTTCCGCGCCCTGCGCGACTCGGAGACGTACGCTATCAGCCGGGGGGTGGATCCTTACCGCTTCAAGTTGCTGTTGTTCGCCCTGAGCGCCTTCTTTACTGGGTTGGCCGGTGGTTTCTACGTCCACTACAACGGTAACCAATCGCCAGCCATCCTTGGCTTCAGTGTCACCATAACTCTGCTGGCCGGCATTGTGCTGGGCGGCTGGGGCACCTTTTGGGGGCCGATTCTGGGCACGGGCATTATGACGGTGCTGCCTGAGTTGATGCGCGAGGTAGACAACTATCGTAACATGTCGATTGGCGTGATTCTGGCTTTGCTAGCTATCTTCGCCACGCGCGGGCTGGGCCCGCTGATCGGGGACGGGGTCAGAAAACTCATTCAACTCTTCCGAAAGCAACCACAGGCAGGCTAAGTGCTGAGAGAGCGCAACAGGCTCCAGCCCCGCGCTGCTCGGCTGGAATCTGCAATCCAATCCTGACTGTTCGAGCTACTTCTGCAGGTCACAAATCCTGTCCAGCGAAGGGCCGAGTAGTTGCACCCCAGCAAACAGAAAAGACCTGACAGGTTTTAAAAGACCTGTCAGGTCTGGCATTTGTGAGCCACTCGGCCTGACTACCTGGACCTTTAAGGCACCAGCACGGCCTTGATGACCTCTTCTGTGCCCTCGGCGCTCATGCGGAAGATCTGCTCCGCTTCAGAAAAGGTGAAGGTGTGGGTCACAAGTTTCTCAGCATCGACCATACCTTCCTGGAGCAGATGTATGGAGCGAGGGAAGCTGATGCCCGGCTCCGCAAAGGTGGAGCGCAACGTCAGCTTGTTGAAGATCAGCTCGTTCACGTCCAACTCCACACTGCTTTGGCCTCCCAGGTTGATCCCGATGAACGAAATCGTCCCTCCGAATTGGGTCATTTGTACGGCAGGAGGTAGCGTTTTGGGGGGAGAGGTGACGATGACACTGGGGGCGCCACTGGGGAAGACAGAACGTACCTTTTCCACAGGGTCCTCTTCAGCCGCATATACCAGTACATCAGCTCCGAATTCCTCCCCCACCTGCATGCGTGCGGCGCTGCGTGGGCTCGGGTCGTGGCCGATCAGGGCTACTCGAGCCGCGCCCTGGAGCCGTGCCAGGCGAACGCACATGAGGCCGATGGGCCCCGGGCCGTAAACCACCACATTTCCACCCAATGGCACGTCGGCATTCTTCACCGTATTAATGGCCACTGCCAGGGGCTCCGTCAGCGAGGCGTGGACGAAGTCCATATCCGTAAACGGGTTCAACATGTGCTGGTTGAGGGTCATGTACTCCGCCATGCCGGGTTGGCCGCCAAAGTTATACATGTTGCTGCATCGCCAGGACTCGCCATTCTTGCAGTTGGCGCACATGCCGCACATGGTTACGTCTTCGGGGATGACCTTGTCTCCTACCTTAAGATTCGTCACACCCTTCCCAACTTCCACCACCTCAGCCGCAATCTCGTGGCCCAGCGGCATCCAGTCTTCCGTCCAGTCTGCGGCGAAGTGCAGGTCGGTGCCGCACAGCCCACAGGCCTTAACCTGGATGAGGACTTCTCCCTCTTTGGGTTGGGGGACGTCCAATTCCTTGATCTCGAATTTGAACGGACTTCTGGCGTATAGACCTTTCATGTTTGTGCATCCTCTCTTATGCGGCCATGAAGACATCGCCGCTGAAATGGGCCACGATGTCGTCGTCCTTGTGCTTCACGACGACGTCCAGGTTGTCAAAGACTTTGCGAAATGCCTCTGCGTACATCTCCATCAGCTGGCCCCCGTTGGGCGGGTTGGTGCCGATGATGGCTGTGTAGTCTTCACAGATCTTGGAAGCTACCGGGTAATCCTCCCCCCGGTAGGTGACCTGTCTGTCATACAGGGGATTATTCCGCCAGGGGAAGCCCTGACCGTGACCTAGCTGGGTCTGGAACAGGTCCTGGGCCGGGACTGGCATGATCTGCCATTGGCCTACGGCCACGCCTTCCATGTGTAGTGCCTTCTCAATCGCCACCCGGAACTCGCGAGGTGACAGATTCACGCCCGCCTTTTCGGGGTCGAAGCGCACGATGTACATCCAGTAAACGTGTGTTCGGTCTTCTGGCGTGTAGGGTGTCATGACCCACGGATAGTCGCTCAGCACCTCTGTCAACGCGGCACAATTTTTCTGGCGGATGGCATTGTTTTGGTCCAATCGCTTCAACTGGGCGCGGGCAAAGGCTGCGGGCAACTCCTGGGTTCTAAACATATATCCCAGGATGGAGGCGTTGTAGACCCGGAGCTGGGTCTCATCGTCAATCTCATCCCCGAACATGCGCAGCATATCTCCACGCATCAGATATGTGTCATCGTCGGTGAGGAAAAATCCTCCCTCGCCCCCACACAGATTCTTGGAACTGTTCAGGCTGAACGCAGAGAAATCGCCGAAGGAGCCCACCTTCTTTCCCTTGTACTCGGCTCCGTGAGCCTGGCAGGCGTCTTCAATCACAACCAGGTTATGCTTCTTGGCGATGGCCATGATCTGGTCCATATCAGCTGGCAGGCCGTGCAGATGCACGGGGATAATGGCCTTGGTCCGCTGGGTGATTTTCTCCTCGATTTTGGCCGGGTCTATGTTGAAGGTCCTTTCGTCGATGTCGACAAATATGGGCACCGCCAGCGCGTGCAGCACGCAGGAAGCCGATGCCAGGAAGGTGTAGGCAGGCACGATGACTTCGTCGCCCATGCCCACCTGAGCTGCTGCCAATGCCATATGCAAGGCAGCCGTGCCGCTGTTGGTGGCCAGGCAGTGTTTTCTGCCGATGTAAGCTGCCCACTCCTTCTGCAAGGCCACCGTTTCAGGGGCACCGCCACCGCACAGCACCTGGTTCTCGAAGACGCGCAGGACTGCTTCCCGATCGGTGTTGTCGATCGGGGGCCACGGCTTGAGCGTTCCTTTTGGAACGGTTCGTTCTCCGCCATCAATGGCCAGTTTCTTCATTGAGGTTACCTCCTGTGAGTGTTACGAATAGGGTTGGCTTGTTCATCAGCGGGATAAGCACCCGCAGACCTAGCATTTCATAAGACACGCTTCTGGCCGTTATCGCGAAACAGGGGGGTGCACAAGAGGGTGGTGACATTTGAAACTTGCTATCTCGATAGCACCACTGGCGTAGAGTCATGGCTCTATGCCACTAAGACAATTATAGGTGAATCACCTGGGCTGTCAAGAGTGTTGCGTGAAAATATTCCCGAGAGTGTCAGGCATATACCTGTGACGTCTCTCTTCACGTGGCTCAGGGGGGGGCGGCTACCCCCAATTCCGCAGCTGCAGCCGTCAATTGGTCCCAGGTGGCCTGGTCCAGCGCGATTCCTTCAGCCAGGCCCTGCTCGGCTGACCGATGCTCTGGCTCGCCTGGCAACAGCACTTCGTCAAAGCCTTCCGCGGGCGGCACTGCCTTGACCCGATTGCAGAACGCAGCCCCATCCGCCAGGAAAGCCTCCAACGGGCGAAAGGCCTCAATGGAAAGGACCAGGAACAGAATTCCATTGCCAGGGGCAAATCCAGGCAGCGCTGGGCAACCGCTCTGGGTCAGAATTCCTCCCAGGAACTCCACCAGAAGAGAGATGCCAAACCCCTTGTGCCCGCCTGCCAGTAACAGCACGCCCCCCGAGTAGTAGTCTTCGGGATTGGTGCTAGACTGTCCCCCAGGCCCTAATATCCATCCTTCAGGCACCGGCTGACCACGGTTGCGGGCCACCCGCAGCTTGCCCTCAGCTACGGCGCTGGTGGCGAAGTCGATCAACACGGGGGGGCGATCAGCCACCGGCAATGCCGCGGCGATGGGGTTGGTGCCTAGCAGACGAGCGGCGCCGCCATACGGCGCTACAGCTCCGCCTGGGAGACCGCCGTTGCAGAACCCCAGCCCGATCAGCCCTTGATCTGAGGCCATCTCTACCCACTCGCCCAGCCGGCCCACGTGGCAGCAGTTGAAGGCCCCTGTGGCAGCTATCCCTTGAGCCTGAGCTTTCTCGATTGCCATGGTCATGGCCAGATGGGCAGCTACCTGACCAAAGCCCCGCCGGGCATCCAGCATAGCGATGCTGGCTGTCTCTTGGGCGATGACTGGCTCAGCAGCCGGATCCATCTCCCCGGCGGCAATACTGTCCAGGTATTGGCGCACTCGTACAACGCCGTGAGAGGTATGGCCCACCAGATCGCTGGCCACCAATGAATTGGCTACCAGGCGGGCCACATCCTGGCTCGCCCCAGCCGCTTGAAAGATGCGGTCGACGAAGTCGACCAGAAGTGGGGGTCTCATGATTGGCATAGCTTCCTCCGTCTCAGCAGTAGAGCGCAACCGGCGACGGGCAATGGAGATGGTAGCCCCATACCAGGAGATCAAGCGTCGCCATTAACCGGAACCCATTGCTCACAGGCGCGCCACCAGCTCTGCCAGGCCGTCGGCGTTGAAGCCGGGTGACTGGCAGTACTGGACGATGGTCTTCTCTCGAACCTCGATCCGGCGTACCGCCTCAGGGATGTCTGCAGCTATCGCCAGGGGGATCAGAACCACGCCGTGCCGATCAGCCAGCAGCAGGTCACCGGGTCTCACCACCAGGCCGCCCACGCGCACCGATGTTCCGAAGTCCTCCAGGTGCACGTAGGCGTGGGATACGATGACGTTCCCCGCCCAGATGGGGAAACCGAGAGCCTCTACTTCGTCCATGTCCCGGATACCGCCGTTGGTGATGGCACCCACGCATCCCAACGCCCGGTGGATGTTGGAGTTAACCTCCCCGAAGAAGGCACCCATCACTGGCGGATCGTCCAGATCCTCAACGACGGCGATGTGCGGTTGGGGGCCGCTGGACTCAATATAGCGCCAGTAGTCGGCACGAGATGCAGGCCTATTGGGCTCGGGTTCATAGGCGGAAACCGTGCGGGCGGTGACGGCGTAGCCGATGATGGGCGCCAGCGCCGGGAACATTTGCTGCACTTCCGGGCCCATAAAGCCTGCCGTGCGCGGCCGCACCTCGAACAACTCAATGGCGTTTGAGACGGCGGGTGTGGGGATAGTGCGCAGCAACTCCAGTTGTTCAGGGCTGATTGATTTGTCTACCATAAGGTCTCCTCTGGTGGCTTGATGTCTGTTAGTGCCTACTCAGAAACTCTCGTCAGGCTGGGGATTGCTTTGTCGCTGCGTCCCCCTACGAGGGACTGCGCTCCTCGCAGTGATAAGTCACGGCGAGCGTCAGCGAAGTGCCCTATGCAGGGCACCAAGCGGTCTCCAAGTTTTTACGCCTACGCATACCGTCGCCACACGGTATGGCCTACTCAAGGGCACGCTCGCCAGCCGTTCCCAGTGTAGGGTAATTCTTTTATGCCTGGTTTTCGGTAAATGCTTACGTTGTTTGTCTGGGTGTTGCGTCGGACGCGAGTGACAGCCGCAAGCTGTCTTCGGGCAAGCCTGGAACTCTGTAGTCCAGCTCCTGATGCCGAAAATAGGTGTTGTATAATTCAGCGTAGTGGCCGCCCTGCGCCAAGAGCTCTGCATGGGTGCCTTCTTCGGTGATGTGTCCCTGGTCTAAAACGATGATCCGGTCTGCGCCTTTGACCGTAGACAGCCGGTGAGCAATCACGATCGCAGTTCGGTCACGCATAATGGCTTCCAGCCCCTCCTGAATTTGGGCCTCGGTGAAAGGGTCTACGCTGGCGGTGGCTTCATCCAGGATGAAGATGGCCGGATCTCTAAGCAGTACGCGTGCCAGGGCAACTAATTGCCGCTGCCCCATGGAAAGGTTGGCTCCTC
>CP070811.1:4255891-4259673 GCA_020343875.1 Anaerolineales bacterium | reverse complement strand
AAGGGCGACACACCACGACGCAAGTTGTGCTGCATCGACTGGAGATGGGGGGCTGCGTGGTAGATACGCCGGGCATGCGTGAGTTCGGCCTGAGCAGCCTGCGGCGAGGCGAATTGGCCAACTACTACCCGGAAATTGCCACCCTTGCCACGGCCTGCCACTTTGGAGACTGCGCTCACATCTACGAGCCAGGCTGCGCGGTGAAAGAGGCCGTTCACCAGGGCCAGTTACCAGCCAGCCGCCACAACAGCTATCAAAAAATATACCATTCCCTGCCAGCCTGATATGAGCCAAGCGGGTGCGTCCAGGATTTTTGGGAAGTCCGTGCAAACTGGGAGAGCTTCGGGGGGAATTACCCCCCGCTCCTCCCAGTCCTCCTAAGATTTCGGACAGACCCAGCCAAGCTCTACAATTGACAGGCGGTGGTCTAGGGCTATAATATCGCCCATACCATCCAATGGAGCATTAGATGCCCGACCCTTCAGCGGTGCAGGCTGTGGCTTCTGCCCAATTTGGGGCTGGCAGCCGACGTTTGATGATCTGGCTGTACGCCGGGGTGGCCTTCCTGTATTGGGTAGGACTGTATCTATACATACCCACCCTGCCTACGTATGTGCAGAGTAAGACCGAAAACCTGGCCATGGTGGGTGTGGTCCTGTCGATGTATGGCCTGTGGCAAGCGATTATCCGACTCCCACTGGGCATCGCCGCTGATTGGCTGGGCCAGCGCAAACCGTTTATCCTCATTGGCCTGATCCTGACCGGCCTGGGTGCCTGGATCATGGGAAACGCGGAGGGTGTGACGGGGTTGCTGGCGGGACGAGCCATCACCGGGCTGGCGGCCGGCACCTGGGTACCGCTAGTCGTAGTGTTCAGCAGCCTGTTTCCTCCCCAGGAGGCAGTACGGGCGACCGCATTGCTGACCATGATTGGCTCGGTGGGGCGCATACTGGCCGCCAGCATAACCGGCTCGCTGAACCAGATGGGCGGCTACTCGCTGGCTTTCTTCCTGGCAACCGGGGCTGCGGCCCTAGCCATTCTCATCGTGCTGCCCAGCAAAGAGAGGCAACATTTGCCTCAACGGCCCTCACTGAGGGGCGTTGGGCACCTGATCACTCGACGCGACGTGCTACTTCCCGCGCTGCTGGCCGCCCTCAGCCAATATGCCAATTGGGCTTCTACCTTCGGCTTCATGCCCATCCTGGCCAGCCAATTGGGGGCAACAGATGTCGCGCAGAGTATGTTAGTGAGCATGCATATCGGCGTGGCCATACTGGGCAACCTGGCTGCAACCACCATTGTCCGCCGTTTGGGCCCCCAGCGCCTGGTATATCTCAGCTTCGTGCTTCTATCTGCAGGAATCGGGGGGGCAGCGCTGGCAACCTGGCTGCCCGTCCTGTTTATCTCCCAATTTTGCATCGGGCTGTCCCAAGGCATCGGCTACCCCGTGTTGATGGGCATGAGCATTCAGTACGTGGCAGACGCCGAACGTACCACAGCCATGGGTCTGCACCAGGCGGTTTACGCAGCCGGTATGTTCAGCGGACCATGGGTAAGCGGTCAACTGGCGGACGCCATTGGCATTCGGCCTACTTTTGCAATGACAGCCATCATCTGCCTGAGTGCGGGCCTGTTGTTAAGCCGATGGCTGGCGCCAGAGAAGTAAAACCAGGGAGAATCCTGATGCCAGAATTGCCTGAAATCACTGTCCTGGCTCGCCAGATGAAGACAGAGCTGCTGGGCAAGACCATTACCAGCATCAAGGTGCTACAACCCAAGTGCCTTAACCTGTCGGAAGCGGCCTTCGTGGAAGCACTGACGGGTGCCCAACTGCAGGACATCACGCATCACG
Source organism: Anaerolineales bacterium (assembly GCA_020343875.1). GTDB lineage: Bacteria > Chloroflexota > Anaerolineae > 4572-78 > NAK82. Next base: position 4,257,821 of record CP070811.1, on the reverse strand, counting down.
GAAAGTGGATCTTCATCCAGACGACACAGGGTTGGCTATTGCTCAACCTGGGCATGGGTGGCGAAGTCCTGCTCACAACCCGCGACAGACTGCCAGAGAAGTATCGCCTCATTTTTGACCTGGATGACCATACGGCTCTGGTGGTTAATTTCTGGTGGTTTGGCTATTCCCATTATGTCAACAACTTGGCCAGCCACTCCATGGTCGCAAAACTCGGCCCGGACGCCCTGACCCTGACCCTGGACGGATTTAGGCAGTTGCTCCAAGGGCGGCGGGGTAGCATCAAATCCTTTCTTCTCAATCAAAGCCGGATCGCTGGCTTGGGGAATGTGTATGTGCAAGACCCTTTGTTTAGGGCAGGCATCCACCCACTGCGGGCTATCAACACGCTGAGCGACGACGAAGTGAGCGCACTATGGCAGGCGATCCAGGAGACGTTGCAGGAGAGCATCGAGCAAGGCGGCAGCAGCTGGGAGATGGACCTGCACGGCGAAAAAGGCGGCTGGGATGAACACTTTCTGCTGGTCGGCTACCGAGAGGGCCAGCCATGCCCGAATTGCGGTTCAGCCATCGAAAAGCTGAAGACCGGGAGCACCAGTAGTTATGTCTGCCGGCAATGCCAGCCGCTTGATGGATGAGCGGAAGCTATTGTTGAAGAGCACTGAACAGGCCATCTTCAGGTTCGAAAGATACCTTGCTGGAAGGTGATAAGCGCATACCTTCTGAGAGAGCAGGCTACACCCTAGCAGAGAATTACAGGCCGAATGGCACCGCCCTAACAGGCTGATTTCAATTCAGGAGCGCAAAAATGGTGCCCAAAATTGGACAATCTGCCCCGGATTTTTCCTTGAAGAGTCACGACAAACGAGTGATTCGGCTCACCGACTACCTTGGCGAGAAGAATGTGGTGATGGCTTTCTTCCCGCTGGCCTGGACACCGGTCTGAACGAGCCAAATCCCTTCGTACGAGGCCGCGCTGGGTCGCTTCGAAGGGATGCATGCCCAGGTCTTGGGCATCAGCGTAGACAGCGTTCCCTGCCTGACGGCATGGGCCGAAAGTCTAGGGGGCATCACATACCCGCTTTTGAGCGACTTTTACCCACATGGGGAGGTGGCGCAGCGCTACGGCGTCTTGCGCCAGGACGGCCGCTCAGAGCGGGCCCTGTTTATCATCGACAAGCAAGGTATCGTTCGTTACGTGGACGTTCACGACATTGACGAACAGCCTAATAACGAAGAATTGTTCCGCGTCCTGGCTGAATTGGAGCCAGAGGCGGCAGCGGTCCTGGCGGCTACTCAGCCCACAGCTCAACCTGAGCCAACTGCCGACGTAGTCATGTACTGCACGCCATGGTGCCCGGCCTGCCGACGGGCACGTGCTTATCTGCAACAGCACGGCATTGACTACGTAGAGGTGGACGTTTTCCGCGACCGGGCCGCCGCCGAGCGGGTGCGCGGCTGGGCCGACGGATACGAAACCACACCCACTTTCAACATCAAGGGCACCATCATTGTGGGCTTTGAGCCGGACAAGCTTGGCCAGGCATTAGGAATCGCCTGAGAAAGTGATCCTTCTGCGGCCACCCTGAGAGAAAGATGCCAGCCCGTGCCAAGGGCTCAAAGCCTGGTCGCTTTGCGGCTCTTGTCCCAGAACCAGTTGTGGATAAGCACCGTACGTGAGTCTCCCAAAGGAGGAAGGCATGCACCAAGAGGACAATCCGACCATGAAAGGCAAGCTCTGGCCTGAGCTGCTACGACCCTCTACTCGCACCTTCTTTCGAGAGGGGCGGCGCACTCCGGGTTACTCACTCTTCGACTGGCTGCATGGCTACGTCTATGGGCGCTGGCCCTATCTGTATATCAGCATTGGCACTGGAGAACATCCACTGAGCCGGGTGGTGGGGCCGCTGGCAGGCTGGCTGCTGCGCCT
>CP070811.1:4240142-4255791 GCA_020343875.1 Anaerolineales bacterium | reverse complement strand
CCCCTCAGCCATAGCAACTCCCAGTGGCCGTCGCTGTGTATCCTGGCCAATGTCGGGCACGCGAATCGCAAGCAGTGCCCAAATCGGAAGCAAATAGGTGGCTGCATTCAGCAACATCGTGCCGCCAGCCCCTACGATTGCGATGAGCAGTCCGGCAGCAGCGTAGCCAACTAGACTCGAGAGGTTGAAACTGGTGGCATTGAGGGCGACCGCGTTGGCCAAGGCCTCACGTTTGACCAGATCGACCAGAAAGGCCCGCCGGGCTGGGTGATCGACGGCGAGCAGCGAACCGAAGATAAAGTAAAGCAGGATGATGTGCCAGAGGCGGATCTGGCCTGCCAGTGCCAGGAGGGCAAAGACAGCCGCCTGGGCCATAAGGCCAGTCTGGGTAGCCAAGATCAACTTGCGGCGGGGCACACGGTCGATGATGACCCCACCCAGGAAGGAGATAGGCACCACGGGCAACAGCGCAATAAAGCCGACCGCGCCCAGCCAAAACGTGGATCCGGTCAAATTGTAGACTAGCCAACCTTCGGCAACGACCTGGAAGGAGGTGCCCACCAGCGAGAGAGTCTGGCCAATCCAAAAGAGGCGAAAATCGCGAGACCGGAGGGCGGGTGCGACAGCACTCCAACCTGCGGTGGGCACCGCAGGTTGGTAATCGCTGGTGTTCGTCATGGCCGATCACCCACCGGTTGACTTATTTCGGGAAGCGCATATCAAGGCGGCGGTGAGCCCGCCCCCTACTCCGCCCGCTATCAACGCACTTACTACCTTAAGCGGGCACGAGAGACCCACCTCACGCGTGCTGTTCGGTCTCTCCATTGCGGTGACCTGGGGTGCCGCTGTTGCCCATGTAGCTGCCTGGCATGCTCCGCTTGATGTTCTGGTTCGCAGTTCAGCCACAAGCGTTTCCGCGATGTCCACCGTCTCTGGGCTGGTGAGAATGGAAACGCCATCCAGGTCATCCCTGAGACAATCAATCAGGTCAGCGATGGCTACCACGTCACCCTCAGTGCGCACTTGCACGCTAATCTGCAGACTGGGGTTGGCTTGGCGCAGCTGCCGAATCAAGGGCAGGGCAAAGTCAAGCACCTTGGCCGGCTCGGTCTGTGCCCTTTGCACTTGGATGACAAAAATGTCCACATAGGGGGCCATCTCAACCCCATCACTGAGGGCAAAGCTGTGATCCGGTCCCAAAGCAAGTGTCAAACCGTACTGGCGCGCCAAGTCGTGCATGCGCTTGACACTGCCCACCGGATCAGCCTGCTCCTCGAAGGGAATAGCCGGTTCATGCTCCAAATTGTAGCCAAGGATGTCCATCTTGTCCGCCATCTGAGGCAGCAGTCGCTCAGCTTCAGCGGCCGACTTAAACACCACGAGTTTGCGCCCTACAGTGATTTCATCCAGCAGCCCGATCTGCTCGGCGTGGTTGACGCGAGCAATGTCATCAGGGCGTGCCACGCGATTGAACCAGTTGACCAATGGCGGCCCCAGGCCAATGTCGAGCCACAGGCGGCTGGTTGAGTCATCCAGTCGCAAATGACCAACCACATCATTGGGCGGCAAGGGGGCCGCGCGAACCAGCGACATGGGCGTACTGTACAGTGCGAACAGAAATGTAATCAGTACTAGCTTTGTCTTCCACATAGCCATAACACCTGATGTGAAGATTATAGACCAGAAACCTATAATCTCCAATCCCTATTACCTGATATTCACTCTCATCATTGCGTGTCGTCTAGATCAACCAGCGAGCCCGGTTCTGCTTGACGGGCAGCTTCGACAAATCGCTCTGCCTCTTCCCGATTCCCTTGTTCGTTAGCCAAAGCACCCAACCGCAGGTAGCCGACGGGCAAACCGGGCATAAGCGAGACAATTTCCTCGTATTTTCTTCGGGCGCTGTCAAAATCATCCTGCTCCCGGTACAGATCTCCTAAGGCAAGCAAAGTGTCAAGGGATCCTGGCTCTTTCTCAAGGGCGATTTGCAGATCTCGAATGGCGTCATCCACCCGCTCCAACTCCTTATAGATAGCAGCTGTGGCAATCAACGTGGTGGCCGTGGGTGCTACCTGAGTGGCCTGTCCGAGCACACTCAGCGCCTCCTCTTCATCGCCACGCTCGAGCAAGAGAGCCGCATATCGCGTCAACAGCTGCCCAGACATCGGCGCCGCAGCCAACCCCTGCTCGTACACCCCCCATGCATCGTCCCAACGTTCTTGGTTTTCATAGACAGTAGCCAAGGCTATATAGGCTTCAGTGGCAGTCGGCGCCAAGGCAAGAGCCTGAGAATAGGCCTCGATCGCTTCGTCTTCGCGCCCGTCGACGTAGTATGCTTCACCGAGCGCCAGATAGAAACCGGGGTTTGCAGGCTCCAGAGCAATGGCCTCCTGATAGTGATCGAGGGCTTCCGCGCTTTGTCCACGGCTCCGGAACAGGTCAGCCAGAGCGATGTGGACATCAGCCGCATACGGTTCAAGTTCTAGCGCCCGAGTGTAGGTTTGCTGTGCTTGATCAAAATCTGCCCGTGAAACATGGTACGTGGCCAAGGCCAAAAGGAGTGAGGCATTCTCGCCAAAATCAAGTATGCCTTGCTTGAGTGTCTCCAAGGCCCGTTCGGGCTCCCCTTGCCGCATCTGAAGGGCAGACATGGTCGGTATGAGGGCCGTTGGCCCTGCTACGCGGGTCTGGCCTTTTCTGAGCACTTCCAAGGCCTGATCGAACCCGCCCTGCGTGGCCCAGGTTTGGCTGGCGGCCAGATAATAGGACTCTTCCGTGGGTTGAAGCTCAATGGCCTGTTGGTAGAGAACCAAGGCAGTGCGCGGTTGGCCCTGGGCCAGGTAAAGCTCGGCCAGCTCGACATAGATACGACTATCCGCCGGGTCCAGGCGCCTGGCCGCGGACAGAGTAGACTCCGCTTCAATGTACTTGCCCAGCATCCGCTGAATTCTGCCCAAACGAAATAGTAACTGGCTGTTGTCAGGCTGAAGTTTCAAGGCCTCTTTGACATAGGTCAGCGCCGTTTCATAGTAACCATAGCGTAGGAGCATGTCGTATAACGTAACGTTGATCGCCTGACCAGCCTGGGGCCTGGCGACGGCCTGCCTGTACCAGGCCAGCGCACGCTCGGGGTTTCCACGGCGTTGTTCCAGTTCAAACAATTGTAGATAGGGATTTACGTTCTGACGATCAATCTCTATCGCTTGCCGCAACAGCGTCTCGGCCTCTTCGTAGCGAGTCTGGTCAACGTAGAGACCAGCCAGGCCAAGATAGGCGTCGGGGGTGCCGGGGTTCATGGCCATCGTTTCACGATAGCTCTGTTCAGCCAAGTCCCGACGCTTGCGGTCCTGCCAGGCTCGGGCTAGCGCCAGCGTCGCGCGCGGGTTGCCGGGGTGAGCCCGCGCTGTGTTCTGGTAAATCTCCAGCGCCTGATCAAGGTTGCCCTGCTGATCGAGGGCGCTGGCCAGGGCAAGTTGGGCCTCGACGGAGCCAGGGTTCACCTCAACAGCGGCCTGCAGGTGTTGCAAGGCATCTGCTGCGTTGCCCTGCGCGGAGAGCGTGGCTGCCAAGCCCAGTCGTGCTTCTGGCCACCAGTTATCCAGGCCAGCGGCTTGTTGGTAGGCGTCCTTGGCCAAGTCAAGTTGTCCCTGGCCCAAATAGACATCTCCCAACCCTTTGTAGAACTGCGCCAGAATGGTTGGGGGCCAACCTTCAGCCACCCCCTTCTGGAGCTTCTGCTGGTAAAGCCGGATGGCCCGGTCGGCCTGATCATGTAACTGGTACAGGCGAGCGAGTGCATGCGCAGCGTTCACAATTTCATCGGCCTGACGGATTGGATCAGATGTGTCCGCCAGATACGATGTGGCCCCATCGGGCCCAACGTGAGCGACGGCTTCTACGGTCTCGCCGGATGCCAAAGCCAGGCTCGACGGGCGAGATGGCAGGGGGTATGTACCTATATCCTCCCGGACCGTGGCCTGTTGTTCCTGATCGGATTGGCTTACGGCAATCTGCAAGGCCTGCTGGTAGAGTCCGTCCGCCTCGGCCGTATTGCCAAGGGCGTTGAGCAGATCACCCAACCGAACATACGCATCGACATACGTGGGGTCGTGTTGAACAGCCTGTAGATAGGCGGCTTCGGCACCAGCCGCATCGTTACGCTGACGCAAGGCATCCCCCAGCATAACATGGGTCCAGGGTATTTCGGGAGCTGCCGCAACGATAGCATGGTAGTAATTCATGGCAGGCTCCAGCTGTCCCAGGTCTTCATATGCCGTGGCCAAGCGCGCATAGGCGAAAGCACGACTCGGTCCGGTAGGCCGCAGACGCAGTTGGGGCGTCAACATGTACGGGTCAAGCGTGTCCAGGGCTGCCTGATAGGCATCAATAGCGGCCTGCGGGTCTCCAAGACGCTGAAATTGGTCACCCAGCGCTATCAGCAGGGTGGCTTCGTCGGGGTTAATGTGGCTGGCAGTTTGGAGCAGATCCGAGATTTCCGCTGGACGTCCGCCGTGCCTTCGGAGTTGATCGCTCAGGGAGACGTAGACAGCAATCTGGGTAGGGTCGAGCGCAAAGGCGCGTTGATAGGCACTGATGGCCTGTTCGTATTGACCCCGTTTGTAGTACAGGTCACCCTGTAACCTGCGAGCAGCCGCGCTGTGAGGAGACAGGGTCAGCAAGCGCTCGATGTCAAGTTCAGCTTCATCCAGGCGGTTGGCCTCCAACAACAGCTGGGCCAACACCAGACGGGTATCGGTGCTTTCCTGGGCCACGACTTCTTGCAGCCAAATGGAGTGCCGGTACAGGGCAATAGCACTATCAAACTTGTTCTGAGCTGCCAGCATATCGGCTTCGACCGACACGACCTCGGCTGAGAGTGGATGTTTCACCCGCAGAGTGTGCACCACAGCCTCGGCGCGATCGAATTGACCCAGCTCTCGATACGCGCTAGCAAGCACGAACTGGTTGTATTCGCTGGGTCTGAGCTCGACAGCTTGCTCATAGAGAGGGAGGGCGCGGTCAGACCGGCCTCGCCGACGCCATAGATCGGCCTGGGCGATCAGGCGCAAGGCGTCGTCTGACCATGATTGGTTGGCTACTGCGGCCTGATATTGGTCAGCCGCACAGCCGTCATCCCCGAAACTCAGGCAGGCGTCGCCCAGAGCCACGTGAAAGCGCGTAACCCGAGGCGCTGTACGCTGAGCCTGGTCAAACTCGACGATACTATTCTCAATTAAACCCCGTTCCGCGTAGAGTTGTCCCAGCCGGTAATGGAGGATAGGCAATTCGGCTTGGGCGGCGATTTGCTCCAGCCTGGCCAGCGCCTGACTGAATTGGCCTTGGGCTTGGGCGACTTCAGCCAGGCCTAACAGCGCCAGCCAATCCGCAGAATCCTTTTCCAGGGCAGCTCGATACAACTCGTCGGCAGCCTGCCATTCGCGTTTCACCAAGGCGCTGTTTCCTTGAATGCTGACGGTGGCGGTAGGCGCTTGACGCACAGCATAGAGGCTGTAGGATTGATCATCCATCAGCCACTCGAACCACTGGGGTGCCAGGCGTAGCTGCAGATCCACATCGCTGCCACTGGAGGTGACCACATAGCGTACGTCGTAACGCTTCAGAATCTCCACCGTGTCTGTGGTGAGGTAAGGGGTATGGTAGAAAGCGTCCTGGTCGATCAAACGCTGCAAGGCCACATCCTGCTGATCGGCAGGAAAGATCTCACTCGTGGTTGGGGCCCGATGGGCCACGACGTTCGCATTGGAAACGTAGGCAGGGATCGTGACACTCAGATCTTGATCAGCGAGGACTGTCACCGGGCCAGTTTCGGCAGTCACTTCCTGCAAGCGGGATAGAATCCCCTGCGGGGTGGGGAAAGAGTAAGGAGAAGCTGTCCTGTCGTTCAGGTTGCGAATGTTTCTGGCAATACCAGGACTCAACATTAAGCCAGCTACCAGGATGAACCCCAGCGACGTGTATGTGACGAACAGCTGTTGACTATCCTGGGAAATCCGCACCTGACAATACCTGAGCCAACGTATGACCTCGGTTGTGCCCCACCTCAAGAGCCGCTGTGTGGCCAGAGCAATAATGAGTGCATAGGGTAACACCCAAACCATCCGCCACAAGATCCATGGCATTACCAAGGATCCAATCAGCGGAGTCAGGACAGGGTTAAACATGACAAACAAAACGGCCACCGTCGTACTGACCGCGAACTGTGTGGCTGGGCTGGAACGGATTCGCCAGAAGAGTAAGGGTAGCAGCAACAAGGCAAGCATATAGGGCGGTTCCAGAATGATGCTGGGATCAGAGATGTACCGGTCGAGATCAAACAGAATCAGGCGCCGGCGGTTCATGTTAACGGCAAAGCGCCAGATGAGAAACGGGTTGGCACTGGTCTCGGTCTGGCCTGCCTCTAGCTGGTCCAGCTCGGGCAGCGGCCCATACAGGTCGAGTCTCTGCACATAGATAAATGGTAGAACGGGCACCAGCTTCTGGCCGATGGGCCATCCATCAAAGCTGCTCGGATACGAAGCCGCCAGAGGGGCCTCGCCACGTGCCATAACAAGTTGCATGATAGGCAGCAGCATGACGATGCCGACCAATCCCCACAGGGCCAGGCTGCGCTTCAAAGTGCCCCGTCTCCGCAGTTTGACTACCAGCCAGGGGTCATTCCAGGTTCCGGACGAAGGGCCTTGTTTCCAAACCAACCGACTCTGCAAGTCCAGCAAGAGACGCAAGCCGGCAAATGCCCCCAAAGCCAGGGCCAGCATAGCCGCTACCAGCGGGTGAATGGTCGAAACAGCGAAGGCTGCCACAGCTGCGGCCAGCCAAGCATCATGGCGGCCGTCACGAGCGAAGCGAATCGCAAAAGCGGAAACGACCGGTAGCATCGTAACCGGCACCATGAATTTGTCGGCATTGATGCGCTCAAAAAAGAAGAGGCTCACGTTGTCGCCGCGCACAAAGGGGGCCGCCAGATAGATCAGTAGCTGTATTGAAGCAGTGAACAATCCAAAGCGGCGGCTACCGCCTCCGGCCGCTTTACCCAGCGTGTATATGGACAGCATTGCCCACAACGCGATCATCGCCCGAGATGCAGTAGCGGTCAGCGTGATGGGGTCTATGTGTGCCAGGTATGACCACAGGTACGACATGGGCAGTGACTGGTTGAAGACCATGCGGACGCCAGGCCCCAGGGCCGTGCCAAATAGCGGCTCAGCGACGTTCAGCGGCAGGCCAGTCAGCGCGTCGGCTGCGAAAGAGGCGACGGAATAATCATCGCCATCAATTTTGTAGAGTGACAGCGTGGGAATAATGCCGCCGAAGACGATTATCAACAACAGCAGCAAGATAATCTCGTCCACAGCCCACGAGACAGGCTTCCCTTGATGCGCCCGGCGGGTAAATATGCTGCCGAACGAGCGCACCCATATACCGTGGAGCAGCCAGGCGACCAGCACCAGGACTGTTGCGATCACCCAGCCCATCGTCAGGCCGCTGATTGTCAGATGCTGCAAGAGAGCCACGATGCCTGGCACAGCCATAATAGCTACGCCGAGCGGCAGGGCCAGGGCCAATCTCTCAAGCCAGTCAATGTCCAAACGCCAGGTGATGATATCCGCCAAAAAGTACCCTGGCGTAATCAGCAAAGCGATGAAGGTCAGCCAACTGGCTGCCTGAATCGGTAAGTTGGCTGGCAGCCCCACAATCACCAGGAGCCAGGCCGCGATCAAGCCCAGCGGAATCAGATAACCAGACCAGCCGGCTACGGCGTCAGCAGTGGATGCAGTGCGACGCAAGTGATCATTCGCAGAACGCAATTCATTGAGCATAATGATATTCCAGCGCCACCTCAAAATCAGGCAAACGGCACGTGACGGCGCAGCTTTGGGCCCAGGTACTGGGCAACCGCTAACGGTAGCTTGGGCCAGAGCTGCATAAAAAATTGGAGCTTATCATCCGAATGTATCTTGCTGGCCATGTTATGGCCAGACTGAGCATTTCCAACGCCGGCAACTTGCTGGTAGACAGGCTTGGCGACACCGCCCCACTGCCCCTTGTACTTGGCCGCATTTGAGCCAGCCGGACTGCGGCCCATGTCTAGAAAGTGGTATCCGTTGGCGCTCGTGTCGCTGAGTATTTCCCAGTAGGCCAGGTATGCCGGGCGCAATTTCAAGTACTGGCGAGGCGTTCCGCCCCACATCCCATATACCATGTGGCCCATCTGCAGCTGAAAGTAAGCTCCAATCGGCTCCCGCTTTCTCCACACCACAGCGATGTTGAACCCATCGGGGAAGGCCTCAACAATGCGTTCCAAGAAATCGCGCCCAAAAAGTGGTGTGCCGACTTGATGCGTAAAGCGACTGAGCGCCTCATAGCACGCTCCCAGGAGCTGCCCCGTGCGGTCAATTTCAACCGTTAACCCATTTCGACGAGCGATGCGCACTTGCCGGCGTAGGTTTCCATCCAGCTCTTTCCACAGCGCTTCGGGGCCCGGACGTACATCTACTACCCAGTGGACGTGGTTGGTCGTTGTTTGTAGTTGGCCCGGCCAGACCTGGCGAGTATCTTGAAGAGTAAAGTACTTGGCTTTGGCCTGCCCTGCAATCTCCTTGCCACGAGCGATAAGAGCCGCAGCGACCTGGTCACTATCCGCGCACAACCCACCGGGCATTGTCATGGCGGAATTACCTACCAGAACGCTACGCACCACAAAGAGGGGTAATATCCCAACCACGCGTCCACCCTGACAGGCCATTAAATAGGGTGTTTCATACCCAAACGTTTTGTAGAGAACTTGGCGCCAGCCTGAAAGATGTTGCGGCAATCCCTGGGCCACGGTTTTCACGTAGGCGTCCCAGCTAGGGCAATCCTTATCTGTAAGTTCGGTAATGCTGCTTAATGCCTGTCCCATAGTGTCGGTCGAGAAAACAACCTCCCCGGTTGTCCCTGCCGGTCTAAGACTCGGTCCGGCTAACAGGGGGCGAGTCTTGTGAGTGGCCCGGCTTAAGCAGAGAGCGTAGTGGGCCAAAATGAAAATCTGTGAATAAGCAATGTAGCTTGTGCTGCATACGCTGCCGGCCATGATAATGGGTTATTCGTTCGCGGAATGTAACCCGCTTGTAACGCTGGCCAAGATCCAGTTCCCAGGGATGTACATACATGATTGCCGGCTGTCCACGGCGGTTGAGCTGGGAAATACCCCATCGGATAAAGGCGTATGGAAAAGTGCGCAAGTAGAACCCGCCTGCAATCGGCAAATTGATGCCACCCAAGCGAAGGGTGCTCAGAGGGAACTCCATCAGGGAATGCCCATTCAGCCAGTGAGGGAAACGTGGCGCATCCGGGAAGCCATACAGCATATTGCGCGTGGGGAAAAAGCTGCTATCGTAGCGAAAGCCATTCGCCTGCAGCAGATCAAAGACCCACGGCATGCCAGCGTTGATGGAAAAGTAGGGCGCCCGGTGTCCCAACGGCATCTCTCCTGTGATACGTTCAACTGCCTTGATACTCCGTTCTAGCTCTTGGGCAAACTCGTCGGGTGTCAATCGAGAGACGAAGCGGTGGTAATACCCATGTACACCAATCTCGTGCCCATCAGCTTTTATCTGTTCGACCAATGCCGGATACTGATCGGCGACGTAGCCCAGCACAAAGAAAGTAACTTGCACCTCGAAGCTGCGCAGAATATCCAGGAGCGCTTTGGTAGCCAAGACCACCCGGCTTTCAAGAGACGGCCATTTGTCCACCAGCGTATTGGTGCTGGTCAGCCCCTGAAACCAATCTTCGAGATCAACGGTAAATGCGTTTATCATCTATGTTATGTCAATGCCTATTCTCAACCTACATACCCCAAGCTACGCAGTCGATCGGTGAGAGCTTGTTGCTCTTCCTGAGTCAGCCCTTCTCCATCGTTGCTGGCTGGGCTATGCCACTCGTGGTGCGCGGCTGTAGGCTGTCCTGGCTGAAAGGCCTCAGGCAGAATCTCATGTAGAACGCGACCATCCATATGCTCGGGAATTGGCACCCCCATAATATGCAGGATGGTGGGCGCCAAATCAACGATGTGAGCATCCTCAACCACAACACCTGGCTGGACAGCCGGGCCATACGCCATGAAAACGCCATTCAAGCGATGGGTTCCAGAAATGCCGCGCTCCATTGCTTCAACGACCTTGTGGCTGCCAAACTCGTATTCACCAAATCCGAAGTACTCCATGCGGCGAGGGATGAATAGGATGTCGGGCGCGTGCTCCAACTGGTCACCGCTGTAAATCTCCTCACGGCGATACACCGCCTCGACGACCTGCTCACCAGTCTGCGGGTCGCGCAGCTCCTTGAGGCGGGCGATGATGTGATCACGGGCTGCTTGGTACTCCGCCCCAGGTTGAACGCAGCCTATTGGCTCGCGACCGGCCACGTTTAGATATATCTGCCCCACGTTGCCCAGCGAGTAGGCTAGGGTCCGGTGCCAATCCACATCCTCAAAGGAAAGGAAAAGCGCCTTGAGCAGCCCTTGCCCCTGTCCACGCACCACTTCCCGTTTCAGCGCGCCCAGCCCAAGTCGCATCAACGCATTGTAAACATTCATCGGTGCAAACCCAAGGCGGAAGAGGCCTTGCTTGAGGCGGGAACTCAGCCGCGACCGCACTTGCATGAACCCTTCCTGGATAAGCCAGTTGTTGACATGGATAAACTTGTGGAAGGGGCCAGAGCCATGGTCCGACATGATAATGAGCGTGGTATTCTCGTCGAGCGTATCAAGGATTCTGGCCAGGTGCTTGTCCATATATTGGTAGTAGTCACGGATAGCGGAGCCAAACTTGGCGTGGCGAGCAGGGTCATGCAGCGGGTGCTCAGGGTCTGTGTATTTCCACAGGGCGTGGCAGATGGTGTCCGTGCCATTGAACACAATCATAGCAAAGTCCCAGGCCTCACGCGATTGCAGGTAGTTGAAGGTCCGTGTACGGATTTCTGTGCACCGGTAGAGGCGTTCCAGGAAGGAAGCTACCCCGGCCTCGGAGTAAGCCGGACCTGGGTCTGGATAGAGAATATAATCGCCGACGGCCTGAAGTATGTCCTGGTAGAGGCCCACAGGATAGGTAATCGTGCTCTGCGTACTCGGCGCAGGCAATCCGGAGACCATGACCCCGTTGACGGGTACTGGTGGGTAGGTCATGGGCACATTGAGTGTGCAGATACGGCGGTTGGCCCGACTGAGGAGGGTATAGATGGTAGGCGCTGTGCCATTGACCGCGGTGACTGGTGAAAAACGATAGCTGCCCGGCTCTCGAGCGATCCAGTCATACAGCCGGTGCTTAGCCGGGTTGGTCCCGGTCGCAAAGGAAGTCCAGGCTGGTGCTGTCATAGGCGGAATGGTGCTGCGTAGCGTACCGTGAGCTCCTTCACGCATCAGGCGATCTAAAGTCGGCAAGTATCCATCTGCAGCCCAGGGTTTGATCAGATCGAAGGTCGCGCCGTCCAGGCCAATGACCAGGACCTTCCCAGCCTGCGTCGACGCTGCAGCTGGCATGGCGTAATGCTGTTTTGTCACAGACCGTCCGTCCTCACTTGAGGTTTCAGGTTCGGGTTGGCTGATTGTCGGGCCTCCTTTCGCCAACTGGCGCAGCTGCCACTCCAAGAGAGCTATACTCTGGGCCAGATCTCGCACGTGATTGGATTGTGTCGAGAGCGCCACGCTTTGCGATAATAGAAGAACCAAAGCAAAGAGCAGGCCCGACACCAGGATAAGCGTCGGCGCGTACGAAACGGCGAACAGGGAAGCCAGAAACTTGGTGAGCCCACCAAACACGGAAAGAAAGAGAATACTCAGGCTCGCTGCCAGCCAAACCAAGGAGTATTCTTCACGCAATTTATGCTTTCGTATCAATTGAACGATCACCAGCAGCAAGAAGATGCTGAAGATGATAGCGATGATACGTTGCTCAATCGGTATTGGCATTGGCCATCTCCTCGGGCAAGGCTGGGAAATCTTTGAGTGCGCTCACCAACACCGCTACCGAGACTTTCAGCGCGTAGTAGATCGAACGCCAGCTATTGATGGAACTCACCCCCGAGAGGCGGGCCCGCATCTGGGCCGGAAGTTCCAGGGTGGTGAGACCAGCCTTGTGTAGCACGATGCGACTCTCGACTTCCGGATAATCTTGAGGCATATAGGCAGCCAGGGCCTTGACGGCACGCCGATTCATGGCCAGAAAACCAGAGGTGGTATCGGTTGCCCGCGATCCAGTCAGGAATGACACCACCAGAGCAAAGACGTAAATACCGAGGCGGCGCACAGGGGGGATATGCATCCTTTCGGTAGCGCAGAGAAAGCGCGAGCCAATTACGACATCAATGTGACCAGATTGCAGGAGGGAATGCAATGACGGGATATCGGATGGGTTATGCTGCCCATCACCATCCAAGCGCACCACAATGTCATAGTCCTCCTGTTTGGCGAACTTGAGACCGGTCTGAACCGCCCCCCCAATACCCAGATTAAACGGATGCCGAACCACCAAGGCGCCCGCCACTTCCGCCTCTTGGGCCGTGCTATCGATAGAACCATCGTCTACGACAAGTACATCGGCATGTGGCACGGCTTGACGCACGCTACTCACAACTTCGTGAATAACCGCTTCTTCGTTATAGGCTGGGATGAGTACCAATAATCGCTCGGACTCGGTGTGCAACGACACTGTCAACAACTCCTCTTACGAACTGGTGCCCCTTCAAACTGGTTTAGCCCCCTTTTCCCCTGTGGGGAATATATCAGATCCGCCTCCCACCAGCGTGACCTGCATCGTATTACACCCCTGTGACAGGGTATTCGTGGTCTGTAGGGCACCTTATATGGTTATGAATGAACGTTAGGGGACCGGCGACTCGCTCGGAGTGAACGTGGGCACCGTAAGCGCAAGGTCTTATTTCATCTTCGCGCCACTAGCAGCCCTGATGACGATGTCGCAATAGGTGGGGGAGAGCTTGAGACATCCGTGATCCGCAGTCAGACACAGGTTTCCCAGATGAGGCAGAGTGTAACCCATGCTTACCTCGTACCCAATGACGCTCAAACTCCCAACTGCGCTTTCTTGCAGGCAGGAAACCTTCCTGATTGCCCTCCAGAAGCCCTGTTCCAAGCTCACCTTCTCCTATTCAGCATTGAGCTTGACATATTGTTGCTGATATGTTACCACAGTTTGGTCCTTACGTCAAGTGCATGTTGTATTCGATTTTCATCATCACTGGGAAGTTAGGGAGCCAGTATCGTTGTAGTTAGCCTGCAGATGGGAACACAACAATATGCGTCAAGTTGATTTGGCAGTGTACCTGGTGTATACTCTTCGCACACAAGTCAGTTTGCAGCATGAGATTGCTAGACTACTCACGTGGAGGGCGAGTTGTGTCGATGCGACAGTTCACCGCCGTTATTGAACGCGATGAAGACTGGTACGTTGCTCTTTGCCCAGAACTGGATATCGCCAGCCAGGGCAAGTCAGTAGAAGAGGCCCGTCATAACCTCATTGAGGCCATTGAGTTATTCTTCGAGGTGGCGTCTCCTTCGGAAATCCAGGAGCGCATACACTCGGAAGTATTTGTGACTCAGGTAGGCGTCGCCATTGCCTAGGCTGCGCAGACTATCGGGTAGGGAAGTGTGCACAATCCTTGCTCGGCATGGCTTTATTCAAGTGCGGCAGCGTGGCAGTCATGTCGTCATGCAGAAGAGAACGGGGGCCTTCACCATCACGGTTCCAGTTCCTGACCATAAGGACCTGCGTACTGGCACCTTACGCTCCATTATTCGTCAATCAGGACTTCCCCGCTCAGTGTTCGAAACAGACTGACCGATTCCAGTTTGTCTGAATGTGCCTCGGTCGGGAACCATCGATGTCGTGTACCGCCTACCTCGCCGCCTGTACCCACAGCCGTTCCCCATCTGTGATGAATTCAATGCTGCCCAGCTGGTCGGTGCGCAACACGGGTATGCCATAATCGGCGTAGCGGGCCAGAATGGATGAGGCGGGATGCCCGAAGCGGTTGTCGGCACCCACGGAGACCACCGCCAGCTGGGGGTCCACCGCAGCCAGAAAGGACTCACTGCTTGAGGTGCTGCTTCCATGGTGCGGCACCTTAAGCACCGCGGTCTCCACGGAGGAGCCGGTGGCGACCAATCCTTGTTCCACTCCTGCCTCAATATCCCCCGGCAATAGAAAACCCACCTGCCCCAGGGTGATCTGCAGAACCACCGAGTGATCGTTCAAGCGATCGCCCGCGGGCACTCTGCCTGGGTGGAGAACCTCTGCCCACACGCCGTCCTCCAACGCCAGTCGCAAGCCTGCCTGGGCTGGGACAACCCTGGCCCCCTCCTCCGCCAGGGCCGCCTGCCAGGCATGGTAGAGGGGGGTATCGCTCCCCACCTCGGGCAGCAGCACCTGGCTGACCTGGTAGCGTTTCAGCACCTCAGGCAGACCCGCCAGGTGATCAGCCTCGGGGTGGGTGTTGACCACCATATCCAGGGAACGATCCCAGAAAGGCATGTAACGACTCATGCCCCACAATAAGGATGTGGAGCCGGGTCCGCCATCGATCAGCATTTGTCGTCCACGGGGAGTAGTGATCAAGATAGCATCACCCTGGCCCACGTCCAGAAAGGCCACGTGCAGACGGCCGTCCGGCAGGGAGGCCAGGCCCAACCAGATTAGGACCACCGCCAGGCCCCCTCCAGCCAACATCAGACGCGTCGAACGGCGCAGCCCACTGGGGGTGGGGGCAGGCGGAAGTGTCTCCTGACCAGATGTGGCGTGGCTGTTCAGGAGCCAGGTCAGCCCACCCAGCCCGGCGTAGATGGCAACCAGCAGCCAGAGGCTGAAGCGGCCCAGGCTGATGGAAGCCAAAGGCAAGGCCGCCGTCCGATTCACTACCCACACGGTCCAGGCCAGGGGCAGCCAGGCCAGCCAGGCCAGGAACTGGCCCGCCGGCAGCCAGATCAGGCCAGCCACGGTGGCCAGGCCGCCAGCCATCATGACCAGGGGTTGCAGGGGTAGGATAAGCAGATTGGTCAGCAGGCTGACTATTGACAGGCGTCCAAAATGATACACGATCAGTGGCCCGGTGGCGAATTGGGCCGCCAGGGTGACCAGGCAGGCTTCACTGAGCAGCCCCATGGCCCTCCGCACGTGTTGCGCGCCGATCAGAACGACCAGCCAGCGTTCGGCGACTCGCTCCAGAGGGGGGGTCAACCAGATGAGGCCAGCGGTAGCCGCAAAGCTGAGTTGAAAGCCGACGTCCCACAGCGTGAAGGGGTTGGCAGCCGTCATCACTATGGCCGAGAAGAAAAGCGAGGTGCGTGCCTCCGCCTGGCGGCCCAGCCGGAGGGCGATCACGTACAGCCCGCCCATGATCGCCGCTCGCACCACCGCCGCGTCCGCACCGACCAAGACTGTATAGAAGGCGATGCCTGCCAGGGCGATCCATACCGCCCGTCGCTTGCCGACCGCCTTGGTGCCCACCAGCATCAATAAGCCAGCTACGATAGCGATGTTGAAGCCTGATATCACAATAATATGGCTGGTGCCGGTGAGGTTGAATTCCTCATACAAGTCGGGGGGGATGCCGGTCTCCAACCCCAGCAAGATGCCGG
>CP070811.1:4175942-4240042 GCA_020343875.1 Anaerolineales bacterium | reverse complement strand
ACTGGTAGGACGATAATGAAGCACCACCGTGACCACTTCACCGCCGGCCTGAAGGATCCGCTCGCGCACATTGGTGATGGTAGTTCCCCTACCCCAAACGTCGTCTACCACCAAGATGCGTTTACCGTTGAGCAGGTTGTCGTCAGGGAATTGCAAAAAGATGGGCCAGTCGAGAGCCTCGTCCTCTTCCTGGAAGAAGTACGCGGAGGCAATGAAAACCTGGGGGATACGCAGCCGCTCGCTAAGCAATCCCCCCGGCACAATCCCGCCCCGGGTGATCGCAACCACCGCATCAAAGTGACCGGTAACCTGCGGTACAATTCGATCAATGAGCCGAGATACTTCGTTCCACGACAAATATACTTTGTCCATAACCCTTGCCCCCGGCATAGAGCAGAACAGTAACGGAGATCATTTCTTGTGGTTAGACTATACTCGATATGTCATTGTTGGCAAATCGTACCCGATGCAGCAGGCGAAATGGAAGTTTGCTTGGGGATCATGTATGGCAGCTGCCATCAACCCTGAGTATGAAGGCGATCCCCATGCCGGGGCTTTAGGCAAGACTCGTGCAAAGTCACATCACAAGAGCCAATTTGCTCCTCAGGGGCGCTCAGGAGTGGCCTTCAGCTCGTCCTGACCAGCGGGCCAGGAGGCAAGCTTACGTCACTCGCACAGGATCTTGACATTGGCCCCAATGCAAGTGTATTATTGCCTGAAGGTACGCAACCACTCTACTAGCACATAGGACAACATCCTATAGAAAGGCCGGCGAATATGCCCCTGGCTGAAGTCCATGGCAATCTGGCGAATAGCGCGCTCTTTTACTTTCTCTTCATAGCAATTTGGGGGCTGGTGCGTTTTGCCCGGCGCCAAGGGGTAAGCTCAGGCTATTGGGGGGCCCTGGTTATCGCCGAGCTCCTCATTTTGGCCCAGGGCGGATTAGGAGCGTTCCTGTGGTATAGCGGTCTCAGGCCGGAACGAGGTGTTCACATCCTGTATGGCTTGGTCAGCGGATTAACAATACCCGCCGTGTATGCCTACACAAAGGGTCGTGAGGAACGGGCCGAGATGTTGATGTACGGAGCAGCAACGCTACTGACTGTAGGCCTGATCCTGCGAGCCGTCCTTACGGCCGGTTAATATGGGTCAGACCCAGGCGTTCATTGGGGCGAGATCTCGTCTTGACGCTGCCGATAAAGCGCCTGGTCAACGACACCCGCCATCTTCTCTACGTCGAGTGTGTTGCCCAAGAATTGATTGATCCTTTTCGCCTGCTTGACTGGATCCTGCAAGATGTCATTGTAGCTGACGTAAATGACATCAATGTTTGGCTGTTCATTCATCCAGGCTTCGGCCTGTGCCAGGTGCTTTATAAACAAACCCTTCATCCTGTCATCGCTGACCGTGTCGGTGGGCTCTCCCCTATGCACCAGCATTTTTCTTTGGGAAGCCAGAATCTCCTCTATCTCCCGCCGCATGAAGATCATCTTGTAGGTATAGTCTTGAGGTAAGTACTTCAAGAGAGCCGAAATTACCTTGACAGCTTTGCCCTGGGCCTCTTCTAGCCAGGCAGTATCCCCCTCGTCAAGCTTCTTAACGCGCTCAAATTCATAGTATCCTTTAGGATTGTCGCCGTCAGCCGTTCTTATCTGGTCGGTCAGCGGCGGTATGCCCCCCGCTTCTAACATCTTCATAAGCATGGAGGTACCGGAACGAGGCAGACCGGAGACGATGGTCACCGCTTGTTTGGGTGTTGGTTTGAGTAACTCTTGCAGAAAACGTTTCATAACCTGCTTCCCGTACTGAACTGAAATGGACGATCGAACTCTGCGCAAGCCATGCAACGCGCCTGCATATAGTACCACAACTGGACTGATTCACAAATAGAAACGAATTGTCTCGGTGCGCCCCAGATTTTGGGAAATCGGGACAAACCAGGGGGACATGCCTCTGTGATTCCCCATTTTTGAGGACGCACCCAATTGCCCGAGGCCCTTGACAAATGATATACTTCGACTATAATTGTCATTAATATATTTAGGGCAGCCTAAATTATTATTTTGGAGCACAGAATGCAGACCCAGGCAGTTGAAGACTACCTGAAGACCATATACGATATACAGCGGGGCAAAGAAAAGGTATCCACCACTGCCCTGTCTGAGCGGATGGGTGTCACGCCTCCCTCGGTGACCGGCATGCTGAAAAAACTGGCTGATATGCACCTGGTGGTGTACACGCCATACCAGGGCGTCACGCTGACCGAAGCTGGCCAAAAGATTGCCCTGGAGGTGATACGCCATCATCGGTTGATCGAGTTGTTCTTGGCCGAGGCATTGGGGATGCCGTGGGATCAGGTTCACGCGGAAGCTCACAAGATCGAGCATGTGCTATCGGAGGATTTGGCAGATCGGATAGATGCCATGCTTGGCCACCCAACCAGCGACCCTCACGGCGCACCGATCCCGGCCCAGGATGGGAGCTTCGATCATCCCCATTGCGTCCGGCTGACCGAGCTGGAGTCGGGACAGTCAGCGGTGGTGGCCGAGGTCAGCGACCACGACCCGGCATTGCTGCGCTACCTGGGCGAGCTAGGGCTTTATCCTCAGGCGGAGGTAAGCGTGCTTGCATTAGCGCCCTTTGGCGGGCCACTGACTATCCGAGTGGAAGACACCGAGCACGTCTTGGGGCAGGTGGTCGCGAAGCACGTTTTTGTAAGCAACATTCACAGCAAGGAGTAATACTATGTATAGAACGCCCCTGGCTTTGTTAAGCCTGATACTGATACCCTTGCTGGTGGCCTGTGGCCAACCAGCTGCCGAGCGAAGCGCGGATTTATCTCAACGGCAGATCAACGTGGTATCGACTATCGGCATGATCACAAACATCGTCGAGATTGTAGGCGGCGAGCGTGTCCAGGTAACTGGCCTGATGGGAGCCGGTGTAGATCCACACCTCTATAAGGCCAGTGAGGGAGACGTATCCCGCATGGCAAATGCGGACCTGATCTTTTACAATGGCTTGCACCTGGAGGCCAAGCTGGGTGAAGTATTTGAAAAGATGGAAGGCCGAGTCAAGGCAGTGGCAGTCACAGATGGCATGGACCGAGCTGCGCTTCTTGCCCCACCCGAGTTTGAAGGAGCTTACGATCCCCATGTCTGGTTCGACGTGTCCCTTTGGGTGAAAGCCGTCGAGCAGGTACGCGACACACTACTCGAGATGGATCCTGAGCACGCCGCTCTGTATCGGTCCAATGCAGAAAGCTATCTATTGGAGCTCCAGGAGCTTCATAACTACGTGATAGCTCAAGCCGAGAAGGTGCCTGCAGAGCAGCGGGTGCTCATCACAGCACACGACGCTTTTAACTACTTCGGTCAGGCCTATGGCTTCGAAGTCCGTGGCCTGCAAGGTATCAGCACTGCGGCCGAAGCAGGCACGGCCGATGTGCAAGCGCTGGCCGAATTCATCGTCGCGCGCAAAATCCCAGCCATCTTTGTCGAATCTTCGGTGTCGCCCCGAACGATCGAAGCCGTGCAGGCAGCGGTAGAGGCCAAGGGCTTCCAGGTTGAAATCGGCGGTGAACTCTTTTCGGATGCGATGGGTAATCCGGGCACACCGGAAGGCACTTACGTTGGCATGGTGCGCCACAATATTGACACAATTGTAGGCTCATTACTGGGCGAGTGATGTAACGTAACACAATCTGGCAGGACTGGCGCAATACGCAGCCGGCCGCGCATCTCTGCAGCATGGTGTGCGCTGCGAGAGGAATCAGGAGCAAAACGATGAATAACGGAAAAAAAGCGATTGAGGTAACTGACCTTACGGTAGCTTATCGAGACAAGCCCGTACTCTGGGACGTGGACCTGGATGTGCCCGCCGGGGTATTGATGGCTATTGTCGGCCCAAATGGAGCAGGCAAAACGACTTTGATCAAAGCAATTCTGGGCCTGATCCGCGCCGCAGCTGGCCAAGTATTGATCTATGGCCAGCCCTATTTGGAACAGCGTCGAGTGGTGGGCTACGTACCGCAGCGTGAAAGCGTTGACTGGGACTTCCCGACAAGTGTGCTGGATGTGGTGATGATGGGCCGCTATGGTAGCCTGGGTTGGATACGACGGCCGGGTCGCCAGGAGCAAACCCTGGCACTGGAAGCGCTGGATAAGGTCGGAATGCGCCCTTTCGCTGAGCGACAAATCAGCCAGCTCTCCGGTGGTCAGCAGCAACGTGTCTTCTTGGCTCGTGCATTGGTGCAGGAGGCACAGGTTTACTTTATGGATGAGCCTTTCCAGGGCGTGGATGCCACCACGGAAAGGGCCATCGTGAGATTGCTCCAGGATCTGCGTGCGGCCGGCAAGACGGTAGTTGTCGTTCACCACGATCTACAGACCGTGCCCGAATACTTTGACTGGGTCACGCTACTCAATGTGCGTCGCATCGCCAGCGGGCCAGTGGACGAGGTCTTTACGGAGCAGAACCTGCGGCTGGCCTATGGAGGTCGGGTGGCTTTCTTGAGCCGCGATAGTCGGCCTGATATTGGGCGCAGCGCTGATCCGGCAGCAGTTGGGCCAATGGCCCGCCATGATCTTGAGCCAAGCGCCGCGCCCCAGGAGAGCTCAGAATGAACCTCCTGGAATTGCTCAGCAACCTATTTCTGGACTACACCTTGCGGACGGTGGCACTGGGCTCGGCCACGCTGGGGATTGTCAGTGGAGCCCTGGGCACCTATGCCGTGCTTCGCAAGCAAAGCCTGTTGGGAGACGCCATCTCTCATGCAGCATTGCCCGGCATCGCCCTGGCCTTCTTACTGACAGGCAGCAAGGCACCCCTGGTGCTCATGTTGGGTGCCGTGGCGGCCGGTTGGGTCGGCACTTTGCTGGTGATGAGCATCCTAAATACCAGCCGTGTCAAGGACGATAGTGCGCTGGGACTTGTGCTATCCGTCTTCTTTGGGTTTGGACTGGTGCTTCTGACGTTTATCCAAAGGCGGCCAGATGCGACCCAAGCAGGTCTAGACAAGTTCCTCTTCGGGCAAGCAGCAGCGCTGCTGGAGCGCGATGTGGTCACCATGGCAGGGCTTGGAACGCTGGCCCTGTTGACGATGCTGCTGTTCTGGAAAGAATTCAAGTTGCTCAGTTTTGATCCCGAATTCGGGGCCAGTCTGGGCTACCCAATCCGCCTCCTGGACGTACTGCTAACGACTCTGTTGGTGATCGCCATCGTGCTGGGATTGCAGACGGTGGGGGTAGTGCTGATGAGCGCTATGGTGGTGGCGCCCGCTGCTGCTGCCCGCCAGTGGACTGATCGCCTGGGGCTGATGGTAGGCCTATCAGCCTTCTTCGGCGCCTTGGCAGGCGTAAGCGGCGCGGTGATCAGCAGCACAACTACCCGCCTGCCCACCGGCCCAACTATCGTGCTATGCATCAGTGCCATTGTGTTGATATCGCTGTCCGGAGCGCCCAATCGCGGACTGATATGGCGTTGGGTGCGCCAGCGGCGCAACCGGCGGTGGCTACGCGTAGAAGCGGTCCTGAGAGACCTCTACCTGCTGGCATCACAACATGCTGACCGGGATCATGGTCACTCTGTTGCTGCGCTGCGTACCATGAGCTACGGGCGAGGCGGCGTGGCCCACACCCTGGGAAAGCTGCTCAGGCAGGGTTGGGTGCAGCAGGTCGGCCCTGATGAGTGGGCGCTGACGCCCGCCGGCATGAACGAGGCGGAACGCCTGGTTGCGAAACAAGAGGAGGCCAGTTGATGAGCCTGCCACAGATCGAGATTCAACTAATCGCTGCCGTGGTGGCGGTAGCCTGTGCCCTGCCAGGCGTATTTCTGGTACTGCGGAGGATGGCGCTGATGAGTGATGCCATCAGCCACGCCATTCTGTTGGGAATCGTGCTGGCTTTCTTTATCACCCGAGATATTTCCTCTCCCTTCTTGGTGGTCGCTGCCACGATGACCGGCGTCGTCACGGTAGGCCTGGTAGAGTTACTGAATCGTACCCGGCTGGTGCGAGAGGATGCCGCCATCGGATTGGTGTTCCCGGCCCTATTCAGCATTGGGGTGATCCTCATCTCACGCTTCGCCGCCAACGTTCACCTGGACACCGATGCGGTGCTACTGGGCGAACTGGCTTTTGCACCCTTCACCCGATTTGTTGTCCTGGGCTACGACCTGGGGCCACGAGCGCTGTATATGATGGGGGGTATCCTGCTGCTCAACATTCTCTTCATCCTGCTGTTCTACAAGGAGCTAAAGCTGGCTACCTTTGACACTGGGCTGGCAGCGGCGCTAGGCTTTTGGCCGGGCCTCATCCACTACGGGCTGATGACGTTGGTCTCGGTGACAGCAGTAGGGGCGTTCGACGCCGTCGGCTCCATCTTGGTGGTAGCTCTGATGATCGGACCGCCAGCCACTGCCTATATGCTCACCGACCGACTGCCGCGAATGATCGGGCTGAGTGGCCTGGTCGGCGTTGCCAGCGCCATCAGCGGCTATTGGCTGGCACGCGCGCTAGACGCATCCATTGCCGGATCGATGGCAACTATGGCTGGGGTCCTCTTTGGCCTGGCCTTCCTGCTGGCACCCGAGCGTGGCCTGATGGCCCTAGCACGCCGACGCGCCCGCCAGCGCTGGGAGTTCGCGCAGACGATGTTGGCTATTCACCTCTTCAATCATGAAGGGCTGCCAGCGACGGATAAGGAATTTCGCATCGAACACATGCACGAGCATATGCGTTGGGAACCTGCTTTCACAACCCAAGTGGTGAGGCAGGCAGAGCGACGTGGAATCGTCCTTAGCCGGGATGGGTACCTGTCGCTAACTGAGAGCGGTCGCCAGTCAGCGCAGCAGGCGATCTTAAATTGACAGCGCCCGCGATTCTGAGTGCCTGCCCAAACACCAACAAGATGTTCGAACCTGCGAGCCCGGGTCATCGCTCAATCAGGGCTAGCCTGTGGGGACAATTCGCAGAACAAGCGTTTTTGAAAAGCGAGCAACGGTGTTTGCCCTGACCGGATTCGATTCACCGAATTCGTTGCGAGATTTGGCCGGTAGTGATATACTATGGAGATGCTGGCAGATGCCATGACCGTTTATGCCATCTGGCAAGTGCCAAGAGAGCAATCCGAGCGACTGCACGCCAGCTTCAACAGCCAAGACCATTCAATTATTAAGGAGTAACATAAATGGCTACCCCAATTGCAGATCTGTTAGGCGAAGAGGCTGAAAGCCTACTAGATTACACGTGTACTGGGATCCCCAAGGATATGCTGCACCTGCCCGGCCCCGATTTCGTGGACCGAGTGATGGTCCACACCGATCGTCCTACCGCAGTGTTGCGTGCTATGCAGACCATCTTCAACACCGGGCGCCTGGGCGGCACTGGCTATCTGTCCATTCTGCCTGTGGATCAGGGCATCGAACACTCAGCCGGGGCCTCCTTCGCCCCCAACCCCATTTACTTCGATCCCGAAAACATTATCAAGTTGGCCATCGAGGGGAGCTGCAACGCAGTGGCCTCTACGTTAGGGGTGCTGGGAGCGGTCTCGCGCAAATACGCGCATAAGATTCCCTTCATTGTCAAGATCAACCACAACGAGCTCCTGACCTATCCCAATATTTTCGACCAGACTCTCTTTGCCAGCGTGCAGCAGGCCTTCGAACTGGGCGCTATGGCAATTGGGGCCACGGTTTACTATGGGGCGCCCGAATCGCGCCGCCAAATCCAGGAGGTCAGCGAGGCTTTTGCCTATGCCCACGAGCTGGGCATGCTCACTGTGCTGTGGGCCTACTTGCGCAACCCCGCTTTCAAGCATGAGGGAGTAGATTATCACCTATCCTCTGACTTGAGCGGGCAGGCCAACCATCTGGGTGTCACCATTGAGGCCGACATCATCAAGCAGAAGCAAGCCGAAAACAATGGTGGTTACACCGCCCTCAAGTTCGGCAAGACGCACCCGAAGGTGTACACAGAGCTGAGCAGCGATCACCCCATCGACCGGGTGCGCTACCAGGTGGCCAATTGCTACATGGGCCGCATAGGCATGATCAACTCGGGTGGCGCTTCGGGCGAGAACGACCTGGCCCAGGCAGTGCGGACGGCGGTCATCAACAGGCGGGCGGGCGGTATGGGCCTTATCTCGGGCCGTAAGGCCTTCCAGAAGCCAATGGATGCGGGCGTCAGGCTGCTTAACGCCATTCAAGACGTATACCTATCGGACGAGGTGACCATCGCCTAAGCAATCTTGGCCACCGAAGTCGTTCAGCTATTGGGAAAGATTCGAAGACCTAAAGTAAGGCGCGGCAGAAGCTTGGCCTTTTGCTGCGCCTTTGTTCATCTGGTATAACCGGGATAGGGATGAACCAGGAACCTGCTTTCCGTTGACGACGGCATAGCAGGCTGGTATAATCCAGCCAGATGCGAACACTGGAGCAACTTATGCAATCACTACGCCGTGCGATCAGCTACTTGAGACCCTACTGGTTGACAGCGGCTGGCGCAATTGTCAGTCTGGTGCTGGTGACCGCCGGCAACCTGGCTATCCCTCAGCTCATCCGTTGGGTGATAGACAACGGCATCACGCCCAGCCAAATGCAACCCATCGTGTGGGGTGCGTTGGGCCTGGTGGGTGTGGCCGCAGTGCGAGGCCTGTTCAACTTCACACAGGGCTACTGGTCGGAGAAGGCCTCACAAGACGTGGCCTTCGATGTACGCAACGCGCTCTTCGACAAGATTCAGAGCCTGAGCTTCAGCTATCACGACCGGTCCCAAACGGGCCAACTGATGACGCGCCTCACCAGCGATGTAGAGATGGTGCGCCAGTTCACCGGGATGGGCCTCTTCCAATTCATCAACGCCCTGGTCATGCTCTTTGGCAGCGCGGCGCTGCTGTTGCTGATGAACTGGCGATTGGCCCTGATTACCCTGGCCACCATCCCCCTGATGTTGGTCCTGATTGGCCGCTTCATGATGGCCATCCGCCCTTTGTTCGAGCAGGTACAGGCCAGGCTGGGGGCACTCAACACTGTCCTGCAAGAGAACTTGGCCGGCGTTCGAGTGGTCAAAGCGTTCGCCCGAGAGCCACTTGAGGCAAGCCGCTTCCGCTCTGCTAACCAGGCCTATTTGGAAGTCAACGTGCAGACGGTACGCGCTTTTTCCCTCAATTTCCCTCTTATCTTCTTCATCTTCAATCTGGGCACGTTGGCCATTGTCTGGATTGGTGGGGATATGGTTATCTCAGCGCGGTTGAGCCTGGGCGAATTGGCGGCCTTTATGACCTATCTAAATTTCATGATATTTCCTATGATGATGATCGGCATGCTGGGCGCTATGATCGCCCGTGCTACCGCTAGCGCACGCCGCATCTTCGAAATCCTGGATGCCCAGTCGGACATAGCTGACCGCCCTGGAGCGGCTCCGCTGCCGCCCATCCAGGGGCGGGTAGCTTTCGAGTACGTGAGCTTTCGCTACCTGGCGGCGGAGCGCGACACCCTGAGCCACGTCAATTTCGCCGCCGAGCCCGGCCAGACGGTGGCTATTCTGGGCGCAACTGGGTCAGGCAAGAGCACCATCATCAACCTCGTGCCCCGCTTCTACGACGTAACCAGCGGCCGGGTGACCGTGGATGGCCACGACGTGCGCGAGGTGACTCTGGATAGTCTGCGCTCACAGATTGGGATTGTACTGCAAGAGACGACTCTCTTCTCAGGTACCATACGCGAGAATATCGCCTATGGTCGCCCCGAGGCCAGCGACCAAGAGATTATCGAAGCAGCCCAGGCAGCCCAGGCCCACGAATTCATCCTGGAGATGCCTGGCGGCTATGATACGCGCGTTGGGGAGCGGGGCCTAGGACTGAGCGGTGGCCAGCGCCAGCGCATCGCCATCGCCCGCGCCCTGCTGATTGACCCACGTATTCTCATACTCGACGACAGCACCTCCAGTGTAGACGCCGAAACGGAGTATCAAATCCAGCAGGCCCTTGATCGGTTGATGGTGGGTCGCACCAGCTTCGTGATAGCCCAACGCATCAGCACCGTACGCAACGCCAATCTGATCCTGGTGCTCGACCAAGGGCGGCTAGCGGCGGTAGGTACCCACCAAGACTTGCTAGCCGAGAGCTCCCTTTACGCGGAGATCCTATACTCGCAGCTGCGTGAGGATAGACAGCTGACGATGGCCGCTTAGACAGACGGAGGAGGAAAGCGATTGTGAATCTCACATCACTGGTCCGCAGGTCGCCTGTCTTGCGTGGTCGGTCATCCATGGCTAGAGGTACAATTAGATGGGCATGATGCACGGTTTCAGACGCGTGCTTGAATTAGATGAAGAGCGCGCCTACAACCAAGGGGCAGTGGCGGTGCGGCTGTCCAGTTACCTCAAGCCGTTCTTGCCTCATCTAATCGGGGTGCTGATCCTGGTAGTGATCAACGCGATCTCATTCGCCGCTGCGCCTTTTCTCATTGGGCGGGCTATCGATCAGTTCATTGCGGTCAATGACCGAGCTGGCCTGGGGCGCACTGTACCGCTCCTGCTGGGCACCTACCTGTTGAGCCTGGTGACGATGGCCGGGCAGTTCTATGTGATGGGCTGGGTGGGCCAGAACGTATTGGCCCGCATCCGCGAGGAAATTTTCGCCAAGATTCAAGCGCTGTCGCTCAGCTACTTCGACCGCCATGATGCCGGCGACCTGATGAGTCGCCTGACCAATGACGTAGACGTACTCAACCAGTTATTGAGCAACGGATTGGTGCAAATGCTGAGTGGCATTTTCCAGATGGCTGGCATTGTAGTGGCTATGGTCGCCCTCAGCTGGCGGCTGGCGCTGGTCAGCTTTTCGGTCATCCCGCTGATGGTGCTGATCACCAACCTCCTAGCCCGACGCGCCCGAGTTGCCTTCCGCGAAACTCGCGAGACTATTGGTGACGTGAGCGTGGAACTCGAAGAGAAAATCTCAGGAGTGCGGGTGGCCCAAGCGTTTAGCCGGGAAGGGATGGATCGCCAGCGCTTTGCTGAACTCAACGCCGCCAATCGGGATGCCAATGTGAGCGCAGTGGGCGTCACCTCCGCCTTTGCGCCGGCGATGGACGTGCTGAGTACCATTGCCACCGCCATCGTGGCTGGATACGGCGGCTACCTGGCCATTGCTGGGCTGGTGACGGTGGGGTTGGTGGTGTCGTTCCTGCGTTATGTTCAGCAGTTCTTCCGCCCGGTGCAGCAAATCAGCCAGGTGTACGCCCTCCTGCAGGCGACACTGGCAGCCGGGGAGCGCATCTTCGATCTGCTGGACGAACCCTTGGACCTGGTGGACAGCCAGGATGCCCGCGAGATGCCGCTCATTCAGGGCCGGGTGGTCTTCGAGCACGTCAGCTTCTCTTATGCCAGCCGAGGAAACGGGGACGGACGGACTGGCATAGGAGACGCAGTGCTGCGCGAGATCAATCTGAGCACCGAACCGGGTCAGACCATCGCTATCGTGGGGCCTACCGGCGCGGGCAAGACGACGCTGATCAACCTGCTGGGGCGTTTCTACGACGTGAGCGGCGGTCGAGTGCTAATTGACGGGGCAGATGTGCGCAGCGTGACCCGGGCCAGCCTGCGCAAGCAGATGGGGGTAGTGCTGCAAGACAGCTTCCTTTTTGCAGGTACGGTGGTCGATAACATCCGTTACGGTCGACTGGATGCCAGCGACAAGGAGATCGAAAGTGCCGCCAGGGCCGTTGGGGCCGACACGTTCATCATGAGTCTGCCTGACGGTTATCAGACCGAGCTGGGCGAGCGAGGTGGCACCCTCAGCCAGGGCCAGAGGCAGCTCATCAGCCTGGCCCGTGCCGTGCTGGCCGACCCGCGTATTCTCATCCTGGACGAGGCGACAGCCAACGTGGACACCCGCACCGAGCTAATTATCCAGAGTGCGCTGGAGAAGTTGTTGCAGGGTCGGACCAGCTTCGTCATCGCCCACCGGTTAAGCACTGTCCGAAGTGCCGACCAGGTTTATGTGCTGGAGGATGGGCGTATCGTCGAGCATGGCACCCACCAGGATCTGTTGGCCCAAGGCGGGGCATACGCCGAATTGTATGCTCGGCAGTTCCGGGAAGTCGCCCCTGGGTAACGACTTGGCACGTAATGTGCTGAACTGCAATGGAAAGGAGCACAATGAAACCCCAGGACACTGCCGACGTGGTCATCTGCGGGGCGGGCATTGCCGGAATCGCAGCTGCCTACCACCTGGCTGGCAAGCATGGTCTTGATAAGGTAGTGCTGGTAGACGAGCGCCCGCCGCTCAGCCTGACCAGCGACAAATCCACCGAATGCTATCGCAATTGGTGGCCTGGGCCGGGAGATGCGATGGTCAGCCTGATGAACCGCAGTATTGACATTATGGAGGAATTGGCGCACCAAACTGGTAATGCCTTTCAGCTCAACCGGCGTGGTTATCTCTTCGCCACAGCTGATCCGGCCCGCATCTCCGATTTTACCGCAGTCGCCGAGGAGGCGGCCGAACTGGGTGCCGGCCCTGCGCGTTATCATACCGGGCAGCCCGGCGAAGGTACCTACATCCCTGCCCCTGCCTATGGCTTCGAGGATCAGCCCACCGGCGCCGACATGATCCTCGACCCGGCCTTAATCCAGAAGCACTTTCCCTACCTTCCCAAGAGTACGCTGGCAGTCGTTCACGCCCGGCGCGCCGGTTGGTTCAGCGCGCAACAGTTGGGTATGACGATGTTGGAGCAGGCCCGGCAGCGGGGAGCCCGGCTTTTGGAGGCGCGAGTAGAAGGTGTTCAAGTAGACAAAGGCCGGGTGCAGGCTGTTCAACTGAGCAGCAGCGGCGGTTCCAGGACCATCTCGACTCCCAACTTCGTCGTTGCAGCCGGGCCCTTCCTGAAGGAGGTGGGACACATGGTCGGAGTCGACCTGCCAGTCTTCTCCGAATGCCACGTCAAGGTTGCTTTCAACGATCACTTGGGGGCTGTGCCGCGCGAGGCGCCTATGGTTATCTGGACCGATCCTCAGCATCTGCCCTGGTCGGAAGAAGAGCGGGTGGTACTGGCCGAGTCTGAACAGACCAGATATCTGTTGGACGAATTTCCGGCCGGCGTCCACGCCCGCCCGGAAGGGAGCCCCGAAAGCAACATCGTACTGATTCTGTGGACCTACGACACCAACCCGGTCGAGCCTGTCTTCCCCCTTAGATATGACCCGCACTACCCCGAAATCGTTCTACGCGGACTCGCCACTGTGTTCTCTGGCTTGAGGGCTTATTTTGACCGTATGCCCAGACCGGTGGTGGATGGCGGCTATTACACCAAAACTCGGGAGAATCGGCCCCTGGCCAGCCCCCTGCCCGTGGAAGGCAGCCACGTTCTGGGCGCATTATCGGGATTTGGTTTGATGGCCGCACCAGCGTTAGGGGAGGTGCTGGCGGCACACCTGACAGGGGGCGAGTTGCCGCACCATGCGCCGGCTTTCGATCTGAAGCGATACCAAGACCCTGCCTATCAGAAGCTACTGGAGAACTGGACGGGGGCGGGGCAATTGTGAAAAAAGATGAAAGGGAATAGCGGGATGCCCATCCTCGAAACGCAGCGAGTAAGCAAGCAATATCAAATGGGCGAAGTGACCGTGGATGCGCTGGCAGGGGTGGACTTTACGGTGGGAGAGGGGGAGTTCGTGGCCATTATGGGCCCCTCAGGCAGCGGCAAGAGCACGCTGCTCCACCTGCTGGGTGGCCTGGACGGCCCGAGCGATGGCGAGGTAGCCCTGGCCGGGCGACAACTCTCCAAGCTTAGCGACAACCAGATCACCCTCATCCGTCGTCGAAACGTCGGCTTCATCTTTCAATTCTTCAATCTACTACCCACCCTCACCGCAGAGGAGAATATCGCCTTGCCGCTGCTGATTGATGGGCAAAATATTAAGAAGCACAAAGAGAAGATAGACAGGTTACTGGCGCTGGTCGGCCTGGCTGATCGCCGGGATCATAAGCCGGATCAACTCTCCGGCGGCCAGCAGCAGCGCGTTGCGATTGCGCGTGCCTTCGTCACCGATCCAGCCATTGTGCTGGCCGACGAGCCGACCGGCAACCTGGATAGCAAGACCGGCGAAGAGATCCTGGGCTTGCTGCGCCGCTCGTGCGACGAGTTTGGACAGACTATCGTGGTAGTCACTCACGACGCCAAAGCAGCCAGTTTTGCCGACCGGGTGACCTTTTTGATGGACGGGCGTATCGTAGATCACTTGAAGATGACCGGCGACCAGGTAGAAGACGTACGCCAGATCCAGCGGCATTTGCGCGCTCTGGAGGTATCGGGGCAAAACGCCCAAAGTGGCCAACCAACTGATTGATGCGTAACAGGCCAACAAACCATTGAATAACGAGTCAACGAGTTGACAGCCCTCGTTGACTCGTTATTCGTTTTCACAGATACCTCTGATGAGCAGCATATCTTCACCGAGTAGACTTTCGAATGAATAGCTTGTTCTCGTTCATCCGCTTCGCTTTCCGCAATATGTGGAGCCGCAAGAGCCGCACGGTGCTTACCATTACCGGTATTGCGCTGGGCGTGGCTGTTGTGCTGGCTATTGCCATCACCAACGAAAGCACGCTAGCTTCCATCCGGCGCATCTTTGACGAAGCCTCGGGGCGGGCGGATCTGGTGATCACCAG
Organism: Anaerolineales bacterium; assembly: GCA_020343875.1. GTDB lineage: Bacteria > Chloroflexota > Anaerolineae > 4572-78 > NAK82. The sequence continues at coordinate 4,225,373 of CP070811.1, read as the reverse complement.
CAACTCAGCAGCAGGCGAACCCTTTGATGGGAGCACGTTGGTTCGGGTGGGCAAAATACCGGGCGTGCGCCAGGCCGTGCCTAGCGTCAGCCAGAAAACGCTGCTGGCCGCCGACGCGGATCAGTGGGAGCTGGCCTTTAGTGTAACAGGTGCCAGCAGCGCCAACGACCTGCTCGTCTTCGGCGTAGATCCGGCCCTGGACCGGGACGTGCGGGACTACGACCTGGCAGCTGGCGACTTCCTTCCAGAGGATGAGGATGCCTACGTTGCCTTACTGGTACAAGACTACGCTCAGGAGCAGGGCCTCTCGGTCGGGGATGACTTGAACATCCTAGCCTCGGACAAGGTGGAGGCATTTCGCATCGTGGGCCTCATCCGCGAGGCTGGCCCCGGCGTGCAGAACAACGGCGCAGTCGCCATCGTGCCCATAGGTGCAGCCCAGGCGGTCTTTAATCTGGGGAGCGATTTGAGCCAGATTGACGTAGTGGTGGAAGCTTCCATCGCAGCATCACCTCCTCGGCTGGAGGAACTCAAATCGAAGCTGGCCGAAAGCTTGGGCCGCGGCTATCAGGCCCTCTACCCTGCAGCACGCGGGGCGGTTGCCTCCAAGATGTTGGCTTCGTACCAGCTGGGCCTGAGCTTCTTCAGCGCCATGGCTCTCTTCGTTGGAGCTTTTCTCATCTACAACACCTTCACGATGACAGTGGTAGAACGCACCCGCGAAATCGGCATGCTGCGCACATTGGGCATGACACGCCTCCAAGTCACCCTGTTGGTCCTGGCTGAGGCAACCCTGCTGGGGGGCATCGGCTCAGCAGCAGGCGCAGGGTTTGGGCTTCTGCTATCACGCGGGTTGATGCGCTCCATGGGAGCTGTCACAGCCACTCAAATCAACCAAATTACCGTGCCTGTAGAAGGCTTGTTGACCTCGCTGTTGGTAGGACTGGGGGTCACGCTGGCCTCGGCCTCACTGCCTGCCTGGCGCGCGCGTGACATCTCGCCACTGGAGGCGCTGCGAGTCACGGCCAAGCCTCAGAGTATGCCACTGGGACGGTATGGCTGGCTGGTCGGGATAGGCCTCATCGCGACAGCTTACCTGGCCCTATACCGTATCCCCTTCCGGCCCGAAGTGCAATATCCAGTAGGAGCGGCCAGTATTTTTATCCTGCTGCTGGGAGCGACCCTGGCCGTGCCCATCACCATCGGTGGCTTCGAACGCCTGCTGAGACCGGTGCTGAGCGCTGTCTACCAGGGTGAGGGGCGGCTGGGAGCGAGCAACATCCAGCGGGCGAAGGGGCGCACGGCACTGACGGTGGCTGCCTTAATGGTAGGAATCGCCATGATCATCGGCATCCAGGCCCTCACCACCAGCTTTGAGGTGGACATCAGTAACTGGGTACAAACGGCCATCGGTGGTGATTTGTACGTCCGCTCGCCCATTCCTATGCGGGCTGAGTTTGGGCAGAGGCTTCAATCCGATCCGGCTGTGACAGCTGTCAGCCCGGTTACCTTTCACCTGGTGCGACGTGTATCGCCCACTGGGAATCCGGAGAAGGCCGATACGCTCCTCTTCGTCGCTATTGATCCAGAGACTTATTCTCAGGTGGCATCTTTCGTGTTTGAGGACCCGAGGGCCAGCCTGCCAGCAGCCCTGGCCGAGCTGACCGCTGGCAACGCCCTGCTTATCTCCACGGCACTGGCCGATCGGTATGGCCTGATGGCCGGGGATAGCCTACGGCTCGAGACTCGGCGCGGCGAGCACGATTTTCGGGTAGCCGGCGTGGTAGTAGATTTCACCAGCCAAGGCTACGTAGTTAATGGTACGCGGGATGACCTGGCGCGGTATTTTGGTGAAGGCACCGCCGACCAGTTCATCGTTGGCCTCAAGCCTGGAACCGACCCACAGGCTGAGGCAAAGCGACTGGAGGAACGCTACGGTGGCAGCCGGCACATCGTGGTCGAAACGGCGACTGACTTTCGGGCAAAGGTAAACGATCTGACCGCACAAGCCTTCGCTCTCTTCGACGTGCTGGGTCTCATTGGCGTGATAATCGCCGCCCTGGGGGTGGTCAACACCTTGATGATGAATGTCTTCGAGCGGCAGCGGGAGATTGGCGGGCTGCGCAGCCTGGGCATGACCCGGATTCAAGTCGCCCGCATGGTGCTGGCTGAAAGCGGGGCGATGGGGGCCGTGGGAGGGCTCTTTGGCACAGTCTTCGGCTTCTTCCTGGCGCAGGTCTTCTTGTTAGGATTAGAGGTAATCGCTGGCTACACGGTGAACTACAATCTGCCGCCGATGGCCCTGGTCGTCAGCCTGCTTATTGCATTGCTCGTTTCGCAGGGGGCAGCCCTCTACCCCGCCTGGCGGGCGGCCACAGTGAGGATTATTGAGGCGATACAGCATGAGTAGTACCTAGAACGCTGTGGGTATGGCCTGCGCATCAAGCGCAGCCTATCACTCGTCACACGCCGCCCACTCAGCTGCTCCCCTTGAACCCCAGCAGGCGCAGGGCATTGGCCACCACTACCAGGGTGCTCCCCTCATGCACGACAACTGCCAGACTCAGGCCAAAAACACCGCTGACTGAAGTAGCGATGAGCAAAAGGATTACGCCCAACGAGATGACCAGGTTCTGGCGAATGATGCGGCGTGTAGCCCGGCCGAGACCGACAGCAAAGGGCAACTTGCTCAGATCATCTGCCATGAGAGCCACGTCGGCCGTTTCCAAGGCTACGTCAGCCCCGGCACCGCCCATGGCGATGCCCACAGTAGCCTGGACCAGGGCCGGAGCATCGTTCACTCCGTCGCCGATCATGGCTACCCGGCCATATTCAGCGGTCAGGGTTCTGATAGCCTCCACTTTTTGAGCTGGCAATAGGTTAGCCCGGTAGTCAGTCAGCCCCACCTGTTGAGCGATGGCAGCCGCCACCCGCCCATTGTCCCCAGTCAGCATCACCGTCTTGCAGATGCCCATTTGCTTCAGCTCCCGCAAGGCGGTCCGGGCGGTCTGGCGAGGGATGTCGGCCACAGCGATGACACCCAGGAATCGCACGTCATCGTCTGAGGCTGGCCCGTAGACAATCATGGTGGTCTTTCCCTCATGCTCCAGCCGCTCCACAGTCATCTGCAATTCCTGGGGCACACACAGTCCTTCGCCATCAAAGAGCCTCAGGTTACCAATGAGTGTGGGGTGGCCTCTGACAGACGAGCGGACGCCGCGCCCGTTGATTGCTTCCAAGTCGCCCGTTTCAGGCAGGCTCAGTCCGCGCGCTGTAGCGGCCCGAACGACGGCCTGGGCCAGCGGGTGGTTGCTCCGACTCTCCACCGCAGCGCTCAAGCGCAGCAGGTCGTCTGCGGTCACTGGTTGTTGGTTGGCAACCACCAGATCGGTTAGCTCCGGCCGGCCACGCGTGATGGTGCCAGTCTTGTCGAAGGCCAACGCATCCAATCCACCCAAGTTCTCCAAATGGGCACCGCCTTTGACAAGCACCCCATTACGAGCCGCCTGGGCGATACCCGCCAAGACAGACGCTGGCGTGCCGACGACCAGAGCGCAAGGGCTGGCCGCCACCAGCAGCACCATGCCTCGCAAGAAGCTGTCGCTCCAGCCAGCCCAGCCCAGCAGAGGAGGCAAGACTATCACTAAGGCATCCAAGGCCAGCACAACGGGCACAAAAATGCGAGTAAAACGCTCGGTGTCACGCTGAGTGGGGGCTTTTTGGCCTTGAGCCTCGGTCACCATCTGGATCACGCGGCTGAGAGTAGTATCTTGGGCCCGTTTGGTGACCTCAACCTCCAAGGAGCCATCGCCATTGACGGTGCCAGCGAACACTTCATCGCCCGGCCCTTTATCCACCGGCAGGCTTTCACCGGTTATGGGACTCTGATCCACGGCTGATCGGCCTCCTACGACACGACCGTCAGCGGCGATGCGTTCGCCATTGCGGATCAGAACGATATCACCCAAGTGTAGATCAGTCACGGGCGCTTCCATCTCCTGATCGCCCCGCCGCACACGAGCGGTTTTCGGCGCCAAGTTAGCCAAGGCCCGGATGGCATATCGGGCACGGCTAATTGCGTAGTGCTCGCCGGCGTGCCCCAGGCCAAATAGGAAAAGCAAAAATGCACCTTCGGCCCATTCGCCCAAAATCGCGGCTCCAATGGCAGCCAGTATCATTAAGACGTCTGTATCAAAGTGCAGCCTGAGTAGAGCCGGCAAGGCGTGCCGGCTGACGTCGTAGCCGCCGGCAGCATAGGCCAGGACAAAAAAGCCAACCGCCACTGGCTGCTGCAGGCCGAAGTAAGCCTCGCCAATCCAACCAATAAGTAGAAAGAGCCCAGCTAGGCCAACCAGCACCAATTCCCGGTTGCGCTGCCACCACGTCTCCCTTCTGTCTTGGATCGCCCGGTAGCCAAGATGCTCAATGCGCCGCAGAATGGCCCTGCGCCGAACAAGGGTGGTGTCGTACTCGATCCAAAGCTGGCCCGCAGCATAGTTGACACTGGCACTCAACACCCCATCCAACCGGTTCAGGCTGTGCTCGATGACCAGGGCACAGTCGGCGCAGTCCATGCCGTCGATAGGCAGCGATTGGTGCCGATAGCGATTTGTCAGCTCAGCGCCGGCCTGCTCGGCGGTGCGGCGCACCTCAACCAGACTCACCAGGCCCGGGTCATAATGCAGGCACAAGTGGGCGACCCCATTCTCCCGCTTGATGTGCGCCCGGCTGACGCCCCGACGGGCTGTTAGTGCCTCTTGCAAGCGAGTGACGCAGCCATCCTGCTCGTCGGGAATCTGGGGCAGCAAGAGAGGGATTTCGAGCTGGAGTTTTTGGATCATAGGGCCTCGCTGGTTAGCTGTGTTCGACGTGTTCCAGGCCTCGACGAAACAGATCACCAATGTGTTCATCATCAAGCTGATAATAGACGTGCCGTCCCTCTTTGCGATAACGTACCAAACGCATCTCGCGCAGAGAGCGGAGCTGATGCGATACAGCTGACTGGCTCATGCCCAACGCCGCCGCCAGGTCATACACACACAGCTCAGTATGCGTCAGGGCAGAAATGATGCGCACACGGGAGGGGTCCGACAGGGCCTTGAAGATCTCAGACAGCCGGGTTGCCGACAGGCTATCCACCAGATATGCCTGAGCCTGACGAACCTTGTCTTCATCGATATAGCGGTCTTCGCACAACTGGTCCATCGTCTGCTCAATTCCAGATATATGAATATCTGATCATATATTCATTCATATTATAGCAGGCGTAAACTGGCCTGTCAAGCCACAGCTATACAGGGCACGCCTGGCGAAAGTCAAAAGCATACCTCTTTGCCTGGCCAGGATCGTCGGAAAGGCGCGATGTATGGCCTCAATTGGACAAAAAAGACTTTTTGGGGCAAAGTACTTGTCCGTTGGAAGCTCTGTGCTGGATGGCGCGTGAATTGGCACTTCGACCAGCAAACCCAGACAGCAGCACCACGCTTGACCATAGTAGGGAAGCTACCTATGGCCAAGCACCGCTTAAGTTATGTCAATTTGTTCTTAACCGATTAGGGAACGTCTTGTGCATGCGAGAATTCTGCGCAGGGACTATCCGCTTTCCGCTTGCTGCTTGATTTCGAGTGCCACTACCCCCAGCGCCTCCTTCTCGGGCGGGTAGATGGCGCGGCAAGCAGCCAGTAGAGCCTGATGCCCTGGCAGGTCGGGGGCAATAGTCGCCGGGTCCTCGGCGGCGACCAGAGCATCAAAATGTGGGTAGCGGCGAATGTCGGTAATCACGTAGGGGTGCAAATCATTGAGAAGGAGGACGTCGCCGGCCTCCAGGCGGGTGATATTGCTGTAGGCCACGCGAACTTCCACCGTCTTGCGGCCACTCAGAATTTGCCGCAGATATTCGTCCCTGATCCAGAGCGTCTTGACACGAGGCATGTCTGGCTCGTCTAGCGCTTGTCCCCAAGATAGTCGCGGTGGTACTGCTCGAAGCGATCCATCAGGTCAGTCGTCATCGGGCCCACATGTCCTTCGCCCACCAACGCATCGCCGATGCGCACAATGGGTATGATGTGCATACTGGTGCTGGTGATGAAGAATTCGCTGTAGTGGGAGAGATCCATCAAATTTAGCGGAACTTCCGACACGCGATAGCCGGCTTCGAGAGCCAGCCGAATGGTGATGTCGCGAGTGATGCCCGACAGCGCCCGATCGGATGGAGGCGTGAGTAGCTCGTCCCGGCGAACAGCAAATATATTACTGCGCGATCCTTCGGTCATCTCTCCACCCGTGCGTAGGATGGCCTCATGAACGCCGGAGCGGATCGCCTGGCGGCGGGCCAGGTAGTTGACCAAGGTGTTCAACGACTTACAGGCTGGCAACGAGCGGCAGCCCTCAAATGTGATGACTGACGCGCCTTCCCAATAATAGCTATCCGGATAGCGAGGCAGGGGTTGAGGCAAAACAGCGACCAGAGCCTCATCCTCGGCCTGGGTAACTCCCAATGCAATGATACGCAGCAAACAGTCCTGGGGGCCATTCTCCTGCAGTAACTGGCTGATCCAACTGGCAATATCATAGATACTATAAGGCAGACTGAATTCGATCATCTCGGCCGACTCGGCCAAGCGTGCCAGATGGTCTCGCAAGTGAAAAGGAACTCTCTCGATCACTTCAACGCTTTCGTACACGCCGAAGCTACTGAAGAGTGCCGGGCTGTACAGGGAGACCTTTGCTTCCGTGGCAGGCCATATTTTGCCATTAAGAATGACGTGTTCAAAATCCATTTCCATCTCCAGTGCCCAAGGAGTGGGTATCCAAGTCGGTTTCAAGCATGGGGCTAATGCTGACCACGGCTGGCAAAATAACGGCGCAAGATGACGTCAGCGACACCTGGCAACAGGGTCGAGAAGGTGACGAAGGCCCGGTCAAAAATAGACGCATAGGCGTCGCGCGGCTCGCGGCGGATGACGCGCAAGACAGCCCGGGCGACACGCTCCGGCGAAGCACCTCTCATTCGCCCCGGTCGCAGGCCAACGCCCACATCCAGGGTATGTCGGTTGAAACCAGTATCGGTGACGCCAGGATACAAGGTGACGACGCGGATGTTATCCGGCGCCAGTTCCAGGCGCAAGCTGTCGCTCAGCCGCTCCAAAGCTGCTTTGCTGGCGCAGTAGACCCCAATGCGCGGGACTGCTCGCCGACCGACAATGGAAGAGACGTTGACGATCAAGCCACCGCCCACTTCACGCATAGGAGGGACAGCAGCCCGCATGAAGGCCAGTGGCCCATATAGATTGACGGCCATCAGCCGCTCGACATCGGCCCAGGCTGCACCAAGAGGCGAGCGGTGCAAACCGACGGCCGCGTTGTTGAGCAAAATGTCCAGCCGTCCAAAGACCTGCAACGTCTGGCCGACTGCTGCCTCAGCGGTCAACCGGTCGGCCACGTCGCCCGGTAAGGGTAGCGCCTGTCCACCCTGGGCGCGGATTTCTTCGGCCAATACCGTCAAGGCATCGGTGGAGCGGGCCACCAGGGCCACGCGACAGCCAGCCTCAGCCAAAGCCCGGGCCGTCGCCGCGCCGATGCCCATTGATGCGCCGGTGATCAACGCCACCCGGTTACGAACGTCCAAGAGCTAAGACCTCGCGCAAAACAAAGTTGTCTAATTTTACTCACAAACTTGGCACAAGCAAAAGAGGGATACAATGAAGAAGCAGCCCAACTCAAAGATGTGTTTTGCATGCGGCCTTGAAAACCCAATCGGCCTCAAGATGGCCTTTTATGAAGATGACCAGGGGCGCGTGGTGGCACACTTCACGACGCGGGACGAACACCAAGGATATCCCGGAGTGGTACATGGGGGGATTGTGACCGCGCTTCTGGACGAAACGTTGGGGCGGGTAGCCATCGCCTCCGGGCGCTGGATGGTGACAGGCCGACTCAGCGTCCGCTTCCGACGCCCTGTTCCCATTGGGGAGTCGTTGACGGTAATTGGCGAGGTTGTGAGCTGGAAGACGCGCACGCTCGAAGCACACGGGGAGATCAGGCTCGCGGACGGGCAGATTGGGGCCGAAGCCACCGGAACCTTCCTGGAAATCCCCCCCGAACAGGTGGAGGGCATGGAGGAAGCTCTGGCCTTCTGGCAAGTGGTGCCTGACTAGTTCGCCGTCTCAAGAATTGTTCGGATATGAGGGCGCTGTGTAAATGGTACCTCCAAAACCTAAGGAAGGGGGCAGAAGCAGCACGCGGATAGCCCTGGATATCCCTTCAGGAAGAGTTGGGGGTTGTGGGATGGTAGTGAACGTGAACCCGGCGCACCAGCTCGATGCCCTCGATCAGAGTATGCTCCACCTGGCTGGCAATCTGGTCGCCGCCAGCAACACTCAACGAGCCATCAACGCCGATGGTTACGTTGACGACCAGATATGGCCCAAAGCGATGAGCGTGGATCTCTTCGACCCTTCTCACGCCTGAAATCGGACGCAACAACTCGGTGATTTGCTGAGCCAATGCCCGACCAGGCACGGTATCCATCAAATCCTCAGCTGACAGGCGCACGATCTCGATACCGGTGCGCAGAACCACCAGAGCGACCAATGCTCCAGCCAATGGGTCCACCCACAAGTAGCCCATGCGGCCCAGAAAAATGCCCGTGGTGGCCGCCAGGGCGGAGAACACGTCATTGCGATGGTCGTAAGCCAGGGCCTGAACAGCCGCGTTCTGAGTCTGTCGACCGATCCGCCAGGTATACAAGGTTAGCCCCAGTTTGAGCACAACCGTCAGCAAGGCAACCCCAAAGGCGCCAAGTGCCGCGCCTCGAAAGTCACCTTGCCCCGTCATAAGGTCGTATACTTTGCCGATCGAGTTCCAGAAGATGGCAATAGCGGTGGTAATCACAAAGGCACCGACCAGCAGGGCGGCAATGCTCTCCAGTTGCCGGTGACCGTAGGGGTGTTCCTCGTCAGGTGGTTTGCCAGCCAGCCGCATGAAAATGGCCACCACCACGTAATAGGCAACATCTGAAGTCGAGTTGATACCATCTGCCAGCAAGGCAGGGCTGTGCCCCAGAACCCCGATGCTGGTTTTCAGCCCGGCCAGAAGAACGTTGGCCGCCAGCCCCAAGTTGACGGTCAACATGCTTCGGCGTGCTCGCTCGTCCTTCATCTCGACCGGCTGTGTAAGTCTCTCCAACACGTTTCTTTCCGCAATTCTGTTCGCCGCCCCTCTACGAGTCCGCTGCAAGGCCACCCTATACATTTTACCCCCAAACTTTTGCCAGGCAAAAGAGGGCCGCAATGAGAGGTTCGGCGGCAATCGTGGTGCAAAAGGAAGCCTGTGAGTAGCCAGGCGCACGGATTACGCCAGGCCAGCGCTGCTTGAGCGTTGGCGAAGCGACGCTCGGCAGATAGGCAGATTTTATCCGTTGATGATATCATAAACAGGAACTAGGTTTTCCTCAGGGGCTATCCGCTAGATGGAAAGTAAGGGCACAATGAAAGCTCATCTCTTAAACTCGAAGGGCCTGGGGCAGCTCGTGCTGGCAGGTGGGCTGGCCCTAGCCTGGAGCCTGGTCAGCTGCCAGATGCCGACCCCTTCAGCACCGGCTGTGGCTACGCCGACCGTTCAGATTGATATCGGCCAGCCGCTAGTACCAACCCCCAGCCCACAGCTTTTCGCTGAGACAGCGACGCCACCTCCATCTGAAACACCTGCAACGCTGGGCAACTTGTCAGCCGCACAAGCCGCGCTGGCCGCCTACCAGCCGACGACGGATGCGACCCACACCGTCGAGCGGCTGCTGGCCGATATCGCTGCCTGGCTCGCCGCCGGCAACGACCTGGCAGGCCTGGAGGCGACACTGGACGAGGCTAGCTCGCTCAATCAGGACCCGGTCCGGGCGGCCGCCATCGACCTGACTGGCGATGCCCGCGAGGATGTGGTGGTGCACATCCCCATTATGGGATTGCCCCTGCTTGTCTTCGTCGACCAAGGGCACGGGCCAACCGGCTACGCGCTGCCCCCCGATTTCGCCCAGGCGCTGATCAACAGTTGGCCAGGCGATTCCAATCTGATCATGTGGGGCGTGCCCCAATCGCCGCTAGAATTGATTGACCTGACCGGGGACGGCTTGCCCGAGATCCGCCTCACCTTCCTGTATCCAGGCGGCAGTGGTTTTCACATGCAGCCGATCGTATACCAGTGGCACCAAGACGCCTTCCGCCCTATCTTTGCCGCGCACGTGGTCAGCTGGGCCGGTGAGGCAGGGCTGGCCCTGCAGCCGGATCCGACCGGCGCCGGGAGCCAGCAAATCGTGCTGCGCTATCCCTATCTGTACGCCAACGGATTCGATCACAAGCTAGTCAACCATCCCCTGGCGCAGCAGATCTGGCGCTGGGATGGGGAGGCGGGCCGCTTTGTGATGGCCGAAGCAACCCTCGACCTGGAACGCAGCGGCTGGGCGCCCGATGCCACGCTGACTACGGCCGACCGGCTGCGCTGGTTCACCAACCAGGCTGAGGCAGCCTATCGGGCTGGCGACTTTGACCAAGCCTTGGGCTGGTATGACCGTGTGCTGGGCCTGGCGGCTGAGGAGATGTGGGAGCCGGAAGCGGACGACGCGGATTGGGCTGCCTATGCAGCCTGGCGCCGGGCCGCTAGCTTGCTGCTGCTCGGCAGGCCGGACAGCGCCCCAACCCCTGGTCAGAATGGCGCGACCCAGGGGTTGGCGGCTATGCAGGCCGTCGCCAGCCAGTACGCAGGCGATCCGCTGGGCGACCTGGCCACGGCCTTCCTGGCGGGTTATGGAGATGGCACGCGCGCGGAGGCCATCGCCCGCGGCGTGGCAGCTTTAGGGCAGGTTGATTTATACACCTACTTCTACAATCTGGCTGACAAATCCGGTACCTTGTACTTCCCTATGGATGCGCCCGGGATCCTATATCCTGGCGCCGGGCTGGCCGCCTATCTGAATGCCTATCCCAACCTGAATGATGACCTCCCGGACTTGCGCGCTGGCCTGACCGAGGCCGGATTTGTGGTTACCGACCTCCAACGGGTCGACCCAGGCAGCCTGCAGGTGACGCTACAATTGCCCGAAGCGCCCAACGCCGAGAGGCAAGAGATCAACTGGACGTTGGTGAAGGACGCTTCCGGCTGGCGTACGGCGACGCCAGGCGATGCCTACAGCCCATCCGAGTTGTTGCTTGACCGCTCGGCTGACTGGCCGGTGGTGGGCGATTTTCAAACGGGGGGCGTCACCTACACTATCTCACCGCCCCCGCCCACCTCTGACCCGGTTCAGAGCTTGATCTCACCCAGCGGGGGGTGGAGGGCCATAATAGACCCAGCTGCCGACCGTCTCGATTTACAGAACGAGGCGGGTCCGACTTTCCCCGTCTTTCCACCCGACAGCACCCTGGGTCCGATCCAGTGGTCCCCCGACGGCAGCTACCTGTTGGTTGTGCGCCATCACTGGCGGCGTTCACCAGCCGGCACGGGGGTTGAGATCGATGGACCGCTAGAGATCTGGGGGATCCGCCTGAAAGACGACCGGTCTGAGCCGCCTCACTTGGTGTTTCAGTCACCCACTCCCCCGGATCAGGCAGACGTCTTCATCCCGGAACAAGTCGTTTGGGGTACGTGGTCGCCGGGCGGACGGCGGGTGCTCTTCTGGCACGGTATCCTGTCAGCCTCCATACTGGCCGACGGCCTGACGCTATGGGTGCTGGACACCGCGACGGACGAAGTCGTGCGCCTGGCCGACGTCGCTCTGCTCAACCCCGGCTACCAAAGTTGGGCACCAGATGGCTCCAGCCTGGTTTTCACCGCCGGTGGCTACCGCTCGGCCCAGGTCAATAAATGGTTAGACCTGTTCGAGGTGGCCTCGGGCCAGGTCCGCACGCTGGTAAACCAGGCTGAGCAAATCCCGGGCCTGGTGGCCTGGTCGCCTGGGGGTGATTGGATCGCTTACGCAGCCGTGCAGGCGAATCAGACCGATGATGAATGGGCCGATTTGATGACCTTCGAGAATCCGGCCATCGCCGGACGGCGCATCTACCTGGTGGATCCGGTCACAGGCAAAAGCCGTCGGCTGAACGACACCGACGCCTTCCAGGATGCGCCGGTCTGGAGCCAGGATGGGCAGACCGTGTACTACGTCCAGCGCCAGGGGAACACGCTGGCCTTGATGGGGGCCGACCCGCACACGGGTCAGGCCCAGGCCATTGAGGCCTCACGCCGACCGGCGCCGCGGGCGGTGGGCTACTACGGCCAGTCGGACTGGAGTCTCCTGCTTGCCTACCGGCCCGACGCGGCCCGGGCCGAGGTGCCGCCGCTGAGTGACACTTACCGCGACCCGGATGGCAGATTCAGCCTGCTCTACCCGGCCGGCTGGCAAGTGGGCCAGGGATGGCCGGACCGGTACGGCAGCGGTTGGCATGAGATGCCCACCCTGTCTTCCCATCCGCCCGATGACGCGGCTACCGAGCTAGGCCCATTCAGCGGCCAGGCCCTGATCGCTCTCCAGGCCATCGCAGCACCCCAGGACAGCTTGGAGGCGCTGCTGGAGCGAGCGCTGGCTTCGCCCGGCCCTGGCCAGTATCACTCGCTGATCGCGTTCGACCAGCGTGAGCTGACCATGGATGGCCGACCCGGGCTGCGGCTGCAGACGATGGACGATTTTGGGGCCCTCAACCACCTGCTGCTGGTCCTGGACGGGGGGCAAGGCTACATCTTGCGCAGCCAGGGCGATGGCCGTATCTTCGACGCCGTCGCGGAGAGCCTACGGTTTGCTGTGCCGGCTGCTTCAGCGCCTGCGGCGGAGGGCAGGCCGGTCGAAGCCTGGGCTAGCGCAGCCTACATACGCTTCGAGAGTTGGTCGCCTGAGGGCGGCTGGATGGCCTACTGGCTCTCGTCGCCCGAGGATGTGGCAGAGCAGGTCCCGGCCACGATGCCGGGTGGCACCCTCCATTTCGCCAACCCGGGGACGGGCCAGACGTGCGCGGTCCCCCAGTTCCACACCCAAACAGACCGGTCGGCGTGGGTAGATTGGGCAAAGGATGGCACGGCTATTGTGATCACGGAGGAGGAAGCATTCTGGGGGGTGCCGTGTCAGGCGCAGCCGTTTGCCGCCTGGCCGGATTACTCCTCAGCCCCCAGTCCAGAGCCTGATCCCGCCCTATCCCCCGATAGGCGCTACCGGGTCAGGACTATTCTGGTCGCCAACGAGAGTGGTCGGCTCACCTTCCAGACGGACCTGCTCTCCAGCCAAGAGCCACGACTCCTATCAAGCACCACGTGGCAAATCGACGAACGCCTGGGCGATTACGGCCTGGGCGGTGAGTGGGTAAGCCACACCCAATTCCTCATCTACGAGACGCTGACCGATGGCCCGCTGCTGCTAGATGTTCAGCGGGGCGTGGTCCCGGTGTTGACCGAGCTGCTGGGTCTGGATGTCACGCCGTCTATCTTGAATTCGGAGGGATACAGCCTGCGAGCGACGGCGGCTCCCGGGCTGGAGCCAGACAGCTTTCACCTGTTGGTCTCTGGTGTCGGCCTGGAGGCGAATTTCCCGGTCGCCCGCCTGTACCATGCGGAAAGCGGCTTGGTGGAGAACTTGCCCTATACGAAAGTATGGGGATTTTCGGCCGACTATGGCTGGCTTTTTCTCTACGAAGAAGTGGCCACTATCCAGTTCGACGACGGTGGACGCAATACCGGCTACAACATCTGGGGGCGCCAGCTGGAGGACGTGGAGGGCGACTGGCAGCTCGTCGCCCCAGCCGCCGATTACCTGCTCTGGCGCGATGATGGAAGCGAGCTGGCCTTCACCCAGAACGAAACCACTCTTGTGTGGCTCACCTTCCCAATGGGTGAGCCGCTGGGTCACTGGCAAACCGGCCCATATTGGGCTTACCCAGTCGCCTTGTCACCCGATGGGCGTTATGTAATCGCGGTGGGCAACCTGCCCGGCGACTGGGAGTATGCGCTATTTGTTCTGGAGGTAAGCCGCTAGGTCAGGCTTTGAGCGGGAAGGCCCTATCTATCCCCCATCCCTATCGGATGTCTCAGAATGGTCTTGAGCCGCTCTGGTTTGGCCCGGCGCGGATCGCCCAGGTAGATCTCGTGATGCTTGCCCCGCAGCGTATAGCCATGCTCGGCGGCAAAGGCCTGCATTTTGGCGATGGTCCTCGGCTCTTCAGCGTACGGCCCAACGTGCATGATCTGCAAGCAAGGCCCCTCGTGGAAACTCTCGAAGCGGAGCCTGGGCAGGGCCGGGCTGTCCCGTTTCTCTTTGAGCTGTTCCAAGGCCGCCTGGTACATCGCCTGGGTGATGTGCTCGGGTTGCATAATCATCAAGGTCCAGCACCAGTCTTCGGGCTTGTTAAAATCGAACTCACCCTCCTCCGTCCACCACAGCCCCTCCAAAGCCATAACGGTATAGTCAATCGGGTCTTGCTTTCGCAATTTGGACATGAACTTCAAGGTGTAGGCAGCGCCATACAAGGCCGCTACCGCATCCTGAAACGTCTGGGACGTCTCGGGAGTTGCACCTGCCTCCAACCTGCCGTCAATCATGACAAAATCGAGGCGAGGGACGTCGACTAACTCTACCTGCTTGGCAGATGGGGCATATAGATGTTTGAAACGTTTCTTAAGATCGATTTTCTGGACCATGTTCCTCTCCTGTGTTATGACGCCCAGCAGAGAGGGCTTGTAGCAGAGAAATCACGCTGCAAGCGTGACCTCCCACGCATCTACACGTCTCAGGGAGTGGTGGTCACAAAGGGGAGCCCGTCCTGGTGGCAGATCACATGGATGGCATTGCGGCCCGACATAGCCACCACCGGCACGCTGCCACCTGGCTCAACCCACTGACCGGCCAAGTACAAATTGCGTAGCCCAGGTAAGGTTTTGCGCATGCCCTGAATCATAGTAGGCATAGTCTGCTTGGTGAGCAGCCAGCCACAGCTTGAGCCTTGCCAGTTACCGGTGTAACGCTCATAGCTGAGCGGGGTAGCCTCGTCTACGACCTCGGTGTCGGCACTAATGCCAGGGTAAATGTTCTTATCCAGGAAGTCTTGGATAATATCTGATACCTGGGTCTGCTCGGTGTCATACAGCTTGCGCCCATAGATACGCTGCCAGTAGCCATAATGGGTGGTCATCATAGCGATGACGGCCGATTTTCCAGGCGGGGCCAGGCTGGGATCGAAGCAGTAGTTCTTGACACCGATGTCATAGCGGTCCTCGCCGGCGATGGTGATTGGCTCGTTCAACAGGTAGGTGACCCAGTGTGGCTCTCCGGTGAGGTCGCGATTGACCCCCAGCGAGATCTGCACCTGGGAGTGGAGGGGCATGTGGCCGTCGTAGGTCCGCTTTAGGTAGCGGTCTACGAACTCGCCGCCCAACATGTCGAAGATGGTGCCGCGCCCATCGGCCGCGGAGATGACGTAGTCGGCCCGATGGATCGAGTCGTCATACAGGCGGACGCCCACTGCCCGCTTGCCCCGCCCACTTGGATCATCCTCGACCAAAATCTTCTCCACCTGAGAACGGTAGTGGATCTGTCCGCCTAATTCCAGGTAGCGGCGTTCAATGGCCCGCGCGAATTCAAGGGATGCTCCGACCGGTACACCGGCGTTGCCATTCTGCATATAGGCCAACAGCGAAAGGCCAACCATCATGGGGATATCGGGCCAGCTGAACATATAGGCGACGGCGCGGCGCAGGAAGGGGTCCTTGAAACGGGCCGCAAAGTCTCGGGCCGATATCCTGGCCCACCTGGCCATAGGGGCTATAAAGGGCAACACCTGGCGACCCATAGCACCCCAATCCTGGGCTGTCATCAGTGGCTTCGGCTTCTGCTGCGTCAGCGTCATATCGAAACGCCGCAGCTGACGGATGCCCTGGCACATAGCCTCGATCAGCTTTCCATCAGCCGGGGATAGTTGCTTCATATGCGATTCCAGCCGGTCGGGGTCGCAATAGGCGATCAAGGTACGCCCGTCGGGGTCGACGACGCGCATCAGTTCATCGTGTTGGATGAAGCGCCGCCCCTGAACGGCGCCCAACTCCGCCCAGACCTGATGGAACGGCTGGCCCGGCCCTGTGCCGAATAGATAGTGGATGCAGCCATCGAAGACATACGGCCCGCGTTCCCAGGCGGTGCACAGGCCACCCGGCAGATAATGCATCTCAAAGATCTGGGTGCGGTAGCCATTCATCTGGCCGTAGCAGCCAGCGGCCAGTCCGGCAATACCACCTCCGACGATGATGATCGATTTTGAGGGCATCAGAGCTCCTTCAGCCGATCCTTGAATTCCTTGCGGAACTTGCTCACTTTGGGATCAATCACAACCCGGCAATAGGGCTGATTGGGGTTGTTGCGGTAGTATTCCTGGTGATATGCCTCGGCCGGGTAAAAAACATCCAAGGGGACGATCTCGGTGACGATGGGATTGGGCCACAACCCCGAAGCCTCCGTATCATGCTTGGCTTGCTCGGCGATAGCTTTTTGCTCCTCGTCGTGATACAGGATAATCGAGCGATATTGGGGTCCCACGTCGGCCCCCTGGCGATTGAGGGTGGTCGGGTCGTGGGTGCGCCAGAAGACATACAGCAAATCTGAGTAGGAAATGACCTGGGGGTCAAAGGTGATTTGCGTCACCTCGGCGTGGCCGGTGGTGCCCGTGCACACCTGCTGGTAAGTGGGATTTTCGACCCTGCCCCCCGCATAGCCGGAGATAACCTGCTTCACCCCCTGTAAGTCCTGATAAATAGCTTCTACACACCAAAAACAGCCACCACCCAACGTCGCCTTCTTTAGGTTATCAGACATCACACGCTCCTTTTTCTAGAGATCTCACCACCCCTCATTTTACCCACAAACTTGTCTCAGGCAAGAGAGGGATGCATAATGGAAGAAACAACCGGACTTCTGGACACGCTGGTCAGACCCACCGTCAAGTCCCGTGCAATTCCAATCGATTCTGGGATGGGTCTTGTCTTGCGCAGAGAAATGAGGACTCGGAAGAGGCTCGACTGATAGGAGGCTCGCGTGGCGGACCTGGAAATGGTCATTCGAAATGGTGAGATTGTAACCGAGGCTGGCTCGATGGGTCGGGCCGATATTGGGATTTCCGGCGGTGTCATCAAGCAGATTGGAGGCATCCTCGAAGGCGGGCAGGAGCTTGATGCAGCGGGCAAACTTATCTTCCCCGGCGGTCTGGATGCCCACGTGCATGTGTCCTTTCCCAGAGTAGGGGATGCACAAGTCGGCTGGGTGGATGACTTCACCAGCGGGTCCGCTGCAGCGCTTGCCGGTGGCATCACGACGCTCGGCAATATAACCTTTCCACTGCCGGGTGAAACGCCACTGGGCGGTCTGGAACGCGAGGCGGCCGTGGCCCGTGATCAAACCATCGTGGATCTTTTCCTACACCCCGTACTTGCCGAAGCAACCCCGCAGGTATTGGATGAGATTCCCAGGTTGCTCGACTCGGGTTGCAACAGCATCAAGCTTTTCATGGTGTCCCCTGAGTTTGACACTCAGGTGCGCGACTATGTGGAGGCGATACGCCGGGCAGGGGAGAGCGGGCTGATAACCGTGATCCACTGCGAGGACTTTGCACTCATTGAAGACGCAACGGCGAGACTATTGGCAGCGGGTAATTCCTCACTCCGTTACTATGCGGCAAGCCGCCCAGTGATATCGGAGGTGGTTGCGACGCAACGGGCAGTAGCTTTCGCAGAAGCGACAGGTGCGCCGGTTTACATCGTCCACCTGTCTTCAGAGCGCGCCTTGGAGGTTTGCGCCCAGGCCCAGGATCGCGGCCTCCCGGTCTATGTCGAAACGCGACCGCTCTACCTTCATCTCACATGTGAGCGTTTTCAGGACCCAGATGGACCGAAGTATGTTGGCCAGCCCCCCCTACGTGAGCAGGAGGATGTGGACGCCCTATGGGCCGGCATCCAGCAAGGGATCGTACATACCGTGTGCACCGATCACGCTCCCTGGTCGCTGGCGGCCAAGCTTGACCCGGCTCATTCCCTTACCAACCTGCGGCCGGGCGTCGAGAACCTGCAAACTATATTGCCTATGCTCTACTCCGAAGGGGTACGCACCGGCCGCATCACGTTGGGTCGATTTGTGGAAGTGACCTCGACCAACGCCGCAAAACTGTTTGGTCTCTACCCACGCAAAGGCACGCTTGCCGTTGGCAGCGACGCGGACTTGGTGATCTTTGATCCGGACCTGACGCGCACAGTCGAGGGCTCTACGCTCAAATCCAAGGCGGACTACTCTGTATATGAGGGGTGGCAGGTGACTGGCTGGCCAATATTCACATTGCGCCGTGGTCAAATCGTCTTTCGCGATGGGCAGGTGGTCGGCCGGCCGGGCAGTGGCGAAATCCTGTGGCGACAGGCGACCAGCCCTCTCTAATCTAGGCAAATTCGGCGATGACATTGGCTTCTTGGCAGTCGTAGGTTGGGTTGGTTTGGGCAAGGAAAGCACCGGATTTGCGGCAAACACCTGGCCAGCTACGCGGTTTGATAGCGTGACTAACCCGACCTACATTTTGTTAAGCGACTTCGCGCGGGCCTTGCCCTCTGTCCGAGCAAGGTCGGGGTTTGGGGCGAGGCAGATGCAGCGCGCCCGTAGGACTGGCCAATCCTGAGCCGCTCCATCCGGATTGGTCAAACCGGACAGAGCTACGGAATCAACGATTGCACGCAGATAGTTGGCGCAACGAAAGAATCGTCGTGCCAATCGCGAAGGGTCGTTTTGCGGCTCAGTTCTACTGGATCGGGCGTTCCGCACGCCGGGGTAGGACTCGAGCCGCCGCCAATAGACTCTGGCACTCGGCCAAGTGCTGGCGGGCGGCTTCTTCACCCAAAGCAACGAGGGCATCAGCCTGACTGAAGTCCAGGGCGTGGTCCGCGTGGACCGAAGGGTGGATCAGCACGTCGACCAGAGGAAATTCAGCCTTGATCTGCTCTGTTTCCATTGCGCTACTAATGCGAGAGATGATCTGCAGGAAGTTGGGCATCTTCTCGAAGGTAGGCTGGGTGGGATCGTCGGCAGTGAGCACCACGCTGGAGCCAATAATGATCTTGGCGCCACGGTTGTGCAGCACGCTGGCAGGCATAGGGTTGACAAACGCCCCATCTACCAGATAGCGGTCGCGGTAATGCCAGGGGTCCGTCACGCCAGGAATGCTGATACTGGCACGCACGGCGTCGGAAACCGGCCCGCTGTCGAAGACGACTTCCTGACCAGTCGCCAAGTCTGTGGCCACCACGTAGAGCGGAATCTCCAGGTCGGAGAAATGACGCCCTTCCAGCCAGCCTTCGATCAAATCCCGGGCGCGGCGGCCCTTGATCAGACCAGCCTTGGGGGGAAGATTGATGTCCCAATTGCGGAACGAATTGAAGTCACCCAAGTTGCGGGCAAACTCAACCAGCTTTTGATCCGACCAGCCAGCGGCGATCAGAGCCCCAAATAGGGCGCCGCCGCTGGAGCCACCGATCATATCGATGGGAATGCCACCCTCACGCAACACCCGCACCACACCGATGTGGGCAACAGTCCGGCTACCCCCACTTGACAGTGCAACCCCTACCGTACGATCCGTCAGCCGGCGGGCAATACGCTGGATCGATTCGGGGGAGCCATCACTAATAAGCAGACCATCGGCAGGGCTGGCCTCTTGTATCCAGTCGGGGGCGGGGCCAAAGTGAACCGTATAGTCTGACAGATCGAGCGCTTTTCGCCCCATAGCAGAGGGGTTCTCAGGCAGGATCAATATCACGTGGTCGACTGCTTCGATCTGCCGACTCAGGTCTTCGGTCAGCGACTGCTCGGTCAGCCCGGCTTCCAAAAGCTCGATACCAGCCTTAGAAGTTATCACCCCCAAAGAGGAAGAGCCCCCCATAAGCGGTAGAGATCCAGGCAAAGGCAGGAGGCCGATAGAGCCCTGTGTATGATTGGTCAAAGCTATGACCAGCTCATGCCATTGATCTCCCTTGACGGTGACAAGAGGTGTTTTCTTGGGAGGCGCTTCTTGATGACTGGTAGTTACCAGCCGCTGTCCTAATTCGCGCGTGAAGTGCAAGGCAACCGAGGGGTGTTCAGCCAGCAATTCTTCCAAGTCCTGCTTATGGAGTACCCACAAATCGGCATCAATGACTACCTTGAGGGTAGCTGAGCGAGGCTGGCCAAGCAACAGGGCAATCTCGCCCACAAAACTGCCCGGCCCCAAATAGGCCAGGGCCTGGTTCGTGTCCTCGGCAAGAACTTGAAGCTGGCCAGACTCCACCACGTACATCGCGTCACCAACGTCGCCCTGTCGGAAGATAACAGCACCCTGGGGGTAACGCTCCCATTTCAGGCGAGCCGCGATGGACTTCAGGCCTTCATCTGGCAAATCACGAAAGAGGGGAACGACACGTAGTCTGTTTTCCAGCATGATAGCAGCCCCTGACTAGAAACAACTGTGTCAATACTGCACATGGGAAGGTGCAATACGCCTATGGTACAGCGCCATAATCGACCCCATTATACTCCCTTTTGGGCAACTTGTCAGCAGCCCGATGGTCCTATATGTCAAGCTCTAATTCGCGCCAACGCCCAGGCGGCATGCTCACGGACCAGCGGCTCAGGGTCGTCGAGCGCCCGACGGAGGGCAGGTATGGCCTGGGGATCCCCCCAATTGCCCAGCGCCACGGCTACGTTTCGCAGCAGACCGCGCCGCTTGGCGCGCCAGAGAGGCGTTCGCCTGAAACGTGCCCGAAACTCATCCTCGCTCAAGCCAATCAGATCCAGCAACTTGGGGGCAACCTGGTCCGAGTCGAAGCGCAGGAAATCGTGGGGGGCGGGTTGGGCAAATCGGCGCGGCCAGGGGCAGACCGATTGGCACTCGTCGCAGCCAAAGATCCAGTTGCCCATCTGCTGACGTAACTCTGCAGGAATGGAATCTCTTAGCTCAATGGTCAGGTAAGAGATGCAACGGTTGCTGTCAAGAACGTAGGGTTCAGGGAAAGCGCAGGTGGGGCATGCCTCCAGGCATCGGATGCAGGCTCCACAGGAGCCGACCCGCTTGGGCCCCATCAACCCCTTCTCATCTGCACTGATCCTGGGTCTCTGCCTGGATGGGATCGCAATGCTCGCCCCGGAGTCGGCTGCCGGTTGGTCGAAGTCCAGTTCCAAATCTACCAATATCTCGCCCAGGAAGAGGTAGGAGCCCCTGGTCGGGCTGATGAGACAGGTGTTTTTTCCGATGAACCCCAGTCCTGCCTGGGTGGCGAAATCCCGTTCCAGCACAGGGCCAGTATCCACATAGGTTCGCTGCTGCACATCACGCCTGGCCTGGCGGACGATGAACTCCGCCAATTGGCGGAGCCGGGGCGTCATCACTTCGTGGTAGTCCCAACCCCAGGCATAACGAGCAATCCGCCCTCGAGATGGATCGTTCCACAGCTCAAGCGGCGGATTGGTGACGAAATACGACAACCCGACCACAACCACCGAGCGTGCGCCTGGCAATACGTGACGCGGGTCTTGCCGGCGAGTCACATTGTGAGCCATGTACCCCATTGTAGCCGCGTAGCCGGCGTCCACCCACGAGGCATAAGCACCGGCGTGAGGCGCTCGGGAAGCGGGCGCAACGCCGATGAGGTCAAAGCCCAGTTGGTATGCCTTTTCTTTGATACCCTTTGTTAGGGACACTCTAGTTTTCGATAGCCGACACCCATCGCCCGCCAACAGTCCGGGCGATGGGACCGGCGTGACCAGGAAACAATATCTGCCGTCTACCCTCTTCTACCCATCTGCTCTTTGGCTAGCGCTCGAAGCGTTCCAGCAGGTCCCCAAGTGAAAAGTCGCTGCCTGCTTTCTCCTGAACCAAGGTCACGCCGGCGTGATGAGCCCTTCGATCTTCTTCGTAGAAAACACCCAAATACTGGACGTTGGTCTCCGCGGCCAGCCCCATGGCAGCCGCCCGATCCGAAGGATCGTGATCATCAGGGATCGGGGTAGTAGATTCTTTGAAACGAGCATACGTGTCATAAAACGTGACGCAAGGGCTGATCACCTGAATGAAGGCAAAGCCGGGATGCTCAACCCCACGCTTGATGAGCTCCGTCAACTCACGCGGCTGTGACGAGAAGCCGCGCGCCACAAAGGTCGCACCGTAAGACAGCACCATGGCAACAGGGTTGAGTGGCGCATCGTAGGTGCCATACGGGGAGGCCTTCCTCTCCATTCCAAATGGACTGGTTGGGGATGGCTGGCCCTTAGTCAAGCCGTAGATTTCGTTGTCCATGACGATGTAAGTGAGGTCCACATTGCGACGCGCTGCGTGGGGCAGGTGCCCGGCCCCGATGCTGAAGGCATCGCCATCGCCGCCAACTGCAAAAACGGTCAGTTCGGGTTTGGCCAGTTTGATACCAGTGGCCAGGGGCAATACCCGGCCATGGACGCCATGGAAGCCATAAGCGTTGACAAAAGCCGGAAAACGACCAGAACAGCCTATGCCCGAGGCAATGGCAACATGAGCGGGGTCAAGCTTGAGATCAGTCAACGCTTTTAAAAAGGCGTTGAGCACCCCAAAGTCTCCGCAGCCGGGGCACCAGATGGGCTTCACATCACTCTTCAGGTCTTTTACCTTGAACGATTCTGTGAGAGTAATCATTTTCTATTCTCCACTATTCTACCTAAGATTCTGGCTAGGGGCCACGCCGAATGGTCCTAGGACGCTGTTCGGCACATGCTGAGATACGCCTGGAAGCCTAGATTCCAGACAAATACGACCTACTCGACGCCGGCGCGAACTGCAAGCGCCTGGGACACTTCAACCACCTTGTCGAAGATTTCGACAGGCCGGAAGGGCAAGCCCTGGTACTTGGTTAAGGAAACCACCTCGACGCTATCCCGAATCAACTCACGTGAGTAGCGGTGCTGGATGACGCGGGCGAACTGACCAAGCTGGTTCAATTCTGGGATGATGATAGCCCGGCGCCCTCGTATGAAACGCCTGATCCGCAAATCAGGCATAGGGAACAGGACTTTAGGGAACAGGGCTGCTACTTTGTAGCCGGCTGCCTGGGCGCGAGCCATAGCCTCCTGCACTGGCCCCAAGGAGCTTCCCCAGCCCATAATGGCAATGGCTGCATCGTCGTCTCCCCACTCCTCGACCACGTTGGACCACAGCACCAGCTGTTGGCGAGCGGTGTCGACTTTACGCCAGCGCTTGTCGGTCATGGCTTGATGCATTTGGGGGGTGTAGTTAGGATTCCCTTTTTCATTGTGTTCTAACCCCTCGGCCGTGTAATGTCCACCTTTCGAACCAGGAATGGCCATGGGGGAGACACCCGTCTCAGTGATCCTGTATCGCTGGTAGCCGTTATCCTGGCTCAAATCAGGTATTTCCCGTTCAAAGAGTCTAACCTGATCCAACCGGAAACGAGCACACGTCTCGACACGAGGGGCCAACGACTGGTCGCTCAGCACAATAACCGGCACCTGATAACGCTCGGCCAGGTTAAAGGCGTTGATCATCTGATAGAAGCAATCTTCCACCGAACTGGGAGCAATCACAAAACGGGGAGCCTCATCGTTGCCAGCATAGAAGGCCAAATACAGGTCACCTTGTGCTGTTTTGGTGGGCATGCCGGTAGAGGGCCCAGCCCGCTGCACGTCAACCACCACGATAGGGACCTCAGTCATACTGGCCAGACTCAAAGCCTCAACCATCAACGACAGGCCGGGGCCAGAGGTGGCCGTCATAGCTCTGACGCCGGCAAAGGATGCGCCAATGACCATATTAATGGCGGCAATCTCGTCCTCGGCCTGAATGACCACCCCCCCTACCTTGGGTAGCTCCTTGGCCAGAAACTCCAGGATGTCAGTGGCAGGGGTGATGGGATAGCCTGCGTAAACCCGGCAGCCAGCTGCAACGGCTCCCAGAGCCAGGGCCTGGTTGCCAGTTATGACCAGGCCATCCTTGGCCTCTTCAAGAGGAGGCTCCAGGTAAACAGGCGGTCGTTGGGTGAAATGCTCCTCTGCATACTTATAGCCCAGACTCAGTGACTCCAGGTTATTGGCTAAGACGTCCTTGAAACGCCCCAGCCGGCGATGCACCATTTGCTCCGCCCGATCTAGCGGCAGGCCAAACAATTGAACCATGGCCCCAATCATGACCAGGTTTCGCCCACGCATAAAATCTATGCTGCGCGCCAGTTCATCCACCGGGATGGGGTACAGCACATGGTCATCCGCACCGCTGGTAGGTGCGGCGTTTGTGCTATCGTAGACCACGGTGCCGCCCGGCCTCAGCTCGCCGATATGCTTATCGTAGCCCTCCTGATTGAGAGATACCAGCACATCAATATCATCCCCCTGGGACAACACTGGCTTGTCGGAGATACGTGCCTGGAAGGTAACGTGGCCCCCCAGGATTTCGGCCGGGAAGGTGCGGAAAGTATACACCTCCAGGCCTGAGAAGGCAGCAATGCGCACGAAGACCTCACCGATGGTGACAATCCCTTCGCCGGACTCACCGCCGATGCGAATAACCATATCATTTACAGGCATAGTCAGGTTCCTCCTTTTTTCCTGATATCGTTTTCTACCACTCGGGAGGCAGGAAGCTGCGTCGCTGAGTGTAAAGTCCGTAACCCAATTTTTGATACATAGAGAAAGCCATAGGCGACGAATAGAGCAAACTAGCCTCGCAGCCGTCCTCCCAGGCATCTTGCAGCAGGTGATTCATCAAAGCCGTGGCTCCTCCCCGTCGACGGGCATCGTCGTGGGTGGCCACATTCCACACACTGACCACTTCTCCGGCCAGGACAGCCGTACCCGCCACAACTGGCACCCCCTCCAAATAACCCAGATAATGCCGAATAGCGTCATTCTGCAATTGGCTAACAGGAAACAGATGAGTCGTATCGGTCAACGGCAAACCAAATAACTCGGATACCAGGCTGCAATAGAGCTTCATTGCTGGCGCCGTGTCCACCTTTTCGATCAGGATATCTGGATGGGACTCCAAGCGCCGGGGCAGATCCGACAGGCCCATAGCGGGCAGGGGCGGGAGTGGCTGATAGCAACGGGAATGGAGAAAGTTGCTGCCCTGCGGCAGCCAATGCTCATCAAAGGCAACGACGTGCGGCACGCCCTGCTCGTCAAAATAGGCAGCCGTATCAGAGAGGACGTCGTCATTCAGCGCTCTCTCATCGAGGAGCAGCAGGAAGTTAAACGTGGCAACTGTAGAACCGGTGAATACTCGTACCCAATCTTCGGACCGCTCGAAGATGCCCCCATCTACCGACTGACAGAGCTGTCGGTGCGCTTCAAGAATGTGTTCGTCCAGGCGTTCAATTATGCGTGCATCCATACTCCCTACACCCGCGTATGGTAAAAATTAACAAAGAGCTTGCTGAGGACCAATACGTGGGCTTGGTCACTAGGCAGCTTGCGGGTAGGGATGATGGGATGCAACTTGGCCTGGCTGACTGCCAGGAAGTCACCGCCCACGACGTTGAACACGTTGCTAATCGGCATGTCGCCCGAGACATGCATGTTGGCCTGGATGACGAAGCGCTCAGTGTAGAGCACCGACAGCACGGCGCGAGGAGGCAATTGCACCGAAGACTGGGCTTGAGTGCTGACCATATCAACTGCCAGGATCCGATTCTTAGGCACCGTCACCTGAGGTTGAGAGAAACTGGCCAACGTAGCACTGGGATCCAGGGAAAGGCCTTGAACCTCAAACAAATCGAGGGTTCGTTTGTTGGGATTGTTGAGCCAACCCAAAAAAGCGTTGGTTGACTCGCTTCGCCCCTCGAGAGCATACGCCGGGGTGTAGACGCGAACGATAAAGCTCATAAGCACCTTCCTAATCGGGCACGTGATGCAAAGACAAGCCCAACCAACGCCCGCCACAAGCACCAAACAGGCCGCCCGCCAGCACCGCAAAAAGGCTAGCCAAGCAGGGAAGTGTTTGTTGTAGCATCCTTATACGCCCCCTGGCTCACCCACGCCCGCGGGCACCGCCTGGCGCCCGGGCAGGGATGCTGGCTTAACCATCTCAATGACTTCAGCTACCAGGTCGAAGCGATTAAAAGCTGGCATCAGATACACCCCCTGCACCAACTCATGCAATTCGGCCAGCAAGTCGATTGCCATGCGCACCCCTTCCCGCGGAGCATCTTTGCCGGCCCGGCGTATGTGCTCACGGACGAGGTCTGGTACAAAGATGCCAGGGGCTTCGTTATGCAAAAACTCGGCGTGGCGTGAGCCGTAGAGAGGCAACATTCCTACCAGAATGGGCAGGCGCAGGGGTCCATGCTGCTCTTCGTAGCAGGCCCGAAAGCGACGTACCACACCAGAGTCGTAGACCGGCTGCGACAAAGCAAAATCGGCACCGGCATCTATTTTTTTGCGCAAGACCCTGATTTCGCGATCGATATCAGCAGCACCCAGGTTGAGGGCACAGCCCACCAGGAAGTTGGTCGGCTGCCCGATGGACGAACCAGCGTGATCCACGCCCTGATTGAAGCCCTGCTTGATAAGGCGGACCAGGCCCGAGGGAACCAGATCATAGTGGTCCATTGCCTCTGGGTAGTCGCCAATGGCGGTCGGATCACCCATCACCACGAAGAGATTGCGCACGCCCAGCGCATGAGCAGCTAGCAGGTCGCCCTGCACGCGCAACAAATTGCGCCCCCGAGTGGGGAAGTGTAAGACCGTTTCCATCCCTAGCCGGCTGTGGATCAGGTGACACACGGCCCAAGCACTCATCCGCATGCGGGCCATCGGGCTGTCGGCCACGTTCATCACATCGGCGCCAGTGTCGCGCAACATGCGGGCAGCCGCCAACAGTTTTTCGGCGGCATACCCTTTAGGTGGGTCAATTTCCACTCCGATCACAAACTTCCCCGCTGTTAGCTTTTGGGCCAACTCAGTTGGGGCCTCGGCACCGGGCGCAACCTCGGGCTCAGCAACCGGCTTGAGCGTGACTGCAGGGCGCGCCGGGTGAGGGCTATCGAGGGCAGCTCGCATGGCAGCGATGTGAGCCGGTGTTGTGCCGCAGCAACCGCCGACGATGGCTGCTCCCGCCTCTACGAACGCCAGGGCATATTCACCAAAGTAATCCGGCGTGGCAGGGTACATCAGACGTTCTCCAGCCCGGGTCGGCCAGCCTGCGTTCGGCTGTGCCGAGAGAGGGATGTCGTTTGCCCCGCCGAGAGCCTGGCGCATATGCTGGATCACCCGCAACACCAGAGCCGGGCCCACGCTGCAATTAACGCCGATGACGTCCACGGACAACTCACGCAGACAATTAACCACCTGCTGGGGGGTGTGGCCCAAGAGCGTGCGCATGTCCTCGGTGAAGGTCATCTGGGCGATAATTGGCAAATCACACACGTCCCGGGCCGCCTGCACTGCCACGCTCATTTCACTTAGGTCAGAGAAAGTCTCGAACAGAAGCAGGTCAGCGCCTGCGGTCGCCAACGCCTCTACCTGTTCGCGGAAGGCCGTATGCGCCGCTTCGGGTCTCACCCGCCCCAGTGGTGCCAGTTGGCGGCCTAATGGCCCCACCGACCCGGCAATCAGAATCTCTTGAAATGAGGCTTCTACCACGCGCCGGGCCAGTTCGACCCCGGCGTGGTTGATCTCGACCACTCTATCAGCCAAGCCGTGCTCACTTAGCTTGAAGCGATTGGCGCCGAAAGTGTTGGTTTCGATCACCTGGGCGCCAGCCTCGATGTAGTCCCGATGCACGGCGGCCACCAGAGCTGGGTTAACCAGGTTCAGTTCGTCAAAGCAGCGTTCGAGGCCTGCCCCTTTGCTGTGCAGCATAGTGCCCATCGCCCCATCGAATAAGAGAGGGGCTTGCTTCAAGCGGTCAAGTAAAGAAGACGGAACCATCTTGGAGCTCACCACAGGGACTTACCATCGCCTCCAGCCAAGGCGTGCTTAATGACCTCGTGCGCATCGGGCACCAGGTCAGCATAGGCACGCACCATGCCGTAGCAGCCGACAAGCATCATATCACCGAAGGGGGTGGCAAAGTAAGGGCGGTGCCGCGAGCGACGCAGCAAATTCCGCCGAGGGCCGGTGACTGCCACGTAGAGCGAATCGGGCGGCATGGGCCCATGGCGGAAAAGAATTGCGCCATGTCCGTTGCTCTCAAAGATTTGTGCGTGGGTCAGGCTGCCTTCGGCCAACCGATCCAGGAAGAATTCCAGTTGTTCAAGGTCGATCTCGCCGGTGTGGTGCTCAAACACGCCCTCGATGCCCTCCTCTCCTAGCCGAAAAGCCAGGCAGTGGAAATTGCCCACGTTGGCCACAATGGCTGGTCGACGCCTGAGGGAGGGATCCTCCAATGCACCGAGCACGGCCGCAGGCGCGCTGTCCATGAGCAGGACCGGGATGTCGTCACGCGGCACACTGCCAGCCACTGCCTGCATGCGGGTCATAAGGGAAGGCACATCCTCTGCTAAAAAGGCAAAAGCTGATAAGCGATTCTCGGCCCGTATGCGTTCTGCCAAATACTCAAAGCGAAACAGACGATCGCTGGTGCCGGGTGGTGCGCTGCCGTGATCGAAGACGGCAATGGCCAAGCCGTCTAGATCCCGATCCAGGTCAACGCCGAATCGGCTGAAGGCCCCGGCGATGGCCTGGTAATCGAAATCAGCCAGCCGCAAGCGTGTTATGTCGCCATCCAGAGTCCTTGTCTCGTCATCGCCGATCAGGGTGATACCCATGGCAGCCACTGCTTCCAGATCGTCGTTGAAAGTGCAGGCGGCAGAAGGGGTGGCATACACACGGCAGCCGGCCTTGAGGTGATCTTCCACGGCCCAGGCGCATGGGCCTCCACCCATCAGCACCCCGGTCAACAGCAAGTCGTCACCCCGGCGGCTGGCAACCCGAACGGCGGCTGCCAGCTGCAATGTCGGGGAGGGCATCACCATTTTGAGGCAGTTTTCCACTTCACGCTGTGTGTCAAAAAGCAGGATATCTTGTGTGCCAGTACCTACGTCTACAGCCAGTATCAACATCGAAACATCCACATCATTTCAGACAGGTTAGGTCTATTTTACGCGCCATTATGCTAGAAAGCAAGAAATGCCAACAACCATGTTGAGTCTACTCACTGGTGAGCAGGTTCGAACGATCCGCAGGCTGGCCCGCGCGGAGGCAATCTCCAAAGCCTTGCGTTGCGTTAAGCGCCAGGTCGTCAGGCGAACGGTGGGCACGCCTGGAGGCCGGGGCGGCTCAGTTTTCTAAGAGTAGACATTGTCAACGAAAGCTATAGAGGCGAGGCAATGCCTCGCCTCTACCTGTCAGAATGGCTTGACGGGACGCACGAGCAACCCGCCCCACCTTTTTTGGGACTTAAGCCGCCTGGCCTCGCTTCTGGCGCACAAGCAGGCCAGTTCCAGCCAGGGCAAAGCCGACCGCCGTCAGCACGATAGGCATCGGCATCGGTATGCCGCCAGTGGCAGGCAGTTCGGCCGGTACCTCTACCTGAGTGATGCGACCCTCCACCGCAGGTGCGATGGGCGAGCGCCCCCCAATGTAGTCATTGACCACTTCCTGCATGTCCACATAAGTGTTCTCGCGGTTGGTACCCTCAGCAAAGGTGACCCATTCATCTCCGCCGGGGGCCAGGAAATCGTTGGTGGTCACCCGGTAGGCCTTGTCAAGTTGTAGTGGTTCGCCGCCCACTTGCACATTTACGGCCCCCCAGACAGTGGGCTCATTACAGCTGCAATCATTATAGTAAGACCAGGTGATGCCCGAGGACTGGATAATGCCTTTGTGGAAGGTAGCACTTTGGTTCAAAATCTCCATGATCTGGGCACCGGTCAAGTCCATGTTGAAAAGCGTATTGGCAAAAGGCATCACGGCGTAGGTTTCGCCCCAGGTGATGTTGTGTTCGGTTTCTCCTTCAGCCAGCAAAATATCTTCGCGTAGGCCACCAGCGTTGGTGAAGGCAACGTCGGCCTTGGTATAGTCGCGCATGGCATCAGTGACGATATTGCCCATGTTCGACTCGGCGTTGTAGTCGCGCACCAGGCTGGCAGTGGAGGAGCCGACCACTACTTCGGTCAGAGGTTCCACTTCCGCTGCATACTCGGCCACTTTGGCTGCGACTTCTACGTGGGGAGTCACCTCGCCATCGTTAATGGCATGACCCTCCCAATTGACCAGGGTCAGTTTCTTGGCAGCAGGATCAACGGTAACATCAGCCCTCCCCATCCAGCGGCCATACTGATAGGCAATGACGACCGGTGTATCGCCAGCCATGTGAGGTGCCGTGGCTTCCTCGTGACTGTGGCCGCCAATAATCAGGTCCACCGGTTTGCCCGCCGCGGCCAGTTCCGTAGCGATGGTCTGGCCGCCCTTGTGCTCACTCCGATCATCCCAACCAATATGAGTCAGGAGGATGAGAGCGTCAGACTGGGCCTTGACCTCGTCGTAATAGCGCAACACAGCCGCCACCGGGTCCTGGAACTCCAGGCCGTCGGTAAGACCCTTGCGGGTGATACCAGGCGTCTCGGTATAACCCAGGCCGATGATCCCCAGCTTCACCCCTGCCACATCCACCACGGTCCAGGGCGTGACCCAGTCAGGGTGATCGCTGGTGCCGGCCACCACGATGTTAGCTCCCAACCAGGGGAAGTTGGACTGCGCCACACGGGCTGCCAGAGTATCCTGGCCCCAGTCGAATTCGTGGTTACCGACCGCAGCCGCTTTGTAGCCCATCATGTTCCAGACATCAATAACAGACGCGCCGTCCAGGAGGTTGGAAATGGGCTGGCCCTGCATGTTATCGCCAGCATCCAGCAGAATTACGTTGTCAGCCCCCACCTCGGCCTTGACCACATCAGCGTAACCGGCCAGGTTGGCCGCCCCACCTCTTGCCGCGTAATCCACCTGCAGGTTGCCGTGGAAGTCGTTGGTGTGGAGGATGGTGATGTTGACTGGCCCCTGAGCCGAAGCCACCGGCACCAAGGGCAAGGCTAGGGCGATCACAACCAGCAGCGACAGGAAAACCCTCTTCGATTTCGAAATGGGCATCTTTGACCTACCTTTTGATCATGAGTCCACTCGGGAAGTTCACTATTCAGGAGGTTTTTTCTGCCTGTGCCTGGGCTACGCCCATTTCCTGCCGGCGAGCCACCCCAGCTAAGTACTCCGGCCAGGGTACTTCGCCCCCCAGGACGCATACCAGCCGGCCTGCAGAAATACTGGTGAGATTCTGAGCGATCTTCCAAGAGAACTCTTGTACTGGAAAACTACGGGGTATTCGTAACGGGTCTGATCAAGCGTGGCAGAATTACCGTGGCGTCCATCACCCCCCTTCCACTTCTCCTGGCCAGCCGTCTTGGCATCGCAGCCAGCAATGAGCTCGTGGATCCTTCGGCCACAACGCAGGCTGTCGCAAGAAGACTGCCTTATGGCCACAAGAGTCCTAAAGCGGGGCACCGACAAATGGTAGAAGCTTCAGTGATGAAGCTTCATTGTGAAGCATAACACAGAACAGGCACCTTGTCAATGGAAATGCAAAGAGTTAAAGATAATCCCACAACAACCCGTCGCACGGAGTATGTCCCAGATTTTGGGGAATTGAGACAAAGCAAAGGCGGGTTGGCACTTTACAAGGTGCCAACCCGCCCGCCTGCCAGTCAAACAAAGACCTGCCCGACCTGTGGCCTGAGTTTATGCAACCGACAAGTTTTCAACCCAACAATGGTTTCACTCAATGCTATAGGTGATCTGCAACTGAACGGTCATCTCCAACTCGCCGGGCGAGATAGGGCCACCGCCACCTCCCATCCCCTCAGCCATAGATACACGACTAAAATTGCCAGGATAGTAGCCTCCGCCACCGCCGACCACTTCGCTGACGGTGACTACGTTGCCCAGCTTCACTTGATTCATCTCAGCGAGTTGATTGGCTTTGGATAGAGCATCGCTTACAGCCTTGCGACGCGCTTCAGACATGAGTTGGCCCGGCTCAGCCACGCTGAAAGTAACCCCGAAGATGTTGTTAGCGCCGGCTTCAATAGCCGCATCCAGGCTAGTCCCCACTTTGTCCAAGCTGCGGATGTTGACCATCACGCTGTTGCTGAAGTGATATAGAGCCGTACCGGTGGGAAGCCCTTCACTATAGGGCCGCTCGACCCAAACACTATAGCCTGAAGTCTGGATATCCTTTTCGGCTATGCCTTGGGCTTTCAGGGCTGCAATGACCGCATCCATGGTTTCTGACGCCTGGCCACCAGCATCCTTCACCGTCTCACCCACTACTTCGATCCCGATGTTGACTTGAGCCAGGTCGGGCTGCATGGTCACCCGCCCTTCGCCGACGACAGTGATCGTACGCGGCACAGCCGACTCTGCCTGTAGTGCGGTTGCAGGAGCGGCCAGAGCATTTGTGTGAGCCGACGGTGCGACCGCCTTGGCCTCTGCCTCGGGCAGGTAAGGCCTGGCCAACGTGAATCCCAACGCACCTATAAGCAGTGCCGCGCCGGCGATTGAAGTCTTGATCAATAGTTGACGTTTGTTCATCATTTTTCTCCCTTCTGACATAAGTTTGATTCTTGAATAACGTTTTGCGAATTTCTGGCTGGCGCTCTTCAGCGCCAGCCAGCTGTGATCCCTTAACTTGGGGGAAAATCCCCGGGCCACCTCAGGGCAGAAGCGTCATGATAGCGTCGCAGCCATTACCGTTGAGCAGCACCGGCGGGCGTTCTTGAGCCGCTCGCCAGACCGAGCCCCTGCATCATCGTCGGACTTTGGGTGGCGCCTGCGGGTAGCGTAGTCTGGGCGTTATCTCCAACCTCGACAACCTGGCCGGCGCTGGCGGGTAACCCACCGTCATCACTTACGGTCAAGACTACCTGGTAGCTTCCAGGTTGGGTATAGACGTGGGTGACGCTGATCCCACTACCAGTCGCTCCATCTCCAAAGGCCCAGGCGTAGCTCACGATCTGCCCATCGCTGTCTGTGGAGCCGCTACCACTGAAGTCAAGAACCTCCCCCACGTTGCCCTGCAACGGGCCACCAATGACCGCTGTGGGAGG
Source organism: Anaerolineales bacterium (assembly GCA_020343875.1). Lineage (GTDB taxonomy): Bacteria > Chloroflexota > Anaerolineae > 4572-78 > NAK82. The sequence goes on along the minus strand of CP070811.1, from coordinate 4,192,274 downwards.
CTGGTTGACCTGAGCCGGCTGTTCGATCTTAACAATGTGCGTCGTCTTAGCCGTTAATCCAGTGTTGTCCGTCACGACCAGGGTCAGCTGATAGCTACCCGAGATGGCATAGCTGTGTGTCACATCCACTCCGCCGCCCTGAGTGCCATCCCCAAAGTCCCAAGCATAGCTGACGATGTGACCGTCGCCGTCACTGGAGCCGCTTCCGCTGAAGGTAAGAGACTTGCCCGTCTCGCCCTGCGCCGGCCCGCTGATAACCGCTGTAGGCGGCTGGTCGAGAGGGTACACCTGCACCAAAGCCGTGTCGATGGCCTGGGCACCATCCTTGTCGGTAACAGTCAGTTTCAGGGTGTAGCCCCCAGGCTGAGCGTAGCGATGGCTGACGATAGGGCCGCTAGCGGTGGCGCCGTCGCCAAAATCCCACAGGTAGACCAGGCCTGTTTGATCGATGAGGCCTGGATCGCTGGCGGTCCCAGCTATGGTAATCGGGCTCTCCACCCGCCCGGCATAGGGACCACCTGCCTCAGCCGCCGGCGCCATGTTTTTCACTTGTACCTGGGTCGTAGCAATGTGGTTGGCCCCCTTGTCATCGGTCACCCGAAGCCCGACGATCAGTGTGGCTGGACCGTCAGGGTAGCGGGTGCTGGCGGTCTGGCCAGTGGCGTCCATAGTAAAGGTCTTTCCATCGTAGTTGAAGTCCCACTCATATTTGTCGATGCGCCCATCGGGGTCCTTGGAAGCACCACCATCCAGCGACACGAAGCTCCCTTCATCCACCGTGTACGGCCCACCAGGGTTCGCCTGAGGCGGCAGGTTGGCCGGCTCTTGGACCTGCTGCCACGCTACCTCGATTTGTGCCAGGCCTCCCCGCTCGTAGTACTCCACTCTTACCCGATGTTTCCCCTGGCTGATCTGCTGCTCCGCCTCGATCAGGCGCAAGCTGCCGTCTCGCCAACTGTCGATCACCAAGATATCGTCAACCCACAGTCTTATCCCATCATCCACTCGAACCCGGAAGCGGTAGTTCCCGCTCTGAAAGTCCGCTTTGCGGGTCCAGCGGGCAGAAAAATCGTCAGCCGGCACGCTTGAACCCGGAGAACCATTTCCCCACTTGAAACTGATCGAAGCATCGTTGCGGGCCAGCACAGGGTTGCCCTGTAGCTTGCGATTGCTAAAGTACTCGCCCTTCCAGTCTGGATAGGTTTCCACGCGTTCCCATGCCAGTTGAGCCAAAGCGCCTCCAAGCCGCTCGTAGTACTCCATTTTAACACGATGCACGCCATCGGACAGATTGACATCGGCGCTATAGGTGCTCGGAGAGCTATCGTGCCACTCATCAATGACCAGGGCATCATCGATCCACAACCGTACCCCGTCGTCCACGCGTGTGTAGAAGCGATAGGTGCCTGCGGGGAAGCTCAGGCTTCTACTCCAGCGGGCGGAGAAGTTATCGCTCGGCAGAGACGAAGCTGGTGAGGCTGATCCCCAATCAAAGTTGATCGCAATGTCGTTTCGCACCAGGGCCGGCATACCACTCAGGCTGGGGTTGGTGTAGTATTCGCCCTTCCAGTCTGGATAGGTTTCTATCCGTTCCCAAGTCAATTGGGCCAGCGCATCCCCGGTATGCTCGTAGTATTCCATGCGCAGGCTGTGTTTCCCATCCGGCAGATATACCTCGGCAGTATACAGCGTCGGCGCGCTGTCGTACCACCTGTCGATGAGCAGAGATCCATCTAGCCACAGCCGAACGCCATCGTCTACACGCACATAGAAGCGGTAAGGGCCGGCCGCAAAGCTCGCGTCGCGGCTCCAACGGGCGGAGAAGCCATCCGCTGGCAGCCCGGGCGCCGGGCCACTGGCCCCCCAGTCGAAGTTAACCGCAACGTCGTTGCGTACCAGAAGTGGAGTTCCGTTCAGATTCTGGTTGCCGTAATACTCGCCGCGCCAATCGCGGATTGTGACTGGCGTAGGGGTAGGCGTCAGCGTCGGCGGCAGGCCAGGTGCCTGGACCAACGGCACATCTTTTGTATTCTCGGCGCTCACATACCGGGCCGATACCCAGCCACGCTCGCCGGTCGCTGCGGAAAACTTGATCTGCCACCACCCGCCATCGGCGCTGACGCCAGTGATCTCAGCGCTTTGCCCGGCCCGCAATACTCCCAACACCGAGTAAGCCGTCCCAGGGCCACTCCGGATATTCACATCGGCGGTAGCTGTTGCCGACGGTGACCCTGGCTGTGGCGTCGATGTGGGAGTTGGAGACACTTCGATCGGCGTGGCGGTCGGTTCGACGGATGCGCTGGGCGTAACCACAGGTTCGTCAGACGAGCTCAACACGCTAAAGAACGCTTGGGCAGAAATACCACTCTCAGACGCCCGCGCAACGACCATGGCTGCCCCTTGCTGCAACCAGACTGGTTCCGAAGGAACGACGAACTGACTTGTGAAACGGCCCTCGAGATCAGCGGTGGAGCCAGCAACCGCATACGAAGGCGGCTCTGTTTGGCCAGGAGGTACCAGATAGATCAGCACGATGTCCCCAGGACTCCACCCTTGACCGTACAAAGTCACTGAGGCGCCTGCCGCAGCAGCAGTGGGCTGCAACACGATACTTGCGGGGCCTGTTTCCTCGGCTGGCGGCAGGGCCTGACCCGGCCTTTCCAACAGCAGGATACTAGCAGCGATGAGCGCCACTACGACCAGTGCCCAAATCCCAATCACGGCACCCAACGCGATTCTGACAGCTGACGAACTTTGAGACAACTGACTAAAGAGACGGTGTAACATTGTTTGAGCCCCCCTTTCAAAGCCCCAGGGTTAATATCTATTCTCAGCCTAAAACTGTGTGAGACTTTTTATTCAACACCCACTCTGCGCGACCCACCAACACCAGCCCAGCCAGGGCCACCGTCAGGGCCAGGATGAGCACCTGGGCCCCGGTCGGTTTGGACAGACGCTCAAGAGGATTCTGCTCTTGCAGCAGGCTGATAAGCGTACCCGATCGCACCTCAGGCAAGGTGGTGGGCGGTGACAGACTGGGTGGCAACTCATAATGGGCCAGGCCACCCTCGCTAGCGGCGTAGATGCCTCTTTGGTTCAAGACTAGCTGCGTCACTACCCCATTCACACCAGCCAGCCGAGTCCAGGCATAACCGCCGTCATCACTCTTATAGACGCTGCCCGGGGCCAATCGGTTCCCAACTCCGTAGCTGGTGGCCGCCAGCACGTGTCTGGAATCGTTTTGGTCGACGGCCAACGCGGTGACTCTCAGCGCAGCACCGGGGATCATTTCTATCCCTCTGTTGGCCTGCTCCCAAGTCTGGCCACCATCGGTGGAACGGTAGATGCCCGTCGAGGCACCGCCTATGTAGAGTCTTTCCCCATCGTCGGCCCCTACCGCCAGGCTGACCACCGCTTCGGGTACCACCAGCTCCTGCCAGGTGCCACCTTGGCTGAGGAAAATGCCCTCGTTGGTAAGGGAATATAGGCTACCCTCTGGTCCCACCACCAGGCCCTTAACATGTGCCTGATACAGCGAGACGCCACCCATAAGCTGGTAGCCATAGCGATTGGGCTCAGTATCGAAGCGATACACGCCGTGGCCACTGGTGCCGACATAGAGTACCCCCGGCTGCAGGGGATCAATTGCCAGGGCACTGACAGCCGGGATCAGGCCATTGGGACTGCCTGGTAGGCTCAGGAGAGACTTCTGCCAGGCTGTGCCGCCATCGGAGCTGCGCCACAGGCTGTCCGTGGTAGACATCGGGCCACCAGCTGTGCCTGCGTACATAACAGTGTGCTGGGTGGGATGCATAGCCAGGGCGTTAACCGCCGGACCTGGCCCGGAGCTTACCCGCTGCCAGGACTTGCCACCATCCTTGCTACGATAGATACCACCTGCCTGCGAACCATCCCCAAGTGCTGCAAGCATAACATCGCTGTGTGCGGCAGTGGCCATCAACTGCACGGGCGTGCCAGACAGGTCGGCCAGCGCCAAGCCTTGCGTCTCGCCAACAATCAGGGCGGCCAATGTGCCCAGACTGAGCACCAGGGCAAACAATCCTATTCTCGCTACTAGGCTTATCGTTTTCACCATGACCCTCCGTTTTTCCTGATCTTCAACAGGGGCACTGCATTGCTTCGCCACAAACTTACCTTGCCAGTCTAGCCTCAATATATCAGAGAAAGTTCTGGTTGTAATCCGCTAGAGAGTGGATTCAGCTTGGGCTGAAAAGCTCGCTTTTTAGCCATCCCCTTAAGCGTTTACTATCACCACAGCTACGACAAATGTCGTATCCGAGTGAGTACACGTACAAAGACGAGGCAATGCCTCGCCTTCACACGTGATTCAATATACCACAGGAGACAGAAAGCAGCTTGACGTCTGCCCAGCATCAAGACGTCGACGAAACCGTCAGAGGATGCGACAGTTATGCGTAGGCAAAGGGTACGGGGAACCAGGCCCGTGGTAGCGCCACGGAGCAGGGGCGTCATGGCATGACTGTTGGGGGCTGTGCACAGCGGCCGACTGTTGGTAGTCAGCTATCGTGTTAACGCAAGCTCAGCTATGGGGCACGTGAATGAGAAAGGCCATTCCCTTTGAGCGATGGGCAGATAACCCTGCTGGGCCAGGGTTCCGCCATTTCCTTCTCGTCAACTCGCATCGGGGTCAGCAAACCCCTCCCGGGCTGCATAGAGCGCCGCTTGAGTACGGTTTGCCAGATGCAATTTCTCCAGGATACGGCTGACGTGGGTACGCGCCGTCCGCTCGCTTATTACCAATTCTTGGGCAATCTCCTGATTGGTCAGACCGCGTGCCACCAGACGCAGCACCTCCATTTCGCGGGCCGACAATGGCTCCGCGGTTGGGGGTAACTCTGGCGGACGTTGCAGCTCAGTGATCAGTTTGCGTGCAATAGTGGGGTGAAGGGAGGACTGGCCCCGATAGACGTCGCGGATAGCGTACAACAACTGCTGGGGTGAGGAGCTTTTCAGCAGGTAGCCCAACGCCCCGGCTTTAATAGCCGGGAAGACTTTTTCGTCCTCAGCAAAGCTGGTGAGGACCAAGATCCTGGCATCGGGGTCCTGCTGCTTGATCTGGCTGATGGCGCCGATACCGTCTTGGCGAGGCATCACCAAGTCCAGCAAGATAACGTCAGGCTGCAGAACGTGGGCTTTGAGCACCACCTCGACCCCATCCGCCGCTTCGCCCACTACTTCCATCCCTGGCTCAGTCTCAAGCAGGGCCCGCAAGCTATCCCGGACAAGCGGGTAGTCATCAGCAATCAGAACACGGATCATCTCGGTCATGAAAATACCTCCGGGAAATCGAGCGAGCTGACCAGAGACCGAAAGGAGGCAGGGTCCCCTCCACAAATCTCGGCCTTGATGATCACCCGCGTCCCCCCTCCTGGTGCTGAAAGAACAGACAAGGAGCCTCCCAGTCGCTCCGCCCGTTCACGCATGCTCAACATGCCTACCCCACCTCGGTCGCTCACCGCCTCCGGGTCGAACCCAATACCATTATCCGCCACCTCTAACTCCACCTGCGCGCCTTCGGCGCGCAACCAGACGGTCACCAGGCTTGCTGCCGCATGTTTCAGGGCATTGTTCAGAGCCTCTTGCGCAATACGATAGAGGCCTTCTTCCACCCGGACCGGCAAATCCAATGTACCTTCCACCCGAAGGCGCGTCTCCACCCCAGATCGTCCCTCGACGGCATCCAACCGTTGCTGCAAGGCTCCCACCAGGCCTACTTTTTCCAAGATCGGCGGGCGCAGTTCGTGCACCAGTAAGCGCATTTCCTTGAGAGACTGCAAGGCCGCCTCGCCCAGCCGGCCCAGATAACTCCTGACTTGTTCCAGGTTGCCAGCTCCTGCCAGGCGCTGGGCTGCCTCGGCCAGCAGGGTTATGCTATACAGAGCTTGAGTCACCGAGTCGTGCAGGTCGCGTGCCAGCCGGCCGCGCTCTTTCATAACCGCCAGTTGCTCCGCCTGTTGGTACAGGCGGGCATTCTCCAGAGCCAGCGCCACCTGGTCAGCAAAGGCAGTCGCCAGTCGCACTTCCTCAGCGTCATATCCGCCTGGTTTCCTCCGATCCAAGGTGATGATGCCAATCACCCGCTCTTGTACGCGCAGGGGCACCCCTAACCAGCTCCGGATATCGGCGTAGGGAGGTTCCTGGAAGGCCGGCTAGAGAGTGGGTGCGTCGGCCAAGCTGAGCGGGCGGCCTTCCCTGATTACCTTCTGGTTGGGAGACTCCTCATTCAGGGGGAAAGTGATGCCCAGCACTTGTCTCTCGTTAGGGAAGCCACGGCCGGCCACCACTTGCAGGCTTCCTTGTTGCAGCAACTGAACCGAGGCACTGTCGTAGCCAACCACACGCTGAAGCTGATCCAGGATATGGGACAGTACCTGGTCCAGTTCTAGCGTGGAGCCAACGGCCGAAGCGACCTCCAGCAGCGTGTCGGCCTGGCGACGGCGCACCTGCTCAGCATCATACAAGCGGGCGTTCTCCACTGCTACCCCAATTTGATCGGCAATGGAGTCAAGCAGGGCCACCTCTTCTGAGGTGAAACTCCGTCCCCTTTCTAACACGACGCTAATTACCCCCAAAACCCGTCCTCTGGCCCGTATTGGCACTCCCACGTAGCCCTGGAAGTCGCTGGCTGGGATAGCCAGCAATGGCCGGGGACCGGCGCTGATGTCGGACAGGACCAGGGAGTCGCCCTGCTCAATTACCAAACCCACCAGACCACTGCCCACCGGCACCGAGGATATGCGGGCGACCTGATCGGCTGGAATTCCTCGCCCTGAGGCCAGGTGTAATGTCCCTTCCATCTCGTCAAGCAGGTGAATGGCACCTAGCTGACTGCCCATCACCGTCAATACGCGATCCAAGGAGCGGTCCAGGACCGTCTCCAGCTCCAAAGAGGCACTGGCCACCGCCGTTACGTCGTACAGCGCCGATAGTTCTCGCGTCCGGTCCGCCACGCGTTGCTCCAATGTCTGGTGGGCCAGCACCCGTTCGGTGATGTCGATGATGAACCCCTCGAGTGCAATAGGGGCTCTGTCAGAGGAAAGCACGCCCCGCCCTTGTTCCCAAACCCATTTCTCCTCCCCCGAGGCGGTACGAATGCGGTAGGTGAGCCGGAAAGGAACGCCCTTGGTCAGGGCAGTTTGTATTTGATTCCATATGGGCTCTCGATCCTCGGCATGGATCAGCTGTGCGTAAGACGTGCGGCCCTGGATCAGATCCGAGGGAGGGTAACCGGTCAGGTCGAGACAGCCCTCGCTGACGAATTCCAGGGTCCGCGCACGATCGTTCAGGCAGCGATAGGCCATGCCGGGCAGGTTGCTCATCAATGTGGATAGGGCGCGCTTGCTCTCCTGTAGTGCTTGCGTGGCTTGGTCGCGCTCTGCAACCCGCCGCTCCAGCGACTCGGCCATTTCGTCGAACGCGCGAGCGAGTTGACTCAGCTCGCCATACCCATAGGGCAACTCAGTGCGCACACTCAAGTCGCCAGCGCTCAGTCGCCTGGTCGCGCTGACCAGCGCGTTTACCCGGCGCAAGATGAATAGATCGCCGCCAAACCAAGCTGCGGCCAGCGCCAGCATAGTGACCAGCCCCAGCCCGACCAGATTTCGAATCAGCGCACGGTTGGCATCAGAAAAGGCAACGCCGGTGGGGATTCCGATGCTGACATACACTTCGCCGTCCCCTCCGGGCAGGCCCGCCAGCGGTGAAAAGGCAAATGAACGGAGAATGCCGTCCACACCGTCAGCTTCAGCCGTACCTTCGCCTTGCTGCCTCAGATTGGTCTCAACGATCGGCGCCTCGGGTAGGGATTGGCCGACCCAGACACCTGGATCAGGATAACGGACCAGGATGGTGCCGTGGCGGTCAATCACGGTAAAGGTCGAACCCTCTGGAAACCGTGCTTCGGCCGCCAATTGGTTGAGCCAGGCCAGGTCCAGAGAGGCAAACACGACGGCCTGGGCCTGGCCCTTCTCATCGAGGACAGGGAATCCTGAATCCAGCGTCGCTCTGCCACTAACGGGGTCTTCCTGATAGCTGCCAATGGCGAAGTCACGCGTCTCGAAGGCGCGCTGAAAATAGTCCCGATCCGCCAAGTTGACCGGGCCTTCGGCTGGCGGCGCGCTACAGAAAAGGTCTCCGTCCGGCGCAATGGCCCCTACCCGAGTATACTGAGGATATTGATTCAGCAGCCCGGCCAGCAGAGCGGAGCAGGCGACCGGATCCTCTTCGACCAGTTCGGGAAGCTGCGCCAGGGCGAAGAGGAGTTGGCGCGTATCATGGATTGAGTCCTGCTGATCGCTGGCAGCGATACGGACCAGCCGCAATGCTTCTGCCTCGGCATGGTCAGCGGCCAGACGGCGCAATTCGGTATTGGTATAGACGGTCAGCCCCAGGACAGGGACGACCGCCCCCAACACCAGCAGCAGCAAGCGGACGCGCAGACCCGTGAAAAAGAATCTTGGCATAAGCTTGTTACTCCTCAGCTAATGCCCCTTTCTTGACGTATCCGGTGGTATCGGTGCCGGCTGGGTGCGGCGGGATGGGAGTCTCCTTCCCGTCGAAGAGGCGTGGATAAAGCCTTTGGGTACACTCGGGGCAAATGCCGTGAGTGAACTCCGCTCTTGAATGCCTGCTCACGTATTCCTCGATCTGTTCCCAATATCCCGTATCATTCCTGATCTTCTTGCACGACGCGCAGATCGGTAACAAGCCACGTAGCTCCTTGGCCTGGTTCAGGGCTTCCTGCAACCGGGCAGTCAGTGCTCTCTCGCTGTCCAACAGCTCCCTGACTCTTGATGCCGCCAGCGTGACAGCGAGGAACGAAATGAGACGAATGCCGGCGTTCCATATGCCATACCACGAAGACGAATAAGAGTGGCCCGATGTCGCATCCACAAAGAACCAAATTATCGCGCAGGCGACAGAAACGATGGCGCCAGAAAAACCTCCAGAAATCCACGCCACGTAGCCGATTGGAATGAAATAAAAGACGAAGAAGCCCAACTCGTATCCGGTGATGTGATCTAGCAACCCAACCAATGTTGCCAGCACAACGCCAACGATGCTTGTTGCCAGCTTCTTGTGCTGCTTCATCTATTCTTTTCTCTTATGCCGAGCGGCACGCAGTTCAACGGCCACCGGGAGCGGGCCGCACAGCCGGTAAGAATCCTTCGCTCAGCACACCCGCTGCAAGCGATATTGGAATCCAAGTATACACTCCGATGGGCGAATCGTCCAGTAGTTCTATGGCTACCCCTGACTTGGGGCATAGTAGAGTGCTCCTTAAGGCAGCCATCGATAGACTTGGAGAGAGGGCATCAGTTAGGATGGCCTAACAGCTTGCCAATGGCAGGCTAGCCATCACGACCGAGTCATAGGCTCCGTAAGGGCTAGGCAGAGATTTGTCCGCATGCCAGTCGTATCGCCAGTGCTCGCCATCGAACAGGTAGCGAAAGCGATACTCACGCTCTGCGTCCAATTCCACCTCACTCAACAGGGTATCAGGTCGAAGCGGCCCATCGCCAGTGTTGACCCGAGGCCTTTCGCCCCAGCGGCCTGTTCCACACACAAATTGAGAAAGCTCCGTCGTCCTCGAACTCACCGGCAGCCCAATCGATCTCCGCCGGTTCCAAACCGACAATCTCCAGGTAGGCCCCACACTGGAGGCAGGTGCCTCGCTAGCCCTCTTCCACCTGAGCTCCCAGGCTAACCGTTCGCCCGCAGTTCGGGCAGGGCGCCGCGTTTTTCTCCGCTTCCGATTCCATTTTCACATACCTCTTCCTACGCCTGGCTCAGAGCCGAACGTCATTCATGCACTCTCGTGCGAAACAGCATCTGGTAAGATGGAGTCTATGCCTCTTGGCTTTGCCTCCACCACCACCCGCAGCGATCGCGCCCCGTTGACAAGCACGTAAGGTTCCATATCCAAGAGCCGCCGGTAGACGTAACTCCCCAGCACGCGCAGGCTGGCCAGGGTAGGCGCGGCCAGGATCAAGCCCAGCACCCCGCCGATGCTGGCGCCGGCGATCAGTCCAGCGAGGATCACAGCCGGCGGCAGGTGCATACGTCGCCCGATAATGCGGGGGATTAGGAGGTTGATATCCAGCTGGGCGACAGCGACATAGACCAGGATCACAATCACGGCCAATCCCAAATTACTGACCGGAAGCCAGGAACTCCACTCGACTAAGGCAAGTGTGACACCCACCAGGGCCGATATGTGGTGCCCGATGTTGGGCGCCAACTCGGCCAGGGCCGCTACCAGTCCCAAGATGAGCGCACTGCGAATGCCCAGCAAGGCCATAGCGCCGCCTACACCCAGCCCCATCACCACACATAGGATCAGCTGGCCCACCAGGAAGGCGCTCCAGATGGCACCGATCTCTCGACGAAGCAGTGTCACCTCTTGGCGGTAGTCGGGCGGTGCCAGATTGTCGAACCAACCGCCTAATCTTTCAGCATCCCACAGCAGATAGAGCCCAACCACGAAGATAAAGATGCCCCAGACCATCCCTTCGGCGATTCCGAACAAGACGTGGATGGCGCCGTTGGCCAGGGAGGGCAGTGTCTTGACCAGCGACTGGGTCGCCTGCAGCGTGAGGTTATTCAGGTCCGGCGAAAGGTTATACACGGCCAGGGTCTGGAAAAGCGGGCGAACCTGCTCGTTGATCCGCCACAGATCCAGCACGACCCGGCCCGCCTCGCGGACGAGAACAGGGGTTAGCAAGACGGGGATCAGGACCAGCACGCCCCACAAGGCGACGTAGGTGACGACGGCAGTCAATTTGCGCGGTATGCGGGCGCGGCGCGCGATCCAGTTGACAGGCCGATTGAGCAGGTACGCCATGATCACCGCCACCGTCAGCGGCGCCAAGGCCCGCCCAAAACGGACGATGGCCAGCACTAGCAGCGAGACGATACCGACCACAACGAGGCGTTTGGTTGAAGTGCTCCAGGGTTTGCTGGTCATAGAGATTAACCTCAGAATTGGCTTGATAGATAGCTGTGCCTTTGATGGCGTGAAGAGAGCGTTGGCCGAAGGAGTTAATGCTTTCAATCAAGCGGTTGTGACACGCATCAGTATATCACGGGCCGGCCTGGTTTACATCGGCAGGCAGGCAGATTTCGCCTGGCTGAAACGCCACCCCTGAGCAAAATTCGCCAGGCGAAATGTCGGATGCGTAATGCGACATTTCGCCTAGGCCCGCAGGAGATACAGCACACTCTTATCATATTGCAGTCTGAATCTAAGCAATCCTATTTGCATTCTAACGGCAACTTGTGGTAAAATTAGGTTCCATCATCCCCCGATGGCAAGGGCTCATTAAGAAACAACTTCCCGATTTCGAAACAAGCCAGCGTTACCATTATTCGAAACGCCGTCCGATCCCATAGCCACGGCGGGCCGCCTGGCCGCAGATCCGGCTGGCACTTTACAGGTGGCCTGGCTTGACAGCCGATCAGAAGGTAACGCTCTTTCAGCTCCTGAGGCATTGCCAGGACAGCCATTGCGTTTTCAGTTTGGACCCAGTCTGGAACATCACAGCTTATTTCTTTACAATTACCGAGGAGATGTGGTGACCAAGTCAAAAATACCCGATCAACCGATGCAGCCTAACCCGCGCACCCCAAGCCAGGCAGCGAGAGCCAGGTTGCTGGCCACCCGTACCCGTGCGGCAGTCAGTGCAGAAGCCAAACGATCCACTGCCGAGGTCCAGTCGTTGCTGAGACGCGGCTTGCTGGCGGAGCGTGCTGGCGATCAAGCCGAGGCACGCCACTGGTTTTGGGCTGTCTTAGATACCGACCCGGACAACATAACCGCCTTGCTCTGGTTGGCCTGGCTGGCGCCCAATCGGCAAGAGAGCCTGGTGTTGCTTACACGTGTGCTGGAGCTAGACCCGGAGAACGAACGCGCCCGGGCCGGTGTCCGCTGGGCGCGACGCCACCTATCGACCAACCAGCCTAACCTGGCAGAGCATGTGCCGGTCGCCCCATCGACTAGCGAGGATGTATTTGAAGCCGATTGGCTCTCGGGAGAGGCGCCGTCTATACCCGCGGTCACACCCCCTCCAACCACAGGCTCTGAGCCGCTGCACGACACTTCACCTTTGCCCAAAGCCCGCAAGAGCGCTCGCGATGGAGCTGCCGCACGCCGCAAGCAGCGGCTCATAGTACGATTAGGGCTGCTATTGGCAATCGGCGTTTGCTTGCTGGGGATTGGACTCGTTCTGATAGCTCAGTACTCACCAGCCGCAGTGTTGGCGTGGGTGCTACCTACCCCCACCGCAACACCGACACCCACGTCGACCCTACTGCCCCCCACAGCCACCGCCACGTTGGCCCCCACGCCGACCCCAATCCCAACGGCTACCGCCACGCACACTCCCGTCCCAACCATCGCAGCCAGCCCGATCCTGACCCCCACTCTACTGCCTGCAACTGCCACACCAATCCCCTCACCCGTCTCACCTCCTGTGGCTGGCGACGAGAAGTGGATTGATGTGGATTTGACTCATCAGCAGGTAACGGCCTATGAGGGGAGCACGCCTGTTTATCAAGCCACCGTTTCCACCGGGTTGCCCAATACTCCCACTGTCATAGGCCAGTTTCGTATTTACTGGAAGCTATCGGCTACCCTGATGGTGGGACCGGGTTACTATCTACCTGATGTACCTTATACTATGTACTTTTATCGGGGTTATTCCTTGCACGGTACTTACTGGCACAGCAATTTCGGCCAGCCAATGAGTCACGGCTGCGTGAATCTGCGCACCGAAGATGCGGAATGGCTCTTTAACTGGGCTGACCCACCACTGCCGCCTGGCGCCAACCAAGTGCAATCCACCGATTCTAATCCTGGCACTTTGGTCGTTATTCATAAGTAGCCCGATGGCCAGGTAAGAAAAAAGAGAGAGCCGTTACGAAGCATGGCTCTCTCCTGTTACCCGAGGGCGGGGTGCACATCACCCAGGTGTGGGGGAGTTCTTCACGGGAAACCGCTCAGCTTTCCTATTTAGCGTAGTCCACCGCGCGCATCTCACGGATGACGGTCACTTTAATCTGGCCTGGATACTCCAGACTCTCTTCCACCTTACGGGCGATGTCTTTCGAGAGAGTGCTGGCAGCGTAGTCGTCAACCTCCTCGGGCTTGACAATGATCCGGATCTCTCGCCCGGCTTGGATAGCGTAGCTCTCGCTCACCCCCTCAAAGGAATTGGCTACTTCCTCCAACGCCTTAATGCGCTTTACATAGGTTTCCAGGCTTTCACGTCTGGCGCCCGGCCGCGCGCCAGATATGGCGTCGGCCGCCTCCACAATGATGGCCTCCAGCGTGTCTGGGTCTTGCTCAGCCTCGTGGTGATGGGAAGCAATGATGTTCACCACTTTGGAATGGACACCACATCGCTTGGCGATGTCGGCCCCAATCAAAGCATGCGGACCTTCTACCTCGTGGTCCACTGCCTTGCCGATGTCGTGCAGCAGAGCCCCCTCTTTGGCAATGCGCACGTTGGCCCCCAATTCGGCGGCCAGGATACCCGCAATGTGAGCACACTCGACGGCGTGCTGATTCTGATTTTGCCCGTAGCTAGTCCGGTACTTGAGTCGCCCCAACAATTTGATGATATCGGGGTGCAGGCCATGGACGCCAGCATCCAGAACAGCCCGCTCTCCTTCCTCAATGATAGTCTGCTCGACTTCCTGGCGGGCTTTTTCTACCGTCTTTTCAATGCGGGCAGGGTGAATGCGGCCGTCGGTGATGAGTTTTGACATGGCGACGCGTGCGATTTCACGCCGCACCGGGTCAAAGCCCGACAGAATGATCGCTTCCGGGGTATCATCCACAATGACATCAATCCCTGTCGCGTTTTCAAAGGCGCGTATGTTGCGGCCCTGTCGCCCGATAATACGCCCCTTCATATCCTCGCCAGGCAAGGGCACCGCCGACACGACAATTTCGGAAACCTGGTCTGAGGCAATGCGCTGGACCGCAAGAGTAACGATCTTGCGCGCCCGGCGTTCACCCTCAGCTTTAGCTTCTGCTTCGATCTCGCGCACGATGCGGGCCATATCCTGTCGGGCATCCTTCTCTACCATCTGCAACCATATCTCCTTGGCCTCTTCTTGCGACAGACCTGAGATACGTTGGAGTTCGGCCATCTGATCTTCGTAGAGTTTGTTCACTTCGTTGGCACGTCGGTCCAGGGCGCTTTGGCGCTTATTCAACGCACGTTCTCGGGTGTCCACGCTCTCGAAGCGGCGGTCAATCACCTCTTGGCGCTTTTGCAGACGCTCCTCTTGCCGGCGTAACTCAGCGCCCTTTTGCTGCATTTCTAACTCGGCAATGTCGCGGAGTCGAATGGCTTCCTCCTTGGCCTGGAGGAGCAAATCCTTCTTCTGCGCTTCGGCTTCGCTCAAGGTGCGTTGCGCTTCAGCCTCGGCAGACTTCAGTTTGACCGCTCCAAGGTACTGTCTGAGAAAATAGCCAAGCGCAAAGGCTATCAACCCAACCACAAAGCTGATCACCAAAATCATCAAAGGGTTCCCCATTCTTCTTTCCTCTTATTCTCGTCTGATCTAGCTCCTGATGCAGAACGCACCATCTCGCCTTGCGAGCAGCGTTACGGCATCGGGGTGCCTCAACTGTGTTTCCCAGAGTAGGCCGATTTTGAACAGCCAAAGAAATGCTCTGCAAAGCTAGACCTATCCCCAAGGCACAGTTTTTTGGCAAATATGGTTAATTGGACATAGCGCCGCGTAAACTCAATCTTCCATCTTCAATATCTGGTAAGCTTTTGCAAGGGCCACAGATATCGTGCTGTAATCAAATCCACGACGACTTAGATAGCCCATGACTTTCTGGCGGAATTCGGCGCCAGGCAATTCAGCCCATCGGTCCAGGCGACCTTCAATAGCACGCCAAGCGGCGGCCTGTTCGTCAAGCCCACCCAATACCCGGTTGATGACCTCATCGCTGACACCCTTCTGGCGGAGTTCGTAACGCAGAGCGCGTTGACTTCGAGGCCTGAACTGCTCACGATTCTCCACCCAAAAACGGGCAAAGGCTTCATCATCCAGATATCTGGCCTGCTCCAGACGCACAACCACGTCGGCTATCACTTCCTCGGCAATCGCCTTGCCCCGCAAAAAGCGCTGCAGCTCCGCCCGGCTGCGT
The DNA here is from genome assembly GCA_020343875.1 of Anaerolineales bacterium. GTDB lineage: Bacteria > Chloroflexota > Anaerolineae > 4572-78 > NAK82. Next base: position 4,177,063 of record CP070811.1, on the reverse strand, counting down.
GGCCGGTAGCTCAAGAAGTGAATGGCCCGGTTAAAGATCCGATTCCGCTCATCCCGCGCTTTTAGCGCGCCAATCTCTGCGTCGGATAGTATCTGACCCTTTCGCAACTGAGCCGCTTCGATGGCGTCCAGCCCAAAGGCATACTCTCCGTCCAAGTAGACGTTGGCCCGATCTTTGTTGCGCTTCTGAAACTTCAAGGCCGTGATAGTGCCAGCCATTTTTCTCTGCTCTGGCCCAGTTTTCAGGATGGCTGCCCCCAGCCAAACGAAGCCTTCTCGCCACTGCGAACAAAAGACAAGCTGTGGCGCAGCCTGCCACAGCTTGTCCGAATAATCAAACAACAGGAAGAGCTTGTTCGTCGATTTCGTATGAAAGTATTTACTTTTGTCTCGAAAGGTCTCCGAGTCCGAGTTTTGGCCCAAACAGTGGCTAAACCAGATTAGACGCTCAACCACAGAATTATCAATAATATCTGGCTCTAAACCAGTCCATATCTGGCTCAATCGGCATCATTGACCGCGTCACCCGCTCAACTGCCGATCTCCCCCTCACAGAGTGGGGTGGGGCAGGTAGATGACCGGACTATGTAGATACTTTGCCCAAACTGATGATGAAGGCATCATCGACGAACCGCTGGGATTTGGCCTTGTACATATTTCCTTGATGCTTGGCCTGGGAATACTACACAAAGCCCCCTCAGTCAAATCTAGGACATACGGTTCAAGCTCATACCATTCACTAGCTGTGGCACGGGGCCGGCGAACGATCATTGCTTATGACAAATGCCTGCAAGCAGGCGCGTCGCCAGCCGCTATACTTCTGTTTCTTGCGTAGGTTGTCCGTCTTCCAGTGTAACTTCCAGTATCGGCAAGCCCTTTGCCTCACGGACCCTATTCTCGATTTCCAAAGACAGGTCGGGGTTGTCGCGCATGAAATCCTTGGCGTTCTCACGTCCTTGCCCCAGGCGGGTCTCTCCATACGAGTAGAACGAACCCCGTTTCTCCACAATTTCCATCTCTACAGCGATGTCCAACACATCGCCCACCCTGGAAACGCCCTCGTTATACATGATGTCGAACTCAGCCACCCGAAACGGCGGGGCCACCTTGTTCTTCTTCACC